>JBQCGD010000040.1:0-13966 GCA_051955985.1 Phycisphaerae bacterium | reverse complement strand
CCCCCGCCGCGGCCCTGGCACGCGTGAGTCACCTCTAACCGGGTGACAATTCTACTTCGGTTATGAGGGTGACATTTCTACTTCTTTACAACAACCGCCGGCTAACCTGCGGGTGGAACGTCGGGTTATTTGTTGCCAAGTTGGCTTTTCCAGGTGCCGTCGGGTTGTCGGCGGATGTGGTAATTTCCGACGTCGGCACTTTTCAGAAGAACATCGGTATTGCTTTTCCATTCGATGGACCAGCGTTGGGCGTCGGAGGCGGGAGTGACTTCGTGGTGCAGGGTTTTTCCTGCAGCGTCGGCGATATCGACAATCACGCAGAGGTATCGCGATGGGTCGGATTTGTCCTGATCGATTGTGGTGGTGAGCGTCATCGTGCCGTCGGGCGACTTTTTGGAAGTTGTGGATGCGGCGCGGGCACACCCTGCGAGCAAGGTTGTTGCCATCCACAGGAGAGGGATTGTGCGTTTAGTCATCATCATTGGTTTGCCTCGTGAAGGCACGGGTGAGGGCGGAGATTCCGAAGGCGAGGGCGGCGGTGGCGAAGATTGCGGACCAGAGGTATTGGTTGTTGCGGGCTTCGATGATGGACATGATGGCGGCGGCGAGGAGGATGGTGGCTTCGAGGTGCCAGGGGATGTGGAGGGGTTTTTGGGTTGCGGGTTTGAGGCGGAGCATGGGAATTTCCCGTGGGTTGTGAAGCGGAATGGCCGACGGGGGCGTCGGCCCCACTTTTACTCGAGTTCTTCCTGGGCGATGAAGTGGCGTTCGATGAGGGCGTGGAGGTTGTACCAGTTGTAGATCTGGGGGTGGTTGAGGAAGTCGTTGCCGAACTGGTGGCGGAGTTCTTCGGAGAAGTCTTTTTGCTGGCAGTCGCGGAGGTGGTCGAGGAGGGTCATGGCGGCGAAGAACCAGGTGGGTTTGATGAGGTCGGGGAGGTCGGCGCCGTAGTGGGCGACGCGTTCGGAGCCGATGATTTCGCGGCAGTGTTTGCAGCGCCAGTCGCAGCGGACGACGTGGCGGAGGATGTGTTCGGGGCTTCGCATTGGTTATTCGTTATTCGTCTATTCGTTATTAGGAGTTATTGGCGGATGCCTTTGTAGCAGATGCAAATTCCACACGTCAGGGGTTTGGCGAGGACGTTGGTGAAGCCGGCGGATTTCATTTTTGTTTGCATGTCTTCTCTGGAGATGAAGGTGTTCACCGACTGGGGGAGGTATTTGTAGGCGCCGGTTTTGTCGTGGGAGATGAGGGTGGCGGTGTGGGGCATGATTTTTTTGAAGTAGAAGTTGTAGAAGGCGCGGAGGAGGGGGTTGGTGGGGAGGGAGAACTCGAGGATGATGAGGCGGCCGGCGGGTTTGAGGACGCGGGCGAATTCGTCGATGGCGGCTTGCCAGTTGGCGACGTTGCGGATGCCGAAGGCGATGGAGAGGATGTCGGCGGATTTGTCGGGGAGGGGGAGGGCGAGGGCGTTGCCTTGGAGGAAGTTGACGATGTGGCGGATATTGGCGTTGTGGAACGGCTCGCGGGCATGTTCGGTCACGACGGGAGACTGCTCCCATTTTCTTTGCGCGATGGGGAGCATCTCGTAGGTGAAATCAATTCCTGTGACGTGGCAGGAGAGATTGTCGATTTCGCCGAGCATGGTGAGTTTGTCCGCGAATTTAAGGGTGAGGTCGCCGGTGCCGCAGGCGACGTCGATGATGGTGTCGGTTGGTTGGACGTCGGCCATTTTGACGGCGACGTTGCGCCAGTGCTGGTCGAGTCCGAGGGAGTGGAGGCGGTTGTTGAGGTCGTAGGAGGGGGCGATGGCGGAGAACATTTTGTTGACGCGTGCGGCTTTGTCCTGGACGGCGTGGGGGTTGGCGAGGAGGGGGTCGGTCCAGGCGGGTTCGGAAGTGGTTGTGGGGGCGGGCATTGTGGCAGAAATCCTGGGAGCGTGAAACAAATGATTATAGGGGGCGTCTGTATGGATGCGAAGGGTTATGATGCGGGGGGGAGCGTCCATGATCCCCACCCCGTGGAAGGGGTGGGCTTGTTCTGCAAAACGGTGAGAAGGAGATTGCGATGACGCAGACGCCGCCGGTGGTGCCGCCGAGGAGTTCGAAGCCGGAGGCGGGATGGGGGGAGGTGCTGGGGTATCCCTTGGCGTGTGCGGGGGCGATGGTGGGCGCGGGGGTGGGTGCGGCGGTGGTGATTGCGGCGTGGAGGGCGGGGTTTTATGCGCCGGTGGCGGTGGGGGTTTGTGCGGGGTTTGGGGCGACGTTGATTGGCCGGCGGCATGGGGTGGTGATTGGGATCATGGCGGCGGTGATCGGGCTGGTGGGGAGTTTGATCACGGAGTGGTGGGTGTATCCGTTTGTGGCGGATGATTCGCTGGGGTATTTCTTTGCGCACGTGGGGCAGTTGACGGGGTTTGATTTGTTGATGCATGGGGCGGGGGCGGTTTGCGGGTTTTATATTGGGTGGCGGCGGTAGGGCGGCGTGCGGCGGTGAAGATTGGCCGACGAGGGCGTCGGCCCCACTATAATGGGTGCATGGTTTCGCGCGTTGTGCAGAAGATCTTTTTGGTGCTGATTCATGTGTATCGGCACACGCTGGGGCACTTTCTGGGGGGGCAGTGCCGGTATGAGCCGACGTGCAGTGCGTATGGGTTGGAGGCGATACGGGAGTGGGGGCCATGGCGTGGGGGGTGGATGACGGTGAAGCGGATTGGGCGGTGTCATCCATTTCGGCGTGGGGGGTATGATCCGGTGCCGCCGCGGGCGGGGGGCGGGATGGGGAATTGAGGGGTGGAGGTGGGCAGTTATTCTCAGTAGGCTCAAGTGGCGGGCGGGGGTGGATCGAAATAGAATGGGCGGTCTGTCAGAAGGAGTGTTCGCCATGAAGTTGACGCAAGCCGTTCTGCTCGCAGGGGTGGTAGTTGCATCGGGGGCGTATTTTGGGTGTGAAGCGGACGAGTCGGCGCCGACGCGGCCGCGGACGCAGGGCATTTTGGCGCCGGACGAGAAGGCGAAGGACAACGCGGAGAAGCGGGAGACGGAGGAGCAGAAGCGGGACTTGCCGACGGGGCGGAGCGAATTTCCGGGGCAGTCGCGTGTGGATCCGGAGCAGATGCCGGCGGGAGAGCGGCCGGTGGTGCTGGCGGATGCGGGGGGGTCGAAGCCGGCGGGGTGGTCGGGGTTTGCGACGCCGATCGACAATTATACGAACGACAATTATGGGGGCGGGCCGGTGCCGCCGTTAAATCCGAAGCCGGGGGCGAATCCGACGCCGGGGTCAGCGCCGGTTCCGGGGACGCCGTGGCATGTGGATTTCGATTGGGGGGAGATTGGGCCGCTGGCGGGGGTGGAGCATCGTGCGTGGCCGGAGGATGGGACGTCGTACGTGGCGGCGGATGTGAAGCATGATCCGGTGTATTACTTCAGCATTTTGCCGCAGGTGGGGCATGTGAACAACGGGAGCTGGCAGGGGAACGCGTGGAGCGGGATCGTGGAGATACCGTGGTTTTATTTGAACACGGCGGCGTTGCCGGTGTTGATGGTATTGGATCCGCCGCTGCAGCAGCGGACGACGGAGCGGTTGAGCCAGAACCCGGTGTATCTGGGGTATCTGCCGGCGGGCGGGGAGGTGGTGCCGGCGCCGACGGAGGGGCGGATCGAGTGGCGGTATCCGTTTTTGGAGAAGCAGTCGCGGAATCCGAACGACACGACGTACAACGAGCCGGCGACGACGCAGACGGAGAATATACCGACGGCGGAGCCAGCGGTGCCGCCGCCGGCGACGCAGCCGGCGCAGTGAGCGTTGGGTTTTGAGTTCGAAAAGAGAGCACCCGCTTTTTGGAGCGGGTGTTTTTTTATGCGCGGGGAGAGTGCTTTGCGCCTCGCTCCGCATCGGCGTGCGACGGCCGCCTGAAGGCGGTACTCCAAACTATACGCCGGGGTTGTAGTTGACGAAGCGGGTTTGGCTGGACATGAAGGTGAGTTTGACGTTGTCGCAGGGGCCGTTGCGCTGCTTGGCGATGATGACGATGGCTTCGTTGATTTTGTCGGGGTTGGCGTCCATCCATTCCTGGTCGCCGCGGTGCATGACGGCTTCGCGGTGGAGGAGCATGACGACGTCGGCATCCTGTTCGATGGAGCCGGATTCGCGGAGGTCGGAGGTGCGGGGGAGGCGTTGTTCGGATTCGCTGGCGCGAGTGAGCTGGGAGAGGCAGAGGACGGGGACGTTGAGTTCACGGGCGAGGGCTTTGACGCCGCGGGAGATGGAGGCGATTTCCTGCTGGCGGTTGTCGGCCTTGCCGGGGGCTTCCATGAGCTGGAGGTAGTCGATGGCGATGAGCTCGATGTTGTACTGGAGTTTGAGGCGGCGGGCCTTGGTGCGGAGGTCCATGAGGGTGAGGCCGGGGGTGTCGTCGATGAAGATCTGGCCTTGCGAGAGTTCGCCGACGGCGTAGGAGAGGCGGTCGCGGTCCTGTTTGGAGAGCATGCCGCGGCGGAGCTTGTGGGAGTCGACGCCGGAGCGGGAGCAGAGCATACGCTGGGCGAGCTGCTGCTTGGACATTTCGAGGGAGAAGACGGCGCAGGCTTTCTTTTTGTCGATGCCGACGTGTTCGACGATGTTCATGGTGAAGGCGGTGTTGTGGACGCAGATGTCGTTGGCGACGAAGTTGTGGGTTTCGGGGATGGTGAGGTCGTAGACCTGTTTCATGCCGACGGATTCGATGGAGACGATTTCGTCCCAGTAGATGTCGCTGTGGGCGAGGTTGCGGAGGGTTTGGGAGTCGAGGGCTTCGGCGAATTGTGCAAGGCGGGGGCGGGAGGGTTGGCGTTTGTCGGCGTGGAGGTTGGCGCCATTCGGGTCGAGGCCGAAGTGCTGGGCGATGGAGCGCCAGGTGCGATCGCCTTTGAGGGCGCGGATGGTTTGCCAGATATCTAAGGGGATGAGGTCGGCGTTGGTCTGGTAGTTTTTGGCGTCGAGGGCGTGGAGGACTTTATTGAGGGCTTCCTGTTTGCCGTGGATGCCGATTTCGTCGGCGAAGGTGCGGATGGAGCGGGAATCGGTGATGTCGAGTTGCCAGGCGGGGCGGCGCGTGCCTTTGTAGAGGACGCTGCGGCGGCGGAGGGAGGCGATGATGCCGAAGCGGAGGAGGAGGTGCTGGATCTGGCGGGTGAGGCGCTCGCTGGTGGAGGCGTAACCGAGCTGAGTTTGGCCTTCGTTTAGGAGCGTGGCCCAGCCGTCGGTGGAGAAGAGCCGGTTGAGGAAGAGGGCGAGCTGGGGCTTGGGGAGCTGGAAGATGGGGGCGGGGATGAATTTTTCCTTGGAGCGTTTGCCCATGAGGCCGAGGGCGGTAAGCCAGCGGGTGACGGCGTTGGGGGCGGATTTTTGCAGGGCTTCGGCGGGTTCCTGGAGGAGGTCGGAGAGGGGAAGGGTGAGAGCGTCGGCGATGCGGGCGAGGGTGGAAGCGTCGGGCATATTGCGGCCGCGGAGCCAGTAGTGGACGGTGTGGGCTTTCACGCCGAGGGCGAGAGCGAGTTGGCGAGCGGGGCGTTTTTTGGCCTTGAGGGCGGCGGCGAGCGTGAGGCCGAAAGTGGTGCGCTTTTCGCGGAGCGTGGTCCAATCGGAGACGATGCGCCAGGCGGGGGCGAAGCCGGGGCGGGTTTCGCGGAATTCGGCGCGGACGCCGCCGAAGGCGGAGACGGAGGCGTGGAAATCTTCCTGGATGGCGGGGTTGGTGTTGGTGAAGTTGGGGCAAGTGTCAGTGAGGCCGCCGTCGCCGAGGAGGTAGGCGAGGAGTTTGATTTCGCAGTCGGGGAGTTCGCGGGTGCCGAAGCAGTCGAGTTTGCGTGGGGCGGCGATGTGGGCGCCGGGGGTGAGTTGGGCGAGGGGTTTCCAGCCGTTGATGGTGAGGAAGGGGTGGGAGGCGGTGGTTTCGATGGTGCGGCCGAGGCGGGTGGTGATTTTGAAGACGGGCTTGATGCCGTCGTCGACGAAGACGGAGGGGTTGGTCCATCCGAGTTTGAGGTTGTCGCTGAGGGTGAGGAGGTTGGCGGTGCGGGCGCGGTAGAGCTCTTCGATGGTGCGGAGGGAGCCGTCGGCGGTGAGGATTTCGGAGTCGAAGGCGAGGCATTTACCGACGGAGGGACGGGCTGCGATGATGATCATTTCGCCGCGTTGGAGGCCGGAGGTGAGGTTGTCGAGTTCGATGAAGCCGGACTGGATGCCGGAGAAATGTTCGCCGGTCTGGCGGTCGAGCATTTCGAAGGTTTCGTGGAGGACGTCGGTGAGGGGAACGGCCTGATTGGAGGTTTTCTGCTGGGCGATTTCGAAGATGCGTCCTTCACCACGGTCGAGGACGGTGGCGGCAGGGTCGCCGGACTCGTAGCAGTCGCGGAGGGTGGTGGTGCAGGCGGTGATAAGGGAGCGGAGCATCGCCTTTTCTTTGACGATGGCGGCGTAGTACTCGGCGTGTGCGGAGGTGGGGACGGCGTTGGCGAGTTCCTTGATGTATTCGATGCCGCCGACCTGGTCGAGGAGGTTTTTGGTTTTGAGGGTGGAGTGGAGGATCATCGCGTCGATGGGGGTGTTGGTTTCGAAGAGATCGGTGAGGACGCGGAAGATGACCTGGTTTTCTTCTTTGAAGAAGACGTCGGGCTTCTGGAGGAACATGCAGACGGTGCCGGTGACCTGGGGGTCGATGATCATGGAGCCGAGGACGCCGGCTTCTGCGGAGAGGTCGTGTGGGGGCATGCGGTCGACGAGTTGGACGCCTTCCTGGGCGCCGGCGAGGCCGAAGGGTTTGGGGCGGGCGGTGGTGGGGAAGGTGGACATGGGGTCTTTCGGGGTCTAGGGACTGGGGTCTGGGGTCTGTGAGTGTGCGGATCTTTTGCCACGAGGGACGACTACGTAAACACGAAGAGCACAAAGACACGAAGGACCACGAAGGGTCTTTACGAGAGATTAACAGTTAGATAGTCGGTCTGTCGCTGGGTTGCATGTGAAACTTCTCTGAACAGGATTTCCACAGCGGAAAGGTGGGGTTTTCCACGGGTTATGCACGGGGGAATTCAGGGGGGGTTTGCAATGGTGGTGGGGATTGTAGCGTGGATGGGCTGAGGTTCGAAGAGGTCTTGGGTTTTCCACAATCACACAGGTTCGGATTGGCCGACGGGGGCGTCGGTCCCACCTTAGTAAGGGAGTTGGAAGACGGCTTTGGAGATGAGGAGGCAGCCGAGGGAGAACATGGAGATGAGGCCGACGCCGCAGGAGAAGCCGGCGAGGAGGACGGGGGCGTACTGGCGCCAGCGGAGGCCGAGGCGTTTTTCGAAGTAGTAGCGGCCGATGAGGGCGCCGAGGAGTTGGGGGATGACGCCGGCGGCGAGGCCGGTGCCTAAGCCGCGGACTAAGCCGTAGCAGAGCATGACGGGGGCGCCGGCGAAGGAGAGGATTGAGTAGAGGGAGATGCCGGTGAGGGCGGAGCCGGCGATGTATTTCCATTTGATGGCCTGGTAGAAGGAGATGCCGAGGCCCCCCCCGCCGTTGCCCAGGGTGGAGGATTGGAGGAGGGCTTGCTGGCGGGCCTGGAGTTCCCAGAGCTGGTTGGCATAGGGGTAGATGGCGGAGGGGATGGGGGCGATTCGCCAGAGGTACTGGGAGAAGAGGATGGAGGAGATGAGGACGACGGGGAAGATGACGAGTTCGGCCTTGATGATGGAGGTGAACTTGGTGCCGGTGAGTTCCTGGGTGCGGAAGTTGACGACGTTGCCGGCGTAGTTGTTGAGGGGGATGGGGGCGAACCAGATGTCGATGCCTTTGTAGCCGAGGGACTGGGCGGCGATGAAGGAGGCTTCGCGGACCATGGGGATTTCGACCCACTGGCCGGCGACGCCTTCCATGCGGGCGGCGACGTAGGAGATGACGGGGGTGTAGAGGAAGCCGTAGCCGAGGAGGATCCAGAGGGGGAAGGAGGGGACGAGCCAGTGGGAGAGGGCGATGTAGGTGGTGGTGGAGGTGAGATAGATGGCGATGGGGGCGAAGAGGGGGAGGTCGCCGCGGCCGGGGGGGGGATTGAGGAGGGCGTGCCAATTTGCTCGGGGTTCGGGGTTCGGGTTTCGGGTTTCGGGTTCTCTCGGAACGTCTTTCCCGCTACCCGATACCCGAGACCCGGCACCCGAGCTTCCCTGTTTGCGGCTTTGCCGCAGTCCGCTGAAGACGTGGTAGAAGCCGATGGCGGCGATGGCGAGGGCGAGGCCGATGCCGACGGAGAGGTAGACGTCGACGTGGTTGGCGAAGGCGGTGTCGACGGCGTTCATGCCGGGCTGCCAGGAGGGGAGTTGGCCGTAGTGGTGGAGGATGGGGTTGGCGATCCAGGTGAGGATCATGCCGAGGAAGGTGCCGACGACGGCGTAGAAGGGGAGGACCATTCCGAGGAGGAGGTTACCGATGTCGAAGGAGAGGGTGACGGGGGTGGCGGGGAGGATGTTCTGGGTGGAGGTGGTGAGGTCGGTGAAGGTGATGGGGAGGATCTGGATGGGGGTTTTGAGGAAGGTGGCAGAGAGTGCGGGGATGCCGAGGTAGAGGGTGCCGAAGGCGAGTCCGATCATGCCACCGATGGAGAAGACGCGCCAGCGCCAGGAGGAGTCCTCGGGATTTTCGATTTTTGATTTTCGGTTTTCGATTTGGGGGGTGGGGTCGGGGGTTCCGGGTGATTGCGAGAGTCCATTGGCCCGCGCCGTCGGAGACGGCGGGCTTTGGGGGGGGGTTTGGGATTCGGCGAGGGCGGTGATGCCGAGGGCGCCGACGGGGGCCATGGGGAAGGGGAGTTTTTCGACGTCGGAGGTGATGCGGAAGAGGAGGTAGCCCAGGCCGAAGTTGTCGAGGCGGCCGAGGAGCTGTCCGAGGGCGATCATGGCGATGGGGCCGAGCCATTCCTTGCGGAAGAAGGAGCGGGAGGCGATGACGTCGGCGGAGGGGGCGATCCATTTGGGGATGTGCTGTGCGATGCCGAGGGAATAGGCGGGGGGGGAGGTGGCGTAGTACTGGTTCCAGAGGAGGCCGGAGAAGGCGGGGGTGACGGCGGCGCCGGCCATGTAGAAGAGGATGAAGATTTCGGGGCGTTTGAGGGTGGTGAAGGAGCGGCGTGCGAGTTCGACGAAGAGGATGACGGTGACCCAGCGGGCGGCGCCGGTGAGGTCGGCGCCGGCGAGGAGGGAGAGGTACATGGAGGCGGGCATCATCACGAGGCCGATGAAGATGCAGCCGAGGACGGAGCGGATGGAGAAGCCGTCGGCGAATTCGCGCGGGGCCTGGAGGAGGAGGCGGTATTGTTGGAGTTCTTTGTCCTCTTTCATGCGGCGTCATATTAACCACGGAGGGCAGGGAGGACACGGAGGGGGAGCGGATTTGGGTTTGTGGTTGGGATGAGCGAAGAGCAAGTGTCAGAGGCGGTCGGCGAAGAGTTCGGGGGAGGGGCGGGGGATGAGGGCGGTGGCGACGAGGAGGCCTTTTTGTTTGACGACGGCGGCGCCGGCGTCGAGGGCGGCGGTGCAGTCGGCGACGGTGCCGGCGAACATGATGAAGCCTTTGCCGCCGAGGGCCATGGCGAGGTGGATGCGGAAGAGGGTGACGTTGGCGGCTTTGACGGCGGCGTCGGCGGCTTCGAGGGCGGAGGAGGCGCTGAAGGTTTCGATGATGCCGAGGGAGGGGATGGTTTTTTCGGAGGAGGCGCCGAGTTGGACCATTTCGCCGAGGGCCTGGAAGACCTGGGGGTGGAGTGAGCCGATGAGGAGGTGGTCGATGACGCCGTCGGGGGCGGCGGCGAGGCCGGCATCGACGGCGGCGCGGGTGGCGCTGATGGTTCCGCCGACGAGGACGATGTATTTGCCGGAGCAGATGGTGCGGGCCATGAAGGAGCGGACGTTGGCGGCTTTGAGCATGGCGTCGTGGACGAGGTGTCCGATGGCGACGGAGGTGAGTTCGATCATGCCGAGGGCGTCTTGGGCCATGGTTAAGCCTTTATGGTGATGGTGTGGGGATCGATGCTGGCGACTTGGCCGTTGATGCTGGCGTGGAGGAATGCGCCGAGGGCGCCGGGGGCGGGTTTGGCGAGGATGTCGCCGATGTTGACGCGGTCGCCGGGGGAGACGGTGGGGATGGCGGGCGGGCCGGCGTGTTGTTTGAGGGGGAGGGTGGCTTGTTGGAGGTGGAGGGTTTTGTCGGAGAGGGGGCCTTTGTTTTGGAATTTGGAGAGGCCGAGCTTGGTGATGAGGCGGCTGATGGGGACGCGGCGGTTGTCGAGATTGAGTTCGGCGCGGTCTTCGACGGCGGGGACATCCCATTTGGTGCCAGATTGCATGAGTTGGTGCTTGTTGGTGGAGCAGACGTTTTTGGGGTCGAGGTCTTCGGGGCAGGCCATCATCGTGCAGAGGTTGCATTCGCAGCAGAAGAGGGTGCCGATGGTGTTGGATTGGCCGGCGAGGTTGAACTGGAGACTGCGCATGGCCTTGTGGGGTTCGATGGGGTGGCCGAGGAGATATCGCGGGCAGAAGTAGGTGCAGAAGCCGCACTGGTCGCAGGCGGAGGCGCCGATGATTTTGATGGCTTTCCAGGAGTTGGTGTAGCGGGCGACGAGGGGGTGGTCGCGTGGGAGGACGATGAGGCCGCCGGTGGTTTTGGTGATGGGCTTGGCGAGGTCTTCCTCGAATTTGCCCATCATGGCGCCGCCGACGAGGAGGACGCGGCTGGGGTCGGTGGGGCCGCCGGCGAGTGCGATGGCGTCGGCGAAGGTGGCGCCGATGGGGACTTCGATGGTGACGGGATCGTGGACAGCGCCGGCGACGGTGAGGAACTTGGTGGTGACGGGGCGCGCGCGGGCGATGTTGAGGGCGGTTTCGACGTTGATGACGACGCAGCCGACGGCGAGGGGGATTTTGCCGGGCGGGATGATGCGGCCGGTGGTGTCGTAGACGAGGATGAATTCGTCGCCGGCGGGATAGGAGTCGGAGAGTTCGGCGATTTCCATGTTGCGGGCGAGATGGGAGCGGAGCGTTTCGATGACGTCGGTGTATTTGTACTTGATGCCGATGACGGCTTTGTCGGCGCCGACGAGGTGGCGGGCGGCTTCGAGGCCGGCGAGGATTTCCTGCGGGTAGGCGCGGAGGAGTTCTTTGTCCTTGTGGAGGAGGGGTTCGCATTCGGCGGCGTTGAGGAGGAGGGTGTCGGCTTTGGCTTTGAGCTTGATGTGGGTGGGGAAGCCGGCGCCGCCGGCGCCGACGATGCCGCAGGATTCGATGGTGGCGAGGAGGTCAGCGGGGATGGTGGCGGGCATGGGGGCCTCGTTTTGGGATGGGTCCATGTTTATCGGGAGAGGGGATTCGTGCAATGGGGGGAGGGGAGAAAAGGGGTTAGGGGCGGCGTTGGAGGGATGCATCGGAAGATTGTCGGGCAAGCGTTTGTCTTGACATTGTCGGGCGTGAATCGTACGTTGTCAGGGGTGAAGGAGAGTGTCATGGCAAGCAGTGCGACTCGGAGCGCGAAGTTGGATTTGCGGTTGACGCCGGCGGCGAAGCGGGCGTTGCAGGCGGCGGCAGCGGTTTCGAACCGATCGGTCAGTGAATTCGTGCTGGAGACCGCATTGGAGCGCGCGGACGAAACTCTCGCGGATCGGCGGGAGTTTCGACTCAGTCCAGCGCAGTGGAAGGCATTTGTTGAAGCGCTTGATGCGCCACCTCGTCCATTGCCTCGACTGATTCGCCTGTTAAATGAGCCGGGCTTCTTTGACAGCGAGGCGCGGCGGTGAGTGAGGCGGGAAGCGGTGAATCGCGGCGTATTGAGAAGTTGAGCCCGTTGCACAAGATCGACGCCTTCGATTGCGGGCGACAGGAATTGAACAAATATTTGTTGCGCTACGCGTGGGGCAATCAGCAGGCAGGGGCAGGTCAGACTTATGTGGGGTTGGTCGGCGAGATAGTTGTCGGATACCACACCCTGGCAGTGGGGCACGTTCTACCGGAGCAGGCGCCTGAGCGCATTACAAAGGGGCTGGCGCGGCACCCCGTGCCGATTATGCTGCTCGCGAGGCTCGCGGTGGATCAGCAATGGCAGGGGCAGGGGATCGGAAAAGCGCTTCTGAAGGATGCAGTGCTGCGGACGCTGCAGGCGGCAGATATCGTGGGGATTCGCGCAATCGGGGTGCATGCGAAGGATGAGGAGGCGCGAAAGTTCTATGAGAAATTTGATTTCGTCCCGTCGCCGACGGATCCGCTGCATTTGTTTGTTTTGCTGAAAGACGTCAAGCGGAGCATCTCAGGCAAATAGGCCCGATCACGACCGTTTGGGGTGGTGGGCGGTGAAGAGTTTTTCGGAGCGGGCGGTGTAGTATTCGACGAGGGGTTGGGGGAGGTTTCGCCAGAGGAGGAATTGTTTGCGGATGTCGATGAGGAAGGGGCGGTTGAGGCGGCGCCAGGTGTTGGGGTTGCCGGCTTCGCGTGTCATTTCGATGTGGACGTCGAAGACGTTGTGCTGGTCGGTGGGGTGGATGGAGAGGGAGATGGTCTGGATGACGCCGAGGTCGTAGGGGGCCAGCCAGATTCTGGCGGAGAGGGTGCGGACTGGGCCCTGGGTGGTTTGTCGGGAGGAGGCGTGGACGTTGTCGGCGGTGAAGCGGCCGGTGCCGGCCTGGGAGGTGGAGGTGAGGAATTCGGCGACGAAGGCGATGACGCCCCTGGCGGCGGTTTCGTTGACGGTGAAGGGGAGGTCGACGGCGAGGAGGTCGCCGACGGGTTTGGGGAGTTTCCAGTCGCGCTGGAGGGAGGGAGCGGCGACGCGGGTGGCGGCGCGGGCGGGCCAGAGTGCGGAGAGCATGACTGTGCCGAGGACGAGGCCCATGGTGGCGATGGCGGAGACGGAGGAGTAGTTGAGGGCGACATCGGGGAGGATGTGGGTCCAGGCGAGGAGGGTGGCGAAGCCCTGGCCGAAGATGTAGCCGGCGACGACGCCGATGGTGCCGAGGGCGGCGGCTTCAGCGAGGAAGAGCATGCCGACGTGGGAGGGGGCGAGGCCGACGGAGGTGTAGACGTGGATTTCGCGGCCGCGTTCGGAGACAGCGCCGAGCATGGTGTTGAAGACGATCATGGCGCCGATGAGCATGGGGATGAGGACGTCGCCGAAGTCTTTGGGGGAGAAGGAGGCGGAGGCGTTGAGGGCGTGGACGGATTGGCCGTCGGAGACGTAGAGGGTAAAGGCGGATTGTTTGGCGAGTTGGGTGGCGAGGTTTGTGAGGGAGGGGTCCTCGTGGGGTGGGGAGGTTGTGGTGGTTGGGAGCGTCGATGGGCCCGCGGCGTCGGAGACGCCGGGCTTTGTGATGGCGGGCTTGAGCATGATGGAGGTGAGGTTGGCGCCGAGTTGTTGGGCGAGTTGGGCGGGGATGATGGCGACGGATTGGGGGGAGAGGAAGCGGTAGGAGGTTTCGGGTGCGGCGGCATCGTCGGTGGCGGGGTTGCTGCCGGGGAGGAGGGGGCGGGGGTCGATGGGGGTGATGGGGTCGGCGGTGAGTTCGCGGAGTCGGCCGAGGTCGGCGGGGGTGAAGAAGCCGGCGATGGTGAGGGGATGGCCGAGGATTTCGATGGCGTCGCCGACGGCGAGGCCGGGGCGGGCGTCGCGGGCGGTGGCGGGGAGCCAGCAGAGATTTTCGTTTGCAGCGAGGTGGTCGAAGTTGGGGAGGACGGAGGCGATGGGGATGGGCTGGAAGCTTTTTTCGTGGGGGTCGAGGCCGAGGAGGGCGTTGACGTAGAGCGGGGTGGTGTTTCCGGATTGGATGGGGATGAACCAGGGGCGTTCGGCGCGGTCGGAGGCGTACCAGTAGCGGGGGGCGATGAGGGTGTCGGCATCGCCGGTCACATGGCGGGCGAGTTGGAGGGTTTCGGGGGGGCGCGCGCGCCAGCCGCGCAGGCGGATGAGGAGACCGGGG
>JBQCGD010000039.1:0-74822 GCA_051955985.1 Phycisphaerae bacterium | reverse complement strand
GGGGCTGGGGGGGGTGGGGGGGTGCGGGGGGATTCCGCGGTCGGTGCTGGGGCGGTGGTGGGGGTTGGGGGGGTATCAGCTGGTGGGGGGGGTGGCGCGGGCGGTGTTTGCGTTGGTGGAGACGGGGAAGGCGACGGGGGATGCGCGGCTGGGGGCGAATTCTGCGGAGATGCGGCCGCTGGTGAACTGGTTGATTGCAGCGCGGACGCGGCAGACGTATTCGGCCGCGTTGCAGGCGTGCGCGCTTGCGAGTTTGCCGCAGACGAATGAGGTGCGGTTTGCGCTGAAGCGGGTGCGGGACCAGTTGCTGGTTGGGATGGAGAGCGACGGGGGGTTCACGTACTCGCTGGGGGATGATGGCGGGGCGTGGGACAATTCGAACACGCAGTACGCGCTGCTGGGGATGTGGGCGGCGGCGGAGGCGGGGGTGGAGGTGCCGGTGAGTTTCTGGCGGGCGACGGACGGGCATTGGCGGCGGACGCAGGGGGCATCGGGCGGGTGGGCGTATGAGATGCCTGCGGCGGGCGGGGACACGAATGCACTGGTGACGGCGGCGTTGACGGCGGCGGGGGAAGCGAGTCTGTACGTGACGCTGGACCACCTGGGAGCGCCGGGGGAGGGAGAGGATGCGGCGCTGGTGCGCGGGCTGGCGGCGGTGAAGGGGGATTTCAAGACGGAGCTGCCGGGGCTGGGGGATGACTTGTATTACACGTTTGCCTTGCAGCGGGTGGCGGTGGCGGCGGGGTTGAAGCGGATCGAGGGGGTTGATTGGTATCGGCGTGCGGCGGCGGCGATCGTGTTGTCACAGCATGCGGGCGGGGAACGGGATGGCGCGGGTTGGACGTATGCGTTCAGCGACATTGCGGGGACTTCGTATGCGCTGCTGGTGCTGGCGCATGGGGGATTTCCGGCGATGGTGTGCAAGCTGGCGTATCCGGGTGGGCCGGCGGGGACGCGGGATGTGGGGCACCTGGTGCGGCGCGTGGGGCAGCTGGTGGAGCAGCCGTTGAACTGGGAGATGGCGGAGGTGGGCGGGGATCCGGCGGATTGGCTGGATGCGCCGGTGCTGCTGATCGAGGGGAAGGGGGATCCGCGGCTGGACGGGAGGGCGCTCGAGAAGATTGCGGCGTTTGTTCATGGGGGCGGGATGGTGTTTTCGATGGCGGAGGGTGGGGATGCGGCGTTTACGGCGGCGATGGAAAAGGATGCGGCCGCGGCGACGGGGTATGGAGGGCGGGAACTGGAGCGGGAGCATCCGTTGTTTCATTTGATTGAGAAGATGGAAAAGCCGCCGGCGTTGTGGGGGGTGTCAAACGGGGTGCGGGAGTTGTGGGTGCATTGTCCGGAGGATCTGGGCGGGGCGTGGGAGGCGGGGGACATTGGGGTGAAGAATGCGTGGGGGGTGCCGGTGAATTTGTGGGTGTATGCGACGGGGAAGGAGCGGCCGCGGAGCCGCTTGGAGGGGCTGGCGATCCGATCGGCAGAAGAACGGATGGGGCTGGTGGTGGGGCGGTTGAAGTATGCGGGGAACTGGGATCCGGAGCCGGGGGCGTGGGGGCGGTTCGGGAAGAAGATGGGGGTGACGGTGCGGGTGGTGGAGGCCGGGGAGTTGGATCCGGAGCAGGTGCCGGTGGTGCATGTGACGGGGACGGGCCGTGTGGCGTGGCCGGCGGAGGTGCGGGAGAAGCTGGCGGCGTACGTGGCGGGCGGGGGGGTTTTGATTGGGGATGCGGCGGGGGGATCGGCGGGATTTGGGGAGTCGTTTTCGGCGCGGGGGGATGCGCTTGCGGGTGGTGCGAAGCGGGAGAGGGTGGGGGCGGAGGAGTTGCTGTTCAGCGGGGAGGTGGAGGGGTCGGTGAAGCTGGACCGGGACAGCACGGGGTTTCGGAAGAGCACGCCGGAGGGGCGGCGGGTGTCGGGGCGTCCGGAGGTGTGGGGGTGGAAGAAGGGGGGGCGGTGGGGGGTGTTGTTTTCGCCGCTGGATGTGACGTCGGGGCTGCTGGGGACGACGACGTGGGGGATTTCGGGGTATTTGCCGGGGACGGCGGAGGGGGTGGTTCGTGATATGCTGGTGGTGTTGAAGCAGGAGAAAGAGCGTGCGGCGACGGGGCCGCAGTGATGGGTGAACGATGAGAATGGGAAGGTTGCTGGCAACGGGATTGGTTTTGGCGTGGGTGGGAGCGGTATGGGCAGCGGAGGAGGGATCGCCGCTGCTGATCGATCCGAAGACCCTTCCGCCGGAGGCGCCACCGGCGGCGCCGGCGAAGGATACGGGGAAAGCTGCGGCGGCTCCGGCGGCGACGCGTCCGGCGGCGCGTTCCGGCGAAAGACCTGCGAACCTGTTGACGGAAGCGGAATTGACTCGGCTTTTTCATGCGGGGGCGTATGAGGCGGTGGTGTCGCAGACGGGAACAGACATGAGGCTGACGGATTACCACGGCTATCCGGTGTACATGATGCGCGGAGAATCGTACCTGCATCTGGCGGGGCCGCGGGGCGCGGCCGTCGCGTTTCTCGATGCGGCGAAGTGGGCGCCCGATGAGGAGAAGCGGACGATGGCATATGCGAACGCGATCCTGTGCATGCATTCGTCGGGGATGTTCTATGCGGCGCAGACAACGGATGAACAAGGGAACCCGCTGAAGGACCCGACGCAGGAGCATGCGGCGGTGCGGATCAGCGTCGTGGATCCCGCGGCGCGGCCCGCGGCGATCAGGGCGGTTTATCACGACGTGCTGCACGCGGCAACGATCGACGGGGAGAAGGCGCGGACGGCCAGGACGATGGGTGAGTACGCCGGACTCATCCGCGAGGTGAAGGAGCTCTCGCCGCTGGAGCAGGTGGTGACGGGCAAGCAGGAGCAGACGCAGCATTTCCGCGAGCAGACGGTGGACGAGATCAACGTCACGATCGCGCAGGCGCTTGCGGGGATGAAACAGCGGGTGGAGATCCTGCGGGAGAAGATCGAGACGGGCCGGGATTCCTCCAAGGCGTCGGGAGTTGTGGCGGATGGCCGCGGCGATTTTCATCCCGTGGTGCCGAAGGATCCGCCGGGATGGGGGCTCAGCGGGCACGACAGTGAAGAAGCAAATGCGATCCTGGCGACGGCGCACCAGGTGGGACCTGCCATGGAAAGATACGCCAGAGATCTGAGCGTGGACAAGAAGGTCTTTGCGAAGGTCGCCGAGGACGGGGCGACGCTGGAGAAGATGGCGACGGCGCTTCTGAAAGAGAGCGGGGAACAGATTCAGCGCCGGCGCAATGCGAAATAGGCAATGGGACGGACAGTGGTGGCATCCGGGAAAGGTGTTTGAGATGCGGCGCGTGTTGTTGATGGCGTGTGTACTTGGGGCGGGGGCGGTCGCGGTGTGGGCACAGGGGACCGGGACGGCTCCGGCAACGGCGCCGGCGACGCAGCGTGCGGATGGAGCATCATTTTCAAGCGAGGAGCAGTTGTCGGCGTTGTTCCGCGACGGGAAGTATTCGGACGTGCTGCATGAAACGGGGCGGATCCTGAATGTGCCGGCGGTGCTGGGGCGGTACAACGAATTCAACCTGCAGTTGCTACGGGCGGAGTGTTACCTGCAGTTGCGGAACGTGCGGATGGCGGTGCAGACGTTTGAGCTGGCGGGGCGGGTGTCGCGGGATGCGGGGAAGTCGTCCCTGATGCGGGCGACGGCGATGGCGGTGCAGCGTTCGGTTGGGTTGAAGTATGTCGCAAAGAACACGGATGAGAATGGAGACCCGTGGCTGCATCCGGGGGAGCGGCACGACCCGGTGCGGATCGACCTGCTGGCGCTCGGGGAACGGACGGCGGCGCTCAAGGCGCTGTATGCGGACCAGTGGTTCATGACCAGGGCGGCGGTGGAGCAGGCGCGGCATTCGACGGCGATGGACGGATACACGCAGGCCCTCAAGGATCTCGAGGACCTGGCGGTTGCGGAGGAGGCAGTGGTGGGGAAGGAGGAGGCGACGCAGAAGCTGCGGGAACAGGCGGCCGGGGAGATGAACGAGACGATTCAGAATGCGCTGGCGGACATGAAGGAGAAGACGGAGAAGCTCAATGAAACGGCGGGGCAAAGCATCGTGGTGCACGTGCCTTCGGCGTACGTGGGGAATGACGGGGTTGAGCACTCGATGACGCTGGACCGGGTGCGGGCGCGGGGGCTGACGGAGGGGGATGCCCGGTGGCTGGAGGGGGTGCGTGCGACGAGCGCCCAGGTGCCGATCCAGACGCAGGAGTATGCGCAGCGGCTGCACGTGGAGAAGGGAGTTTTTTCGAAGTCGGTGGAAGATGCGGCGGCATTGGCGAAACGGGTGAACGAGGTGTTGACGAGGAATACGGTGTACAGGGGGTTTCCGTTCGGGCAGTGAGCCGGCAAACGGCGGGGGATGGGCCGGGTGGCGGCGGGAACATGGCACAGTCGTTGCCCGCGGATAGAATGGAAGACTGACGCGGAGCGTCCCGCGGCTCGCGGCTTGTTGTGCTGGAGGATCGGTCATTACGACTCAACCTGAAAACCCATCGGTAACGGCTTCCGCCCCTGCAGGTTCGCCGGCGGAAGGCGCTTCGTTCAAATTTGCGCTGGCGGCAGCCGAGATGGCGGCGAATACGCGCGCGGAAGAAATCGTGCTGCTCGACCTGCGGGGGCGGTCGCCGGTGACGGAATTCTTTGTGATCGCGACGGGCACCTCTCCCCGGCAGATGCGCACGGTCGCGGAGGAGATCCAGGACCTCGGGAAGCGGATGGGGTTCAAGGCGTGGCAGACCAGCGGGATGGAATCGGCGAAGTGGATCCTGGTGGACTGCGTCAGCGTGGTCACGCACGTTTTTGATGGGGAGAGCCGGGATTTTTATGACCTCGAGCTGCTCTGGGGGGACTGCCCGCGGATTGATTGGCGGAAGGAACTCGGTTTGCCTGCGGAACCTGAGGGCGCGGAGCGTTTGCGCTCGCGGGCCCGGTTTGGACAATCTGCAGGAGCTGATGAGATGGAAGCGGAAGAAGAGGATGCCCGGCTGGACGGCCGCGACCTGGATGAAGAGGAGGGGGATGCGGATGTGGATGAGGATGCGGAAGTCGATGCGCCGATCGTGATGGAATTGCCGGACGAGTCGACGGGGTCGAACAGCGTGGAGTTCGTGGAGATCGATCCGCCGACGAAGCGCCGCAATCGCGGCCGGGCCGTGTACCCGACGCCGGTGAAGGGGGAGGACGAGGAGGAGGACCTTGGCGGCCGGGCGGTGAGCCTGGGCGGGGCGGACGAGAGTTTGGATGAAGATGAAGGGGAGCGGGAATCGGAGGCGCGTGCCGATCGGGATGTGGAGGGGGTCAGCGACGAGGATCTGCCGGAGTCGCGGCTGGTGTCGCGGCCGATGGGCGGCGTCAGCGCCGGCTTGTCGAGCACCACGATCGAGGACGACGACGAGGATCAGCAGCGGGGCAACACGGACCGGGAGGATGTGACGCAGGATCACCGGGACGAGATTCCGGAGATGCACGAAGCGGCCGCGGAAACGACGAGCTTCGCCAAGCCGGTGGACGATGAGCAGGGGGTGGACGTATCGGCGGAGTCGCAGAGCGAACGGCCGGGGCGGGGGCGGGTGCTGCGGAACCGGAAGGGAGAGCGGGCGCCGACGCAATCGGCTCCGTCGGGAAGAGCCGGCCGTGCGATGAAGGCGGGCGCTGCCAGGAAGGCGGCCCCGAAGAAGGCGGCTGCGGCGAAGAAGGCTGCGGCGAAACCTGCGAAGAAGGCACCGGCCAAGAAGACCGCGACAAAGAAGCCGGCCGCCCGGAGCGCCGGCGCCGGGAAGTCGAAGGCATCGGCGAAGACAAAAGCATCGGCCAAGGCAGGGGCGTCCGCCAAAGGGAAAGCGAAGAAGCCGACGAAGAAATCGAAGAAATGATGTCACTACCGGGCACGAGGGAAACGGACGGGCTGACCTCGGCCCTTTTTGATTTGCGAGCAGAAAAAAGTTCGTTTGGGGGCTACCGCGCCGCACGAGAGGCCGGTAAACTCCTGCCCCATCGCAGTGGGAATTGGTCCTATTGAGTGAACGGATTGCGGGACGAGGGAGATCTGCCGCATGAACTTTGCGCATTACGTGACGGAATTGAGACGGGCCATTCGCGAGATGTACGGATGCGAGTCCGTGCACCTGCGGAGTGAACCGGTGGAGTTGTCGGAAAACGAGATGACGTTGTGGTCCGGCAACGTGGAATGCTTTGCGCTGCTCAATTGCAAAGCGGCCGCGCAATGTTACGGATGGGGGACGCCGACGGGCCCGGAAACCAGGGATTACGTGGTGGTGCTGCAGAAGGCGCCTGCGGAAACGCCGCAGCGTGCGGTGCAGATGTGGCTGTGGAACCAGCGGCCGTGATGATCGCGCAGGGAATCGCCGGTCGGTCGCGGGGGTCGAATTCCTCGGCTACGATATCGGGTCGTTTGAAGTCGTCTGGCAAGTGAGGCGTCATGCAACCCATTGAAGAAATTCTCCGCGAGCGGTTCGGCGTGGCCATGGGGCTCGCGTTTGGTGCGGAAAACATTATTGATCCGCTGATCAAGACGGCGGATCCGCGGCATGCGGATTACCAGGCGAACGTGGCGATGCCGCTGGGGAAGCGGGTGGGGCTGCCGCCGCGGGAGGTGGCGACGCGCATCCTGGCGAACCTGAAGATCGAGGATGTGTGCGAGACGCCGACGGTGGCGGGGCCGGGCTTCATCAACCTGCGGCTGAAGAAGGGGTTTCTGGTTGCGGCACTGAACGAGGCGTTCACCGACGCCAGCGGTCACGGACTGGTGCCGAAGGTGGCGAAGCCGGCGACGGTGGTGATCGATTACTCCGGGCCGAACGTGGCGAAGCAGATGCACGTGGGGCATCTGCGGTCAACGATCATCGGGGACACGCTGGCGCGGGCGATGGCGTTCCTGGGGCACCACGTGATTCGGCAGAATCATATCGGGGATTTCGGGACGCAATTCGGCATGCTGATTCATCACCTGCGCGAACTGGGGGCGACGGGTTCGAACTTTTCGATCGAAGACCTGGATCGCTACTACAAGGAGGCGACGGCGAAGTTCAAGTCGGACAAGGCGTTTGCCGAGAAGGCGCGAAAGACGGTCGTCGAGCTGCAGGGCGGCGGGAAGGAAGCAGTGGACGTGTGGAACCGGATGCGCGTGGCGACGCATGCGCATTACACGGAGATTTATGACCTGCTGAACGTGACGCTGACGGATGATCACGAGCGCGGCGAGAGTTTTTACGGCGAGCGGTTGCCGCGGATTGTCGAGCGGGTGAAGCAGACGCTGGAATTCGGCGGGGAGGGGGCGGAAGTGGCGGAGCTGGCGGGGACGGCGGCGGACACGGTGGATGATCCGATCGGCCACGATCCCCCCCCTGCGCCGAAAGAGAACGGGTTGCCGCAGACGCAGGATGCGGAGCACCGGGTGGCGGAGGCGAAAGAGCCGGCGGTGATTACGAAGCCGTTCGCGGCGTATTCGGCCAGCGCGTTTTGCGTGTTTCTGCCGGGGTATGTGGGGAAGAAGAAAGAGCCGGTGCCGCTGATGCTGCAGAAGGGGGACGGCGGGTATCCGTATTCGGCGACGGACCTGGCGGCGTTGTATTTCCGGGTGCAGGAGCACAAGGAGACGCCGGCGGAGCAGAAGCCATTGAAGGGGGACTGGCACGCGGACCGGGTGGTGTATTTGACGGATGCGCGGCAGAGCCAGCATTTTGCGATGGTGTTTGATGCGTTCCGGGCGGCGCAGTGGGATCGGAATCCGCACACGCACGAGCCGGTGACGCTGGAGCATGCGCCGTTCGGGTCGATCCTGGGCGAGGACGGGAAGCCGTTCAAAACGCGCAGCGGCGACACGGTGAAACTGCATGATTTGCTGATCGAGGCGATCGAGCGGGCGGGAAAGGTGGAGGCGGCGCGAGGGGCGGAGCTGTCGCCGGAGAAGCGGGCGAAGGTGGACCGGGCCGTGGGGATCGGCGCGGTGAAGTATGCGGACCTCAAGCAGGACCGCACGACGGATTACATCTTCGCCTGGGAGCGGATGCTCTCGCTCGAAGGGAACACGGGACCGTACCTGCAGATGCAGTACACGCGCATCCAGTCGATTTACCGGAAGGGGGGCATCACGCCGGCGCAGGTGGTGGCGGCGAATCCGAAATTGTTGCTCGAGCATGAAAACGAAGCGGCGCTCGCGAAGAAGCTGTTGCAGTTCGGAGGGGTGGTGGAGGCGGTGGCGCGCGACCTGAAGCCGCACCTGCTGTGCACGTACCTGTATGAAGTCTGCGGCGCGTTTTCGCGGTTTTTTGAGAGCTGCCCGGTGCTCAAGGCGGGGAGCGAGGAATTGAAGATGAGCCGGCTTCTGTTGTGCGAGCGGGTGTCGCGCGTGCTGCGGATCGGTTTGTCCGACCTGCTGGGGATCGAGGTCATGGACGAGATGTAACGGGGGTCAGGGGCGGGAAGCGGCCGGGGCGCTGGCGGTCGCGGGGGGGAAGATCACGTGGTAGACGACGAAGTCGCCGCCTTCGCTGGCGCGGAGCGGGTGGAGGCGTGCGCCGAGGATCTGGGACCACGCTTCGCCGCGGGTGTTCGCCGTGAGAAGGTACACGGGGGTGCCGGCGGCGTCATAGCGGGCGAGTCGGTCGCGGAGGATTCGCGTGAGCTGCTGGTCGTCTTTTCCGCCGAGGAGGTCGGCCATCTGCTGCGTGCGGGCGGGGTCATTTTCGTGGGGCGTGTGCTGCAGGTCGGCGAGGCGTTTGGCGAGGATTTTGTTGGCGTACATGTCGCGCGTGTAGACGGTGTAATCGCCGACGTAATCGAGGTAGTACTGGGTGAAGAGGTCGGCGAGCAGGACGGAGCCGGGGGGCACCTCGGCGCGCACGAGGTTGCCGATGGTGTACTCGCCGAGCATGGTGTTGTTGAGTTCCGCGAGTTGCGCGCTGATGTAGGGGGAGAAGAGGGCGAAGGGGATGGAGATGGCGGCGATGGCGGCGGCGATGCCCGTGAGGAGCGGCCTCTTTTTCGGAAGGGCGGCAGGCCAGAGAACCGCGAGGAGAATCAGCGGCGGAAACGAGGCAAGGGCGAAGCGGGCGTAGAGCAGGATGTTGTTCTGCGGCATGCCGTAGTACGCGGTGTACAGGAGCAGCGAGGGAAGGGCCCAGGCGAGCAGAAGGGCGAGGGCGAAACGATTGCGAAGCGAGAGGAGGATGAGTCCCGCGGCGAGGCCAAGAAGGAGGATGCCCAGCCCGGTGCCGGGGGAAAAGAGGATGCCGGCCATGACCGGGGCGTGCTGGACGAGCCAGGCGAGCGAGAAGCTGGTGGCGTTGCCGCCGGCGGAGTAACCGGTGCGGAAGGGGCTGCCGTAGGCGACGGTGTGATAAATCAGCAGGGGGATCATGAAGAGGAAGGTGAGCAGTCCGGCGAGGGCGGCGTGGCGGGCGAGCTGGCGTCGGGGCAGAGCCTTCATTTTGTCGAGTAGGATGACGGCGAGCGGGAGGGCGAGGAGCACGTTGGTGTAGCGGATCATGATGGCGAGGCCGAGGAAGGCGCCGATGCCGGCGGCGAGGCCGGCGTGCGGGTGCTTCCGCCAGAGGAGCGCGAGGGCGATTGTCCACGCGGCGTCGGCCATGTCGGGAACGTGCGAGAGCGGCGTCACGGTGTAGTAAAGCACCAGCGGATGGCACGCGAGCACGATTGCAGCAACGGCGCCCATGAGGGGTGCGCCAAGTTCGCGGCCGATGATGTACACGGCAATCAGAAGCGCAATGCCGAGGAGCGGGTTGACGAAGTAGGGGCCGCCCGGGCCGCCGAGCCAATACGCGGCGGCGAGAAGGAGCGGGTATCCGACGGGCTGGCGGAGATAGTAGACAGTGGGGTCCTTGGCGGACTGCATCATCGTTTCGCCGATGAAGGCGTAGGGGTCGGGCTGGTGCTGGGCGAAGGCGCCGTGGGTGGCGAGGCGCTTGGCGGTCATCATGTAGCCGTGTTCATCGGCGATGCCGTAGAAGGAGGGGACGGCGAGGTTGTAGGCGCGGAAGGAGTAGATGAGGACGGCGGCAAGGAGCAGGAGGAGGGGGACCGGGTGGCGGATCTGGAAGCCGCGGGCGGGGACTGCGCGAGAGGGGCTGGTCATGCTGGGAGTATAGCGGGGGCCGCGGGGCGGGGAAATTTCTTCGGAGACGCGGGGGGCGTTGATACGATGGGCGGAATGAGCGATAAGGCCGGACATCTCGAGACGGGCGGTGGAGGCGAGCGCGTGCCGGTCGCGCCGCGCGCCCGCGCGCTCGGGGGCGGAGAGGCGCTGCCGCTGGTGTATCACGTGGAGGCTCTTCTGCGGGCGAAACAGCGGCAGGTGATCAACGTCGTCGGTCCGGCGGGAGCGGGAAAGAGCATGGCGCTACGGCATCTGCGGGAGGTGTTTGGGAGAGAAGTCACGTGCATTGATGATGGGCTGCCCGAGAGTCCGCTTCCGAAGGACGGCCATGTGGTGATCGCCGGGGAGGCATCCGGCGGGGACAATCTGTTTTCTGCTCGAGCCGTGGGGAGAGGATGATGTGATTGAGTATTTGCTGGCGCGACACCGCGGCAAGTGCGCATCGGTGATGGAGCGGTGGAAACGGGCGGGGGCGGAGCGGCTGGAGGGCGTGCCCGGATTTGTCGCGCCGGTGCTTGAGGAGTTTGTGCGGGATGAGGCGCTGGCGGATGTGGACACGGGGGTGCGCCGCTATGTGCGCGCACGATTGGGGAGTGACGAGGATTACGTGGCGGCGGGGGGAGAGTGTTTGAAGCGGATTTTGCAGAACGCGTGGGACACGAAGAAGGTCATGGCGGTGGGGCATCCGTACGTCGTGGCGCTGCTGGCCAGCGAGGGGTTGGCGCGGGAGATTCTGAAGGGAGATTTGCGGCCACTCGTTCGGCCGCTGCCGTTTGACGTGGTCGAGAAAACGGGGGAGGCGCTGCGGGGGCATGTGGAAGCGCTGGAGATTCTGGAAAAGGGGCTGGCGAAGATTCACATGCAGCCGGTGATTGTGGGGATGCTGCTGGCGATGAATGCGCAGTGGCGCCCCCGGGACGAGCACAAACTGAAATTTCTGCAGGGAGCGCGGTTGTGCGGGGCGCAGTGGGAGGGGGTGCGTCTGGAAGAGGCGAATTTGACCGGAGCGGATTTGTCGGGCGCTGTTCTGAAAAACGCATACCTGCGGGCGGCGAACCTGCAGCGGGCAAACTGTGCGGGGACGGTTTTTGCGGGGGCGTACCTGGCGTCGGTGGATGCCGTGGGAGCGACTTTTTCCTCCAGCGACTGGACGAAGGCGGTGGCGGATTCGGCGTTGCTCGACGAGGCGGATTTCACCAACGCGTGCCTGGCCGGGGCGGTGCTGCACGATGCAAGGCTGCGGGGCACGGTCGTGGAAGGAGCGACGTTCGAAGGGGCGCGGTTGGCGGGGGCGCGCCTCTTTGGCATGAAGCCGGAGGGGGCGAGCTTTCGGAATGCCGATCTGACCGGCACGAGCTGGTTGAACGTGACGATGCGCGCGGCGGCATTCGAAGGCGCGGTGTTTCGCCGGGCCACGATTCGATACTGCGACCTCGAGGGGATGGAAATGCGCGGAATGGATTTTGTGGGTGTGAACTTCACGGGGTCGTATCTGACAAGTTCAGATTTGTCGGGCAGCGACCTGGGCGGGGCGGTGTTGCGCTACACCGGCCTGGCGGAGGTGAACTGGGAGAACGTGGACCTGCGCGGGGCGGATTTTACGAAGGCATCGTTTCATCTGGGGTCGTCGCGGAGCGGGCTGGTGGGGAGCGTGATTGCGTCGGAGGGGACGCGGACGGGGTTTTACACGGACGATTACTGCGAGCAGGAGTACAAGGCGCCGGAGGAGATTCGGAAGGCGAATCTGTGCGGGTGCGACCTGCGCGAGGCGTTCGTGACGGGGACCGATTTCTACCTCGTGGACCTGCGCGGGGCGCGGTTTTCGCCGGAGCAGCGGGTGCATTTTGCGAACTGCGGGGCGATTCTGCGGACGCGGGAGGCGTGAGGGGGCCTCAGCGGCTGCGGAGGGAGAAGAGGCGTTTCATGCGGTCGAGGACGTTGTGGGACTGGGCGTGGGCCTGCTGTTCGGCGCTGCGGGTGGCGCCCAGTTTTTTGAGGAGCTCTTCGCGCTGGTTCTGGCGCTCGGCGACGATCTGGGAAAAGTGGGTGGCGAGCTGGGGGTCGTGGGTGAAGAGGTCCTGGAGGTGGTCGCGGTCGACTTCGAAGGCGCGCACGTCGGTCTTTGCGCGGTAGGTGGCGCCGCGGGTCTGGCCGGTGACGGCGGAGACTTCGCCGAAGATGTTGGGGGCATCGAGGGTGGCGACTTCGATATCGGTTCCGCTATCGGTGCGATAGGTGACGACGACGGTGCCGGACTGGAGGACGAAGAGCGAGTCGCCGAAATCGCCCTGGCGGAAGAAGGTCTGCCCGGCGGCGAGGGTGAATTCGCGGGTTTCGGCGGCGAGCCGCTCCTGGAGTTCCGGGCCGAGGTCGGCGAAGAGGGGGCTCTTCTTGAGCGAGGCGAGGCGGGCATTGCGGGCGGTGCTGTTGAGGGCGGCCTGTTTTTTGTCGCTGTCGGACCACTCGACGGTGCGGATGGGGAAGGGGATTCCGTAGCCGGCCTGGTTGAGGCGGTACCACAAGTTCGTGCGGACCATCTGCTCGATGGCGCCGTGTTTCTGGGGTTCCTTGATCCAGAAGAATACTTTGTAGGTGATGGCGGAATCGTCGAAGGAGATGAGGGCGGCGGAGGGGGCGGGATCGGGGAGGACGCCGTCGGTGTCGAGGGCGGCCTGGATGAGAATGCGCTTGGCGTCGTTGGGGGGGAGCGAGTATTCGAGGCCGACGGCGATGTTGGTCGCGGTGGCGACGGTGGGGGAGTGGTAATTGACGATGGTTTCCTTGGCGACGGTGCTGTTGGGGATGAGGACGTAGTTGTTGGCGAGGGTGATGAGGGTGACAGCGCGCCAGGTCATTTCGACGACGCGGCCCTCGGTGTCGCCGATCTTGATCCAGTCGCCGGGCTGGAAGGGGACGGAGGCCTGGAGGACCATGCCGGAGAAGAAGTTGCCGAGAGTTTCCTGGAGGGCGAGGCCGATGACGATGGAGACGACGGCGGAGCCGGCGACGAGGGAGCCGAGCTCAATGCCGAAGGCCCAGGAGCAGTAGCCGGCGATGATGAAGACGGAGAGGACGCTGACGACGATCTGGTGGATGAAGCGGGAGGGCGGGCCGCCGGAGATGCGGGTGAGGACGGGGAGGATCATGAGGCGGTCGATGTAGCGGATGCCGACGAGGCAGAGGATGGCGGCGAAGGTTTTGTGGATGGTGACGGCGATGATGTCCCAGGGGTCGACCATGAGAAGGGGGTGTGCGGCGAGGAGGGTGAAATAGAAGATGCAGGCGACGGCGCCGAGGGCGGTGGGGCGCTGGAGTTTGTACTTGTCGAGGAACTTTTTGAAGATGCGGGAGAGGACCCAGTAGGAGAGGATGAGGGCGGCGAGGGTAATGACGGTGGTGAGGGCGAGCTGGGTGCTGTAGAAGGTGACCCATTTTTGCCAGGGGGCGTGCCAGGTGTTCGCGGGCTGGGAGGTGGCGACGGTCGCGGCTTGGGCGAGGATGGTGAAAGGGTGGGTCATTGTGGGAGTGCTCAGATTTAGGGAATCGAATTCGTTGTGAAAATCCATCGGCCCGCGCCGTCGGAGACGGCGGGCTTTATTTGTTTTCGGGCCATTCGCCGGTGAAGACTTCGGTGGCGGTGCCGGTCATGTAGACACAATCGTCGCCGCCGGAGGAGGCTTCTTTCCATTCGAGGGTGAGGTCGCCGCCGGGGAGGTGGGCGAGGATCCTGGGGTCGGTTTTGCTGGTGAGGACGCCGGCGACGCAGACGGCGGAGGCGCCGGTGCCGCAGGCGAGGGTGACGCCGGAGCCGCGTTCCCAGGTGCGCATGGTGACTTCTTCGCGGGAGTGGATCTGCACGAAGTGGACGTTCATGCGGCGGGGGAAGGCCTTGTGGTTTTCGAGGACGGGGCCGATTTTTTCGAGGTCGATCTTGGCGACATTGTCCACATAAATGACGGCGTGGGGGTTGCCCATGGAGACGAAGGTGGCTTCGACGCCGAGGGAGGTGCCCATGGGGACCTGGAAGAGGCGTGGGTTGCTGGTGGCGCCGAGCCATTGGGGGTCGACGGGGATTTTTTCGAGATCGAGGATGGGGGGGCCCATGTTGACGGTGACGGATTCGACCTTGTCGTGCTGCGTGCCGGCCTCGGGGTCGATGTGGAGCTGGAGGGAGAGGACGCCGCGGCCGGTTTCGACTTTCATGGGGTTTTGTTTGGAGAGGCCGTGGTCGTAGGCGAACTTGGCGACGCAGCGGACGCCGTTGCCGCACATTTCGGATTCGGAGCCGTCGGCGTTGAACATGCGCATGCGGACGGAGGCGCCCTGGGCTTTGGCGGCGTCGGTGGGGGGGGCGACGAGGATGAGGCCGTCGCCGCCGATGCCGAAGTGGCGGTCGGCGAGTTTGGGGGCGAGCTTTTCGGGGTGGTCGATGGATTGGGTGAAGGACTCGACGTAGACGTAGTCGTTGCCGATGCCGTGCATTTTGATGAAGCGCATGAGGTACTCCGGGAGATTCCAAGCGGGGCATTTTAGCAGGTTTTTGGGGAGTGGGGAGGCTAGAAGGAGAGTGGCCGGGGGAGATCGCCAAGCGTGGGTACGTCATTGGCGGCCTGTCGATTTTGGCCTAAAAATGAGGGTAGGGGCTTGCCCAGATTACCAAAAAGGGGTCGGGTGGCTGCGCAGGTGGGGTTGCTACCGGTTTGCGGATGGGGCGGCGGGTGCGGCTGCGGCGGGGGCAGCGGCGACTGCCGGCTTTTCGCGCCATTTGATGGCGGAGAGGTCGTCGTCGCCGTCGCGTTCGATGATGACGTCGGCGTGAGAGCGGGTGGATTCAGCGATGCGGGCGTTGGGGAGGTCGATGCGTTTGACCCATTCCTTGGCTTCATCGACGGACTTGCCGCCGGCGATGTGGCGTTCCATGAGGTTGGCGATGATTTTGGGGGCGGGGCCGTCGATGTAGATTTTGAGGTCGAAGAGGTCGGGGATGCCGTGGAAGGGGCCGCGGTCGACGAGGATGTAGTTGCCTTCGACGATGACGAAGTTGGCGGAGTAGTGGATGTGGTACTTGCCTGGGGCGACGTCGTGGGTGAAGCGGGAGTAGCCGGGCCATTCCATGTATTCGGGTCGTCCGACGAGGGTTTTGATGGCCTGTCGGAGGGATTTGACGTCGAAGGTATCGGGCTGTCCCTTGACGGAGTCGAGGGGGATGCGGGTGCCGTCGGGGAGGCTTCGGAAGTTGTTCTGGAGGTGGGCCTGTGGGAAGTGGAAGCCGTCCATGGGGAGGGCGACGGAGTGCATTTCCTTGTGGAGGAGTCCGCGTTCGATGAGCCAGTGGAGCTGTTCGGCGAGGACGGACTTGCCGGAGCCGGGGGGTCCGGCGATGGCGACGAGGAAGCGGCGGGGTTTTGCGGCGAGCCAGAGATCGAGGCAGCGGGCGAGGAGCGGCCGCCAGTGGTCCATCCACTCACTGGCGTTGAAGCGGGTGTGGACGAGGTTGTCATTGACCATGAGGTCAAGGCGTTTGTTGAGGAACCACGGGTAGGCTTCTATGGATTCGAGCGACACGCGATTTGCCCCCTTGGAGTCGCCATCAAACGCTAGTTAAGCAGAAATACGGGCGGCTTACAATCGGAAAGTCTAAATACGTTATCGGGTGAATCCGGGGAGGGGATTAGGGAAGAGGGGGCGGGCGGTAAAAAGTTAAGTGGTTAAGTGGTTAAGTAGGGATGAGCGAGCCGGTGGGGGGCGATGGGGAGATGGCGGTGGGGGCACGCAGGGTGGTTCGATTTGGTGTGCGGGTTATTTGGCGGTGGCGGGTTCGAGGAGGGTGCCGTTGCAGCAGCCGGTGGCGCGGCAGTAGTCGCAGGTGAAGTTGTGCTGGAGGCAGTGGCTGATGCGCTGGGACATGATGTGGGCGATGCGTTCGTCGAGGCCGAGGGGCTGGGTGACGTGGAATTTGACGCCGGGATGTTTGGCGGCGGCCTGGGCGGTGAGGGTGGGGATGTCGGTGGTGGAGTGGCGGCCGGGCGAGAGGAAGTAGGGGTGGACGACGACGAGGGTGGCACCCTGTGCGACGCATTTGTCGAAGGCCTGGGCGATGGAGGGTTCGGCGAGCTCCATGTGGGCGGGCTCGACGATCGGGGTGCCGGTGACGCGTTTGAACATGGCGGCGACATCGAGGAGCATGTCGTTGGCGGCGGCTTTTTTGGAGCCGTGGTCAACTATGACGAGGCCGACGATTTCGGAGGGGTGGTGCAGCATGTGTGGGGGCTCCGGAAAATGAGTGCGGGGGATTATAGCGGCGGGGGAATGGTAAACAGCAATTGGTCATTGGTAGGGATTTTTGCGGGGGTTGGCGCCTGCGCGCGAAGGGAATGGCCGACGGGGGGCGTCGGCCCACTTTTAGCGGGTGGCGCGGTCTTCGGCTTTTTCGAGGCGGGCGAGGCCGGATTCTGCGCCGGAGGGGGCGGTTTCCGGAGGGTTGGTGCGTTGGTCGCGTCGGAAGAGTTTGCGGAGGCGCGATGGGGGGGTGTTGTCGGGGGACATGGGCGCGCGGCGGTCCTCGGGGCAGGCGTTGACGGAGTCGTAGTCGAAGGTGTCCTTTTCGCGGCGTGCGGCGTAGAAGTGCCAGAGGACGACCATGTCGGCGACGAGGGGGATGGAGACGAAGATGCCGAGGAAACCGAAGAGGGTGCCGAAGACGAGGACGGCGATGATGGTGACGAGGACGGGGAGCTCGACGGAGAACTTCATCATCATGGGGGTGATGGTGTATCCCTGGATGGTCCAGACGACGATGAACATACCGGCGACGTAGATGAATTTGTCGGTTTCTGCGAGGAGGACGAAGAGGAGCGCGGGGGCGGCGCAGATGAGGGGTCCGATGTTGGGGATGAGTTCGCCAAGTCCGGCGAAGAAGCCGAGGACGTAGGCGCCGGGGATGCCGAGGAGGAAGAGGCCGGTGCCGGAGAGGATGGAGGAGGAGGCGACGTTGCAGATGGAGGCGAGGGCCCATCCGCGGTGGGCGCGGGCGATGTCGTTGAAGAGGCGTGTGGCGTCGAGGCGGGCATGGCGGGGGAGGAGGGTGCGGATGGTTTTAAGGTGATCCGCGCCGTCGAGGAGCATATAGAGGACGAGGAAGAACATAACGACGAGCCAGGTGATGGTTTCGACGCCGTTCATGGCGTTGGAGAGGACGGCGGTGACGGAGGGGGCGAGCCCGGCGAGGGCGTTATTGATGTCGAATTCCTTGAGGCGGGAGCCGATGCCGGGGTGTTTGTCGGCGAAATGGTGGACCCAGTCGTTGATGTGTTTGGGGGCGGCTTCGAGGTTGGTGGAAAGGGAGGAGACCTGGCCGTAGATGGCGTTGCCGAGGGCGTAGAGGAGGATTCCGAGGAGGATGAGTCCGCCGACCATGATGATGACGGAGGCGAGGCTGCGGCGGATGTGGATTTTTTTGAGCCACTCGACGGGGGCTTCGAGGATGGTGGCGACGATGAAACTGAGGTAGAGGATGAGGATAAACCAGGTGAGGCGGTAGAAGAAGATGCCGGCGACGGCGGCGAGGAGGATGCCGAGCATGATGGAGAGGGCCATGGGCATGGAGCGTCGGACGGCCTGTGGTGCGGCCTGGACGACTTCCGCGGCGGGGGCGGTGGTGGCGGGGACGTCGGTGGGAGGGGGTTTGCCGATCATTTTGTCGGCGGCGAGTTCTTGGGGTGCAGACTCTTCGGCCATGGGGGGCGCTCCTTCACGCTGTCGAATGGCAGAGCAAAGCGAGGGCCGGGGAATGGGAAATGTGGTCGCTGTGGATGGGCTGAGGCAGGTGTGTGGAGTCTGAGGGTTGCAGGGATTAAAAAGAGGTGAGAATCAGGTGAATTCCGCGTCGATCGCTTCGAGGAGGAGATGGAGGACGACCTGGTGGGCTTCCTGGATGTGGTTGGTGTGCTTGGAGTCGATGACGAGGGCGAGGTCGCAGAGGGATTTGGCCTTCCCGCCGCCCTTGCCGAGGAGGCCGACGATTTTTCCGCCGGCCTTTTTCATGGCGTGGGCGGCGCGGATGCAGTTGGTGGAGTTTCCGGAGGTGGTGAACATGAGGAGGAGGTCATTTTTCTGGGCGTAGGCTTCGACCTGGCGGGAGAAGACGTAGGTGAAGTCCCAGTCGTTGGCGATGCAGGTCATGGCGGAGGCGTCGGAGCAGAGGCAGATGGCGGGGAGGGCCTTGCGGGGCTTGTTGTATTTGCCGGTGAGTTCCTCGGCGAGGTGCATGGCTTCTGCGGCGGAGCCGCCGTTGCCGCAGGTGAGGAGCTTGTTGCCGCGTTTGAGGGTGGCGAGGGTGAGTGAGATGATTTTGTGGAGGGTGTCGATCTGGTTTTCCATGTCGAAGATGATGGAAGCGGACTGGGCGATGTAGTTGCCGATGGATTCTTCGGAGAAGGTGTTGCGGCGGGTGGGGGATTTGCGATTCACTCGGAGCCTCCTTGCGTGTGGTTGGAGCATTGTGGGGGTGAGGGGGAGTGGACGCAACTGGGCGGGGTGGGGTGCATAAACGTTTTGGGGAAAAGGCGGCGCGCGCCCCGCCCTTGGGAGAATACATAATCCCCACCCCCTGGAAGGGGTGGGCTTGTTCCCCAAAACGTTTATGCACCCGCGGAATGGAAGGGGGGAAGTTTTTGGGAATTCTGCGCGAATAGATGGGCGAGGTTCGGGCACCTGAAAGGCGCGTGGGCGCAGATTGTTCATTTCAACAATTCGTGGGAGCGTGTCATGAGCAGGAAAGACAGGGCCCGCGGCGAGCGGCCGTGGGCGGCGTACGTGATTTTCGCAGGGGTGGCCGGCGCGATGCCGGGGCTTGCCGATGGCGCGGGGCAGGATCTGCTGCCGGGGGCGATTCATCCGGGGGCGATTCACGTGTCGCTGCAGACGATGGCGACGGGGCTGGTAGCGCCGGTATCGGGGGTGACGCAGCCGGGGGACACGAGCGACCTGTTCGTGGTGGACCAGGCGGGGAAGGTGGATGTGATGCACAACGGCGTGATGCAGGCGACGCCGTTCTTGGATTTGACGGGCCTGGAGAACGCGGTGCCGTTGCAGCCGGGATACGACGAGCGCGGGTTGTTGAGCCTGGCGTTCGATCCGGGGTTCAACAATCCGGCGAGCCCGGGATTCCACATGTTTTACACGTACCAGAGCGAGGCGGCGGGGACGGCGACGGCGGATTTCGGGCCGGCGCCGGGGACGCTGACCTTGCCGATCGATCACCAGAACGTGGTTTCGTCGTGGAAGGTGAACAATGCGGGGGCGGTGGACATGGCGTCGCGCGTGGACTTGATCCGGGAGGATCATCCGGCGTTGAATCATAACGGGGGGACGATCGCGTTTGGGCCGGACGGGATGCTGTACTGGGCGCTCGGCGACGGCGGGAACGCCAACGATGTGGGGAGCGGGCACATCGCGGGGACGGGCAATGCGCAGTCGCTGTCGGTGATCATGGGGAAGATGCTGCGCATCGATCCGCACGGGAACAACAGTGCGAACGGGAAGTACGGGATTCCGGCGGACAATCCATTTGTGAACACGACGGGGGCGGCGCCGGAAATTTATGCGTACGGGCTGCGCAATCCGTACAAGTTCAGCTTTGATCCGGCGAGCGGGAAGTTGATCGAGGGGGATGTCGGGCAGAACGAGGTGGAGGAGGTGAACGTGATCACGAAGGGGGCGAATTACGGGTGGGGGGTGAAGGAGGGGACGTTTTTGTTCGACAAGAGCACGGGGCTGGACAACCCGGTGAACAGCCCGGGGTCGCCGGCGGGGCTGACCGATCCGATCATGGAGTATGACCACAACTCGGGGACGGCGATCAACGGCGGCTTTGTGTATCACGGGTCGCTGCTGCCGCAGTTGGATGGGATGTACATTTTCGGCGATTTCAGCAACGGGCCATTCAACGCCCCGGGGAACGGCCGGCTGTTTTATGCGGACCTGTCGACGGGGGTGATCAACGAGTTCAACATGGATGCGCCGCTGGGGTTGTGGCTGAAGGGCTTCGGGGAGGATGCGAACGGGGAGATTTTTGTGATGGCGTCGACGAACCTGGGGCCGCGCGGGACGACGGGGGTGGTGTTTCAACTGGTGCCGGAGCCGGGGACGCTGGGGGTGATGGCGGCGGGGGTGATCGGGTTGTTGCGGCGGCGGCGGCGTCGTTTGTGATGGGGCGCGGTTGCGGCGTTTTTCGCATTGGACCTGTTAACGTCTTCGCCGTGTGAGCGCGGTGCTCCACACGAGGGGCGCGAAGAGGGCGAGGGTGGCGGGTTCGGGGATGGCGGACGTGGTTGGCGAAACCGTGCCGCTGATGCCGGCGCTGAGGCCGAAATTGTTGAGGACATAGGAGAGATCGGTGAGGTTGACGGTGGCGGCGCCGTCGAAGTTGCCGTCGGTCCAACGGCTGGTGGCCTCGCCGAAGTGGTTGAGGACGACCGAGAGGTCGGTGAGGTCGACTTTGCCATCGTCGTTGGCGTCGCCGATGAAGCCTTTGTGCAGGTCGATGAAGCCGGGATCGCGGTGGGTGTCGAGGGTGAAGAGGATGTGGTCGGCGCCGGCGGGGAGCACGAGGCTGGAGGGAGCGCCGGAAAGCGTGCCGTACTGGATAATTTTGTAGTAACCGAGCGACGCGGCGCCGGCGGGGGCGGAGGCGAGCTGGAGTGTGCCGCCGTTCAGGGCCAGGTTGCCGGCGATCACGAGGGTGTCGTTGACGCTGGAGGCGGGGCCGGTGGCGGGGGCGGTCAGGTCAAACTCCAACGTGGTGTTGGCGTTGGTGGACAGGGAAGCGAGGGCGAGGGACGCGGGGGAATTCGTGCCGGGGAGGCCGACGCTCACCGTGTGTGGGCCGCCGGCCACGACGGGCGCGGACACCGTTCCGTCGCCTGCGAGAAGCCCCGCGTTCAGCGTCAATTGGGGCGTGGAGAGCGAAGCGCCGGAACCGACGAGGATCGTGCCGCTGTTGTCGACGGCCGCATCGGGAGAGAAGGTCGCGCCGTTGCGCAGCACGAGGCGGCCGGCGTTGGTGGTGAGGGAGTTGAGGGCGGGGAAGCTGGCGTCCGCGCCGTCGAGCGTGACATTGGCAGCGTTGGTCTGGAGGGCGACGGGAATGGAGAGCGTGGAGCCGGCGTCAACTTCGAAGTTGCCGCCGGTAAGCGTCGCGCCGGCGGCGTTTGTGAGCGTGCCAGGATCAAATTGCAGCGTGCCGCCGTTGGAGGCGCGGGCGAGGCCGTTGTTGGTCACGGCGCCGGCGAGATAAAGCGTTCGGCCTGCGACGTTGGCGTTCAGCGTGCCGTTGTTCGTCAGGTTGCCGGTGAACTGGCCGGAGCCTGCGAGGGTGTGCAGCGTGTCCTGCGTGAGGGTGACGCCGAACTCGGTGGAAATGGACGAGGCGCTGGATCCGTCATCCGACAGCGTGAGGCTGCCGGAGCCGGTGAGGAGGCAATTGGCGCCGAAGGAGAGCGCCTGGTTGAAATGCATGGAATCGCTGGAAACGGCAATGGTGCCGCTGTTGGTCAGCGTGCCGGCGGTGATGTGGCCGACGCCGCCGGGGAGATACGCGAGCAGGCTGTTGTTGGTGAACTGCGTGCCGGCAAGGTCGAGCCCATCGGTGACATACACGGGGGCGTTGTTGGTGAGGTTGGTGAGGAGGGTGGTGCCGTAATTGGCCTGGAACGTGCCGTTGCCGGAGGCGTTGAGCGTGCCGCCGGTCACGGAGGGGTTGTAGAGGGTGACGGTGCTGGTGTCGCCGGCAAAAAGCTGGCCGGTCGCGGATTGATGGATGTCGCCGAAGATAAGCAGGTTTCCGCCGTTGGTGGCTTCGAGGAGGTGATTGTTGTCGATGTAGGAGACGAGCAGCGTCTGGTTGGCGACGTTGGCGTTCACGGTGCCGTTGTTGGTGTTGGTGGTGCCGATGGTGGGGCTGAAGGTTCCCCATCCCTCGATGGTGTGATTGGCGGCCTGGGTGATGGGGCCATCGCTGACGGAGCCGCCGCCCTTAAGCCGCACAGTGCCGGTGCCGGAGAGCGTGACGTTCGCCGCGAATGAGAGGAACGAGACGTCCGCGAAATTGAAGCGGTCGCTGTTGACGGTGATGAGCCCGTTGTTGACCAGCGAGGCGCCGGCGACATTGACGGCGACGTTGCGCACGACGTTGAGGATGCCGTTGTTGGTGACATCGGTGAGGGTGGTCCTGCCGGAGACGTTGACGCAGTTGATGACGCCGGTGGGGGCGGTGTCGAGGATTCCGCCGACGACGCGGGCGATGTTGAGCGAGACGGTGCTGTTGGAATCGGCGTAGATCTGGCCGGTGTCGGACTGGGTGATGGTGGCCGAGGCAATGGTGAGATTTCCGCCGGTCGTGGCTTCCATTAAGTGGTGGTTGGTCATGTTGTGGTAGACGAAGAGGATCTGGCCGGCGACGTTGGCGTTGACGGTGCCGTCGTTGGTGAGGCCGGCGTTGATAGAGCCGGTGCCGTTGATGGTGTGGTTGGAAGCCTGCGTGAGGTTGCCGGTGATGTCGGTGGTGCCGTGGAGGGTAAGGGCGCCGGCACCGGTGAGGGCGTTGTTGGCGAGGAAGGAGATGGAGCCGGTGAGGAGGGAGATGGCGCCGTCGTTGGTGAGGGTGCCGTTGAGTTTGAGGACATCGCCCTGGGAGATGTTGAGCACGCCGGAGGCGCCGGTGGTGAGCGCTTCGATGGTGATGCCGACGCCGGAGGGAATGCTCAGGTTCGCCGGGGCCGGGGCGCCGATGAAGGCGTTGTACAGGTTGCCGCCGATGCCGTTGTTCGGATAGACGGCGGCGGAGCCTTGGCCCCAGTTTCGCCCGTCGTTCCAGGCGGTCGAAACGGTGCCGGTCCAGGAAAGCGTCACGGTCGCGCCGGAGGCTTGCGCGGCCGCGAGCGCGATCCCGCTGACAAGGGTGGCGCTGGACAGCCAGCGTCCGTTCCGGATGCATCGACGCATCAGACACCCCCATTTTCTTGATCAATTCCACGCCCGCCTGGGCCGCCGGTGGAGCAGGAGGATGCTGCCGGCGATGGCGAACAGGGAAATGGGTTCAGGCACCGCTATCGCGGTTTCCAAGCCCGGTGCTCCCACACCCGAGGAGGGGTTGGGGTTCACCAGGCCGAAGTTGTTGAGCACGTCGGAGAGATCGGTCAGGTTGACCGTCGCGGCGTAATCGAAGTTGCCGTCGGCCCAGTGCGGCGTTGCCGCTCCGAAGTGATTGAGCACGGTGCTGAGGTCGGTGAGATCTACTTTCCCGTCAATGTTGGCGTCGCCCAGGAGTTCCTGCGAAACGAGGAGGGAGTTGGCGTCCGCCGCGTTGCCGCCGAAGGTGGCGGCGCCCAGGGTCCCGTTGTCGATGAGCGCAAGCCCGTAGTGGGCCGGCGTTCCGGAGCTAAGGAGCGAGTGCGCGAGGATGTAATTCCGGAGCGTGGAGAAGGTGGCCGCCTTGGTGGCGGCGCTGGCCTGGACGATGAGCTTGCTGCCGGTGACGTCGAAAGTGCCGGCCGTGATGGTGAGGCCGTAGATCTTCGCGTTGGATTGGAATGCCGCGCTGCCGCCGTTGTTGGTGAAGGTGGCGCCGCCCGCCCAGGACTGCGGGCCGGACTGGGTGAAGGTGCCGGTGTTGACGACGGCGGTGGCGACGGCGAGGGCGCCTCCGTTGTTGAAGGTGCCATTGTTGGTGAAGGTGCCGCTGAAGTTGAAGAGGTCACCGGCGCCGCCGGTCATGGAACCGCCGGCAGTGACGGTCGCGGTGGATTGGAAGATGTTGGTGGCGGGGTCGGAAATGTAGGCATTCCCGGTGTAAGCCCCGATATACGTGACGGTGGTGCCGGTGACCTTGATCGTGCCGCTGTTGGTGATGTTGCCGGTGAAAATCGCCGGCTGATACTTGATGCTGAGCGTTCTGCCCACGGCATTGGTGACGTTGCCGTTGACGGTTGACGTCCCACCGGTGAGGACGAAGGTCCCGTTGTTGGTCAGCCCGCCGGTGCGCAGCGTGCCGTAGCCGACGATCGCCCCGGTGTTGTTGAGGACTTGCCCGCCGTTGTCGAACGTGCCGCCGGTGAGGGAAATGAGCCCGGCATTCGTCGGGAAGTTGCCCGCGCCCTGCATTAGGACTTCCGTCCCGAGCGGGACGGCAATCGTCCCGCTGGCGGAATTGGTGAAGCCGCCGGTAAAAATGAGCGTGCCGCCGGCCGATTGCACCGTGGCATTGTTGGTCACCGGCGATGCCACCTGCCCGGCGCCTTGCAGGATGTCGGCATTCGTTATGGTGCCGCCGGCCAGGGTTGCTGAGGGATCGGCGAGCTGGATGGAGCCGTTGTTCGTAAACGCGCTCAGCACATTGAGCGTGCCGCCCGTGGCCAGGAGCAACCCGGAATTCTGCAACGGTGCGCCGATGGTGCCGCTGCCGGAAATCGTTCCCCCGGGGGAATTGACCAGCGTCGGCGCGCCGCTGATCCACCCGTTGTTCAGTGCGATCGTGCCCGTATTCGTCAGGTTGGAACCGTTGAGGATGGTCTGGTAACCGGCCGCAAGCTGCATGTTGCCGGAGTTGGTGAGAGGACCGGTGGTGGCCAGGGAAAGAGCCCCGGCTCCCTGCTGCAGGTAGCCGCGGTTATTGAAACCGCCGGCGCCACCGATGATCCCCCAGGTATTGGAAAACTGTGCCAGGTTGGTGATGAGCGAAGCGCTGACGACGATGCCGCCGTTGAGGCTGAAATTCCCGTAATTGTTGATCGCCCCGCTGGTGGTGAGATTCTTGTTGGCGTTGAGATAGACATTGGCGCCCAGGGGGCCGTTGGGATCAATGGTCAGGCCGCTCGCGGTGAGATTCAGCGTGCCGGAGTACCAGTAGAAGTTGCCGGGCTGCCCGTTGGTGTTCAGAACCGCCGCGGTGATGACCCCGCCGTAGAGTTGCAGGTAGCCATCGGTGGCGATGTTGAGCGTGCTGTTGACCACGAGGCTCTGGTTGGAGTTCATGCTGTAACTGTCACCCAGCGGGCCGGTGCCGGTAATCGACAGGCCGGAGGCGCCGGTGATCTTTAGGGTGCCCGCGGTCCAGTGAAGATTCGCGGGCGTGCCCTTGGTATCGAGGGTCCCGACCGAGAGCGTTCCGCCGGTGAGATTGACTGTCCCGTTTGCATAGATGTCGAGGGCCTGGAGCGTCATGCAGCCGTTCATCACGTTGATGGTGCCGGCGCCCGTGGGGCCGACCAGAAAGGTGCCGCCGTTGAACTGGGCGGACGCGCCGTTGAGGGTGACGAGCCCGGTGCCGGTGGCGCCGTATCCGAGGTAGGTCGTTCCCCCGACGCCCGCGTTGATGGTTCCGCCGGTCTGGGTGACGTTGGCGATTCCGTTGTTGCCCCAGAAGCTGGAGCCGCCAAGAGAGAGGGTGCCGTTGGAAACAGCGACGGAGCCAACCGTCAGCGCTGCTGAGCCGATGTCCATCCAGGAATCAAAGGTCACGTTTCCGCCGGAGAGATTGATGCTGCCGTTGGTGGTGTACCCGACCTGGCCGTGGTCATGGACAACGAGGTTCTTCCCGGCGGCAAAGGCCAGTGCGGAACCGATGGGGCCGCCGCTGTCGATCGACAAGGTCTGCCCGGTGGCGAAGGTTCCGCCGGTCCAGTTGAAGCGGCTGGGGTTGCTGCTGGTGCTGATGGTGCCGACGCTGAGCGAGCCGCCGGAAAGGTTGACCGCGTTCCCGACGACGTTGGAGACGATCAAGTTGCCGCCGATGCTCATCGTGCCGTTGCTGACGGTGAGGACGCCGCCGCCGCCGGTGCTGATGAAGGCGTCGGAAGTGACGTTGATGCTGGCGGACGCGCTGTTGAGGGTGAGGTTGCCGCTGCCGCCGACGTTCGGCGACATCTGCAGGATTCCGATGGTCGCATTGCCGGTGCCGGAAACGACCATGCTGGAGCCGGGACTGTAGGTGCCGATCCCGAGGCTGTTGCTCACGGACAGGTTGCCGCCGGAGAGGTTGTAAACGCCGAGGCCGGGCACCGTGGCATTTCCGCCGCCGACGAGCACGAAAGTGGCGGTGTTGTTGCCGCCGGACTGGTTGAACACGTTCCCTCCAAGGAGAGTGGAAGTACTCCCGCCGATGTACTCATTGGTGACGGTCAGGTTTCCGGCGCCGCTGAGGTTATACGTACCCTGCGAATTCACGCCCGACGTGACGCCGAGATAAAGATTGGTCGCGATGTTGTTGCCGGCCGACTGCGTATAAATGCCGCCGTACGTCGTGGTGCCCAGGTATTCGCTGGTGGCGCGCAGGGTCGTCGCCGCGCTGGTCTGGTTGAGCGTGAACGCGGTGACGGCGCTCGCGTTGATGGTCATCGAATTGAGGGCGCTGGCGTAGGAGGAATCGAAGATGGCGTTTGTGGCGGCGCTCGTCCCCAGGATCGCGTCGTCGCCGGCGGCCGGCACCTGGTGCAAGGCGCCGGAAGTCCAGTTGGTGTTGAGACTCCAGTTCCCCCCGCTTGCCCCCGTGTAAGACCACGTGGTGGCGTAAGCGCGAACTGCCAGGGCTGAAAGAACCGCCAGGGAGAGCGCGCACGAAGAGCGGCGAGTCAACATGGTTGACCTCCAGCAAGAACCGAAGATGGAAAGCAAACGTCCGCGGGCGAGAGGTGGGTTCCGCTGTGCGCGCCATCGCTCCGCTACTGGAAGTATGGAGAACCCGAAATGGAATGCAAGACAAAGTGCGGCGTTTTCATGCAGGTCTTAGCAAAATGAGCAAAGGACCTACGCCGTCCGCTTCGGCGCCGCCGCGCCCGTCATCCGCACGGCGGGTCGTAAGGAATGTTCCGATGGCCAGGGGGGTATCAGCGGGTGAAACGCATCCGCGGCTGCCGGCGACGCCGCCGCGGCATCAGCAGCGCGGGCAGCAGAAGCGCAAGCGACGCCGGCTCCGGCGCGGCCGCCGCGCCAAGCGCCGGGGCCGGATCGACGCTCGCATTCGGATTGGTCAGCCCGAAATTGTTGAGCACGTCCGAAAGATCGGTCAGGTCGATCGTCGCCGCGTTGTCGAAATTGCCGTCGGTCCAGGAGGTGGTAGCGGCGCCGAAGTTGTTGAGAACGATGGAGAGGTCGCCGAGGTCGACTTTGCCGTCGATGTTGGCGTCGCCTGGCAGGACCGGGGTGAGGAGGTACGCGGAGAGGGTGTAGGCGACGACTTCGTTGGTGAGGTGGCCCATGCCGATGATCTGGCCGGTGGCGAGGGCGGCCGTCGCCGACTGCAGGTATTGCCAGCCATTGTCCGAGAGATTGGCGACGTTGAGCCCGAGATCGATGGGGCCGGTGGCGGGGTCGAAGAGGAAGGCGAACTGGCCGAGGTAAGTGTTGCCGTCGAATTTGGCGAAAGATCCGAGCGCGATGCCGTTGGGGCTGAGGGATTTGAAGGTGAGATTGGCGAAGCCGTTGGATTCGACAGACATGCGGATGGGAGTGGTGGTGTTGGAGGCCGGATCGTAATACCAGCCATCGTTTCCCGCGAGGACTTTACCGGTGTAGCGGGTGGAGGTGCCGACGATGATGCCGTTGTCGTTGAGGATGGCGGGGGCGTTGCGGGGGAAGCCCTGGGGGTCGGTGTCGACAGGATCGAAGAGGCCGATGGGGATAGAGGTTGTAGTGTTGGGGTCGAAGAACCAGGCCTGGGTACCGACGGTTTGGTCTCCGCCGTTGAAGATGATGGAATATCCGGCAGCCTGGCCATTGGCATTGAGGCGATGGAAGTGGGTGAAGGAGTTGCCGCTGGTGTTGTTGTAGATGCCGCCGGTGTAACCAAGTTGGGTGCTGGTGTGGGTGAGGTTGTTGTATTCGCAATAAACGCTGTTTTGGGAGGCGAGGATGACGTGCTGGCCGGAGGGGTCGATGGAAAAGGGTACGTTGCTGGGTGAGCCGTTGAAGGAGGCGGGGTTAATCGGGAGGGTGGTGCCGGTGGATTTGTCAAAATACCAGATGTCGGCACTGCCACGGGTGGAGCCTCCGAGATAGGAAACGCCAACGATATTGCCGGTGGCGGTGAGGAAATACGGCTGCGAGTAGAAGGTGCCGTTGGCGGATTGGTAGGCGGCGGAGGTAAGGCCGACTTGCTGCGCGTACCCGGTGGTGGGGTTGTACAGATAAGCAAGCGATTGGGTGACGTTGCCGGCAGCGGGTCCGGTGGCGGTGATGGAAATATCGCCTTCGTCGTTGATGGGGCTCTCCCACGGAATAGCGGGGGACAACCGGACAATGGGGGCGGTATTGGGGTAAGCGGCGGGGATGGTCACGCTGGGCGGAAGAGCAAGTGCGCTCGTCGTGTTGGAGGAGGGGTCGTAGAGCCAAGCGGAGGTCTGATTAGACAGCGTGGTGCCGGTGTATTGGTAAGAGAAGCCAAGCGTGACGCCGGAGGCGTTCATGGCGGTGAGACCGCTGGTCTGGTTGCTGCCGCCGGTGTAGATACCGCCAGTGAGGCCGATCTGGACAGTGGTGTTGGCTGTTTTGTTATAGAACCAGGTGTCGGTGCCGGCGCTGCCCTGGCCGTCGTTGCCGTTGCCGAGGGAGTAACGGAGGGAGGTGCCGGCGACTTGTCCGTTCACGTTGAGGAGGGAGACGTTGCTGGACTGCTGTCCAAAAGAGGGGCCGACATTGGGATTGATGTGGTCAGAATCGGTGAGGCCGATGCGTGTGGTCACGCCGGTGGCGTGGTTATACACCCACGCTGCCTGCATGGTGGTGAGATTTTGATTACGCGTGATGCCGACGGCATCGCCTGAGGAGTTGAGCAGACTGACGACGCTCGTATCCCAATCAGAAGAGAACGTGGAGTTGGGAAGGCTGATAAGCGAGACACTGCGGTTGGCGGCGCGGTAAAGCCAGGCATCGGCTTGGCTGTTATTGCCTGCAATCCCGAGGGACGTGCCCGCGATGTCGCCTTGGCTATTGATGAGGGAGACGGTGCTCAAATAGGTGTTGTTGGCGAGCGTGTGGGCCGGATCTGTGAGGCCGAGCGGCTCAATGGCATATTCCGTGGCCTGAGCCGCAGCTGCGGTCACAGCCAGGGAGAGCGCCGCCACGAGAACACGGTATTTCGCGATGGGAGAACCGCCGGTGAAGCCCATGGAGTCTCCTGAGGATCGCACGAAGCGGATGCTTCGCGATGCGATTAAAAATGCTGCCTCCGCCGGCGACGCATCAGAACGCCTGCGCCCAGCGGCAGAAGCGTGAGCACCGACGCCGGCTCCGGCGCGGCCGCCGCGCCAACCGCCGGGGCGGGATCGACGCTCGCATTCGGATTGGTCAGCCCGAAGTTGTTGAGCACGTCCGAAAGATCGGTCAGGTCGATCGTCGCCGCATTGTCGAAATTGCCGTCGGTCCACGCGCCCGTCGCCTGGCCGAAGTGATTGAGAATCGTGGAGAGATCGGTCAGGTCCACGGCGCCGTCGGCATTTGTGTCGCCGAGAAGTTCCGCCGCGATCAGCACCGAATTCCCGTCAACCCCCTGCCCGCCGAACGTGGTGAACGGCACATTCAACGCCGCATTGTCGATCACGGCGATCCCGAAATTCGCCGGCAGGCTTGAACTGGTGATCGCGCCCGTCGCCGCCTGGTTGCGCGCCGCGGCAAGCGCGGCCGCCTTGTTCGTCGCCGGCTCCAGCACCAGCTTGCTCGCCGCGAGATCCAGCGTGCCCGACCAGTTGCCGCTCCCTCCGTCAAACGTCAGCCCCGGCACCTTCGGCGATGCCTGCAACTGCACCGTCGCCCCGCCGTGAATCGCCAGCGCTCCCGTCCCCAGCGCCGCCGCATTCGCCACAACGAGCGTGCCCCCCGCCGCGGAAACGCCGCCCGTGAACGTGTTCGCCCCCGTGAGCGTGAGCGACCCGCCGCCCGTTTTCGTAAGCCCGCCGCTCCCGCCGAACGGCTGCGCCACCGTGATGGTGAACCCGTTGCTGTTGATCGTCATGCCGCCGGATTGGATCGTCGCCGCCAGCGGTTTGCCGGAAATGCCCAGCGCCGGCATGAAGAGCGCCGTGCCGTCCGAAGCGGTGGCGACGATCGTCCCGCCGTTGACGTTCAGCGTCGATTGTCCCTGCTTGCTCCCGCCGGTCGTGAAGCCGCCCGCGTACACGGTGCTGTTGCCGTTGAGCGTCAGCGTCGTCGTGCCGCTGACATCGCTGTTGTTCAGGTTCACCGGCTTCGTGCCCGCGTTCAGCGACGCATTCCCGTTGAGCGTCACGGTGGTGTTCCCGTCGTCCGACGTCCCGTTGATCCCGCCGAGGTTGATCCCGGCCGCGCTCGAAAGAAACGCGTTGTCCTGCAGCGTGAGGTGCTCGGCCGACCCGGAACTGTTCCGCCCGATGTTGATCGCCTGCGTCGATGTGAGCGACCCGTTGCCGGCGAAGACGATGTTGCCGCGGGTGATCAGCGTCAACGTGTTGGTGGAGTGCGTCCCGGTCAGCGTGAGCACCGCGCCCGATGCGCTGATGCCGAGCCGGTACTGGTTCGAGCCCCCGGTGATCGACACGTCCCCCGCGAGCGTCGCCGCCGCACCCGCATCCGGAACGTCGGCGAATTCATTCGCTCCCGGCGCCGCCACGATGTTGTTCGGCAACGTGACGCCGTTCGCCAGTTCCAGCCCGTCGACGATGTTGATCGTCACCGTGCCGCTGCCCAGCGCGTTATTTGAAGTGGCGCGAATGTCCCCCGCGGAAATCGTCGTGTTGCCGTAGCTGCTGTTCCCGCCGAGGGTCAGTTCGCCCGCCCCGGTCTTGATCAGCCTCCCCGGCCCGCCGGTGCTGCTGATGCTCCCCGTGAACGTGCTGCTGCCGCCGTTGTTGCCGACCGTGAGCGTGGTGTTCTCAAGATCCAGCGGCTGATTCCCACTCAGCCCGCCGATCGTGGCGTTCAGGTGATTCACATCCAGCGACGCCCCCGCGCCCGTGATCGCCACCGTGCTGTTTTGCAGCGCGAGCGCGTTGCCGATGCGCAGCGTCCCGCCCGAAATCGTTGTGGTGCCGGTGAACGTGTTGGCATTGTTCAGGACGAGGGCCCCCGCGCCCGCCTTGATGAAGTTGCCGCTGCCGCCGATCGCGCTGCCCACCGTGAACGTGTTGCCCGCGCTCACGATGTCAAACCCGCCGCTGAAGGTGGACCAGTTCACGACATGCGAATCAATGTTCGGCTGCGCCCCGTTGATCTGCAGCACCCCGCCGTTGAACGTGATCTTGCTCGAGGTCCCGCCGATGCTGGCGTCCGAGGCGATGCTCAGTTCGCCGCCGTTGAGATACGTCCCGCCGGTGTAGGTGTTGGTCCCCGTGAGCACGAGCGTCCCCGCCCCGTCAACGGTCAGCGAGCCGCCGCCGCTGATGTTCTGGTGGATGGCGATCGTCGCCGCCTTGTTGGTGATATCGAAGCCGCCGTTGAACGAGCTCCAGTTCACCACGTGGCTGTCGAAGTTGGTGATCGATGTGCCGGTGATCCCCAGCATGCCGCCGTTGAACGTAAGGACGCTGTTCGCCCCGCCGATGTTGGCATCCGAGGCAATGATCACTTCTCCCCCGTTGAGCGCCGTGCCGCCGGTGTAGCTGTTGCTCCCCGAGAGCGTCACCACCCCGTCGCCCATCTTCGTGAGCCCGCCGCTGCCGGTGATGTTCCCCGAAAAACTTCCCGAGAAGCCGCCGGAATCAAACGTCCCGCCGCCCGCCCCGAGGTTTGTCGGCACGCTGATGCTGAAATTGCCCAGCGCCTGGATCGTCGCGTTGCCGGACCAGTTGAACGACCCGCCGCTGTTCCACGCCCCATACATCCCGCCGCCCTGGACGATCTGTTGCGTCAGCAGTGTGCCGCCGGTGAAGTTGAGCGTGCCATTGTACGTGGCCCCCGCGCTGCCGTCCGCGTTCAGCACGGTGTTCCCCAACTGGATGTTGTAAGCGAAGACGGTGCCGCCGGAGATGTTGAGCGTCCCGTTGTTCTGATCGCCCACCGTGATGGCGCTTTGCACCGTCAGCGACCCGCCGCTCACCGTCAGCGATTCGCCGCCGCCCGCCGGCCCGTTCCCGCCGATGTTCAGGCTGAACGCGTTCGCCGCGTCCGACCCCGAGATCGTCGCCGCCCCGTTCGTCACCCCGTTGCCCAGGATGTACGCATGATCGTACGGCCCGGGCGCCGCGCCGCTCCACGCCCCGCTCACCCAGCTCCCCGCCGAATTCGTCCACGCCTTGGACGCATACGCATCCGACACTTCATACGCATACTGTTCCAGCATCGTGTAGCCGAGGGCGTTCTTCTTCAGCAGGTCCGCCGCGTTCGTCGTCGAAAGGCCGTGCGCCGTGAGCCACGCGAAAGGAACCGTGTCGAGCGTGTCCGGTCCCACGGTGGTCTGCGGGATCGTGCCGAAGCCGACGCTCGGGCTCGTGTTCTCGCTGTTGTAGATGTGCCCCGCCGTCCCGTTCGAAAGGACATCCGCCACCACCCGGGTGTCCACCTGGTCCAGCCCGAAGGTCCCATTGCCGTTGTTGTACATGTCGCCGGCATGCGCCGTGGTGAAGTAAAAGGCATCCGTCGCCGAGAGCGTCGGCAGGAAGCGGGTGGAAGCGAAATATTCGGACGGAAGCACGGTGACGCCGCCCGGCGTCGTCGCCGAGCCGTTCAGCGTGCCATCCTTGTTCGAATCGAGCAGGTTCCCCGACGCATACGCCGATTGATACGAATCCAGTTGATACCACGCATTGTTCGCGCTCGACGTCGACGGCCCCGCAATGAAGTAATTGTTCAAAATGTCATAATTGAAATGCCCGCCCGAATTCCCCGTCGTGTACCCCGCCTGGTAGTCGTAAACAATATTGTTGATGTACTGCGTGTCCGACTTCGCCAGCGGATTCCGGTTGTGCGCGTTCGCCCAGATGTTCGCCAGGTAGGTGACGTTCGTCCCCTCCGTGTGCATGTTGAACTGCTGCGCCTTGATCGGGTTCGCCAGGATGCAGTTCTGCAGCGTGAGGTTCGCCACCCCGTTCGTCCCCACCGCGTCGATGTTGTCGTACTGCGCGTACTCCACCGACACGTGATCCAGGATCACGTTCGTCGTGCTCCCCAGGTTGATGCTCGCTTTTTCGTTCGGATCGACGCTCCCCTCCCGGAACCGCATGTACTGGACAATGTCGTTGCTCTGCTTGTCGAACGACACCTCCCGCCCCTGGATCGCAATCCCCTGCCCCGGCGCCGTCTGCCCCAGGATCGTCAAATTCGACTTCGCGCTCACCGCCGACTGCAGGTTGATCTGCCCGCTGACGGCAAACACGACGATCCGGTTCGACGCCGACACCGCATCCCGAAACGACCCCGCCCCTGAATCATTCAGGTTCGTCACCACATAAATGCTCCCCGCCCGCCCGCCGGAAGCCTCCGCCCCAAATCCCTGCGCCCCCAAAAACGCCTCCGGCGCGCCAAAAGCAGTGCCGGCAGCAACCCCGACGCTCAACGACAATGCCAGCGCCGACGCGCGTGTGGAATGCAAACCCATCTATTTTCTCCTCCGGCGGTGACCACCACAAATCCAAACCTGCCCACATCGGCCACGCTTCACCGCATTTCAAAATATAAATGTTGTTCACTATCGACCGATAGCCCCCCATTTGTCTTTTTCGCCCCAAACCTTGCACATTCCGGCCAATGCCCGATAACGATGCTCACCGCCAGGGATTCGAAACCTTCACGCCCGATGGCGCAAAGTCCTTTACATTGCGCGTCACCACCGTCAGCCCATGCACCAGCGCCGTGGCCGCAATCAGCGAGTCCGGCAAGCTCACGGGATGACGCTTGCGCCGTAGCGTTGCCAGCAGAGTTCCCCACTCCTTTGCTTCCTCGACGCCAAACGCGATGATCTTCGGAAGATAAAGCCCCACGACGTGCTCCCGAAACCACCCCTCCAGGAAGTCCCGTCGTGCCCCTTCTGCCGATTCATCGATGCCCCGGCGAATCTCCCCCACAGAAGCCGCCGCCAGAAACCACTCGTCGTCCGGAATCGAAGTGATCATCTCCACCGCATGCGGATTCGCATGCTTTGAAACGAGTTCTGAAAGGGCGCACGTGTCGAGAAGAAACATGACGCTCATTCAAACACAGGCGGAAGATCGAGAACCGTCCCCTCGTCCCGGTGTATCTCCAGGTCCGGCCCCTTCGGACATTGCAGTAGCACCGCCAGCAAATTCGGCTCTCCCCCGCGCGGCATCTGCGTCAACTTCCGGAATTCCGCCTCCGGCAAAATGACCACCGCCTCCTTGTTCCTCCGGGTCACCACCTGCGGCCCTTCCTTCACCGCGCGATCAAATACCTCCGAAAACTTCGCCTTCGCCTCCTGCAGCTGCCAGCGCTTCAGCGGACGCCCCCCGCCAAATCGCGCCGGCTCGCCCGCCAGCCCCGAATCCTTGGCCTCCGGTAACCCCTTGCGGCCGCCCTGCTTCTTCCGGAATTTGCCTTCCATCCAGTTCTCCTGACTAGTCTGACTAGATTGTATCGGCCATCGACCAGCCATACCAAACGAAAAGCCCCGGATTTCTCCGGGGCTCTGCAATTCTGCTGTCATGCTTGGATCCGATATCACCGCTTGATCCGCGCACTCCCGCCCTTGAACACGTGAAGGAGCTCTTCCTTCGTGATCTGGCTCGTATCCCCACGCGTCGTCTGCAGCAACGCCCCATGCGCCGCACCCAGGTTCACGCATTCCTCCGGCGACATCCCCGTCAGGAACCCGTACGCAAACCCCGACGCAAACCCGTCCCCGCCGCCCACGCGGTCCTCAATCTCCAGGTCCTTGAACAGCCGCGATTCATAAAACTTCCCATCATGCCACAGGATCGCCGACCAGTTGTTGATCAGCCCCGACTTCACTTCCCGCAGCGTCGTCCCGACCACGCGGATGTTCGGGTACTTCGTCACCACCTTCTCCACCATCTTCTTGTACGCCGACGTGTCCAGCGCCCCCAGGTTCTCTTCATCCACCCCTTCCACCTCGAAGCCCAGCACCTTCTGGAAGTCCTCTTCGTTCCCGATGAGGCAGTCCACGTACTGGATCAGGTCCTTCGTCACCGCCTGCGCCTTCTGGGCGCTCCACAACTTCGAGCGGAAGTTCAGGTCATACGACGTGATCGTCCCGTTCGATTTCGCCTTCACCAGCGCTTCCTTCACCGTCGCCGCCGTCGTGTCCGACAGGGCCGTGAAGATCCCGCCGGTGTGTAGCCACCGCACCCCGCGCTTGCTGAAGAGGGCATCAAAGTCCACATCCGTCGGCTTCATGTGCATCGCCGCCGAATGCCCGCGGTCATACATCGTCACCGACGCCCGCACCCCCGTCCCCACTTCCGTGAAATTCAGCCCGATTCGGTCCGCCGTCCCCACGCCGTCATACTTCGCCACGTTCACGTGCTGCACATCCACGCCCACCGACCGGGCATGGTTCAGGACCAGGTGCCCCAGCGGGTTATCCACCAGCCGGCTCGTCCACCCCGTCCGAAGACCCAGCCGCGACAACGCATACGCCACGTTGTATTCCCCGCCGCCCACCCACACTTCCAGCGTGTTGGCGAATTCAATGCGGCCATGCCCCGGTGGCGAAAGACGGATCATGCATTCGCCGAGCGAAACGAGGTCGAGTTGCGTGGCTTCCTTGGGCTTGATGTTGAGCGGCATACCGTTTCCATCCTTTAGCATTCAAATCTTTGACAACCGGGAATGAAGGCGAAAAGGATAAACGATTTCTCCCCGCAGGGGTAGAGCACCTCCCCCCTAATACCCGCTCGGGTACAAACCTACCCGCCCACCGGGCCGACCCCCCAATCCATAAAGAGGGAGCCTGCGAGGCGGTCCCCTCCCTTGCATTTGTGACGTTTTGCACGATAATTCGCGCTTCCTCCATCCCCGACGGAGGTTTCCCTACTTCGCATGCGCCCGCCGTGCTCCTGCACCCCGGACCAGGCCCCGGGAAGCCGTCGTTTGGGAGCCGGCATCAACCGGCTGGCAACTGTGCAAGGACACGCCCTCCTATGGATTATGCCCTCCTGGCAGCCACCGCCCTCGGCGCGATAGGTCTTTACCTCATGATGCCGCGCGAACGCGCGCCAATCGCCCGCCTCGGCGTGCTCCTCTCCGTGATGGCACTTGCCGGCTTCTTCCTCTATATGGTCCACATCGCCACCACCGGCCTTACCACCGCCGGCGGCGCCCTCGGCACCACCACCACCGGCACGCCCCCCGTCTACTTCTACCTCTTCGCCGCCATCATGATCGCCGGCTCCGTCGGCGTCGTCTGCCAGCCCAAACCTGTCTACGCCGCCCTCTATTTCGTCCTCGTGACCCTCGCCGGCGCCGGCATCTTTGTCCTGCTCCTGGCTGAGTTTATGGCCATCGTCCTCATCATCATCTACGCCGGCGCCATCCTCGTCACCTACGTCTTCGTCATCATGCTCGCCAGCCAGGGCTCCGGCGAAGCACCCCCCATCTACGACCGCCACGCCGCCGAACCCTTCGCCAGCGTCCTCGTCTCCTTCGTCCTCCTCGGCACCGTCCTCCAGGTCCTCCTCCCCACCAACGGCCGCACCATCGCCGAGGCCTCCCGCCACCCCGATCCCCTCATGGCAGCCAGCCTCGGCGTCGGTCCCCACGGCGAAGACCTCTCCATCCCGCCCACCACCCTTCCCGCCGCCACCGCCGCCCCCGAACCCGTCACCCCCTCGAACGTCCAGGTCCTCGGCGCTGACCTTTATTCCCACTACGCCCTCTCCCTCGAACTCGCCGGCGTCCTCCTCACCATCGCCCTCGTCGGCGCCGTCGTCATCGCCCGCAAGAACCAGGCCATCGATATCCTCGGCACCGGCCAGATCCCCGCCGAGTAGCCCCCCCCCCAACCGCCCCGGAGGCCTCATGAGCCAGATCGAACTCTATCACTACCTCGCCCTGGGCGCGATCCTCTTCGTCATCGGCCTCGTCGGCTTCCTCGCCCGCCGCAACATGATCATCATGTTCCTCTGCACCGAACTCATGTTCCAGGGCGTCGGCATCAACCTCATCGCCTTCTCCCGCTACCACATGAACCCCTCCGGCCAGTCCTTCGTCATCTTCATGCTCACCATCGCCGCCGCCGAAGCGTCGCTGGCGCTTGGGTTGGTCGTGCTGTTATTCCGGAAGCGTGCGACGCTGAACGCGGACGAATGGTCAGAAATGCAAGGCTAACAGACGGTTAAGTAGTTAAGTGGTTAAATGGTTAAGTACGTTATGCGAGAAAAATCTGATATGCCCACCCTACTTAACTACTTAACCATTTAACCATTTAACAAACCCCACGGAGTCCTTCGTGTTCCAATACGCCGCCCACAACGCCTGGCTCATCCCCCTCGCCCCCCTCATCGCCTGCGCCCTCATCGGCCTCGTCGGCTACAAAATCAAGCCCTACGCCCACGTCCCCGCCATCCTCGCCATGATCTTCTCCTTCATCCTCGCGCTCTCCCTCCTCATCGGCCTCTCCACCGGCGCCGATCCCATCCGCAACGTCTCCCTCTTCGACTGGTTCACCGCCGGCAACTTCCATATCAACGCCGCCTACACCATCGACCAGCTCACCGCCCTCTACCTCACTTTCGTCACCGGCATCGGCCTCCTCATCTTCATCTACGCCGTCGGCTACATGAAGGGCGACTACGGTTACTTCCGCTTCTTCGCCTTCCTCTCCATCTTCGTCTTCTTCATGACCACCCTCGTCATGGGAAACAACCTCCTCGTCCTCTTCATCGGATGGGAAGGCGTCGGCCTCGCCTCCTACCTCCTCATCGGCTACTACTACCCCCGCCCCTCCGCCGTCGCCGCCGCCAAAAAAGCCTTCATCACCAACCGCGTCGGCGACTTCGGCCTCCTCATCGGCATCTTCCTCATCTACAAATACTTCGGCACCCTCGAATTCTCCGCCATCTTCGCCCAGCTCCATGACACCCAGCGCATGAGCAACCTCATGCCCGTCCTCCGCTACATCCCCCTCTGCCTCATGCTCGGCGCCTTCGGCAAGTCTGCCCAGTTCCCCCTCCACGTCTGGCTTCCCGACGCCATGGAAGGCCCCACCCCCGTCTCCGCACTCATCCACGCCGCCACCATGGTCACCGCCGGCATCTACCTCATCGCCCGCACCATGCCCCTTTTCACCATGGGCCCCGACAACTTCTTCCAATGGACCCTCTTCGGCAACACCTTCCACTTCACCGCCCTCGACATCGTCGCCTGCGTCGGCTGCTTCACCGCCTTCATGGCCGCCTCCATCGCCCTCTGCACCTATGACCTCAAACGCATCTGGGCCTACTCCACCCTCTCCCAGCTCGGTTACATGTTCCTCGGCCTCGGCGTCTCCGCCGCCACCTCCGCCGTCTTCCACGTCTTCACCCACGCCTTCTTCAAAGCCCTCCTCTTCCTCTCCGCAGGCTCGGTCATGCACGCCATGGGCGGCGAACTCGACATCCGCAAAATGTCCGGCATCCGCAAGGTCATGCCCATCACCGCCGTCACCACGCTCATCGGCTGCCTCGCACTCTCCGGCTTCCCCGGCTTCTCCGGCTTCTTCTCCAAGGACGAAATCATCTCCAGTGCGATCAACTCCACCCACGGCCCCGGCTTCGCCCTCGGCCTCGTTGCCCTCCTCGTCGCCCTCATGACCGCTTTCTACACCTTCCGTGCTTACTTCAAAGTCTTCTTCGGCCCCCTCCAGCTCCCCGCCACCGCCGGCCACCATGAAGAATCCCCCTTCCTCCTCGACGTCGGCCCCCAGGTTCCCCACGAAGGCGTCGACACCATCCACGCCAAGCAGGGACACGAAGAAGCCTCCCACGGCGAAAACATGGTCGGCGTCGCCAAAACCGCTTCCCACGGCCACGATGAAGACGCCCACGGACCCGACGACGGACCCCCCGTCATGTGGCTCCCCCTCCTCGTCCTCTGCATCGGCGCCATCGGCGCCGGCTACCTCGGCTGGCCCAGGACCGGCGACTGGCTGCACCCCTTCCTGAACAAAGCCATCGCGCCCGCCGCCCAGGTCGCCGAGCATGTCGGCAACACCGTCGCCACCGCCGCCGCCCACGTCTCCGAAAACACCGGCATCGAGAGCAGCGAACCCGTCGAACGCGTCAGCGAAGGCCTCCTCCTCGCCCTCGGCTTCATCCTCCCCATCACCGGCATCGCCCTCGCTTACTACTTCTACCTCGCCAACCGCCGCGCCGCCGACACCGTCGCCTCCCGCCTCCGCCCCCTCGTCACCTTCCTCTCCAACAAGTGGTACTTCGACGAACTCTACAACGCCCTCATCCTCAAACCCATCTGGATCCTCGCCCTCATCTTCGCCATGTTCGATAAGTACATCATCGACGGCGTCGTCTTCTTCATCTCCTTCGTCCCCCAGGTCGTCGGCTACTCCCTCAAACCCACGCAACGCGGCGTCCTCCAACGCTACGCCGTCGGCATGATCGCCGGCGTCGCCGCCATCGTCCTCCTCGTCATGTACCTCCTCCGCCCCTGACCAAAAGGACTGACTGGCCACTGACCACTGACCACTGACCACTCTTCCAGGACCCCCGAATGGAAATCGCCGTCCAATACCTCCTCCCCGAGATCATCCTCATCGTCGCCGCCTGCGCCGCCACCCTCCTCGGCCTCTCCTCGCGCGATGCCGTCCGCAAGTCCACCCAGGTCCTCGCCGCCATCGCCTGCCTCGTCGCTCTCGCCGTCGCCTGGACCTCCGGCATGGCCTACCCCCGCAACGCCTTCCCCCACGCACTCTACTTCTCCCCCAACTACATCACCATGCTCGCCTGCCTCATCGGCTTCTTCTCCGTCCTCGCCTCCTGGAACATGCCCTCCCAGAATGAACCCTCCAGGCCCGACATCAACTACCGCGGCGAATACTTCGGCATGCTCCTCTTCTCCATCGCCGGCGTCGCCATGATGGGCAAGGTCAACGACCTCCTCTGGATGTTCCTCGCCCTCGAACTCGTCTCCATCCCCACCTACATCCTCGTCGCCACCAGCCGCTCCCAGATCATCGCCCAGGAAGCCGGCGTTAAATACTTCTTCCTCGGTGCACTCGCCGCCGCCATCTTCCTCTTCGGCTTCTCCTACCTCTACGGCGCCACCGGCGTCACACGCTTCGCCGATATCCACGCCTACTTCCTCTCCCACCCCGTCACCCCCCTCGCCCTGATCGGCCTCCTCATGGTCATCCTCGGCGTCTGCTACAAAATCGCCGCCGTCCCCCTCCACTTCTACACCCCCGACGTCTACCAGGGCGCCGCCACCCCCGTCACCGCCTACCTCGCCTTCGCCCCCAAAACCGCCGGCATGGTCGCCATCATCTCCACCCTCACCCTCATCGACTTCAACTGGAACCTCGTCCCCCACGTCGTCACCCCCGGCTCCACACTCCTCGCCGTCATGAGCGTCATCGCCATCCTCACCATGACCGTCGGCAACGTCCTCGCCCTCCTCCAACGCAACATCAAACGCATGCTCGCCTACTCCTCCATCGCCCACTCCGGCTACATGCTCGTCGGCCTCGTCGCCGGACCCGGCGCACTCACCCCCAACGGCATGGACGGCGTCGATTCCACCCTCTTCTACCTCACCAGCTACGCCCTCATGAACATGGGCGCCTTCGCCGTTCTCATCTCCCTCCAGGGCAAGGCCGACAGCGCCGAAGACCTCGACGACCTCGCCGGCATCGCCCGCGAATATCCCGCCGCCGCACTCACCCTCTCCCTCTGCCTCTTCTCCCTCATCGGCATGCCCCTCACCATCGGCTTCCTCGCCAAACTCTACATCGTCCAGGCCGCCCTCAACTCCCACCACACCGGCCTCGCCATCATCGTCGTCCTCAACGCCGCCATCGCCGCCGGCTACTACCTCAAAATCATCGCCGCCATGTACCTCCGCGAACCCCTCTACCCCTTCGCCGTCCGCCGCGCTCTCCCCATCCGCCTCACCGCCGTCCTCTGCACCCTCGGCGTCATCGCCTTCTTCTTCGCCCCCTCATTCCTCATCAGCAGCAACCTCAACAACAAACCCCTGCCCCCCGCCCACCCGCAAATGACCCTCGCCCGCTAAGTACGTAGTTCCGCCTTCAGGCGGCCGTTACCGCCGATGCGGAGCGAGGCGCCCTCAAAAAAGCGACCTTCTTCTCCCGTCCATCGCCATGTAAAATCCAATCATGGTCTCACGCGCTGACATTCAGGCCTTTGCCGATCAAGTCGTCACCCGGTTCAAACCGACCGCGGTGATCCTCTTTGGCTCCTACGCCTACGGCCGACCCCATGCCGACTCCGATGTCGACCTGATGGTCATCATGCCCCACCGCGGCTCCAGCGCCCGGGCCGCCGCCAGAATCCGCCTCGCACTTCCCAGGTCCTTCCCTCTCGACCTCCTCGTCCGCACCCCCACAGAGTTCCGTCGCCGCGTGCATCAAGGCGACCCATTCCTCGGCGAAGTGAAAGCCAAAGGAATCACCCTTCATGAAGCCCGCAATGCGAGAATGGGTCGACAGGGCTGAGGCCGATTACGCCGCCGCCCCTCCGTTCGACATCTCGTGCGCAGATCGCTCGGGCTTTCGTAGCCATTGCAAATAGTTGAAGCCGCGCAGGATTTCTCCGTGTTCCGCCGATACCATCTCCCCATCTCGCACGCGGAGCCCCCATGCCCATCACCCCCCACTGGTTCCTCCCCCTCAAAGACACCCCCGCCCGCTGGATCTGGCCCCGCTTCCCCGCCCCAACCCCGCGCAACCAGCTCGCCCTCTTCCACGCCGAACTCCTCCCACCCCCAGGCACGCGCCGCATCCAGCTCCACCTCTCCGCCGAAGGCCGCTACACCCTCTGGCTCAACGACGAACGCGAACCCCTCGGCCGCGGCCCCGCCCGCACCGACCCCCTCCACCGCTCCCTCGACCCCTACGAGCTCGAATCCGACGGCCCCGCAAAACCCCTCCACCTCTGGGCCCAGGTCCGCTACCTCCCCGCCCCCCCCGAAGCCCCCACCGCCGAAATCCCCGGCCCAACCCCCGGCCTCCTCGCCATCATCCGCTTCCTCGACGAATCCGACCGCCTCCTCGCCACCGCCGGCACCGACAACTCCTGGCAAGCCTTCCCCGCCGGCGCCCCCGAATTCCTCCCCCTCCCCCAAACCGCCGCCTTCTTCGCCATCGGCCTCCCCGAACGCCACCGCAGCGCCCTCTATCCCCCCGACTGGCGAAAATCCAAATCCCCCACCGACCCCCGCTGGCAATCCCCCGCCCTCTTCGACCCACCCTACTTCAAAGCCGACCCCGCCGCCCCCGCCGGCCCCAACGCCCGCCCTTGGCTCACCCAGCGCGAAATCACCTTCCCCGAAGAACGCCCCGTTTTCCCCCGCCACACCCTCCGTCTCGAAAACAACACCTGGAAAGATACCGACACCCACCACCTCCACCTCGCGCCAAATGAATCCGCCACCCTCCGCCTCGACATGGGCGAACACGTCAACGCCTACTACCGCCTCCACCTCAAAGGCGCCGGCACGCACTGCAAAATCACCGCCAGCGAAGTCCTCCTCACCCAATCCACCCCGCCAAAAAAATCCTTCTCCCTCGACACCCCCAACACCACCCTCCTCCCCCTCACCGACGAATTCCTCCTCGACCCCACCCCGGCAGGGGGGCCCACCGATTTCACCTTCGACGCCCCCCACTGGCGCTCCTTCCGCTTCCTCGAACTCACCCTCCACGCCGGACCCCACGGCGGCGAACTCGCCACCCTCGAACTCCTCGCCACCAATTACCCCCTCACCCCCGACTTCTCCCTCGAACTCCTCCCCAACGCCCCTCCCACAGACCCCAGCCCCCAGTCCCCAGGCCCCGCCGCCCCCCAGTCTCTTTCCGCCACTCTGCAAAAAATAATCGACACCTCCTGGCGAACCCTCAAAAACTGCACCTGGGAAACCTACATGGACTGCCCCTACTACGAGCAGCTCCAATACATCGGCGACGCCCGCATCCAATGCCTCCTTACCTACCTCACCACGGGGGGGGGCGGCGACCTCACCCTCCCCGTCCAGGCCCTCCGCGCCTTCGACCGCTCCCGCCTCCCCGAAGGCTTAACCCAATCCCGCTACCCCAGCAGCTCCCCCCAGATCATCCCCACCTTCTCCCTGATCTACATCCTCATGCTCGAAGACTACCTCGAACACGCCGGCGACGATGCACTCGTCGCCGAACTCCGCCCCGGCATCGCACCCATCCTCAACTGGTTCACCCAGTTCACCGACACCGACACCGGCCTCATCGGCTACATCCCCTACTGGCCCTTCCTCGACTGGGTCAACGGCTGGCACAACGGCATCCCCCCTCACGCCCCCGACGCCCCCTCCGCCCCCGGCAAAATCCCCCCCTACACCGGCACCTCCGCCAACATCAACCTCCTCTACCTCCTCGCTCTCCAATCCGCCACCCGCATCTACGACCGCGCCAAGCCCGGCTCCGGCAACTTCTACAACTCCCGCGCCGCCGCTCTCAAACAACGCATCTTCGATACCTTCTTCGACCCCCGCAAAGGCCTCCTCGCCGACATCCCCATCGCCCAACATCGCGGCAAGCCCGGCATCTACTCCCAGCATGCCCAGGCCCTCGCCATCCTCGCCGACCTCCTCTCCCCCTCCGACGCCCGCCGCGCACTCACCACCGCCCTCGACCCCGCCAACGTCCTCTGGCCAAACGAAACCGTCCCCTGGGGGGGGGGCGGAGAAAAAGAATCCCCCCAATCCCACGAATCCCGCTTCATCGCCCCCGCCTCCCTCTACTTCCTCTTCTACGTCGCCGAAGCCCTCGCCAAACTCCGCATGGGCGACCTCCTCTGGCCCCTCCTCGCCCCCTTCCGCACCGCACTCTCCCGCGGCTCCACCACCTGGCCCGAATCCTTCGAACCCGCACGCTCCGAATGCCACGCCTGGTCCGCCTGGCCCCTCTACTTCCTCGCCCGCCACGCCCTCGGCATCGCACCCCCCTCCCTCGAAGACAACCGCCTCCGCCTCCGCCCCCTCCACTGCCCCCCGCTCAACCACCTCAAAGGCCACTTCCAAACCCACCAGGGCCCCCTCCACGTCAACGTCAACTGGCAAAACGGCAAACGCCAAATCCAAGCCACCGGCCCCTCCCACGAAATCCTCGCCGACTAAAAAACAAATCCCCTCTTTTCGTGTCTTTAGTGTCTTTCGTGGCTAATTTATACGTCCGAACCGGAGCCGCCCATGCACCCCACCCAACGCTTCTCCAACCGCGTCGACGACTACGTCAAATACCGCCCTTCCTACCCCCAAAAAATCCTCACCGACCTCCAAGCCGCCGGCATCTTCACCCCACAAAAAACCACCATCGCCGACATCGGCTCCGGCACCGGCCTCTTCGGCAAACTCTTCGCCGACCTCGGCAACACCGTCTACGGCGTCGAACCCAACCCCGACATGCGCCACGCCGCCCAAAAATTCCTCGCCCACCATCCCCACTTCCACCCCATCGACGGCTCCGCCGAACACACCACCCTCCCCGACAACGCCATCGACCTCATCACCGCCGCCCAGGCCTTCCACTGGTTCAACCCCCCGCAAGCCAAAGCCGAATTCCACCGCATCCTCCGCCCCAACCGCCACATCCTCCTCGTCTGGAACGAACGCAAAGTCGAAGACTCCCCCTTCCTCCAGGAATACGAACGCCTCCTCCAGCACCTCTCCCCCGACTACGCCAAAGTTGACCACCGCAAAGTCACCGAATCCCAAATGCGCGACTTCCTCGGCCACAACATGCAAACCTTCCGCTACGACAACGCCCAACACCTCGACCTCCCCGCCCTCAAAGGCCGCGTCCTCTCCTCCTCCTACGCCCCCAAAGAAGGCCCCGCCCACCACGCCCTCATGCAAGGCATCGAAAAAGCCTTCCACCAATTCCAAACCGCCGGCCAAATCGCCTTCCTCTACGACACCAAGGTCTACGTCGCCAAAATAGAGAAATAACAAGCCTCCCCCGCCGACAACTCGTCCGCCCCTCCCCACTCAAAACCCGCCATTACGGCTGAGGTACACCCTTTGCAATTCCTCCCCCCGGCGAACTGTGAATCGGAGAAATTGCCATGCTTCGAACCGTCCTCCTCGTCCTCCTCATCCTCCTCCTCCTCGGCGCACTCCCCGCCTGGCCCTACAGCGCCGGATGGGGCTTCTACCCCAGCGGCGGCCTCGGCCTCGTCCTCATCATCGTCATCGTCCTCATCGTCGCCGGCAAACTCTAAAACACGAGGCCCCACCAACGCGCAACCACACCACCAACCCACAGAAGCCACAAATTCACAGACCCCAGTCCCCAGACCCCAGCCCCCGTCCACCCCCCCTTCGTGGTCCTTCGTCCCTTCATCTCTTCGTGTTTCCGTCGTCGTCGGTGGGGGGGGAGCTCAAACCGAAAGCAAAAACTTCCGCGGCAACTTCTTCGCCGATTCCGCCGACAACCGCACCCCCCGATCAAATATCTTCTCAAACATGTCCACCTTGTGCCGCGCCCCCCACAACTCCAGCTCCGGATCCGACTGCGTGAACACCCGCACCGACACCGTGTCATCCCGCACAATCGTCCTTAAATGCACCACGTTCCCGTAATGCCCCCGGTCCAACCCATCCGCGATCCGCAGAATCCCCGCCAGTTTCCACACCCGGTCCCGATCCTCCGCCCCCAGCGCCACATACTCCCCATGCGATTTCTTCGGCGCCGACTTCCGGTGATACCGCGCCACGTTCCCGATCACATCCAGTTCGTTCGGCGAAAACCCCTCCAAATCTCCGTTCACAATCAAATACTGCGAATGCTTGTGATGCCCCGAATGCCCGATGTGCCACCCCACATCATGCAGAATCGCCGCATACTCCAGCAGCTCCCGATCCTGCGCCGTCATCCGATGCATCCCAGCCAAACTATCAAACAACGCCAGCGCCAACCGCGTCACCTGCAGCGCATGCTTCTCATCAAAATTGCACCGCCGCCCCAGCTCAAACACCGACCGCCTACGCGGATCCCGGATCTGCACCGACAGCTTCACCTTCGGCCAATGCGTCTGCATGTAATCGATGATCATCCCCTCCCGCACCGCCCGATCGCACACATCGATGTGCGAAATCTCCAACCGGTCAAACAAATGCTCCACCAGCATCGCCCCCGCCGTGATCTGCTCCGCACGCCCCGGATCCAGCCCCGACAAATGCTTCCGCTCCGACAGCGTCATCCGGATCAGCCGCTTATAAACATCCCGAAAATCCGCACGCGTCATCTGCGTCAACAGCCGGTGCCGCGCCACCTCCGCCCCATGCTGCGCAATCGCCATCGACACCAGGTTCTCCATCGTCCCCGACGTCCCGATCACCCGCTGCGGCCGCAATTCCTTGATCTTCTCAATCGCCGGCTTCAACGTCTTCCGCAGATGCGTCTCCAGCTTCTCCCGGTCCCGCTTGTCCATCGGATCCGAATGCACAAACTGCTGCGTCAGCCGCTACGCCCCCAGCTTGAACGACTCCAGCATCACCGCCCGCTCGTTCGTCCCCACGATCAACTCGCACGACCCGCCCCCAATGTCCACGATCAACGACGGCCCGCCTCCCCCACCCCCCCCCATCGACCCCAGATCAATCGCCTGCTTCACCGCCAGGTAAATCAGGTGCGCCTCCTCCTGCGCCGAAATCACCTGGATCCGCAGCCCCAATTTCTGCCGCGCTGCCTGCACAAAATCCCCACCGTTCGTCGACTCCCGAACCGCCGACGTCGCATACGCCAATATCACATCGCAATCCAGCCCCTGCGCAATCCGCTGGTACCGACCCAGCGCCTCCAGCGTGTGATCGATCGCCCGCTTCGACAACCGATGATGCACCAGCGCCGCCGCCCCCAGGTTCGTCAAATCCTTGTCCGACGAAAGCGTCCGGAACGACAGCGTATCCGTCACCTCCACGATCACCATGTGCAGCGAATTCGTCCCGATATCAATCGCCGCAATCCGCAACCCGTGCGGCGTCGCTGACCGTGGCGGCTTCGGCGAACTCGCCGCCGGCGTCACCGTCTTCCCCCGCCCCGCATGCCCATTCGAATGAAACCGCATCGCGATCCCACTTTTCCCGGCACTTTTGCTGCTGCGCGAAGCCACCATGCCTCCCGATTATGCTTTTTCCCCCACAAATGTCCACGTTTCCCCTGAAGAACCATTAAGCATCGACACTCGACGCCCGTCGCCCGCAGGCGACGTCGGCACTACGCACAGAAAAATCCAACGCTCATTCACACATCCATGGTACGCTACCAAAAAGTTCCCCCAACTCACGGCGACCAATCATGACCGTCCCATCCCCCTCCACCACGCCCACCCCTCCCCCACAGTCTCCAGACCCCAGCCCCCAGACCCCGCCCCCTCACGAAAAACCCTCCCCCCTCTTCCAACTCGCCACCCAACGCCGCAACGACGTCGCCGACTTCCTCCGCCACGCCGCCGACCCCCAAACACCCCTCGACCCCGACTTCGTCCACGACCTCCGCGTCTCCCTCCGCCGCCTCTCCGAACTCGCCGCACTCCTCGCCACCCTCCTCGACAAAACCTCCGCCCGCGCCGTCGAACAAAGCCTCAAGTCCCTCCGCCAAGCCGCCGGCGACCTCCGCGACCTCGATGTCACCACCCAGCACCTCCAGAAATGGCGCATGCCCGCCCCCTTGAAAAAAGCCGCCCGCCAACTCATCGACCGCGAACACGCCCGCCGCCCCGACCTCGAAGCCGCACTCCGCACCACCGCCACCTCCGCCACCCTCGCCGCCACCCTCGTCCTCCTCGCCCGCCTCCTCGAAGAACAATCCAAACCCGACTGCCTCCCCGCCGCCAGCGCCAGACTCGAAAAAGAACTCGACAAACGCATCGCACAACGCCGCAAAAAACTCAAAAAAGCCTTCGCCCAGGCCGCCAGAAAACAATCCCCCCAATCCCTCCACGAAGCCCGCATCGCCGCCAAAAAACTCCGCTACTCCCTCGAAATCGAAAAAGAACTCAACGACAAAAAACACAAAAAAGAACTCAAATTCCTCAAATCCCTCCAGCAACTCCTCGGCGACCACCACGACACCCACGTCATCGAAGTAACCCTCCAACAACAACTCCCCCCCCATCACCCCACCCCTATCAAATCCCTCCGCCCCGCCTGGCGAAAATGGCACCGCGACATGGAAAAAAAACAGGCCCACCGCGCCGCCACCTTCTTCATCCAAACCTACACCTGGATGAATCACTAAAGTGGGGCAGACGCCCCCGTCGGCCATTTGAGTTTTGAGCTTTGCGTTTCCCCTCACCCCTCCCGCCCCAAATCCACCTCCAAATACCCACTCGCCCCTCCCGGCGCCCGCAACTCCTCCAGCAAAACCCCAATCGCCTCCCGCTGCGTCCGCCACATGAACTTCTCCCCAACCTCCCCCTCCCCAACCCACCGATACCCGTCATGCTCCGCATTCAACACAATCCCCTCATCCCCCTTCACCTCCACACCAAACACTGGCATCAACAACACATAATCGTGCGGCCGAAAATAAAACGTCTCCAGAAACTCCACCTGCCACATCCGCACCGGCCTCAACCCCGTCTCCTCCCGCAACTCTCGCACCGCCGCCCTCACCGCCGTCTCCCCCGCCTCCACTCCCCCATACACCGTCTGCCACGACCACTGGTACTCCCCCGTCGCCGCCGTCCGCCGTATCTGCAAAAACTCCACACCACTCCCCACCCGCCGATACACATACACCGCAATCCCATCCGCACGAACCTCAGGCATCCCGCGCTCCTTCCATCACACAGAAAATGTAACCACATTCGCGCAAAAAAAACCACGGCGACTCTTCGTCTTCGTGGTCCTTCGTCTCTTCGTGCCTTCGTGTTTCCGTCGTCCCGCGGTGGGGGGATTATTGATCCGCAAGATCACTTCCGCAGAGCCCCCGCCAACCGCTCCCCCAGCAATACCTGCGGCTGCGGCGCCGGCTTATACGTCGGCTCAATCGCCACCTTCAACGGCCGCATCGTCGAATCCGGTACCCCCTGCTCATCAATGATCTTCTGAATCGCCATGATCCCCTCCATCAACGTCTCCGGCCGCGGCGGACACCCCGGCACATACACGTCCACCGGCAAAAACTGGTCAATCCCCTGCACCGTCGCATAATTGTCAAACACCCCGCCCGTCGACGCACACGCCCCCATCGAAATCACCCATTTCGGCTCCGCCATCTGCATGTAAATCCGCTGCAGCACCGGCATCATCTTGATCCCCACACGCCCCGCCACAATCATCAGATCCGCCTGCCGCGGTGAAAACCGCATCACCTCCGCCCCAAACCGCGCCAGGTCATACCGACTCGACGCCGTCGCCATCAACTCAATCCCGCAACACGCCGTCGCAAACGGCATCGGCCACACCGACGACCGCCGACACCAGTTCACCACCTTCTTCAAACTGGTCGTCAACACATTGTCCGGCAACGCGGTAGGTTCAATGGCCATAAATCGCCTAAGAGTCCAACTTCCAAAAATCGTTTAGCCGTCGATCGAAGATCGACGCGCCGGGATCGAAGCCTCACGCCTCAGTCCCATTTTAGCACGCCCTTCCCCCACGCATAGAAATACGCCACCAGAATAATCGCCGTAAACGTCAACACCGACACAAACAACGCCCCATACACCACCTCATGCTGCGCCAGGTGAAAGCCATCAAACACGCGCTCCGGAAAAATCGTCAGCCACGGAATCAGGAACAGCACTTCCACATCAAACACCAAAAAGATCATCGCAACGAGGTAAAACCGCACATTGAACCGCTGCCGCGTATCCCCCACCGGATTCACCCCCGACTCATACGGCGTCTCCTTCGTCTTCCCCTCCCGCTTCGGCCCCAGCGACGTCGACAACACCACGTTGAAAATCGCAAACCCCGCCGCCAGCAAAAACAAAATCCCCATCGCCGCCCACTCGTTGTACCGCACAATCCCCACCGGCAAACTATGCTCAAGCGACATCATCACACTTCCATCAACGTGACAAAACCGATCGCGCGATAATACGCCATCCCCCCACCCCGGTCCAGCCCACCCCCTATTGAGCCGCAGCCCTCGGGGCCGCGCGTCCCCTGATGCCGCAAGCCTGTTGTTCATGATCGTCGAACGTCCCCAAACGCCCGGCTGCACGCGATGTCTTCCCTGAAAATCCCGCTCCGGCACGCGTCCCGTTGCCCGCCGATTGCGATGATCAATCGTCAGCGCGATCATTCAGGAGCGAGTCACGTACCAGCATCAAATCGAGCGTCGCCGGAGTCACCAACTCTTCGATGTACCGTTTCCAAAGCGAATTCAACTGATCATAAAACGTGCAGCCGAATAAGAACCTCGTTTCCCTCCGGTTGCGGCATCGGCTCTCCTCCTCCATGAGCTGCCCTGCCAAAAATTCCATGTCGTGCCCACAAATCCCAAGTTTCGCCCCGATCAGGAGCATCCCAAGCAGTGCAAACCCCGACTCGTCCGACCGCTGGCACACAAGCGCCTCATGAAATTCCTCGAAGACCCGCAAGAGCATGGCGCACATCGTCTCATCGCGAAGCACAAGGCAATCATCGATCAAAGAAATAATCGTGTAGTTCGGTGGGAAAGCCTCGTCGTGAGCGCTGCCGTGCACCGACATGGACATGGCGACTGCGTTTGTGAAAACCCGAAATCGACGAAATCGGGCCGAATCAGAACAACCATCCGCCTCCACCCACCGCGTTAGTCCGACAGTCTCCGTGACGTCGAAATCGGCTTTCCCCGGCACCTTCCGAGAGACAAGAATCTCGGAAAAAACGCGGACATAATCTGCGTAACCGGGGTCACATGGTGCGAAAGCGGCAACGTCGGCCGCTGTCACGAAACCTAAGGAATAGTTGAACAAATCATCGCTCGGACCGGGCACCGAGTTTCTCCACGAACGCGCCGGCATCATACAAGCCGCCCACTCACACCCAGAAAGAAAATATTTAGCCGCGGCCCTCGCGTTCCGCGCGTCCCCCGCAAACACCCTCCCCTCCACCTCCCCACAATCCCCCCCCAACCCTCCCTCAACTCCCGCTCAACTCCCCCTCACCCCCACCGTCAATGCCCCTTACCCGCCCCTTCCCCATCCCAAAACGTACCTGAACCGTCCCCAAACCCTCCGAACCCCACCCCCAACTCTCCCGACCCCTCCACTCGCTGGCCAAAAACCTCCAAACATCCACCCATCACCCCCTCGAACCCCGCGCGCACCCCGCCCGAAACGCACCACTTTGCCTTGTCAAACAGGGTGCCTCCCGGTACAACGGTGGACTTTGTTTCGCTCGGCGGAATCCCTTGAAATTCATTCTCGTTGACCAACTTCTCTCCCTCGACCACGCCAAGCGCATCGTCATGGCCAAAAATGTCTCCATGGCCGAAGAATACCTCGCCGACCACTTCCCCAATTTCCCCGTCCTCCCCGGCGTCATGATGCTCGAAGCCGCCGTCCAAACCGCCGCCTGGCTCGTCCGCCAAACCGAAGGTTTTAAACACAGCCTCATCGTCCTAAAGGAAGCCCGCGGCGTACGTTACGGCACCTTCGTCTCCCCGGGCCAAACCCTCACCATTACCGCCGACGCCATCGAAATCGGCGAAAAAACCAGCGACTTCAAAATCAAAGGCACCGTCGGCCCCACCAACGCAACCGCCATCACCGCCCGCCTCGAACTCGCCCACCTCAACCTCGCCGACACCGACCCCGCCTTCGCCAAGAACGACGCCATCGCCCTCAGCGCCCAGCGCGAACGCTGGCAAACTTTCAACCAGTTCACGAGCGCCCCGGTGCTCGTCTAACCCCAGTCCCCAAAGGGAGTTCCACATGGCCATGACGCAAGAGGAAGTTTTCAACAAGGTCAAGGACGTGCTCACCACCGCCCTCGCGGTGGATGATGACGAAGTCACGCCCGAGGCCCGCTTGAGCGAAGACCTCGGCGCCGAGTCCATCGACTACCTCGACATCCAATTCCAGTTGGAAAAAGCCTTTGCCATCAAAATCCCCAAAGGCGACCTCACCCCCGACACCATCTTCACCAACCCGGAATTCGTCCAGAACGGCAAAATGACCCCCAAGGGCCTCGCCGAACTCAAAACCCGGATGCCCTTCGCCGACTTCTCCAAGTTTGAACAAGACCCCGACATCAACAAGTTCCGCGATGTCTTTACCGTCCAGGCACTTGTGAACTACGTCATGAGCAAGGTCAACAGTTGAACAGAACCCCCGCTCGCCAAAGGTTTTGTGTTTTGAATTTCGCGTTTTGAGTTTCCATGCGCTGGATCTGGATCGACAAGTTCGAAAAGTTCGAGGTAAACGTCGCTGCGACAGCGGTTAAGAACGTCTCCCTCGCCGAGGAACACCTCCACGACCACGTCCCCGGTTTCCCCGTCATGCCCGCCAGCCTCATGATCGAAGGCATGGCCCAGACCGCCGGCATCCTCGTCGGCGCTGCCCGCAATTTCCAGGAAAAAGTCATCCTCGCGAAAATCAACAAGGCCACCTTCTCCCGCCTCGTCCGCCCCGGCGAGCAAATCGTCTACGCCGCCAAGATCGTAAACGTCAACGAGACAGGCGCTTCCATCGAAGGCACGATCACCGCCCGGACCACTGTGAACGCCCAACCCGCCGAACTCCCCGTCGGTACCATCGACATGATGTTCTCGCACATCGACAACAACATGTCCGGCATGAAGTTCCCCGAGTTCAACTTCGTGTTCAATTCGCAGTTCATGGAACTCTTCGAGACCTACCGCCGCGAACTCAACGTCCAACTCCCCACCTGAACTTCCCCTTTCCCGAAAACCCCTCCCCGGGGGACCGTCGATCCGGCACCCACGGCTGAGTGGCGGTGGCGGTTTGTCGCACAGCGTTTCCCCGCATTCATAAATCCCGTCCACTAAATCACTTTCCTTGAATCAGTTGAGCTCGCTCTGCGTCTAGCTCTACGGGAGATCGGCACCCACTTTGCAATGGATTCCGCCGCATGTCTTTTTGGTGCTTTCTTCAGGTGACAACATGATTCGGAGCGGAGCTCTCTCCTTACTCGCTGCAATTGCGCTTGTTGTGAACCACGCCGGCGCAACCCCGCCCCCGCCCCCCGGCGGCTACGCCTACAACAACACCTCTCCCGGCAGCGTTCCCCTTGCGGGCGACTTGCTCACCAACTCCTCTCAAACGATCACAACCTCCGACGGTTCCACGGTTTCCGAAAACGTCGGCACCCTCGAAACGAAGGTGTATCGCAACAGCGCCGGCACCCTCGATTTCGTTTACCACATCACCCCCGCCACCGCCGGTCTCATGCTTCACTCCCTCGATGTTCCCTGGATCAACAACGAAGTCCAACTTCAGGAGGCCGGATTCATCTCCGCCCCGAACGAGCTAACCCCAGCCGTCATCGCCCGCTACAACGATTTCGACCCGGTTACCTTCCTCTTCAACTATTCTTTCACACCGGGCGACAGCAACCTCGACAACGGCACCGCCGACCTCATCCTCAAAACCAACGCCCACGCCTACACTTGGAGCAACGACTTCACCGTCCGCACCCTCGACGCCACGACCTTCAACTTCAGCAATTCCCTCGGCGGCTTCGTCCCCGAACACGCCCCCGAACCCGCCACCCTCAGCATCGCCGGCATTGCCGCTTTGCTGCTTCTTCGGCGCCGCTGACGAATCCGGTCCGGCGTTTGTCCTACCCTCGAGCGTTTCCTACAATACGTCTCTCGTTTTTTCACAATTGTCGAGGGTACGCATGCGGCGTGTCGTCATCACCGGTCTGGGCGCGATTTCTCCTCACGGTCTCGGTGCGCCGACCTACTGGAATGCGCTTCTCGAGGGGAAATCCTCGATCGCGCCCCTCACGCGCTTCGATCCTTCGGCCTTCCCTTCCCGCGTCGCCGGGCAGGTTCCGGCATTTAAAACGACGGAATTTGTACCAAAATCGTATCGAAAAGCGACGAAAATCATGGCTCGCGACATCGAACTCGCGGTGGTTGCCGCCGATCTCGCCGTCAAGGACGCCAAGCTGCTCACGAAGGGAATCGCCGGCTCTCTTCCGGCCGATCAGACCGCCAACTGGTTCAAGCCGGACCCCACCCGGGTCGGCTGCAACATCGGCGCGGGCCTGATCTGCGCGGACATGGATGAACTGACCGCCGCGATGGCCCAGGCCCGGAATCCCGACAACACATTGTCGCTTGCGAAGTGGGGCCGCTCCGATGATCCCGGGAAAACCTCCGGCATGGAGAACCTGACGCCGCTCTGGCTGCTCAAGTACCTCCCGAACATGCTCGCGTGCCACGTCAGCATCATTCACGACACGCAGGGGCCCTCGAACACGATCACCTGCGGCCAGGCCTCCGCGGGCCTCGCCCTGGCGGAAGCCGCCCGCACGATTCAGCGCGGCAACGCGGACATGGCGCTGATCGGCGGATGCGAGTCAAAGGTTCACCCGATGGGGCTCGTCCGCTGGACGCTTCTCAACCGGCTGAACACCCGTGACAACGACAACCCCGCGGCCGCGTGCCGCCCGTACGACAAGGAGGCCGGCGGGAGCGTGCTCGCCGAGGGTGGCGCCGTTCTCGTGATTGAAGAATACGAGCACGCGAAGCGTCGCGGCGCGACCATTTATGCGGAAGTGGCGGGCCTGGGGGCTTCGTCGAACGCAGCCCTTTCGGTGACCGAAGTGGACGAGTCGGGCGAGGCGTCCGCCTATGCTCTGCGGAAAGCCATCAAGGACGCCCAGCTTACGCCAGACCAGGTGAACCTCGTGATTCCCGCGGGCTACGGCATCCCCAACTGGGACCGCAGTGACGCCAACGCCTTGAAGGCCGTCTTCGGGCCGGCGCTCGCGAACACGACGATCACAGCCGCCCGCGCGGGCATCGGGGACTGCGGCGCCGGCGCGCAGGCGCTCGACCTTGTCGCGGCTGCGCTGTCGCTTCACTCGCAAACCATACCGCCGACCGCGAACACCCAGCATCCGCTCGACAACTTCCCTCTGGCCACCAACAAACTATCAAAACCCCTCGCGCACGCGGCGGTCCTCACGACGGCGCTTGGTGGCCAGAACAGCGCCGTCATTCTGAAGAAGGTGGACTAACCCCGAGCGGTGCATAACCAGGACTCAGGACTCAAGGCTCAGGATCAAGCACATGCGTAAACGCGTCGTCATCACCGGCATCGGCTGGGTCACTCCGCTCGGCCACGACATTGAAACCGTCTGGAAACGGCTTCTCGCGGGCGAGTCAGGGATTGCCCCGACCACCCTGTTCGACGCCACGACGTTCCCCACGACGTTCTCGGCGGAGGTGAAGAACTACGATTTCAGGAGCGCCATCGGCTCGTCCTACGACCTGCACAAGGAAGCCGGCCGGAACACGCAGTTCGCCCTCGGCGCCGCCACGCAGGCCTGGAAAATGGCGGGTCTCGACAAGGTGAAGGTGGATCCGTACAACGTGGGGACGTACACGGGGGCGGGTGAAGGGGGCCTCGATTTCAACAATTTTTCGTCGAACGCCCTGGCGGGGTGGCCCGTGGGGGCGAGCGCGCTCGATACCAAAACGTGGGGGAATCTTGCCCTGAAGTCGTTCGGCCCGATGCGCGAAATCGAGCAGGAGCCCTCGATGACGATCACGCACCTGGCGATGGAGTTCAACGCCCGCGGCCCGAGCCTGAATTGCCTCACCGCGTGCGCGGCCTCGACGCAGGCCATCGGGGAAGCGGCCGAGCTAATCCGGCGCGGCGATACGGAGATCATGATCTCGGGGGGCGCTCACTCGATGATCCATCCGTTCGGAGTGACGGGGTTCAACCGGCTGACGGCGCTCTCCACGTTCAACGAGAATCCGCGCCAGGCCTGCCGGCCATTTGATGCGACGCGCGGGGGTTTTGTGCTCGGCGAGGGCGCCGGCATCGTCATTCTCGAATCGCTGGATCACGCCCAGGCACGCGGGGCGAAGATCCTCGCGGAAGTGGTCGGCTACGGTTCATCGTGCGATGCGTTTGCGGTGACGGACCAGCATCCGGAAGGGCGGGGCGCCATCGTGGCCATCAAGGAAGCGCTGAAGGACGCCGAGATGACGCCGAAGGAGATCCAGTACATCAACGCGCACGGCACGGGGACGAAGGAAAACGATTCCACGGAGACGCTGGCGGTGAAAACGGTGTTCGGCGAGCATGCGAAGCAGGTGCCGATGTCTTCGATCAAATCGATGATGGGGCACCTGATTGCGGCAGCGGGCGCGGTGGAACTGATCACGTGCATCCTGGCGATTCGCGACAACATCATTCCGCCGACGGCGAACTATTCGGTTCCGGATCCGGAATGCGACCTGGACTACGTTCCGAACAAGGCCCGCCCCGCGCGTGTGGACATTGCGATGAGCAATTCCTTCGGGTTCGGGGGGCAGAACGACACGATCATCATCAAGCGGTTCACGGCGTAAGACCGTTCTCCTCAGGCGGCGCTTTAGAAGCCGCATCATTTCTTCGGCGCCGGGTCGATTCGCTGCACGGAATACATTTCCGAATCGGCGATTCCTTCCTTGAACTCCCCGAGCTCCTTTGCCCCCAGGATCCTGCCGCCGGCCCAGCAGCGCACCACGATGACCGGGTGCTTCTGCTTCCAGGCGAAGGCGAGGATCTGCAGGGCGTTGGCGTCGCCCCAGGGTGTGTTGTCCCAGAGCGTGAAAGTGCCCCATCGGCCGGGCTCCGGGAAATACATTTTCACTCCGGGCAAATAAGCGGCGACGGAGGTCGTGATGATCTGGTTTCCGGAGACGACGATGTCGCCCGGCTTCAGTTCGCGGCGAATCAGCGCGGCAGCTTGTTTTGCGGGTGAAAAGGTGTGCGTCCAGCATTCATAGGCGGGAATTGCCGCGGCATACACGTGCAGGGCGAGCAATCCGATGAAGGCGGCGCGCGGCACCCACCAAAGTCCTTTTCGCCACCAGCGCCATTCCTTGACCACCTGAGGTCGCGCGCTCCAGGCGATCCACAACGCGGCGAGGAGGGCGACGAACAAGGCCCCATGGTGCCGCCGTTCTCCGAAAAGTTTCACGTGAAAAAACAGCAGCAATCCGGCATCGCTTACCACCAGGAAGAGGAGGGCCCGCCACGAATTGAGGACGCAGAGCAATCCGATTGCGGCACACGCCCAGCCCACCTTTGCCGCCACCGCGTCGTCCTGGATCACCTGCTCATTCCAGAACTTCTCCTGCCAGGGGGAGAGCGGCAGGATGGCGTCGGGCATGGCCCGCATGGTGTGCTCAATGCGGTCGCTCTTGAAGCTCCAATTCCATCCTTGGGCGAAAGTCCCTCCCGGCTTGGGCTTCATCACCTGCACGGCGATGGCGGCACCGGCGATGGCGATACACGCGCCTGCGACAAATCCCCAGGACAGGAACCCGCGTCTCCCGCTCGGTGCCCGCACGGTTGTTGAATCGATCACGAGCATCAGCCCCAATGCGGCGGCGAGGATGGTTCCGCAGACATGGCTCATGGCCAGCAGGGCCAGGATGAGGCCGAGGCGCACATACGCCGTTCGCCGCTGCACCCACACGACGCAAAAGAGGAGGGAGAGCAGGAGAAACAACTGATAATTGCGCGCCAGCACGCCGTACTCAAAAAGCGGAAAATAGCCGAAGGGGAAGAGCACCTTTGCGAGTTTGGGAAAGGGAGCGAATCGCACGACAAGCCACACGGTGGTCGCGGCTAGGGCGAGGTGCAGCCACTGCATTGCTTCGGGCCGCTGCGTCATGCGTGTGAGCACCCAGAGAAGCAGATGCCACAAGGGCGGGTGACCTTCAAAGCGGAGGTTGTAGAGGAGTTCGCCGATGGAGGGGCTGTCGCGGGCAATGAGAAAAGCCTGGGCCTCATCGCGCCACAATCCATGGCGTGCCACGAGGAGGCCCGCGACCAGGAGGTAGAGGAGGGTAAGGGCGTTCCACGGCGCAAATGGAGATGGCCAGCGTGTTTTGCGCACCGGCATGTTCAACGCTGCCGCGGCGGGTGGAGAGCCAGCCACAGAGGAACTCATCGCTTTCCCTCGGACGGAGTTCAGGGACGTTTCCGCGGGATAACGAATCTTTGTTAAAAAAATGTGGCAGGCACCGCGGTTCCGAAAATTGGGAAAAGTTTTCTCACGGGTAGCATTAAATCCCTTGCATCCTCGTTGGCCTCCCACCGAAGATGCAGCGCTTCTCGCTGCTGCGACTTTTTCATCCGCCAAGGAGAAACTCGTGCCGCATTCGATTCCGTTTTCCCTGGCCGCCGTTGCCGTTCTTCTGCCGGCGGCTGCCCTTTTCGGCGCCGATGCGCATCCCGAGATCGTCTCGAGCGCTAAACGGATACCGCCCATGGAGACGACGGGCGAGCGCGGGCCCGGCGTTCCGGAATTCAAGATCCAGGCGGGCTATCGCGTCGAAGCCGTGACGGATGAATACCGCCGCACGGAGGTGCGATTCCTGCAGTTCGACGATTTCGGGACGCTGTATGTTTCCTCGCATAAGTACGGGACGATCACCTCGTTCAAGAAGCAGCCGGACGGCACGTACAAGAAAGTGGCGGTCGTGGTGAAAGTGGATCCGCGCAAGATCTCGGGGCTGCACAACATGGAGTTCGTGGACGGGTGGCTCTGGTACACGACGTCCCACGGCATCTACAAAGCCAAGCCGGTGGAAGACGGCAGCAAGCTGACGGACACCACTGTGATTCTCCCGGAAGGGTCGGTGCCCGGCGGGGGGGGGCACTGGTGGCGTCCGATCCTTGTGGATTCTGACGGTTTTTACACCGGCGTCGGCGACCACGAAAATTTCTCGGATCTGAACGACAAGAAGATCCTGGCGAAGCAGCAGGACAGCGAGCCACACGCGGAAGAGCGCGAAAAAATCTGGAAGTACTATTTCGACGGGCGGCCGAAGACGCTTTTCTGCTCGGGCGTCCGGAATACCGAGAAGCTGCTATTTCGTCCCGGCACGCATGAGATCTGGGGATGCGACCAGGGGTCGGACAATTTCGGCAAGTTGCTGGGCGATCAGATCGGGGTTGATCAGCCGATCACTGATCGCATTCCGGGGGAGGAAGTGAATCACTATGAGCAGGGCAAGTTTTACGGGCATCCGTACCTGCTCGATGCCAACATCGTGCGGCCGGAGTATTACGATCTTGGAAGAATCGCGCGGGACCGGATCGTTGCGAATCCGCAGCCGCCGGAATATCCCAATCTTGAAGCGATGAAGGCGGTGGCGGTGCAGCCTGCGTACATGTTTCCTGCACACTGGGCGGCATGCGGCTGGACGTGGCTCAACAAGGATTCTGCGCTTGGACACCGCGGCGACATGTACATTGGATTTCACGGCAGTTGGAATCACGACATCAAGCAGGGGTATTGCATCGGCAAGCTGGAGTTTGATGCCGCCGGCCACCCGAAGCAGGGATATGAGATCGTCGATTGCCTGATGAACCACAACGTTGCCCGCACGGACCGAGGGGGCTTTTACGGGCGGCCCGTGGACATCATCGAAGAGCCGGGCACGGACAATCTCCTGTTTTCGGTCGATGAGCCGAATGGCCGCGTTTATCGCCTTTCGAAGGTTGCGGGCAAATGATTCGCCAGGATCGCGTTGCGTATGTACTCGCCGGCGCCGCCGCATTGTCTACGGCGGCACTGCTGCTTGTTGCAGCGGATGCCGCGCCGGCAGTCTCTCCTGCGACGCTGCCGGCTGAGCGTCCGGTGAACGCCCCCGCGTTCGCCGCGATGACCTATTACGACAACGACTGTGCGAAGTGCCACGGTCCGGAGGGCGCGTCGTACGGGCCTTCGCTGGGGCGTCACCTGGATGATGCGGGGCTGATCAAAGCGTGCGCCGACATGGCCGCGGGTCCGTCGCAGGATCCGATCCAGGGTCGCGACCTGGATACAGAAACGGCGTTTCACCGCGCGCTGATCATGGGGAACCCGTACCTCTCGGTGACGGCGATCGATGGCGACAAGTGGTCCGGGGAGGTGATGGTGGATGCCAAGGTGACGATTCACGTGGGCGGTCGCGAGATTTCCGCCGACGTTTCCGACTGGAACTGGACGGCCACGCTCCCAGCCGGCACGAGACCGGGCGACGTGACGATTACTGCCGAAGTCGACGGCAGGACCACGACGCTGCATCCCGCCCAGGCCATGTATTCCAATACGGACCCGATTCCACCGCCGGAGAAGCGCAATCACCCACATGAGGCGGGCGGCGGCAGTGGTGGAAAAAAGCAGGGCGCTCGCGACAAACCCACGCCTTCGGAGCATCCTTGAGCCCCGGCGCGCGCACATCCTCTTCCGGCGCATTCACGCTCATCGAACTGCTCGTGGTCGTCGCGATCATCGCGCTTCTTATTGCCATCCTGCTTCCTTCGCTTGCCGTGGTTCGCGAGCGCGCCAAACGTTCCGCCTGTCTCAGCAACCTGCATCAGATCGACCTCGCATTCGTCGAATATGCCCAGGAAAACGACGACGAGGTTCCCATCGGCTACCGCACGGTTTCGAAGCAGTTCAACTCCATGATTTACTCGGCGACGGCGGGGCGGTGGGTTCTCTTCGGGCTGTTCATCACCAATGACTACACGAAGTCACCCTACATCAAAACGCCGAAGCTGCTTTACTGTCCATCGCAGACGAACAGCAAGTTCATGTTGAACACGGCCGACAACCCGTGGCCGCTGCCGGGCATCGCACCGACGGCGAACATCCAGGCGGGCTATTGCACGCGGCCGTCGCCGCTGGCGAACGATCCGGATCACGGCGGGAAGCAGATTCCGGATGACCTCGCGAATCCGGGCATGCTCCAGCCGCCGCTCCTTCCGCGGCTTCATGATTTCCAGAACGCGGCGATCTTTGCGGACCTCACCGCCGCGGCGAACCGCGTCGCGACGGGGCACGTCACGGGCAACAACGTGCTGTATGCGGACGGTTCTGCCCACTGGGTCCCCCTCGGCGAATTCAAGCAGCCGGCGGCGCAGTGGCCGGAGACCGTCAATCCTCCGAGCCCCACTTACAACGCCACCCAGGACAAGATCTGGCAAGCCTTCGACGGGAACTAGGGTATTCACCGGGTCGTGGCGGGAGCAGGGGGCTCCACGCGGTAGAAGTAAAACCACTCGTCGTCCACGATTCCGCCGCCGAACCCTGCGAGGAAGGCAGTCCGGGGGCCGAGGATCTCTTCGGGCTGGTCGAGGACGAGTATGACGGGGCGGCCTTCCTTTGCGGCGAACAGATTCGCCCATGTCGCCGCGTCGTGTTTTGAAAAGTCATTCCGCCAGTGGGTGTAGGTTCCCCAGCGGCTGCCCCGCGGCAGGAAGAATTGTCTGCCCGGGGCGTAAGCTGCCAGCGATTGGACGGTGATGTCGTTTCGGACGATCACGGTTTCATCGGGCGGGACGGCCGCGTTCAAAAATGCCGCGGCTTCTTTGGATTTGTTAAAGGGATAGTGGGAACAGAAGTAAACGGCGACGACAGCGGCGTAGGTGTGGATTGCGAGCATCGTGAACAAGACCGCCCGCAAGGTCCGTTGGTCCCATGTCGGCTTGCCGTGGGATGGTTCCCGTGGCGGTTTCCAGGCGAGCCAGAGCGCGGCGGTGGCAGCGACGAACAACATTCCGTGGTGGCGCCAGAAGCCAAAGTACCGGGTATAGAAGAAAGCGAGAATTCCCACGCTGCTGATCAGCAGGAACAGAAACACTCCGCGGTGTCGCCACACTGCGGCGAGCAGCGCAAGCAGCAACAGTGCGCCCGCGACATCCTGTGCCCACGGCTGCAGGAGGCTTTGGTTCCAGAAATGCTCCTGCCATGGCGGCAGCGGCAGGTATGCGTCGGCCAGCGCCCGCACCGTTTGAGCAAATTGCGGGAAATTCAATTGCGTGTGCCAGTCCGGCGCGAACCCGAGATCGCGCGGGGGCATGATGGTCGCGACAGAAATGGCGGCGAATCCCGCAGCGATTGCCAGCCCTGCTGCGAACCTCCCGGAGCGCTGCTTCACATATTCGCGTTCGCTTGCGGTCGCCACCGCTTCATACACCAGCATGACGCCGAGTCCCGCCGCGATGATGATGCCGAGGACGTGCGACATGCAGAGGAGCGCGATGGCGATTCCCTGCGATATATATCCCCGGGGGTTTCGCGTGCGGACGATGCAGAACAGGACGGCCGCGAGGAAGACGAGCTGATAGTTCCGGGAGATGAAGCCGTATTCGAAGAGCGTGTAGTATCCGAATGCAAAGAGCAGCCGCGCGAGCGGCGGAAAAGGGGAATAGTGGGCGACGAGGAAGACGGTGGTTGCGGCGAGGAGGATATGCAGCCACTGCATTGCCTCGGGCCCGGCGTAAATGAATTTAAGAAGATAGAGCAACAAGTACCAGAGGGGCGGATGGCCGAAGTAGCGGAGTGATGCGAGCATTTCGCGCAACGGGGTATCGCGAACGAAGACGTACGCGTGTGCTTCATCCCGCCAGAGGGAATGATGAATGAGCAGGGGGATCGCGACCGCCAGGTAGGCTCCGGTGATGAGCAGGGAAAACCCGGTGCTCCGCGAAAAGCGGACTTGCTGCAGGGAATTCGCGTCGGTGGAGGCGGGCAGGGTCATGGCACACGCTGGTCAGGCGCCGGGGGTCAGTTTCCGCGCAAGATTCCCTCGATTCGCGCGAGTTCCTCCGCGCTCAGCGGAGCGCCGCTGACCGCCGCCACATTCTCCTGGATCTGCTCCGGGCGGCTCGCGCCGATCAGCACGCTCGTCACGACCGGGTGGCGGAGCACCCACGCCAGCGCCATCTGAGCCAGGCTCTGGCCGCGCGCCCTGGCCACGTCGTTCAGCTTTCGGATGATGGACAGTTTCGCGTCGGTGATCTGCTCGGGCTTCAGGAAGCCGCCGAGGCTGGCACGGGAATCGGACGGCACGCCTTTCAAATACTTGTCGGTGAGCAGCCCCTGGGCGAGCGGGCTGAAGCAGATCACGCCAATCCCGAACTTTTCGACGATGGGCAGAAGCTCCGGCTCAATCCATCGCTCGAACATCGAATACTTGGGCTGGTGGATAATGGGCACGTGCATTCCGTGCTGCCTGCACGTTGCCACCACGTCGGCCGTCTGGCCGCCGCGATAATTGGAAATCCCGGCATAAATCGCCTTGCCGGAGCGTACCGCCTGATCCAGCGCGCTCATGGTCTCTTCAAGCGGCGTATTCGGGTCGGGGCGGTGTGAGTAGAAAATATCGACGTAGTCGAGTTTCAGCCGCTTGAGCGACGCGTCCAGGCTCGCCAGGAGATATTTGCGCGATCCCCAATCACCATAGGGACCCTCCCACATCGTGTATCCGGCCTTTGTGGCGATGATCAATTCATCGCGGTACGAAGCAAAGTCTTCCTTGAGGATTCGCCCCACCCGCTCCTCCGCCGCACCCGGCGGCGGCCCATAATTGTTAGCCAGATCGAAATGGGTGATGCCGAGATCGAATGCTGTTCGCAGCATCGCCCGCGCGTTTTCGTGGAATGACGATTCGTCCCCGTGGTGGCCGGCGTCGGTCCCGGGCGCTCCGAAGTTATGCCAGCAACCGATAGAGACGGCCGGGAGCATCAGACCGGATCGCCCGCACCTCCGGAAAAAGCGGGAATCCCTGTACCGATTTTCGCTTGCCGCATAAACCATCATTGCCTCCTCGGAAAAGGGACCGCCGAGAATACCCGCGAAGGGGAGACGTGCCCAGCGTCCGTTCGCGAGGGGCGAGGTGGTTCTCGCCCTAAGAAGGGGGAGGCGGCCGGCGTGGTTGCCCCAAACAGGCGATCGCGATTCTTAGGCTCATACCGGTCACGCAGTTGCCGATGAAATGTACAGTTCTCTCGATCCTGAGGGAATTGCGCGGCGGCGTGTAAAGGCCCGCGCTGTCGCAGGAGCGCCCATGCACCCGGCACCGTTGCCCGCCAATGAGAAGGACCGTCTCGCCATTCTGGGCGAATGCCGGCTCCTCGATACGCCTGCGGAGCCTGATTTTGACGATCTCGTCGAATTGGCCGCGCATATCTGCGACACGCCGATCGCGCTGGTGAGCCTGGTGGATGCGAAGCGCCAGTGGTTCAAGGCAAAGGTCGGCCTCTGCCTGACGGAGACCTCGCGTGATTCCGCATTCTGCGCCCACGCCATTCTTTCCGAAGGCCCGCTCATCATCCAGGATGCCACCCAGGATGTCCGCACGCGCGACAATCCCCTGGTCACCGGGGAGCCCCATGTCCGGTTCTACGCCGGCATTCCGCTCAAGGTCGAGAAATCCGTGCTCGGTACGCTGTGCGTGATGGACCACACGCCCCGCAGTCTCACCCCTGCGCAACTCGGCTCCCTGCAGCGCATTGCCCGGCGGGTGGCATCGCATATCGCCCTCCGGCGCGAAACCGGCATTCACCGCCGGCATGCTGAAGCGGTCATCAACGCCTGTCCGCGGCTGAACCGTGCCGCCGCCGCCGTGTTCCTTGCCGGTCTTGCGGCCACCGCCGTCACGACGGCGCTGACGCTCCCGGCGAGTCATTCTCTCGCAACGTATTTTCCCACATCGCTGGCGGTCGGCGGCGGGGGAAGCCTGCTGAGCCTTCTGCTGGCCTCAATGGTCTGGTCCACAGGGCGCAGCCGCTCGCGCGCGTTCGCGCTGGCCGAGGTGATGACGGCCGACCTGCAGGACGCCAAGTCGCGAGCGGAGGAGGTTTCGTCGCAGCTCCGCACCCAGTCGATCGCCCTGCAGAACCAGCGCGAGCGGCTTGAACTGGCCCTCTCCACCGGCGGGCTGGGCACCTGGGAATGGAACATCGACACGGGCGCGTGCACCTTCGATGACCGCTGGGCCGCCATCATTGGCGAGGAGACGCAGCGCAGCGACATCCGCGACTGGCTCCGGCGCATTCACCCGGACGATCTCACCCCCTCCACGGCGGCGTTGCACGATCACTTTGACCGGCGCGACAAGATTTTCGAATCCCTGCAGCGCCTCCGGCGCAAGGATGGCTCCTGGCGATGGACCCACGTGCGCGGGCTCGTCGTGGCACGGGATGACAAGGGGACGCCGCTCCGGATGGTCGGCATCACCGAAGATGTCACCCGCCAGAAGGAGATTGAAGAGGCCGCGACCGCCGCACACAACCTGATCCGCCGCACCGGCGAGCTGGCGCACGTCGGCGGCTGGGAAGGGGATCTCGCCACGGGGAAGGTCACCTGGTCGGACGAGGTTTACCGCATCCACGAAATGGAAATCGGCGCGCCGGTGACGCGCGAGCTGGTGATATCCCTCTATCATCCCGACGCCCGCGCCACGATTGAGAGCGCGGTGAAAAAAGCCGTTGAAACCGGCGAGCCGTGGGATCTTGAGCTTCCGCGTTTCACTGCAACGGGCCGCGCCATCTGGGTGCGCTCGCAGGGGGAATGCGTCTATGGTGAGAACGGGGTCCCGATCAAGCTTTGCGGGGCACTCCAGGACATCACGGACCGGAAGCTCGCGGAAGAACAGCTCCGCCGCTCGGCGACGCACGACAAGCTCACCGGGCTGCCGAACCGCACGCTGCTCCTCGACCGGCTGCAGCACTGCATCGATCGTGCTTCGCGCGCGCCGGGTCATCTCTTTGCGCTGCTTTTTCTGGATTTCGACCGCTTCAAGCTCGTCAACGACACGCTGGGCCACGGTGCGGGGGATGAACTGCTCCAGCAGATTGCGGCGCGGCTGCGCAACGCGCTTCGTCCGGGCGATACGGTGGCGGTGTCCTCGGACAATTTCTCCACGGTGAGCCGGCTCGGCGGGGATGAGTTCGTCATCGTGCTCGACGAAATCCGCGCAGCGGCCGACGCTCTCGCCGTCGCAGACCGCCTCCTCAACATTCTTGCCGAGCCGTATCTTCTGGGGGAGATCGAGACGGTGTCGACGGCCAGCATCGGCATTGTGACGAGCAGCTCGCATTACAACACGGCCGAGCAGATGCTGCGGGATGCGGACATCGCGATGTATGAAGCCAAGGCCATCGGCCGCGGGCGCGCCGTGCTTTTCGACAGGGGCATGCATGACCGGCTGCAGGCGCGGGTGGCCACCGAAAGCGACCTGCGTTCCGCGCTGCAGCGCGGCCAGTTTGCGCTCGCGTACCAGCCGATCGTCGCGATCGACACCGGCGCCACGCACAGCATGGAAGCCCTCATCCGCTGGAACCACCCGACGCGCGGGCTTGTGTCCCCCTCGGAGTTCATCGCGATCGCCGAGGAAACGGGCCTGATCATCCCGCTCGGCGAATGGGTGCTCCGCACGGCGTGCAAGCAGTTCCTGACCTGGCGCCACGCCTTCGGCAAGCTCGCCCCTTCGACGATCAGCGTCAACCTCTCCCGCCAGCAGCTCGCGCGGCACGACCTCCTGGACATGATCCGCACGACGCTCGCAGAGACGGGCATGCAGCCCCAGTGGCTCCATCTTGAAATCACCGAGAGCACCGTCATGCGCGATCCGGCGGCTGCCAAACGGACGCTCCATGCGCTCCGCGACATTGGCGTCAAAATCGACCTCGACGACTTCGGCACGGGCCACTCGTCGCTCGCTTCCCTCCACCAGTACCCGATTGATGTCCTCAAAATGGATCGCGCGTTTATCGCCAACCTGCAGCGCGGCCGGCAGTTCTCGGCACTCATCCAGGCGATCATTCAGCTCGCGGGCAACATGGAGATGCAGGTCGTCGCGGAAGGGGTGGAGACTCCAGAGCAGCTCGTCATTCTGCAGTCGATGGAATGCAAGTTCGGCCAGGGCTATCTCTTCAGCAAGCCGCTGGCGCCGGACGAGGTCGGCGGGTATCTCTCGCGTGCGGCGGCCTGGGCCCGGGATAATTTTGCCCCGCTTCTCTCGACGCAGCACGCCTGACCTGCAGTTCGCCGTCCCGTGACAAATTCGCGATGCGCCCCTATGTTACGATTCCTTTCTCACGCCGAATTCATCGGAGGAATCGCCATGGCCGTCCGCGCCGCAGTCGTTACCGCCCTTATTGCAACCGCGACATTCGCTGCCGCCGCGGCGCCACCGGCGGTGCAGCGGCCCAAGATTCCGGGCCGCATTTTCGCCATCACCGATTTCGGCGCCGTTGGCGATCACCAGACCCCGTGCGGCGACGCGATCAAGCAGGCGGTCTCCGCCGCTTCGAAGGCCGGCGGCGGCGTTGTTCTCGTGCCTGCGGGGGAAGCGGGCGGGAACACGTTTCTCACCGGCCCGGTTTCGCTGACCAGCAACATCGAACTGCGCGTCGAAAAAGGAGCCACGCTTCTTTTCTCCCCCAATCCGGAAGATTTTCCCGTCCACACCTCGCGGCACGCGGATCTCCTCACCGCCCGCGGGTGCCATGACTTCGCCATCACGGGCGAAGGCGTGATCAACGGCAGCGGCGAGCCGTGGTGGAAAGGGTACTCCAAATCGTCGTCCCAGCCGCGGCGGCCGTTCATGTTCGATATCTCGAACTCGCAGCGCGTGCTTCTTGAAAACATCACGATCGCCAATTCTCCCAGCACCGCCGTCGTTCTCGCCGGCTGTAGGGATGTGACGGTCGATCACATCCGCGCGTCGGCCCCCGAGGACTCGCCCAATACGGACGGGCTGGCCATCTCCGGGCACAACTTCGCGATCACGCATTCGACCTTCGATGTCGGCGAAGAAGACATTGTGATCAATCCCACCGGCGACGGCTCGCCTGAGAAACCGGAATGCAGCAACATTGCCATCACGGATTGCACCATCCAGCACGGGAAGGGGATTCTTGTCGGCAACCAGACGTCGGGGTGCCTGCGCGATCTCAGCGTCTCGAACTGCACCTTTGAATACACCCAGTACGGCATCCGGCTGCGGTCGGAGCGCGGGCGGGGCGGCACCTGCGAGCACCTTGCGTACGACAACATCAAGATGCATGACGTGAAATATCCCATCTGGTTCGCGAGCTATTTCCCGATCATTCCGAAGAACGCCATGTCGGATAAGCCGGCGGCCGTCACGGCTTCGACGCCGGTCTGGAAGGACATACGCGTGACCAACTTTTCCGCCACGGGCGCGCTGAGCGCGGGCTCGATCGTGGGGCTCCCCGAGCAGCCGATCGACAATGTCACCCTCACCCACATCAAGATCGGCGCCAGCAAGCCGATGGAGATTGCGCACGCCAAGGGGATCGTCTTTTCGGATGCGCACCTCACGGCCAAAAGCGGCAAGCCTGTTGTGACGGGGGACGCGGAGGTTACGGGCATTGATACGGTTTCCAGCAAGGGGAGCGGCACCGGTGCCGGAGAATCGCTTCCCTGATTGTTGTGCCCAATTTCCCTGTTATTCGGTCTCGTCCACGCGCCAGTAGGGCGTCGGATGCAAGGTGCGTTTTTTCTGGAGCGACGGGCCTGGATTGGTGGAACCGGAAGGCCATTCCGTCTGGTCGGTCGGGCACTTGCTGCGGTCGATTGTTTCGGCGTGGCCGTCGAAGAAGGCGATGTTCACCTGTCCGGTGAGCGCCGGGTTCACATTACCGCTGGGCTGTCCGTGCCGGCCGGCGATGCGGCGTGGAATGGTGCCGGCGGAGGCGCTGGCGGTGGGGTTCAACTGGGTCAAGCCGTCATACATGAAGACGAGGTCGGAGGCCGCGTTGAAGCTGCTCATTTTTCGGCCGTTCATCCCGTCGTAGATGTTGCTGAAGGGTTTATCCGTGGTGAACTGGCAAGGGGTGAGGGTGCTGGAGTTGCCACCGTTGATGCCGTAGGAAGACTGGACGAGGAGGGCGTTTGCGTTGGCTGCGCTGTTGCCGCCGCCACCGGGGAGGACGTTCAGAGCACTGTCCCAGTTCTGCGAGACTCCCTGCCAGTATCCGTCGTGGCCCCAGGGCGGGCTGGTTGCCACCTGGTTTGAGGTGCTGGAGGCATCGAAGAGGACGGTGGAGGGGCAGACGAAGACGGACCGCATCGAGAGCGCGGGCATGGCGGTGGTTCCGGTGGAGGCGAGTTTGGGGTTGGTGAGGACGCCTTCGGCGAGCATGGCGAAGAAGCCGAGGTCGGTTTGCGCTCCGTTGTGATAGACGACAGCGGCGGGGACGACGTAGTTGCTTTCCATGCTGGCATAGGTGGTGGCGGCCTGGGCGAGGGCGCGGACGTTGGCGAGGCAGGCGGTTTTTTTGGCGTTCTCCCGTGCGCGTCCGAGGGAGGGCAGGAGGATGGCGATGAGGACGGCGATGATGGCGACGACGACGAGGAGTTCGATGAGGGTGAAGGCACGGGGTCTGATACGGCACATGGCAGGCTCCTGAGTTAAAGCACGCTGGCCGCCTCCGAGATGACCTGATGAGAATCCCGGCCAGTCCGGATCATTATCGACGTTTGGATATGAAAATGTAACCGAGTAGTTGCAAAAACACTGTAAATTACATGCATTTTGACGTTGGTCTTCCGGGCGGGGGTCGCGCAAATGCTTCTGGAAAAATCGGAATTTTCGTGGTTCCCCCTGGCGGCGCGGCGGTCGTTACATTTCCCCGTCAGGTTCCCTCGATCTCGCGGGACAACTGCCGGGAGTAGTTGTCGGTGAGGCCGGAGACATAATCCATGACCTGGTGGAGCCACCACTCGTAGGGTCGTGCCTCGTTTTCGACGGCGTAGCGTTCGCCCCAGGCGAGTTCGAGGCAGCGTTGTGCGAGGAAGCCGCATTCCCGGTAATTTTTCGCCGCGGCGAGGCGGCGGGTGGCGAAGCAGACGGCCTTGATGATGCGTCCGAGGGTCTTGTAGGCGCCGAGTTCGGCGGCGACCTTGGTGCGGTCGGCGAAGATCTCGGTGTAGGCGCGTTTGATCTTTTCGACGGCTTCGAGGAGGGACGGTTCGAGGCTGCTCTTGAGGTCTTCCTCGCGATCTCCGTTCATGATGCGCGGGTAGTCGCGTTCGAAGACGCGCCAGACGCCGTTGATGAGGGCCTGGATGGCCTCGCCGCGCAGGACGGCGACGGGGGCGCCCTGGTAACTGGCGGACTCGAACATGGAGAGGAGGATTTCGCGCACACGGCGTTCCTCGAGGATGCCGAGTTCGGCGGCGTCTTCGAGGTCGAGGATGCGGTAGCAGATGTCGTCGGCGGCTTCGGAGAGGAAGGAGAGGGGGTGGCGGACGACGCCACGTGCGCCGCCCATGTTCAGTCCCATGCGTTCGGCCATTTCCCAGAACATCTCGCGTTCGGAGGAGAAGACATTGAATTTGCCGCGCTGGCGGGCGCGGGGGTCGGTGGAGTCCCAGGGGTATTTGATCATGGCGCCGAGGGTGGCGAAGGTGAGGCGGAGATAGCCGGCGGCGGGGTTGTCGCCGCGAGCGGCGATGCGGAAGCCCTGGGCGTTGCCTTCGAAGATTTCCCAGTCGGCGCGGAGGCCGTCGGAAACGGGGAGGTTTCCGAAGACTTCGTCGGGGTGTCCTTTGACCCATTCGCGGATGGCGTATTCGCCGGCGTGACCGAAGGGGGGGTTGCCGATGTCGTGGGCGAGGCAGGCGGCCTGGATGATCCAGACGATGTCGGCTTCGCGGCCGTCGGGGATGTCGTTGCGGGCGCGGAGGAATTTGCCGAGGCGGTGACCGAGGGAGCGGCCGACGCTGGCGACTTCGAGGGAGTGGGTGAGGCGGGTGTGGACCTGGTCGTTCATGGCCATGGGGTGGACCTGGGTTTTGCGGGAGAGGCGGCGGAAGGGACCGGAGTAGACGATGCGGTCGAAGTCGGTTTCGAAGGGGGAGCGGAAGGAGTCGCCGGCGGGGGTTTTAGGGGGGTCGCCTTCGCGGCGGGCGAAGCGGAGGTCGGAGAGGAGGTGTGGCCAGGACATGGGCATGGAGGGGGATTTTAATGGGGGGTTGGGGGTGAGGGGAACATGTCGCGGGAAGAGATTGGCAAGAGGGGTGCGGGCGGGTGGGGATTGCCTATTGCTCCGGTAGGAATTGTGGGGGATCGGGGTTTTTGATGGCGTCCGCCGAAGGTGATCAAGTTGGAGGTTTGAAAACCGCGTTTTTGGGGGCGTCCGTCGAAGATGATCAAGTTCGGAGGTTTTGGAACCGCGTTTTTGATAGCGCCAGCCGAAGGTGATCAAGTTGTTGGGGGGAGAGAAGAGCGGCTGGCCGGTGGGGGGAGCGGGAGATGGGCGCTCCGTGACCGTCGCGGTGCCAGAGGTGGGTATTTGCATGAGCGTGCCCCCCGATTTTTTCGCCGTGGCAGTATACCCTTACTTATTCCTAACGTCAATTTTTGGTGTACGGGATGGGAGGCGGCCTGCGTGAAAGGGGGGTTCACCGTGGCGGCGGTAGCCGCCGGGCTTTTGTTTTTGGGGCAGGGGCATCGTCCGGGGAGAGCCATGCCTGGCGGCGGGGGGCCGCCAGACATGGTGTGGGGTTACTGGAGTTTGCCGATGGAGTTTTGGAGGTCGGCCATGTCGTCTTCGATTTCGGGGGCGATTTTGGCGAGGATTTTCCATTCGTCGGATTTGAGGAGTGCGTCTTTGACGGAGGGCTTGGTGGCGACGGCTTTTTGCTGGTGGTCGGACCACATCATGATGCAGTATTGGAGGCCTTCGTTCATGGGGGCGATGAGGCCGACCATTTCATCGAGGAGCTTGTGGACGCTGGCGATGGCATCGCCTTTTTTCATCTGGCGGTCTTTCATGCTTTTGAGGAGGTTGTAGCAGGTGTTGTATTGGGACATTTTGGTTTTGGCGCGATCCTGGAGTTTTTTGAGAGCGTCGGAGTGGGTGCCGGTGCCGTAATCGAAGAGGAACTCGTGGTTGAGGCAGAAGGCCTTGACGGCGGCGGAGCTTTGGAGGCCGACGCCGGTGACGGTTTTGAAGAGGGCGGGTCCGACGGCCTGTTCGACGGTCATGGAGTTGAGGTGGGTGGTTTTTTCGGTGGCGTCGGCCATGATGTTTTTGAGGGCGGCGGCGAGGGTGCTGGAGTTGGTGGATTTGAGGGCGTTTTCGGATTTCATGGCGGTGTCGAGGGTTTTGAGGTAGGAGGAGCCAGCGGACTGGAGGGCGGCGAGGGCTTTTTTTCCGCCGGCGGTGTCGCCTTTGGCGAGGGCGGTGTCGAGGTCTTTGCAGGCGGTTTCGATGCCGCTGGATTTGCGGAAGACGCCCATGAATTTGTCGCTGGGTTTCTTGGATTTGGTGTCGTTTTCGTACTTGGTTTTGGCGGCTTTCCAGGTATCGGCGTACGACATGTGGGGGGCTCCTGTGTAAGTGCTATGGACAAGAAGCGGGGCGATGGTCGCGGCCGCGGTGATTCGGAGTGACGGATATAGAAGAAGTGTGGATCGTATTGTACAGATTCACGCGTCGGGGAGGGCGGGGGACCGCAAGTTTTTGCGCGGGATATGGGGGCGGGTGAAAGCAGAATGTCATCGTCGAGGGGCGGGTGGGGGACGGGGTGCAATTTGTTATATGCATGGTCCGCGACGACGCAAGCGTTGGCGGATGGACAATTGTTGGAGGAGGGTTTTGTCTGGGCGGAGGTTGGTTATTCGGTGAGGCCGTCGGGGAGGTCGAGGCCGTAGCGTTTCATTTTTTTGTAGAGGGTGGTGCGGTTGATGTCGAGTTTTTCGGCGGTGAGCTGGCGGTTCCAGTGGTTGGCTTTGAGTGCGGCGAGGAGGATGGCTTTTTCGGGGGCTTCGAGTGCGGCGTGGAGGGGGGAGCCGTCCCAGAGGAGTTCGCCGGTTTTGGCGTCGGTGGCGGGGGAGGTGGATTTGTCGGGGGAGCCGAAGTTGTCGACGGCGTCGAGGAGTTGCTGGGGGAGGTCTTCGGGGGTGATGAGTGGGCGTTTGGTGAGGACGACGGCGCGTTCGATGGCGTTTTCGAGTTCGCGGACATTGCCGGGCCAGGTGTAGCGGCGCATGAGGTCGATGGCTTCGGGGGTGAAGCCGGTGACTTTGCGGTTGATTTCGGCGGTGAGTTTTTTGAGGAAGGCATCGGCGAGGAGGGGGATGTCGCCGAGGCGGTGGCGGAGGGGGGGGAGCTGGATGTTGACGACGTTGATGCGGTAGTAGAGGTCCTGTCGGAACTGGTGTTCGGCGACGAGTTTGGCGAGGTCCTGGTTGGAGGCGAGGATGACGCGGACGTCGACGGTGATGGTCTGGTTGGAGCCGACGGGTTCGAATTTTTTTTCCTGGAGGACGCGGAGGAGTTTGACCTGGAAGGCGGGGGAGGCGGAGTTGATTTCGTCGAGGAAGAGGGTGCCGCCGTCGGCGGCGAGGAAGCGGCCTTGTTTGTCGTAGGTAGCGCCGGTGAAGGAGCCTTTGACGTGGCCGAAGAGTTCGGATTCGAGGAGTGTTTCGGGGATGGAGCCGCAGGAGACTTCGACGAAGGGTTTGGCGGAGCGCGGGGAGCGGTGGTGGATGGCGCGGGCGATGAGGGACTTGCCGGTGCCGGACTCGCCGGTCATGAGGACGGTGGTTTTGGAATCAGCGACGGCTTCGACGAGGTCGAAGATTTTGAGCATTTTGTAGTCATGGCCGACGATGTTGTCGAGGCCGTAGCGCATGCCGAGCTGTTGTTTGAGGAGGTAGTTTTCGGAGAGGAGAGTTTGTTGTTTGAGGGCTTTCTGGATGGTGACGCGGATTTCGTCGTCGATGATGGGTTTGGTGAGGTATTCGAAGGCGCCCATTTTGACGGCTTCGACGGCGTTTTCGATGGTGCCGTAGCCGGTGATGACGAGGACGACGACGTCGGGGTAGTGGTTGCGGATTTTGCGGAGGAGTTCGAGTCCGTTGGTGCGGGGCATGTTGACGTCGGTGAGGACGAGGTTGTAGCGGTTGGCGGCGAGGAGTTCGATGGCTTGCGTTCCGTCGGAGGCGGTGTCGACGGCGTAGCCTTCGAGTTTGAGGAATTCGGAGAGGGAGTTGACGATGAGGGGGTCGTCGTCGACGAGGAGGAGGCGCGCGGGGGTGGCAGGTTCGGTCATGGTGGGGGCTTCTTGGGGTTGGGGGTGGAGGGTGGTCATGGGGCTGGCCGTGGGTAATTAGTAATTGGTAAACGGTAATTGGTAATTGGGGGAGGGGCTGGTGGGTTGGGGGCTTGGCGTGAGGGGGAGGGTGATGGTGGCGAGGCAGCCGGTGGCGGGGGGTTGGCGGTTTTCGAGGGTGAGGTTGCCGTGGAGGGAGGCGACGAGTTCGCGGGAGATGGCGAGGCCGAGGCCGTGGCCGGTGCCTTTGGGCTTGGTGGTGACGAAGGGGGTGAAGAGGGAGGGGAGGAGGGTAGGGGGGAGGCCGGCGCCGGAGTCTTCGATGTGGATGAGGAGATTTTCGATTTTTGATTTTCGATTTTCGATTGGTGGGGCGTCTGCGCTGGGGGCGTCGGTCGCGATGGTGATTCGTACCGTTGTGGTTTCTGGGGAGGCTTCGATGGCGTTTTTGAGGAGGTTGGCGAGGACCTGGGAGAGGCGGAGGTCGTAGGCGGGGGCGAGGGAGG
>JBQCGD010000038.1:0-47151 GCA_051955985.1 Phycisphaerae bacterium | reverse complement strand
TCGGACCGGCGCAACAGCCACAACGGGCATTTGGCGTTTGCGTGCGGGCTGATTGCGGTGGGGTTGGCGGTGGCGGGGATCACGCCGTGGGTGATGACGGGGCCGATGGCGACGGTGCTGGTGATTGCGGGGATGTCGGTGGGGGCGATGGGGGCGTTTGGGATGTTTGGTCCGTTCTGGGCGATGCCGCCGGCGTTGATGACGGGGACGGCGTTGGCGGGGGCGTTTGCGATTGTTAATTCGCTGGGGAATTTGTTTGGGGGGTTTTTGGGGCCGAAGTGTTTGGATTATCTGGATATCCGGTGGGGGCGTTTGGTGGCGGCGGGGTTGGGGGTGGTGGCGGGGGGGATTGCGCTGTGTGTTCCGTTGCGGGTGAGGGAGCGGGGGGGAATGACGAATGGGACCCCTGAAAAATCTCGAGAGACGGCGTTGCGCGGCGGGCATCCATAATCCCCACGGCATGGAAGCCGTGGGCTGGGGATTTTTCAGAGGTCCCGAAGGACCGACTGCCCACACGGGGCGGGGGCGCAATATGTTATGTGCATGGTTCGCGACGACGCAAGCGTTGGCGGGGGACCGAGTGTCGAGCGAGGGATTGTCTCGGTGGGGGGCGGCGTGGGGCAAAAATGAAAGCGGCGGAGCGAGGGGGACTCGCTCCGCCACTGGAATGCCCAGAGCGATTATTTCTTCTTCCCGGTCCCCTTGGGTTTCTTCTTTTCGCGCTTCTGGGAGTTGTTGCCTTTGGCCATGGTATCTCTCCTTGAAAAAGGAACTGGAGGGGGCATCGCGACTCGCGATGCGAGCCATACACCTCCGTGTCAGTGATTATCGTAACGCGGGAGTTCGCAACTGTCGCGAAAAAAATGGAGGAGCGCTGTTATTTTGTTGCGTTCTCCGCGGTGAGTTCGATGACGGCGCTGTCGTATTTTTTCTGAACGGGGGGCGTGATTCCGGTTTTCATGAGGGTTGCGCCGTCGAGGGTTTTGCCTTCCATGTCGAAGGAGGATTTTGTGCCGGGGGTGAGGTCGCGTTCGTGGAGGGTGTAGTGTCTGGCGGGGTCGAGGCCCTGGAGAGCGATGGGGGCGGGCTTGGCGTCTTCGGTTTGGTAGGCGAAGAAGATGGCGCGGGAGGCGTCGGGGAGGACGTACATGAGGGAGGTGCGTGGGCTGGAGGCGTCGCCGTCGCCTGAGTAGGGGGATTCGAGGCGGTAGAGGTCGCCGGTGACGATGACGTCGCGGAAGGTTTTGTAATCGGCGATGGCGGACTTGGAGAAGGCGAGTTCATCGGGGGAGAGCTTGGAGAGGTCCATGTCCATGCCGAGGGTGCCGGACATGGCGACGTCGAAGGTGAATTTCATGGGGCGTTTACCCATGCGGGTGACGTGGTCGGCGGTGGCGACGGCGGGGAAGAACTGGGAGAAGCCGTACTGGATCTTGATGCGGGAGAGGGGGTCGGTATTGTCGGAGGGCCAGAAGGTGTCGAAGGAGGGGAGCGTGCCGTAGTCGACGCGGCCGCCGCCGCCGGCGCAAGCCATCATCTGGACCTTGGGGTGTTCCTGAGCGGTTTTGTGCATGACGTCGTAGAGTGCGTTGACGTAGTCGATCCAGAGGTTCTGCTGGTCTTCGGGTTTGAGGAAGGTGGAGCCGGGCTGGGTGATGTAGCGGTTGCAGTCCCATTTGATGTAGGAGACGCTGGGCGCGGAGGTGAGGAGGTTGTCGATCATGTGCCAGACGAACTGGTGGACGTCGGGGCGGGTGAGGTCGAGGACGAGCTGGTGGCGGTTGTGGTCGATGTCGCTCATGGGGTCGCGTTTGGGCTGCTGAATGACCCAGTCGGGGTGTTGTTGGTAGAGGTCGGATTTGGGGTTGGTCATTTCGGGTTCGATCCAGATGCCGAAGCGGAGTCCGCGTTTGACGGCTTCATCGGCGAGGGCTTCGACGCCGTGGGGGAGTTTTTTGGTGTTGGGCTGCCAGTCGCCGAGACCGGCGCGGTCGTTGTCGCGGGCGTGTTCGCCGTTGCCGAACCAGCCGTCGTCGAGGAGGAAGCATTCGGCGCCGACGGCTTTGGCGCCGTCGAAGAGGGAGACGAGTTTGTCCTGGTCGAAGTCCATGTGGGTGGCTTCCCAGTTGTTGAGGAGGACGGGGCGCGGGGAGTTGCCGTCGCGGACGCCGTAGGTGCGGGCCCAGCGGTGGAAGTTGCGGGAGATTTGGCCTTTGCCGTGGTCGGAGAAGGACCAGAGCATGGCGGGGGTTTTGAAGAGGGTGTTGGGAGCGAGGTGGTAGGCGGAGTCGTAGGGGTTCATACCGCAGAGGGCGCGAAGGCGGTTGGATTCGGTCTGGATTTCGAAGGCGAGCTGGAAGGAGCCGGACCAGGCGAGAGAGCCGCCGAAGACTTCGCCGGTGGTTTCGGTGGCGGGGCCCTTGGGCGCTAGGAAGAAGCTGGGGTTGAGGTAGTACTGAGCGCGGGAGCCGAGTTTGGAGTCGAGGATTTTGATGCCGGGGGTGAGTTTTTCTTCGGAGGGGGTCATTTCGTGTTTGTATTTGCCGTAGAACTGGGTGAGGTAGGTGTCGGTGGCTTTGGGGAAGACGGGGGAGGCGGAGGCGAAACGTTCGAGGGTGATGGGTGCGGATTCCTCGTGTTGGATTTCGGTCCATTGCTGGATGATGTCTTCGTTTTTGTAGGCACGGAAGACGAGGGTGACGTGGAGGGGGTATTGGGGGTCTTTGAGGGAGATGCGGGTTTCGGTGGTGTCATCGTCGGGGTGGGAGGTGGCGGATTTTTCGTAGACGAGGTCGGTCGAGGTGTTGCCGTCGGCGTGGGTGACTTTAAGGGCGGGTTCCCAGATGTAGCCTGCGCCGGCGGCGGGGTAGAAGTCTTCGGGGGTTGGGGGGCGGCGGGTGTTGGTGGGGGCGGGGGCGGGTTTGGATTTGATGGAGCCGAAGACGAGCTGGGTGAGGTGGTTGTTTTCGACGGCGAGGAGGAGGTGGGTGTTTTTGGTGGCGATGTCGAACTGGTCGGCGGCGAGGGCGGAGGTGGAGAGAGCGGCGGCGGTGAGGAGGGAGAAAATGGCGATGCGGGATGGGTGACGAAGCATTGGGACTCCTTGGATTTGCAGGGAATGGGCCTGGAAAAAGGGGGTGGGAAGAGGCGGGTGGATAGTAACGCGCGTTACAGGTTGTGGGAAGAACGGTGGAGGTTGAGTTGATCCTTGAGGGTTTCGGCGTGCAGGGAGAGTCTTGGGTTATTCGGAATTGGCCGACGGGGGCGTCGGCCCCACTTGTCAGCGGTCGGGGGGCCAGGGGAGGGCGAGGTGGAGGGGGCCGGCGCGGGAGCGGGTGAGGAGGGCAAGGGCGATGAGGGTGGCGGCGTAGGGGAGCATGTCGAAGAGCTGGTGGGGGACGGTGGTGGTGGCGCCGGGGATGGCGGCGAGGTAGGACTGGAGTGCGTCGAGTGCGCCGAAGAGGAGTGTGCCGGCGATGAGGCCGAGGAGTTTCCAGCGGCCGAAGATGACGAGTGCGAGGACGAGGAAGCCCTGGCCGCCGGTCATGTTGACCTGGAAGGAGTGGCCGCGCATGGTGGAGAGGTAGGCGCCGGCGAGTCCTGCGGTGGCGCCGGCGAAGAGGGCGAGGGCGGTGCGGTAGCGGCGGACGGAGATGCCGGCGGCGTCTGCGGCTTCGGGGGCGTCGCCGAGGGATTTGATGATGAGGCCGAAGCGGGTGCGGGTGGTGAGGGCGAGGGTGATGGCGAGGGCGATGACGAAGTAGAAGAGGGCGTATTGTTCGAAGAGGATGGGGCCGAGGATGGGGATGTTGTGGAGGAAGGGGAGTGGGAGGGGTTCGAAGAGTGGCGGCGGGGTGGCGCCGGCGGCGAGGCGGGACTGGAGGGCGTGCCAGAGGGTGGTGGAGGCGCCGAAGGCGAGGATGTTGAGGGCGGCGCCGGTGACGATTTGATCGGCGCGGCACCAGATGGCAACGGCGGCGAAGAGGGAGGCGAAGATCATGCCGGCGGCGATGGAGGCAGGGATGGCGGCCCAGGCGGAGCCGGTGAGGACGGCGGCGGAGTATGCGGCGATGGCGCCCATGAGCATGAGGCCTTCGATGCCGATGTCGATGACGCCGGCGCGTTCGGCGAGGAGTTCGCCGAAGCCGGCGAGGAGGAGGGGGGTGGCGGAGGTGACGGATTGTTTGAGGATGAAGGTGGTTGGGGAGAGGGGCATGGTCAGCGGTCGCCTCCGGTGGAGGTGGTGCGGAGGCGGGCGACGTAGGCGGTGCCGACGAGGACGATGAGGACGATGAGGCCTTTGACGATGTCGGCGACTTCGTGGGGGAGTGCGTAGCGGGAGATTTCGACGTTGCTGGCGCCCTGGTCGAGGAGGCCGAAGAAGAGGGCGGCGAGGACGATGCCGAGGGGGTGGAGCCGGCCGAGGAGTGCGACGGCGATTCCGGCGTAGCCGTAGGAGACGGGGTTGGGTCCGAGGAAGTGTCCTTCGATGCCCATGACCTGGATGGCGCCGGCGAGGCCGGCGAAGGCACCGGAGAGCATCATGACGGCGAGTTGTCGGGAGGCGACGGGCATGCCGGAGAGTTTGGCGACGTTGGGGTTGAGGCCGGTGACGAGGAGTTCGAAGCCGAAGGAGGTGCGCGACTGGAGGATCCAGGCGAAGGCAGCGGCGGCGAGTGCGATGAGGATGCCGATGCGGAGGTAGCCGACCTCGACGAGTGCGGGGAGCCAGTAGGGGGTGGGGAGCTGGTCGCTCTGGACGACTTGTGTGCCGGCGGCTTTGAGGGGGTGTTCGAGGAGGAGGGAGAGGAGTTGGAGGGCGATGAAGTTGAGGAGGATGGTGGAGAGGACGATGGGGACGCCGCGGAAGCGGTCCATGAGTGCGGGGAGAAGGCCCCAGAGGGCACCGAAGAGCATTGCGGCGGCGAGGGCGGCGGGGATGGCGAGCCAGGGGTTGGCGAGGTGAGGGAGGAGGCGGGTGGCGATGGTGACGGCGGCGATGGCGCCGAGGATGGATTGACCTTCGGCGCCGATGTTGAAGACGCCGGAGCGGAAGGCGACGCCGGCGGCGAGGCCGGTGAAGATGAGGGGGCAGGCGTTTTTGACGGCGACGGCGAGGTCGAAGCGGGAGCCGAGGGCGCCGTGGACCCAGGTGGTGAGGATGGCGAGGGCGGGGTAGTGGGCGAGGGAGAGGCCGATGAGGACGAGGAGGATTGCGGCGGCGATGGCGGCGGCGATGACGGCGAGGTCTGTGAGGATGTGGCGGAGGGGTTTCATGCTACGGCTTTGGGGCCGTGCGTTGGAGGCGGGCTTCGCAGAGTTCGCGGAGAGGGGGGTCGACGGGGGTGATGGCGAGGCGGGATCGGACGGTTTGTGGATTCGCCAAGGAGTGGCGGAATAATGCCGCAAGATAATCGAGGTCCTTTTCGCGGCCTGCGACGAGCTTGGAGACGGCGAGGTCGTGGACTTCGAGGCAAAGGCCCATCGCTCCGGCGGAAGCGGTGGGGGAGAACGGAATGAGGCGGGTCTTCCAACCGTCAGGCAGGACGGCAGTGTTCTCGCCTACGCCATGTGCGTAGTAGCCGAACGTTTGATGGAAGGGGGATGCTTCGCCGATGCTTCCGTCAATGAGCTCGGCGTCGTGAGGATTACGGAGAGAGAAGAGATCGGCTTCGATGGAGACGAGGAGTTCGGGAGGGGGATCGGGGAATTGGCCGAGGATGGCCTGGGATCCGATGACGACGAAGCGGTCAGCGCCGGTGATTCCAGCGGCGGCTCGCAGGATGTGCTCAAGCTGCTGGCGTTTCATGGACCTGCCGTTTGATATGCCAAACCTCGGCGGGGGAGAGCGCGCCGGCGAAGGGGGAATTCTGGCGGAGGCGTTGTGCGTGGTCGGTTTCCGCGATCAGGGCGGCGGAGATTTCGGGGACGGGGCGGGCGAGGAGTTGTCGCCATTCCTGGTAGCAAGAGAGGAGGGCCGGGGCATCGTGATTGAGCTGGGACCAGCGGTCGAGATTCGATTTGGCGAGATCGAGCCATTCGGGGTGCGCGGGCAGGCCCTGGGCGATGCGCCTGGCGAGTTCCAGGCTGATGCGGTCGTGGGTTTGATGAAGCATGGCCTCAGTATACTGCGGTGAATTCAGCGGTCCAATTGGGATTGGGCGGGGAGGCCCATCATCATTTGGCCGATGTGTTCGCGGGTGGTGTTGGGCCAGTGGGTGGGGGTGAGTTGGCCGTTGTAGAGGACGAGGAGGCGGTCGGAGAGGGCGAGGAGTTCATCGAGGTCGGAGTGGATGAGGAGGACGGCGGCGCCGGCGTTTCGGGCGTTGAGGAGTTGCTGCATGACGGCGGCGGTGGCGCCGATGTCGAGGCCGCGGGTGGGATTGACGGCGAGGACGAGGGGTTTTTGGGGGTCGGCGAGTTCGCGGGCGAGGACGACTTTTTGCGGGTGGCCGCCGGAGAGGCGGCCGACGGTGGTGGCGGTAGAGGGGGTGCGGATGTCGAAGCGGGTGACCAGGTCGCGAGCGTGGGAGCGCCAGGCGGGGAAGCGGAGCCAGCCGTAGGCAGAGTAGGGGGGGCGGCGGTAGTTTTTGAGGAGGAGGTTGTCGCGGATGGTGAGGGGGAGGACGACGGCCTGCTGGTGGCGGTCTTCGGGGATGTAGGCGATGCGGTCGATGCGCCAGCGGATGGGTTTGTGGGTGGCGTCTTGGTTGTCGAGGGAGATGCGGCCGGTGGTGGGGGGGATGCTGCCGATGATGGCTTGGACGAGGTCGGATTGGCCGTTGCCGTCGACGCCGGCGATGCCGAGGATTTCGCGGGGGCGGAGTTGGAGGGAGGCGGATTTGAGGAGGCCGGCGGAGAGGTTTTGGAGTTCGAGGATGGGGGGGGTGTTTGCTAGAGGGGGTTTTGTTTCGCGGGTGAGGCGGGGGAGTTCGATGGTAGTGCCGACCATTTTTTCGGCCATTTCGGCGGGGGAGAGGGAGTTGGTGAGGGCGGTGAGGATGTGTTTGCCGCGGCGGAGGATGGTGACTTCGTCGCAGATTTGCTGGACTTCGGCGAGCTTGTGGCTGATGAAGACGATGGCGGTGTTGGATTGTTTGAGGGTTTGGAGGGCGGAGAAGAGTTCGGCGGCTTCCTGGGGGGTGAGGACGGCGGTGGGTTCGTCGAGGATGAGGGCTTTGGTGGGTTGCTGGCTTTGTTCGATGGCGAGGAGGGCCTTGGTGATTTCGACGCGTTGTTGCTGGCCGACGGAGAGGGACTCGATGCGGGCGTTCAGGGGGACGTTCCAGCGGAGGGAATCGAGCTGGCGTTGTGCAGCGGGGCGGATTTTGCGGAGGCTGGTGGCGAGGGAGAGGGCGAAGTTTTCGAGGACGGTGAGGGTGGGGACGAGTTTGAAATGTTGATGGACCATGCCGATGCCGAGGGTTCGGGCGGCCTTGGGGGAGGGGATGGAGACTTCGCGGGTGTTGATGCGGATGGCGCCGGAGTCGGGGCGGAGGAGGCCGAAGAGGACGTTCATGATGGTGCTTTTGCCGGCGCCGTTTTCGCCGAGGAGGCCGTGGATCTTGCCTGAGTGGATTTGCAGGGAGACGTTGTCGAGGGCGGTGAGGGCGCCGAAGCGTTTGGAGATGTGGGAGAGTTCGATCATGGCGACGGGGTTACTCCGTCGGGATTTTGACTTCGCCGGAGGCGATCTTTTTGGCGGCGTCGTCGAGGAGTTGCTGGGTTGCGGGGTCGATGACTTTGCCGACGAGTTTGGGGTTGAGGACGGCAACGCTGACGCCGCTGGCGAGGTCATCCTTGATGAGGCCGCCGGTGAATTTGTTGTCTTTGACCTGCTGGATGACGCGGTCGAAGGCGATGTCCATTTTGATCACGGCGGAGGCGAGGGTGTAGTCGGGGCAGACGGGGTTGTCGTTCTGATCGGAGTTGGCGCCGAAGGTGTAGGCGGTGGTGGATTTATTGGCGGCGGCGTTGTGCTCCTTGACGGCTTCGAAGACGCCGCGGCTGGCGGCATCGACGTTCTGCATGATCACGTCGACGTTCTGCTGCATGAAGGCTTCGGCCTGGCTTTTGGCTTTGCTGGGGTCGTCCCAGCCGGTGTACTGGGCGGAGACGGTGATAGAGGGGTTGACGCTTTTAGCGCCGGCTTCGAAGCCGTGGAGCATGGCGGTGACGGTGGGGATGGGTTCGCCGGCGATAAAACCGAGTTTGCGGGTCTTGCTGACCTTGGCGGCGACGATGCCGAGCTGATAGCTGGCGCCGGAGAGGTCGTAGTAAAGGCTTTCGAAGTTGGGGTTGTTGACGTCGCTGCCGGAGACGACGATCTTGGTTTTGACGGGAGTGCCCCTGGAGGGGTCGGTGAGTTCCTTGGCGGCTTCGATGTATTCGAAGCCGTGGGCGATGACGAGGGGAAAGTTCTGGGCATCGAACTGGCGGATGGCGTCGGGGGCGGTGTCCTTGGAGACCTGCTGGCGGGGGACGATGTTGAGGTTGTCCCTGGTGCCGAGGTTGTTAAGGCTGGTTTGTGCGAGCTGGTTCCATCCGCCGTCGGAGGTGGATCCGGAGACGAGGAGGCCGACGTTCATAGGGGGGGCGTTGTTGTCGGCGTTGTTTGCGGATTGGGTGGTGGGGGAGGAGCCGGAATCGCCGCAGGCGGAAAGGAGCAGGGGGAGGAGGATCGCGGGGAGGAGGAGAATCCGGTTCCGCATGTGGAGGCTCCGAAAAGGGAGGGTTCAGGGTTGCTGGGAAGGCTGTATTCTGCCGGCCTGCTGAAAAAGTTGCCATGAGCGCGTGGCGCAGAGGAAGCCGATGACGGCGAGGGTGTCGGTGCCGGTGAGGCGGAAGCCGATGTGGGGGACGGTGACGGTTTGGTGGCTGAGGCCGAGGAAGATGAAACCGAGGCCGACGAGAGCACCGACGGCACCGGCGACGCGGAGGGACTTTTCGTAGCCGACGGTCATCCAGAGGATTTCCTGGAGGATGCGGCCGCCGTCCATGGGATAGCAGGGGATGAGGTTGAAGAGGAGGAGCATTTTGTTGATCTGGACCATGAAGAGGCAGATGATCGCGCCCCAGAAGGCGGGACCGGTGTGGGTGGCGAAGTAAGCGGCGGCGCCTTGTTCATCGGCGATGCCCATTTTCCAGCAGATGAAGAAGAAGAGTGGCCAGAGGACGGCGTTGACGAGGGGGCCGCAGACGGTGGTGACGAGCCAGGAGAAGGCGTTGCCGGGGGGTTTGATGAAGGCGATGCCGCCGAGGGGCCAGAGGACGATATGGATGGCGGTGCCGCCCATGGCTTTGCAGGAGAGTGCGTGGCCGAACTCGTGGACGAGGACGACGGCGAAGAGGAGGCCGAGCCAGAGGGCATTCAACTGGGTGTCCAGCATCGTGGGGTGGGGCATGGTGTAGAGGAGCCACGCCGCATAGAGCAGGAAGAGCCAGTGGATGACGACGGAGATGCCGAACCAGCGGCCGAGGGGGATGCCTTGTTGGAAGAAGTTCATGTGGTTTCCGTTTGAGAGCCGGGCGGATTATAACGGTGGTTGTGGGGGTTCGCTTGGGTTTTGCGGGGGTTTGCACCGCCTGCGCGGGGAGATGGCCTTCTTGGCGATTGGGAAATGGGCCGGCGCTTACGCTACGGGTTCCCTGACGGTTCGCTTCTACTGGAGATCGCAGAGGTCGGTGGGGATGAACTTGGGGGGCTTGCCTCTCCATTTGATGGTGCAGCCGATGGGGTCGGTGACGGGGAGTTTGACTTCGCGCATGTTGAGGAGGTCGTCCATGGCGTCGGCGAGTTCGTGGGTGGTGGCCTTGGTGATGTCGCGCGGGGAGTCGTCCATGCGGCCGACGTAGCGGAGTTTTTTGTCGCTGTCGAAGAGGAAGAAGTGGGGGGTCTTGATGGCGCCGTATTTTTTGGCGACTTCCTGGGAAGAGTCGTGGAGGTAGTGCCAGGTGAATTTGAGGGCGGCAGCGCGTTCTTTCATGTGGGGGAAGTCGTCGGTGGGGTAGTCCTTGGTGTCGTTGGAATTGATGGCGACGTAGACCATGCCTTCCTTGGAGTATTTTTCGACGAAGGCGCGTTCACGGGATTCGTTGCCGATGACGTAGGGGCAGTGATTGCAGGTGAAGGCGATGCAGAGGAAGGGGGCGGCGTCGTAGTCCCAGAGGCGGTGAATTTTGTCGTCGGTGCCCATGAGTTCGAAGGGTGGGGCGTCGGCGCCGATTTCGAGTGTGAATGGCATGTGGGTGTCCTTTCAGGCGACTGCGGGTTGTGAAACTGCGGGGTTGCCCGCGCCGATCATCTTAAGCACGGGGTTGGCGGGATCCCACACGTGGCCGGCGAGAATGTTGGTGATGGCGGCGTGGATGGCGGGGGGTTTGTTGGGCATGAAGAAGATATTGTTGACGAGGTCGCGGTTGTAGAAGCGGTGGACGAAGGCGCGGAAGACGTGGAAGCCCTGGTTCATGTGGGCGGCGTATTCGTGGAGGCCGCGGTCGGAGCCGGTGCGGAGTTTTTCGAGGATGCCGGCGCTGGCGCGCTGGGCGGAGGCGAGGGCGAGGTGGACGCCGCTGGAGAAGATGGGGTCGAGGAAACCGGCGGCATCGCCGATGGCGGCCCAGCCGGCGTTGGGGTGGCCGCCGAATTTTTCGGAGACGGAGAAGCTGTAGTCGCTGATGGCGCGGAAGGGGTCGGAGGGGCGGGCGGCGCGGAGGCGTTGTTCGAGGCGGGGCATGGTTTTGACGGCGTGCCAGAAGAGGGATTCGGTGCGGGACTGGCCGGAGGAGGGGGGGATTTCGGGCATGGTGCGGTAAACGACGCCGACGCTGGTGCGGCCGTCGCGGAGGGGGATGAACCAGACCCAGCCCTGTTCGAAGATGTACATGGTGATGTATTTGTCGTCGAAGTCGTCGTGCGGCGGGAGGTGGGTGAAATAGTTGTAGATGCCGACGCGGCCGTAATCGGTGAGGATCTGGCGGGTGCGGCGTTTTGCGGCGAGGAGGGGCTGGCGGCCGGTGGCGTCGACGAGGAAGCGGCAGGAGAGTTCGCGGTCGGAGCGGAGGCGGAGGGTGGGGCGTTCGGCGTCTTCTTCAACGCTTTCGATCCATTCGTTCTGGGCGAGGGTGCAACCGGATTTGATGGCATTGGCGGCGAGCATTTCGTCGAGATCTTCGCGGAGGGCCTGGAAGGAGGGGGAGGGGCTGCCGGGGGCGGTTTCAAATTCGAAGGTGGCGAGGCGGTCGAGGGCGGGGTCGTAGAAGCGTGCGCCGAATTTGGGTTGGAAGCGGCGGGTCATTTCTTCCATGGAGATGCCGAGGTCGGCGAGGAGGGGCATGGAGGCGGCGAGGAGGCTTTCGCCGATGTGGTGGCGTGGGTGTTTTTCGGCATCGATGAGGAGGACGTCGAGGCCGTGGCGGGCAAGGAAGGTGCCGCAGGCGGCGCCGGCGGGGCCGGCGCCCATGATCACGATGTCGTGTGCTTCAGTCATAGTCGCATCTTGACGGACTAGGTGGGGGGACGCAAGAGGGGTGGGAGTTGCTGAAATCCTCATGACATTGTTGAATTTCTCTTGATCGGATTAGCCGACGAGGGCGTCGGCTCCACTTTTGGGGGTTACGGGAAGATTCCGCGGGCCTGGTAGGCTTTGCTGATGTGGTCGATGGCGACGGCGTAGGCGGCGGTGCGCATGTTGACGGAGTATTGGTGGGCGGCGAGGCGGACGCGGCGGGCGGCGTTGAGGATGGTTTTTTTGAGTTCGGCGTCGACGCGGGGGAGTTCCCAGTGGATGCCGGCCTTGTTCTGGACCCATTCGAGGTAGGAGACGGTGACGCCGCCGGCGTTGCAGAGGATGGCGGGGAGGACGGCGACGCCGCGGGAATCGAGGAGGCGTTCGGCGTCGGGGGTGCAGGGGCCGTTGCCGCCCTCGGCGAGGACTTTGCAGTTAAGCCAGGCGGCGACTTGTTTGTCGACCATGCGTTCGAGGGCGGCGGGGATGAAGACATCCACGGGGGTTTTGTAGAAGGTTTCGCGGTCGACGGGTTCAATCTGGCCGTTGGTTGTTTCGGCGAAGCCTTTGATGGAGCCATGGGTTTTGACGTGGGCGGCGAGTTTTTCGGCGTCGATGGCGGAATCGGGGGAAGCGGCGCGGATGGCGGCGGCGTGGTCCATGACGGCGGCGAGCTTGGCGCCGAGGGACTGGAGGATGGTGGCGGTGTTGGAGGCGACGTTGCCGTAGCCGAGGACGGAGAAGCGCATGTTGGGGATGTTGATGAGGAATTCGGGGAGGAGTTCCTGGAGGACGAAGACGATGCCCTGGCCGGTGGCTTTTTCGCGGCCTTCGGAACCGCCGCAGGGGATGGATTTTCCGGTGACGACGTGGCGGAGGTTCTGGCGGCCGACGCCTTCGTGGGTGTTGAGGTAGGTGTCCATCATCCAGTCCATGATCTGGGCGTTGGTGCCGACGTCGGGGGCGGGGATGTCGATTTCGGGGCCGATGGTGTCACCGAGGGCGGAGGTGAAGCGGCGGGTGAGGCGCATGAGTTCGGTGTTGGAGAGGTCGCGGGAATTTACTTTGATGCCGCCTTTTGCGCCGCCGTAGGGGAGGCGCATGAGGGCGCACTTCATGGTCATCCAGAGGGCGAGGGCTTTGCCGTCATCGAGCGACATGTCGGGGTGGTAGCGGATGCCGCCCTTGTAGGGGCCGAGGATGTTGTTGTGCTGGATGCGGTAGCCTTTGAAGAGTTTGTAGGAGCCGTTGTCGAGTTGGACGGGGAAGTTGACGATGAGTTCGGTCTTGGGTTGGCCGAGGATGGCTTTGACGTAGGGGGGCGCTTGCAGGACGTCGCAGGCGGTGTTGACGTTTTCGACGGCCATGGCGAAGAGGGAGTTGGGGTCGGTGGGTTCGAGGCCTTCGGTGGGGGGGAGGGGGGTGGGATGCGAGTGGGTGATCATGGGCGCCTCCGTGCGGGGTGGTGCGGGTGTTCTGGGGATGGTAGCGGAGTGGTGGGGGATTGACTACAGGGGCTGGGGCTGGGGGATGGGGTATGTGAGTGCGGGGGTCAGGGGCGGGTTTGGAGGAGGGATTGGAGTTCGGTTCGCACGTTGGCGATGACGGCGGGCCAGTTGTCGAAGGAGGGCTGGCGGAAGAGGCGCATGGTGGGGTACCAGGGGGAATCGGGGCGGTGGGTCATCCACATGTGGCCGCGGAAATAGGCGAGGAGTGTCCAGACGGGCTTGGCGAGTGCGCCGGCGATGTGGACGATGCAGGTGTCGATGGAGATGACGAGGTCGAGGGCGTCGATGATGGCGGCGGTGTCGGTGAAGTCGTGGATGTGGGTGGCGAGGTCGTGGAAGTCCATGCCGGGCGGGGGAGATTTGGCCTGGGCAGCGGCCGGGCCTTTTTGCAGGGAGAAGACCGTGATGGGGAGATCGGCGAGCGGGGCGAAGGCGGCGAGGGAGGCGGAGCGGAGGCGATTTTCGGGCTGGAAGGGGCCGCCTTCCCAGGCGATGCCGATTTTGAGATTGCCATTGTGCCTGGCGAACTCGGATTGCCAGCGGGATTTTTTCTGCGGGTCGGCGGCGATGTAAGGGACCGAGTTGGGGATGGTGGCGAGGGTGGTTTTGAAGATGCCGGGAAGGGACATGAGGGGGATGTGGAAGTCGAATTCGGGCGGGGGAGCGGTGTCGGGGAGGACCTCGCCGACGCCGGGGATGGTGCGGATGACTTCGACCAGGGAGGGTTGGACGCGGAGGAGGGTGCGGATGTTTTGTTGTGCGAGGAGCCGCACGTAGCGGGAGAAGTAAACGGTGTCGCCGAGGCCCTGCTCGCATTGGATCAGGAGCGCTTTGCCGGGGATGGGCTCGCCGTGCCAGCGGGGCTTGGCGAACTGTTCGATGAAGGGTTTGAGGCGCGGGTGGTTGAAGCGGGACTCGTAGAGGGGCCAGGCTTCTTCGAAGCGGCCGAGGTAGAGAAGGATGATGGAGCGGTCGAAGGTGGGGAGGGGGTCGGCGGGGTCGAGTTGGATGGCTTTGGCGTTGGCGTCGAGTGCGTCTTCGAGGCGGCCGCTGCCGACGAGGGCGGTGGCCATGGCCTGGTAGACTTTGCTGGTTGGGCGGATGGCGAGGGCCTGGTGGAGGCGGCGGAGGGATTCGTCGAACTGGCCGAGGGCGGTGTGGATGTTGGCAAAGGTGATGAGCGTTTCGACGCGCTGGGGGTCTTTCTCGAGGGCGCGGTGGGCGTACTGGAGGGCCTCGGCGTGGTTGTGGAGGTCGCAGTGGGCGGCCGCGAGGTTCTGCAGGATTTCGGGGCTGTCGGGGTGGATGGCGGCGAGCTTCTGGAAATAGAGGACGGCTTCGGAGAAATCGCCGCTCTCGGCGAGGGCGACGGCGAGGTTCATGAGGATGATTTCGTTTTTGGGTTCGAGTGCGGCGGCGCGGCGGTGGGCGGGGATGGCGTTGGCGTAGTCGGAGAGGCGGGCGTAGCAGAGGCCGAGGTTGCTCCAGATGGCGGCGTTGTTGGGATCGAGTTGTGCGGCGCGCTGGAGGAGGGGGAGTGCTTCGGGGGAGCGGTTGAGGTCGATGAGGGCGGCGCCGGCGGAGGAGTAGCCGCTGGACATGGTGGGGGAGAGGCGGATGACGTGCTGTGCGGCGGCGAGGGCGTCGGGGAGGCGTCCCATCTGGCGGTAGATGGCGGCGAGGTTGGCGTGGGCGCTGGGGAGGTTGGGGTTGAGGGTAAGAGCGCGCCGGCAGAGGGCAACGGCGGCATCGAGCTGGCCGAGGCAGCGGCGGATTTCGGCGAGGTTGCTGCAGGCGATTTCGTTGGAGGGGGCGATGGCGAGGGACTTTTCGATGAGGTCGACGGCGGGCGCGGGGTGGCCGACTTGATAGGCGAGGAGCCCGAGCATGTGGAGAGCTTCGGCGTGCTGGGGGGAGCGGGCGAGGATTTGGCGGTAGAGCGGTTCTGCCTGGGCGAAGTTGCCCTGCTGGTGGAGGCGCATGGCCTGGTGGAAGTCGAGTTCATCCTGTTGGGAGGTGAGCGTCATGGGGCACCGGGGAAAGGGTCGAAAAACCGAAGGGTGTGCGCGGCGAGTAGCTCGGGTCGGGCGTGCGACCCGGTGCTGCAGCCGTATACGATCTCCGCCCAGCGTTGCCAAGGCAACTGCTCGTTCACAATTCCGGCGAATTGTTTGGGCAAGGCTTGGGGTTTGCCTCTTTACGGGGCGTGTCATCTTAAAGGAGACGAGCATGATACTTCGGCATTCTCTGGCCCTGGCGGTTCTTTCGGCGGCGTTGATCGGTGTGGGCGGCTGCGACCACAGCACGTCTGAATCGAGCGAGGCGCCGACGAACGGGACGCCCAATGCAAGCACCCCGAACCCGACGGATTCGGCGGCGAACAATCAATCGACGGAAAACGGACAAACCGCGAACGGTGCTGCGGCGGCGGGTAACAACACCGAAGCGGGGGGCAACACAATGGGGGCGGGGAACGCGACGACGCAGCCCGGAGCGAGCAGCGCTTCCAATATGCCGGGTTTGCCCTCGGTGAATGGAACGAGCGTGAAAGGGCTCTCGACAGCGGATGCGGCGGCGACGCGGCTGATTGATGAGGCGAAGAACGCGATGGCGAAGGGGGATACCAGCAAGGTGAAGACGCTGGTCGGGGAGCTGAAGCAGAAGGGGATGTACGATTCGCTGTCGGCACCGGTTAAGTCGCAGGTGGATGAACTTGCGATGCAAGCGCAGAGTGCGGCACCGACCACTCAGGCGCAATAAGTCCTGACCAGCTCCGCCTCGTTATCGGAAAGGCGACTGCCATAGCGGCAGTCGCCTTTCGTGCTTATGGAAGGGCTCAGAGTCGAAAAACTGCTCAATACTGCGGTTTTTCGCCGTGGTACGCCATTTGTTCATACACAAGCGACAACTCTACATACATGCTGAACGAATGCACGGGAGCTGGTTATGCGAATGGATAAATTGACGATCAAGGCCCAGGAGGCGCTGCAGCGGGCGCAGACGCTGGCGGTGGAAATGCAGCACAGTGAGCTGACGCCGCTGCATCTTCTGGCGGCATTGCTGGATGATCGCGACGGGATTGTGCGGCCGTTGCTTGGAAAACTGGGGGCGGATGCGGATCGGATTGCGTCGGTGACGCAGTCGGAATTGAAACGGATGCCGACGGTTTCGGGCGGGGCGCAACTTGGCGCGTCGCGTGAACTGCAGCAGGTGCTGGAGGGGGCGCAGAAGGAAGCGGATCGGCTGAAGGATGAATATCTTTCGACGGAGCATCTGCTGCTTTCGCTGGCGCAGGTGCCTTCGAATGCGAAGGAGGTGCTGTCGGTGATGAGCGTCACGCGGGATGCGATCCTGGCGGCGCTGAAGGATGTGCGCGGGAACACGCGCGTGACGGATGAGAATCCGGAGGCGAAATTCCAGGCGCTGGAGAAATACGGGCGGGACCTGGTGGAAGCGGCGCGGAAGGGGAAGCTCGATCCGGTGATCGGGCGGGACGAGGAGATCCGGCGGTGCATGCAGGTGCTGAGCCGGCGGACGAAAAACAACCCGGTGCTGATCGGCGAGCCGGGCGTTGGGAAGACGGCGATCGTCGAAGGTCTGGCGCAGCGGATTCTGCAGGGGGACGTGCCGGAGGGGTTGAAGAACAAGCGGGTGATTGCCCTGGACATGGGGGCGTTGATTGCGGGGGCGAAGTATCGTGGGGAGTTTGAGGATCGGTTGAAGGCGGTGCTGAAGGAGGTGGAATCGGCGCAGGGGAGCGTGATTCTGTTCATCGATGAGATTCATAATGTGGTCGGTGCGGGGAAGGCGGAGGGGGCGATGGATGCGGGGAATCTGTTGAAGCCGATGCTGGCGCGCGGCGAGCTGCGGTGCATCGGGGCGACGACGCTGGACGAATTTCGGAAGTACATCGAAAAGGATCCGGCGTTGGAGCGGCGGTTCCAGCAGGTGTATGTCGGCGAGCCGAGCGTGGAGGACACCATTGCGATTTTGCGCGGGCTGAAGCCGAAGTATGAGACGCACCACGGGGTGCGCATCCTGGACTCGGCGCTGGTGGCGGCGGCGACGTTGAGCCACCGGTACATTGCGGACCGGTTTTTGCCGGACAAGGCGATTGATTTGGTGGATGAAGCGGCGAGCCGGTTGCGGATTGAGAACGATTCGATGCCGCAGGAGCTGGATGAGATTCGCCGGCGGATGATGCAGTTGGAAATTGAGCGGGAGGCGCTTCGCAAGGAAAAAGACGAGGCGTCGAAGCAGCAGATTGAGAAGACGGAGAAGCAGCTTGCGGACCTGCAGGAGCAGAACACACGCCTGACCACGCAATGGGAGCAGGAGGCGGGGGCGCTTCGTGCGATCAAGCAGATCCGCGAGCAGATTGAGAACACGCAGCATGCGTTGGAAGAAGCGACGCGGCGCGGGCAACTGGAAGAGGCGGCGCGGCTTCGTTATGGCACGATCCGCGAGCTTGAGCAGCAGCTTTCGGACAAGCAGAAGCAACTGGATGCGCAGCTGAAATCGGGCACGGCGCTGATCCGCGAGGAAGTGACGCCGGAGGAGATCGCGGAAGTCGTTGCGAAATGGACGGGCATTCCGGTTTCCAAGATGCTCGAGGGGGACAAGGAGCGCCTGCGGAAAATGGAGCAGTTCCTGCAGCGGCGGGTTGTCGGGCAGGAGGAGGCGGTGAAGGCCGTTTCCGACGCCGTGCGGCGTTCGCGGGCGGGACTCGGGGATCCGCGCCGGCCGATCGGGAGCTTCATGTTTCTCGGGCCGACGGGCGTCGGGAAGACGGAGCTGACGAAGGCGCTGGCGGAGTTTCTCTTCGACACGGAAGATGCGCTGATCCGCATCGACATGTCGGAGTTCATGGAGCAGCATTCGGTGGCGCGGCTGATTGGCGCGCCGCCGGGATATGTTGGGTATGAAGAGGGGGGCGTGCTGACGGAGGCGGTGCGGCGGCGGCCGTACTCGGTGATTCTGTTCGACGAAATTGAGAAGGCGCACCGGGATGTTTTCAATGTGCTGCTCCAGGTGCTGGATGATGGACGCCTGACAGATGGCCAGGGACGGACGGTGGATTTCAAGAACACGGTCATCATCATGACGAGCAATATTGGCTCGCAGGTGATCCAGGAGCTGGCAGGCAAGGAGGATGCGGAGTGGGAGATCGAGGCGCAGGTGCGCAATCTGCTCCGTGAACATTTCCGGCCGGAGTTCCTGAACCGCGTGGATGAGATCGTCATCTTCCACTCTCTGAAGAAGGAGCAGTTGCGGAGGATTGTGGATATCCAGGTGCGCAATCTGGAGAACCGGTTGAAATCCCGCGGGATGCACCTGGTGCTGACGGAAGCGGCGAAGGATGAACTCGGCGAGCGCGGTTACGACCCCGTCTTTGGCGCGCGGCCGCTGAAGCGCATCATCCAGCAGGAGATCGAAAACCCGCTGGCGACGCGGATTCTCGATGGGGAGTTCGGCGAGGGGGACACCATTGAGATCGACGCCGACCGGCACAAGCGGTTCACGTTCAAGAAGGGCGTGCCGGTGCATGAGGGGGAGTTGGTGGAGTAAACGGCCGGTTGCTGGAGCGGATGCGAAACGCGGATGAAGGATGTTCTTCATTCGCGTTTTTCGTTGAGGAAGTGATTCGGTGGAGCGCGTGCGAACCGCAGTTTTGCGCCGCGGAACAGGAGCGATTTGACCGAGAATCGGCGGTTCGCTACCTTGGAGGCGAACAATAGAATAGACACGGAGGCGTGGCAGAGCGGTTTATTGCACCGGTCTTGAAAACCGGAGACGGCGCAAGTCGTCCGTGGGTTCGAATCCTACCGCCTCCGCTTGAAACCCCGGGAAAAACGTGATTCTCCGGGGTTTTTTCGTTTTTGCTTCCATCCCCGCATTCCTCGCCCGACGCCGCCGGACACCGTCCAACACCGTCTGTTTGGGCAAGTTTTGGGGACAGTTTTTTGAGAGGGGTTTCGGTGGGGGAGGCGGGGAATGCGCCGCCGTCATTCTCACCACCGCCCTCATCTGCGCGCTCACCAGGATGGTTTTTCTCTCCGCCTCGCGAAAGCTGAGGCCGCGCCACGTTCGTTTTGGCGAGATCGACGGGCGGGATGTCGGCGGCGTCGGTTCCGGTGCGTCTGAGCGTCTGGATTTGCGTCTCGGTCTTCGTCGGTGGGGGGGTGATGGAGGGGAGGGCGCCCAACGCCTAGCTCGAGTCATGCAGGCCGACGTCGGAGAAGCGGTGGAGGGTGAGGACGGGGGTGGAGTGGCGGGCGAGCTCCTGGGCAACCTTCACGGTGGCGCCGGACTGGACTAGCCGGGTGATGAAGGTGTGGCGGAGGGCGTGGAAATCAATCACGCGGCCGCCGGCGTCGACGGCGCGGAGGAAGTCGGACTTCTCCCGCTCCTCCAGCTGCTTCGGATTCCCCTTCGCCTCTGCCAGCCACGCCGCCCGCGCCGCGGCCAGGTCTGCGCGCAGCATGTCGGCAGTCTTCGATGGCATCGCCCACAGCGGCCCCTCCGTCGACTTCCCTTTGAGCCAGTCCTCGAGGGCGGTGGCCAGGTCCTCGCGGATCGGCTGGACGTCCTGCCGGCGACGTTTCGAGTAGGCGGCGGCGATCGTGACGGTGGGGGGCGAGGCCTCCAGATCGATGCTGGCGCGGGTGAGGCTGGCGAGCTCGTCGCGCCGGAAGCCGGTGCCGAGTGCGAGCTGGTAGAGCATGGCGCGGTCGACGCCGGCGAGGCCGTGGGACTTGAAGGGGAGGACGGCGGTGCTGGCGCTGGTGGTTTTGAGCAGCCAACGGATCTCGTCGTCGCTGAGGGCGCGGCGCTGGTGGCGCGGATCCGCCTCGGGGTTGAAGCCCTTTCCCAGGGACAGGCCCGCCAGCGGATCTTCCGAGGTGCGACGGTCGGTGACCAGCCAGCGGGAGAAAGCCTTGATGGCGCGGAGGACGTGGTTGCAGCTCTGGAGACTGAGGCCGCGGGTTTTGGCGTCGCCGTCGCGGAGGGTTTCGATGGCGCCGTGGACGCGTGAGGCGGAGAGGTCGGCGAGGTAGACCGCTTTGCAGAGGGCGACGACGCGGCCGGCGTCGGCGAAATACCGCTGGGCGTGGTCCGAGGTGTTGCCTTTGGCCAGGAGGGCGGCCTTCCATTCGGTGAGGTGCGTGACCAGGGGTTTGCCGGCGCCGGCGAATCGGCCGCTGAGGAGGCCTGCTCGCACCAGGCGTTTCTGCGTGGTGGGGGGCTGGGCCTGCGCCCACTTCACCAGGGAGGCGTCAGGGCTTTCGCCGCTGATCGTCGCGATCATCAGGTCGTGCAGCTTCTCCCCGAACTTCTCGCTCTGGTTCCGGCTGGTGAACGCCGGCAGCCGGCAGCGGCGGCCGCGGTGCTTCACCTCGACCCAGTAGTTGGGGGATGGTTTGAGCTCGCCGGTCTTGTCCCGGTACTTCGGTTTGAAAATGCGCATGACGATTCACCTACGATCGAGTGCCCGTGAACCCTGCCCGGTTCACGCGGCCGGTTCTAGGGCCGGCCGGGGGGAGTTCTACGCCGGCAGGATGACGCCTTTGGCCAGCCGCTCCGCGCGCAGCTTTTCAATCTTCGCCAGGGAATCCTCCGCCGGCCGAAGCTCGCCACGCTCCCACCGGGAGACGGTCATCTTGGCGACGTCGACCTCTTCGCCAAATTCCGACTGGGTCATGTGGAGCGCTTCGCGCAGGGCGGTGATGTAGCCGGGGGTCACGGTTTGCTTATGCGGAGTCACCAGCGCCTGCACGCGGTCGAGGAATTTCACCGCCTCGGGCAGCAGCAGCGTCGATCCGTCGCGATCCTCCGCTGTCCAGCGGCCGGGGATCGCCACCACCATCGTCCGACCGTCGGGGAGCTTCATGGCGAAAGGGTAATCGGGGCGTGCAAGCTGCGGGTTCTGGTGTCGGCCGCGGCGGCGCGTGTAGCCGGCGGATGCAGAGTGAGGAGCGGATTGGGGGCGGTTGTGTTTGGTCAACATGGCAGCTACCTCAGCTTTCAAAATACAAAGTGATGAGCAGCAGCAAGCGCACTTGCTCATCTCGATCCAGCACGCACACCACCTCCGCCAGCAATCCGTCGGCGGCGCGGCCGGCGACGATCCACTTGGGCCGGCCAAGATCGTCCTTTCCTCCGGAGCGGACGTTGGTGGGAGAATCGAATATGGTCAGGAGGTCCACCCAGAGCATGCTCCGCTCGGCGAGCCGCAGGCGAAAATGGACCGTCATGCGGTACCGGCCGGCGGTGAGGCAGGCGCGGATGGAGGAGAGGGCGGCTCGGGCGGCTGCGTTCATGCTTTCCATAATATACGTTCCAGTATACGGAAGGTCAATTTACTGGGCGAACTGCTCGCCCAGGCCCAGGCCGGTCATATGGGAGACCTTGATCCGGCATGCGCGGCTTGTGCCCGTCGCGGATAGCAATGGCCATGGCAGCCTGGCGTTCCCCCTCGCGGCGTTTGTTGGTGATGTGCTGCCAGATGGTGCGGAGTTCGGCGACGCTCCAGCGGTGCGCGGCGACGCCGGTGGAGACGCTTGCAGTCCAGTTCACGCTGATCGATGCCAGGAAATGTCTCTGCAGCTCAAGACCACCAACACCACCACCGGCGGGGGGGGATTGTGGTTTTGTTTTCTTGTTACTTGATACGGGGGGCGTTTTTGGGGGGGGGTTAAGACAATTTTGGAGGGGGTTTTCAACAAAAAATGCGGGGCTTTCTGGACAAAAACTGTGGGGGTTTCCGGCAGAGAACGCCGAGTATAAACCCCCACATTTTTCGGGGGGGTTTGGCCGCGGCTGCGTGCCAGGAGGCGGGCCTACTACAACGGGGAGATGGTAGGTCGCTACGCGGCTGCGCCCTCCACCTGAACTGATCCGAACGATTGCCCCGAGGTCCATGAGCCCCTTTACGGCGATGGTCGCGCCACGCTCGTCGGTCTGAATTCCCCGGGCCAGGACAGGATTCCCCATCGTGCAGCAGCCGGTGGCATTGTCAGTGTTGCGCAGCATGAACGTGTACGCCCGAGCCTCGTTGCCCTTCATCAGGTGGAGCAAATGATCGACCACCGAGTTGAGCCGCTGGTAGTTTGTTATCTTCCGAACGTCATCCACAAGCAGCCTCCCCCGCAGAGGCCTGCAGCGCCACAATCGCCGGCCGCAGCACCTCCAGCACACCGGCCACACGTTCGGCTGTTTCTTCGTCGCCGAGTTCGAGGAGGATGGTGGCGGCCTGGCCAAGCTCGCGGAGAGACGTGTGCAGGTTCGACTGGATACGCGCGATGTGGTCAACGATCGGCATCATGGCGGCACCGCCGCCGACGACGCTTGGCCACTCCGCCAACTTCACCCGCGGCGCCATGCCATTCGGCCGGTCGATCACGATTATTCCAAGCTCCAGCAGCTTCCGCCGGGCGGCGCGGACCTGCATAGGTTCCAGACCAGTCTCCGCCCGGATGTTGTCATTGCAGGCCTGGCAGATGCCCATGGGCGAAAGCTGGCATGCGCGGGAGTAGAAGTCGTAGAGCATCGCGACTGGGCCCGTAGGGCGCGCCGAATGTGTCGAATCGATGATGAGGAATGATCTCGGCGGGCGGGGTCCAAGAGTCATTCGCGTATATGCGCGCGCACGCGTAGGGGGTGTCGGTTGTGTCGGTTCAGGCGGGGATGGCAGGATTGTGTTGGAGCCACCATCGCCCGATGCCGATCGCGTCGGCCAGGTCGCCGCCTGGATCTCGCGCGGCGGGGTAGCGGGCGCCGTACATGGCGCGGATCCGCTCGGTCCTCTCCGCCTTCCGCATCCGCCCCGTCCACTGCGTCGCCTCCAGGCTCTCGATCGAGACGCCGGAGGCCTCGAGGACGTGGAACAGGTAGCCGACGGCGAATCCGTAGACGCCGAGGGTGGCGGCTCCGCCGCGGTCGTGGGCGCGGCCGTGGCGGGTGAAGCTCACCTCCATCACCACCGCGGCCGGCCGATGCTCTTCCAGCAGTTCGCGGAGGTCCTGGGCGAACTGGCGGACGCGGGCGACGATGGGGAGCTTTGCTGGCTTGGGTCGGAGGAGGCCGCCGTCGAGGAGCTGGTCGGGACGCGGGCCAGTCATGAGGGCGTATCCGACGCAGGTGGAGGAGGGATCGAGTGCGAGAATCACAGACCCTCCCCCAGCGCTGCCGCCACTGCTGCAACAATTCGTGTGCGGAGCGCCTCCGGCAGATCGTGCCAGGCGGTGATTACTCGGTCCAGGCGGGGGTCAGGGGGTGTAGCTGGAGCAGCGGGCGCCGGAGTGGTGGGGTCGGGGCGGGAAGGAGGGGGAGGGGTGGGGTAGGAGGGGGTTGCCGGAGGAAGGGCGGGTGTGGTGGGGGGGAGGAGGAGAGGCTGGTGGGGGTGCGGGTGAGGCGAAAAGGCCAAGGGCGGGGACAAGTGGCTTGCGACGTTTTCCTCAACTTGCGACGATAGCGTGGGTTGTGGCGATTGTGCACCGGTCTTGAAAACCGGAGACGGGGCAACTCGTCCGGGGGTTCGAATCCCTCCGCCTCCGCTTGATCGCCCGGGAGAATCTTTCCGGGTGTTTTTGTTTTTGCTTCCATGCGAATCCGTCTTCTTTCATTTTTGGTGCTTTTCATGCTGGCGGCGCCGGCCGTGGCCGCCGAGGCGACCGGCCCCGTGCGCGTGCGGGAAACGGCTGCGACGCTCACGATCGACAACCAGCTGCTGTCTCTGACGATTGATAAGAAAACCGGCGATGTCTCCTCAATGACGTACACGCCGGAAAACACGCCGATCCGCCTCGGGGACTCCGGGCCGCGCGCGGCATACTGGGATGTGAACGCAGCCCCGACGGATATCCCGCCCGGCCGAGAATCCGCGCGGCCCCGCGGCGATTACACCCGGCCCTTTCAGTGCCTGAATGGAGTTCGGCCCATTGTCGATACGCCTGAGATGGCGGACGTGCTCGTCGATGCCGGTCCTTCCGAATGGTTTCCTTTTCATGGCGAATTCCATTACGTCGTGCGGCGCGGCGTTTCCGGATTTTATGCTTATGCCCGTTTCTCGCATGACAAAGGGATGGCGGCGGCGGTTCTTGAGCAAAGCCGCATCACGATTCGTGCAGAAAACAAGGGGGCTCTTTTTACCGAGCAGTTCGTTGATGCCTCACGCAGAGATCTTCCTTCCACGCACAAGATTGAGAGCACGCTGCAGGACGCCACTTTTCGGCTGGCGAACGGCGGTGCTTACACGAAGTACGACAACTCGCAATTCATCAGGAATCTGTCGGCCGTCGGCATGGCGGGTCACGGGACGGGGCTGTGGTTCGTGTGGCCGAGCGCGGAGTTCGTCAACGGCGGTCCGTTCCGGCAGGAGCTGACCGTGCAGATGGACAACATCATGCAGGCAATGTTCCAGGGGGAGCATTTTGGTGCGGCGCCGATTCGCGTCGCGGAGAACGAGCGGTGGTCCAAAGTGGTGGGGCCGGTGCTGCTTTATGTGAATCACGGCGGCACGCCCGGCGCCTTGTGGAAGGAGGCGAAGCAGCAGGTCGTGCGGGAGACAGCGGCGTGGCCGTACGCGTGGCTGCAATGTGAGGGGTACCCGGTTCATCGCGGCGAGGTGAGGGGACGGTTGCAGTTGCGGAACAACGGCGTCGATCCGAAGGCGGGGATCAAGGATGCATGGATCGTTCTTGCTTCGAACGAGGCCGGCGAAGAGCACACCGATTTTGCGATGCGGGCCAAGGGGTATCAGTTCTGGACGCGGGCGGATGCGGACGGTCGGTTCGAGATCGGCAAGGTCCGGCCTGGCACGTACACGCTTTTTGCCGTGGGGGCCGATCAGTTTGACACGTTCGAGTATTCACCGGTCGCCGTTTCGGAGAACCAGTCCACGGTATTGAATGACTTGACGTGGAACATTCCCGACCGCGGCCGCATTCTGTGGCAGATCGGCATCCCTGATCGATCAACGGCCGAGTTTCACGACGGCGCCGAACCGGCGTATCGGAATTACGACGCGTTTCTCAACTATTTCAAGGCGTTTCCCCACGACGTCGACTTCACGATCGGCCGGAGCACGGAGGCGCAAGACTGGGAATATGCGCAGTGGGACTGGTACAACGAAACGCCGCATTGGACCATTCGATTCGCGGTGACGCCGGCGGATCTTCCTTCGCAGGGGACGGCTGTCCTGACGCTGGGCATCACCTCTGCGCAGATCAATGGGAACCTGCTCGTTGCGGCCAACGGGCATGAGATCGCGAAGCTTACGATTCACAAGACGGGGACGGCCGGTTATCGCAGCGGCGCCCAGGACAATCTTTACACGGTCGAACGCATCCCGTTCGACGCGGCAGTTCTCCACGCGGGCCAGAACGAAATCACGCTCGCCCACGCGCGAAGCGAACAGTTTACGCCGGCGCTCCTGGCGAAAGAGAAACGGCCGCACCATGACGTCATGTACGATGCGCTGCGTCTGGAGATCTCACGCCCATAATTGCGGCTCGCGGTGCTATCCAGCCGGTGCAGCTTGCCAGGCCCAGAAATGCAGCCGCACGTGCGGACACTGCGTCGCCAGCGCGGCGATGTGGGTGTTGGGCACGGGCAGGTCATGCAGGATCCAGGGGTGGACCTGCATCGGCGCGAAGGCGGGATGGAGGGGCACCTCAAACGTATCCAATCCGGCGGAGATCCCGCGGCCCATTGCTTTGAGAATGGCTTCCTTGCGGGTCCAGCAGCGGAAAAAGGCGTTCACGCGGTTCTCGGCGGGGATCGCCAGCAGTGCGGCGTGCTCGCCGGGCGTGAAGAATCGCCGGGCGAGGTTTTCGTGCTCGAGATTCTGGCGCGGCGATTCAATGTCCACGCCGAGTTCATGGTCCCGCCCAATGCCCAGCAGGATGTAGCCTGCGGTGTGGGAGATGTTGAAATGAACGTTGGATCCTTCCACCGAAGGCTTGCCGTGCGGGTTGTAGGTGATGGGCAGCTGCTGCGGGGCGATGCCGGTAAAGTGGGAGAGCCGCTCGCGGAGCATGGCGCGCGAAAGAACCGCCTCGACGCGCTTCTGGGGCATTTTGAATTTCAGAAATTGTTCCCGCTCCTGAGTCGTCAGGAACGCGCTCAGCGACTCAAAGACGTCCAGTGGAAGATTGGCGCCGGCGAGGAACAGATGGATCTCGTCGCGGCCCGCGACAAGGTTACCGGGCATCGGCTGCCACGGAGCGGGGAGGGTCATCGGCGAATCTCCAGCGCCTTTTCGCGCAGGGACTTGGAGAGCCGGCGCATTCCCTCATCGATGGAGACCTGCGGTTCGTAGCCGAGGTCGCGCTTGGCCGCGGAGATGTCGAACCAGTGGGCGGTGGAAAGCTGTCGCGCCACGAAACGGGTGAGGAGCGGCTCGTGCTTGAGGCGGAGCAGCTTGTGCGTCAGTTCCATGGCGGTGCCTGCGGCGTAGGCGAGGTGCTGGTTCAGCGTCGGGATCACCGGTTCGATTCCGGCGGCGCCGAGGATTCGCCGGATCAGGTCCGCCATGGGAATCGGCTCGCCGTTGGAAATGAAGTAGGTTTTTCCGGCGATCGGGGAGCCGGGGTTGAGCCGTTCCGCGGCGAGAACGTGGGCGTAGGCGGCGTTGTCGATGTAGGTGGAATCGACAAGATTTTTGCGGTTGCCGATCATGGAGAGGCGGCCGATTCTGGCCCGCTCGAGAATTCGCGGCACGAGGTGGGGATCGTTGGGACCCCAGATCAGGTGGGGGCGCAGGGAGACGGTGGCAAGCTCCGCGTCATTCGCCGCGAGCACCAGTCGCTCGGCGATGGCCTTGGTCTTCGGATAATGAGCCAGGTACCGCTTCGGGTACGGGGCGGATTCGGTGATGCCGTTCTCATGGTTTCCGGTGAACACCACGCTGGGGGAGCTGGTGAAAATCAGCCGCGGCACCTTTGCGAGGCGGCAGGCGTTCAGGATGTTTTGCGTGCCGATTACGTTCGGGTTGTGGAAATCGGGGTACGTACCCCAGACGCCCGGCTTGGCGGCAACGTGGAAGACGGCGTCAACGCCCTGCACTGCCTTGTTCACCGCCGCGCTGTCGGTGATGTCGCCCTGCACGGACTCCGCACCGAGCGCATCAAGCTCCGCATACCGGCCGCGCTGGAAAGTGCGGATCGAGTAGCCGCGGGAGTGGAGCTGCTTGACGATGGCGAGGCCGAGAAAGCCGCCGCCGCCGGTGACGAGGCATTTCATGAAAGTTTCCTTTGGGCCCAGAGGGCGAGTTGTTCGCGGTTGATCTTGGCGTTGTGCCGGATGTCGACAGGGAAACGGGGGTGAAACAGGAAGTCTTTGATGATGCGGGTGTGCTCGTGCTGCCGGGCGAGGGTGTGGAGTTCGCGGGCGAACTGGGAGGGTGGAAGCGTGTTTTCCGGCGTGGGCTCGATGCACATGACGGGCCGCGTGTCGTCGCCGGTGTTCACCCCCACGAGGGCGGAGCGCGCGACGGAGGGGTGTGCGTTGAAGACGCCTTCGAAGGGGGTTGAGAACAGATCGCCGGTGGCGTTTCGAACCCGCTGCGATTTCCGCCCGCAGAACCACCGGCGGCCGCGGGCGTCCACGTAACCGACATCGCCCATCCGGTGATAGAAGGAATGAGTGGCGGGGTCGGCGATCTTGGCGAGGGCGGTGGCGTCCGGCCGTTCGAAGTATTCCGTCGTGACGACGGGGCCCTGCACGACGATTTCGCCGATCTGGTTCGCGGGCAGTTCGAGATCGTCGGACCATTCGGCGATGGGCTCGTCAGTAATGCGGATGATGCGCACGCGGATGTTTCCGACGGGCTCGCCGATGCAGACGCCTTTGCCGGCATCGGTCATGGATCGCGTGTCATTGAGGATTTCGTGGCTGCCGATGGAGGAAACGGGGAGCGATTCGGTGGCCCCATAGGGCGTGAAGATCTGGGTGGCGGGGGAGAGCATCTTCGCGAAGCGCTCCAGCACGCGCGGCGAAGCGGGGGCGCCTGCGGAGATCACGCGCTGCAGGGAGGGCAGCTTGATGGCGTGCTGCTCGCCATAGCGGCTGACGCGATCGATGAGCGCGGGCGAGCCGAACATATTGGTGATGCCGAGCTGCCGGATGGGATCGATGATGTTGCGCGGATCGACGAAGCCGGGGCGGGTGAAATCCATGTCGGGCAGCACGGTGGTCATGCCGAGCGCGGGGCCGAAGAGGGCAAAGAGGGGGAAGGTGGCGAGATCGATTTCGCCCGGCTGGATGTGGTAGGTCTCTTTGAGTGCGTCGATCTGGGCGAGGAAGTTTTCATGGGTGTAGAGGACGCCCTTGGCGGGGCCGGTGGAACCGGAGGTGAAAAGAATGGCGGCGGCGTTGGAGCGATCGGGTTCGCAAGGGTACTCTCCGGCGCGGCGGCCGAGGGATTCGACCTTTGCGAGAGGGATGCCGCCGAAGGCGCCGGTGGAAATGTTGACCCGGATGCTGCTTTTCGCCCAGCCGAGCAGCCGGCGGGCGGCGTGGGCGAGCGGCACGCCGATGAAGTGGCTCGGCCGCGCCTGCGCGAGGCATTTTCCGAAATTCCGCAGCCCGATGCCGGGATCAATGAGGACGGGCACGGCATCCAGCTTAAAGAGGGCGAAGGTGATGGCGAACAGGTCAAGCCCGGGGCGCACGCAAATGGCGACGCGGGTGCCGCGTGTCACCGTCGTGCCGAAGAGGCCGCGCGCCAGCAGGTCGGAGCGTTCATTCAGCTCGCGGAAGGTCGTGTGGGTGTAGCTCAGCGTGCCCTCAGAGCCGCGGCGCGGATTCCAGAGGAGCGCATCGGCATCGGGCTGGCGTTCCGCCATCTCGACGAGGGTGGAAGCGATATTGGCCGCCGCCGTGATCATCCCGCAGCCACCTCCGCCGCGGCGGGCGTATTCAGGAACTGCTGCACGAGCGGAATGATCTGCTGGTGGGCATCTTCCAGCACGTAGTGGCCGGCATTCTCAAACCGGTGGACCTGCGCCTCCGGGAAGAGCTCGATCCAGCGGTTCAGAAAATGCACGTCGAAGACGAAGTCCTTCATGCCCCAGCAGATCAGCATCGGCACGTGGCGGAATTGCTGCATATTCCTTTCGACGCCGGCAACGATTTCCCAGGCGCGATCGCCGGGCCGCAGGGGAATGTCCTGGATGAAGCGATGCACGGCGAGGCGGTTGTGCCACGAGTCATACGGGCCGGTGTAGCCGTCGGCGACTTCGACGGGCAGCGGTTGCATCACGCAGTCCTTCACGGCGCCGCGGGAAAAGGCGTTGAACCCCCGCACGAGCAGCGCGCCGATTACCGGCGCTCGGGCAATGGTCAACTGCCACGGCATGCGTTTGGTTGCAGGCAGAGTGAACGCGCCGGTGTTCAGCACCACGATGCGGCCGATGCGCTCCGGGCGCCGCGACGCGTATGCCATTCCGATCATGCCGCCCCAATCGTGCACGACGAGGGTTAGAGGCTGCCGAAGGTCGAGCGAATTCATCAGTTTCTCGAGATCGCTGACGCGGCGGGCGAGGGTGAATTCGTATCTGGACTCGCCTGGTTTTTCGGAAAGCCCCATGCCGATGTGGTCCGGCGCGATCACGCGGTGGCCCGAACAGAGCGCCGAGACGAGCCGGCGGTAGTAAAACGACCAGGTTGGATTGCCATGCACCATCAGCACCGGCGCGGCGTCGCGCGGACCTTCATCGACGTAATGCATGCGCAGGCCATCGATGTCGAACCAGCGGTCGGCAAACGGATATTCCACGAGGTTGTGCGCGTTCGCCGCCATCACCACTCCCACCCGAGCATCAGACAATTCAATCCCGACCCAATGCCGAGGAAGCCGACGCGATCGCCCGGCTTCAGGAACCCCCGCTGTTCCGCCAGCGCCGCAGTCAGCGGGAGCGAGACCGTCCCGATATTGCCGAGGTAGGAAAACGTGGAGAAATCCTTCTCCGCCGGTATTTGGATCTGCTTCAAGATCGTGCTCCGATGGCCGTTGCCGACCTGGTGGCAGATGATTTTGTCCACCTGCTGGGGCGTCCAATCCAAGGTGCGCAGGAAATCCCGCCAGGTGCGCGTTCCCAGCTCCACGCCGAACTTCAGGACGGAAACAGAATCCGTCGTCATGAACTGCGAGACGCTGTTGGGTGTCGCGGGATCGGGCGCCACGCCCCAGCGGCAGAGGGCGTGATGTTCCGGCGCGGTATGGGAAACGCCGCCGACGAGTCGCCGGCGCTTCTCCGTTGCGAACGATTTGTGCGTAAGAACGATCGCAATCGCCCCTGATCCGCCGGTCAATGTCGCGAGGGTCTGGGTGAACATCGCCATCGTCGGATTGGCCAGCATTTTGGCGATCATGATGTCGTTGATTTCGCGTGCCGATTCGCACGACACGACCATCCCCGCGGAAATCTGGCCGAGCTCGATCCGGTTCGCGACATCGATGATGCCGTTCAACACGCCGAGGCAGGCATTGGAAATGTCGTACACCAGCGCGTTCGGGGCGATATCGAGGTGCGATGCGACCGCGCACGCCGTCGCGGGCTCAAAATTCTCGCGGCATACCCCGGCATAGATCAGCGTCTGAATGTCTTTCGCCTGCACGCCCGATTTGGCAAGCGCCTTCTTCGCTGCCGCCGCGGCTCCCTCCGAGAGCGGATAGCTCTCGTTCCACCAGCGACGCTCCGCGATGCCGGTGAGCGCTTCGACCTGTCCCGGCGCGATGCGCAGCTTCTCGTACACGGGCGCGATGCGTGCCTCGAGCTCTGCCGACGTCACCACGACCGGCGCCAGCTCATAGCCCATCGCCTCGATGTGCACATTGCGGTAATTCACGCCGCACCTCCGCGGCCGTTGCGGTCGTTGCGGGTGGGGGGCTGCATGGTGATCGCAAAATCCTTCATCTGGTAAATCACCCGTCCATCCACGGTGAGAAAGCCATCGGCCCGGAGCAGTCGCCGCACATCATCCACCTGCGTGATCGCCGCATCAATCGTCACACGGGAATCGGTCGGGATAATCTGCCCGCGGTAAATCCACGAATGTTTTTCCCCCGCCGCCAGCGTCTGGAATTGCACCTCGTCCGGCCGCGCTCCGGCACCCCACCGCCGGTACGCTGCCAGCTTCATCAACTGGATGAACGACTCGAGCCCCAGCGACCCGGGCCACACGGGGTCTTCGAAGAAATGCGCCTTGAAAAACCATGCACCCGGGTTCACCTGCGTGGTGCCGCGCAAAAAGCCCAATCCTTTCGGCCCGCCCGCAGGATCGAAATGCACGACGTCGTCCACCATGCGCATCTGGTCGTCGGCAAACGGCGCCCCGCGCGGATACACGAACTGCTGGGCGCGCCTGATTCCCTCGGATGTCGGCTGATACACGGCCGCATCGCGGATCCCCACCTGGTTCGCAAGCGCTTCCTTCGAGAAGAACCCGAAATACGTCGCGCCTTTATAAACATCCCCCGCACGCGACCGCACGTGCATGTCGAAATGCTGAATGATCATGCCGCCCGAATTGGAGACGTTCGTGATCTTGATGCGCGTGGTCAAGGTTCCGATGTCCGGCAACACCGGCCGCAACTGCACGGCCGTGCCCCCGAGGTTCCGGAACTTCAAATCGGTGTCGGAAGTGAGTGCTGATCCCAGGTACGCCGCCAGCCAGCCGCACGGCTGCAGCGCAATCTCCAGCAACACGGAGAATGGCATCTCTCCGACGGCATTCTGCTGGTTCGCGCGGAAATACCACTCGACCGGCGGCACATCGTACTCCGCCTCAATCTCCCCGCCGGCGGCCAGTTTCCACGGCTCGCACTTCTCGATCTTCGTGATGCGATCCAGGAACTGGTACGGCGGCCCAGGCAGACGGGCAATCTTCCGCGGCTGGCCGGGATCGAAGATCCTGTACCGATCGCCAAACCCCTCCGACGGTTTGCCAACGGCAAATGCCGTGATCCGCTCCGGCCCGAAGATCGCCGCGCGTTGTTCCGGCCGGTGTTCACGGCCGGCCCAAAGCGATTCCACCTTCTCCCGCGTCAACCCGGTGAGCCGCGTCGACATGTTCAACATCTGCACGATCGGCTTACCGTCTGCATACATCAGCGCATCTGCGATCACAAACGGCACGCCCGCCGCGTCGTACCCGATCTCCTTCAGCGTGACCTCGTACTGCACCTTCTTCGTCGCCGCCGTCACCTGCCCCCGGCACTTCAACTGGCTCGACATTTCCTGCACCGGCTCGTACGCCACGCCGCCGGCCTCGCCCACCCACCCCATGCGCATCAAATACACCCGCAGCGTGTGCAGGCAGCATTCGTACATCAGCGTGCCGGGCATTACGCGGTCATCCACAAAGTGACACGTGAGGAACCAGTCCTCGGGATGGATATCCGCTTCGCCCGTGATCTGCCCCAGCCCGTACCGGCCCGCCGTCGGATCCAGCTTCAAAATGCGGTGCACCAGTGTCATTCGTCCGGCCGGCAACGTCGAAGGCGATTCGATCGGCAGGCCCTCGAACGCCTTCCCGAAGCACGCCGCCAAATCCCCATTCCGCACCGCCTCCACCTGTGCATCCGAGTATTGCTCCACCGCCATCGGGACGAGCTCGCGCCAATCCGCCGGCCGCTTGCCGGTCATCGGCCGCTTGTCGATGGATGTCAGCACGATCCCCTGCCCGGCCGCCAGCTCCGCCTCGGAGAAGAAGCCTGCGCACCCCTTCCGCATCGTCAGGAACGGCTGCCCGTTCACGGTCGCATCAAAGTGGAACCGGAACAGGTGCGTCTCGCCCTGCCGGAAGAACTCGTCAATTGCGATGTCGTAGACAATCGTTGCGCCGGGCCTCGGCAGCGGGCCGTGGAACGTCACCACCGCATCCAGAAGCCGGTATACCGCGAGCCCCTTCGTGATCGAATCGATCCCGAGATATCCCGACAAAAACAAATCCGCCTGTCCCGCTTCCACCGCGATGCACGTCGGAATTCGGTTCGCATCGAGATACCACGCCCCCTCCTTCACATCATGCTCAGTCACCACCCGCCCGCGCGTCATCGAGTTCGGTTCGCCGTCGATTGACACGATCCGGTCGACCAGCATCAACGGCTCGTCCGGCAGGCGCACCCGCGTCGGATACGCATCCACGTGGGCAAACGCCGGCCCGAGCACTTTGCCGATCGACCCCACGGCGAATTCCATGCACATGTCGCGATCCAGCGCAACCGGCCGCCGCAGTTCCGTCGTCGCATCGCCTTCCCGCGGCGCTTCCAGCAATGCCGCCCCCGCGCCGGCGCCGGCGAGAATCGACATCTGGAAGGCAAGGGCCTCCCCCATTGCGTGCGTGCTGTTCTGCGAAATCCGCAGGAACGTCTCCTGTGTTCGCGCATGCGCCCGCTGCGTCGCCGCCATCTGCGCGACGAGAGAATCCAATTCACACGCCGGAACGTGCAGCACGCCCGCGCTCACAGGTTGCCGTTCCACTGGGGCGGCCGTTTGCTGCGCACGCCCCGGAGGCGGTGAAATCTGAAATTCATCCCCACCCGTCTTCACTGCGACGAAACGTTGCGCACTACCCTTTTGGATCGAATGCTTCGTCAACAGCACCGCCGGATCCACTGCGACGCCCTCGGCAATCAACTGCGCCAGCACCCGCAGCAGCAACCCGACGCCTTCCTGCCCCGCCGCGCACACCGACCGCGCCACATGCGCCCGGTTCCCAAGAATCTGGTCAATCATGCGCGAGCACGATGCGCCCGGCCCCACCTCGACAAAGAGGCGCACGCCGTCCGCATACGCCGCTTCAACGACCTTCGTAAAATCAAACGCTCCCACCGCCTGCCCCACGATGGATTCCGCCGCCGACTCGCGCGACACCTCGTATGCCCCGCCGCGGATTCCACTGTAAAACCGCACACCCGGCGGGGGGGTCGTCTCGAGCAAATGCAGCTCACGGTACGCCTGTTCAACCTGACGCGCCACCTCGCAGTGAACCGTCGTGATCCCCTCGATCGGATGCCAGCCGCACTGCAGCGACTGCACGACGCGCTGCACTTCCGCACGATCGCCGCCGATCACGCATTCGCCGGGCGTATTTACAATGAGCAGGTAGACCCGCGTCCGCCCCGCGACCGCCCGCTTCACCTCTTCGGCCGCCCGATTGGCCACGCCGACCACCCAATCGACCGGATCCCCGACGCCCAGTTTCCACGCCGCCCGCACCGCGCTGCACTCGCCCGCCAAGTCCTGGGTGAACAGCGTCGACTGCTCCATCCGCGCGAACATCTCGTCGCGCCCTCGCCACGTCCGCGTTGCGAAGAGGCCCGTCGATTCTCCGAGGCTGTAGCCAATCACCGCCGCAGGCGTCACATTGAACGCCGCCAGGACATCGCTCATGAATGCCCCGAGCGAAACCTGCGCGAAAATCGCATCGCGCACCGAAAGTGCACCGCCGCCGGCGTCCCACATTCGCCCCTTCGCAAATTGCGATGCCAGCCGCCCGCTCTCACGCTCCTGCCGCTGCAGCACCTGCGGGAACCGTACGGCCACGTCGCGCCCCATCCCGGAAAAATGATTCCCCGACCCGGGATAAACAAACGCCACCTTTCCGCCGCGCCCCAGCGGCTGCGGCGAAAAATAGACGTCATCCGCCGCCGTGGCGCGATTCTCCGCCACCGCTTCCTTCGCCGCCCGAATGTTTGCCCGCAATATCTCGGCGGAGTTCGCCACAATCCCCACCGCCATCGTTCCCGTCACATCCCGCGCCGACTCCCACCACCTTCTCGCGATTTCCCCCAAAGATCCGCCTTGCGCCAGTCCCGACAGCCGGTCCAACCCTGCGAGGAGTTCGGAAGCCATGCCGCCGCGCACCGCGAACAACTGCTCCTCCCCCTCCACCGCTGCTTGAACCTCCTCCCGCTCCGCCTCCATCAACGAAATGCGCACGCAATTTCCGTCGACGCTCTCCTCTTCCACCACCGCCCGCCGCGGTCCATCGAGCCGGTCATGCAGCCAGTAGCGCGTGCCCTCTCCGCCGGGAATCGTTTCATGGTGCAGCGCCAGCGCTGCTTTGATGATCGACGCGATTCCGCGGGCTGCCCCCGCGCTCCCAACGTCGCGTGCTGCCGGCTCCAATGCGGTGCAACCCTCAGCCATCGCTCCCTCGATCACCGCATACACCCGATCCCCATCCCGCATCGCATCTTCGTTCCGCTTCAACACCACCGCCCCGGCTCCCTCGCCAATCGTCCCATCGCCGATCGCCCGCCCCGCATCCTCCCCCAGCACTGCCCGCAGATCCCCCGCCAGATCCACCGCCCCGACGAGCGCCACGCGAATCTCCCCGCGCTGCAACGCACGCACACCCACCTGCACCGCACTCAGCGCCGATGTCTCCTCACTCGAGACCGTAAAGCTCGGACCGCCGACATGAAACGCCCGCGCCACCCGGCTCGCCACTATCCCGCCGAGGGCCCCCATGGTCCGATTCGCATTCAACGCCGGTCCCGCCGCCGCACGCAGATTCTCCACCCATTTCTCCATTTCCGCAGCGCTCAGGTCCCGCCCCATCTCCCGCGCCCACCGCTTCGCCTTTTCCTGCAGCATCCAGCGAAACCGGAAATTCGTCGTGTTCAAGTCCAGCCCGATCCCCACAAACACCCCCGTGTCCAGCCGCTCCCCTTCCACCTCCGCCAGGCCCGCATCCTCCAGCGCGTCGCCCGCCGCCTGCAGCATCAACAACTGCTGCGGCAACATTTCGGCCAACTCCGCCGGCGGCGTGCGGAAGCGTCCCACCGGCACTTTCACCTCCTCCACAAAATACCCGCGGTACCGTGCGGCCTCGGGCGAACCCCACCAGCGCATCGGCGCGGTCGGGGCCACCTCATCCCCCGCGAAGACACGCCGCCGGAATGCGTCCAGCGACGTCCATGGCCCGAAGTGCGCCCCCATCCCGACAATCGCGATCTTCTCCGCCGGCTTCGAAGTTCCGCGAACGATCGCCGGCATGTGCGATTTCTCTTCCCATTCCTCAATCAATACGTGCGCGTTGATTCCCCCGAAGCCGAATCCGCTGATTGCCGCGCGACGCCCATGCCCCGCCGGGCGCTTCCACTCCTCCGTTTGCCGCAGCACGCGGAACGGACTCTTTTCCAGTTCAAGCTTTGCGGCCGCTCGCTCAAAGTTCGCCGTCGGCGGCAATACGCCCTCGCGCATCGCCATCAACACCTTGATCAGCCCCGCCCCGCCGGCCGCCGTCAGCAGATGCCCCACGTTGCTCTTCACGGACCCGATCACGCATGTGCCGTTCGCCGCGCGCGATTCGCCCCATAACTTCTTGAGGCTTTCGCATTCCACCGCATCCCCCACCGGCGTGCCCGTCCCGTGGCACTCAATCAGTTGCACATCCTCCGGCCGCCACCCCGCTTCCGCATACGCTGCCCGCATCGCCCGCAGTTGCCCGGCTGAATCCGGCTGCATCAAGTTTCCGGCAATGTCATTCGACAACCCCACGGCCGCAATGGTCGCGTAAATCCGATCCCCGTCCCGCACCGCGTCTTCCACACGCTTGAGCACCACGATTCCCGCGCCCTCTCCGACCACCAATCCGTCCGCCCCTGCATCGAACGGCGCACAACGCCCGCTCGCCGAGAGCGCATGAAGCTGCGAAAAGCCCATCTGCGTGTACAGGCAGTCGGGCCGCGATAGCCCCCCGGTCACCATGACATCCGCCCGCCCGGCCCGCAATTCTTCCGCCGCCAGTTTGAGCGCATACAAAGACGACGCACATGCTGCATCCAGCGTAAACGTCCCGCCGCCGAACCCCAGTGCCTTCGCCAGGATTCCCGCCGGCAACCCCGCCACATAGCGGTTCCGCCAATCGGTCTTCAGCCCTCGACCACGCCGCCTTCCGCCGAACACCTTCTCCTCGAACAGCGGCCCGAGAATCTCCTCCGTCATCACCGACACCGAATCCGTCGGCAGTGCGATATTCCCGATGATGACGCCGGCCCGCTGCGGATCCACGTGTTTGATCCCCGCATCCCGCCACGCCGCATGCCCCGCGTGCAGCAGCAGGTGAAACATCGGATCGAGCCCCGCAATCTCCTCGCGCGACACCCGCAGCCCCGTCACATCGCAGTCGAATGGGTCTACAAAACAGCCGCGCGTCGAATACACCTTGTCCGCGGCGAGCTCCGGCGAATACACCTCCTCCGCCTGCAGGGGCCAGCGCCCCTCCGGAACCTCGCGCGACAGCGACCGCCCCGCCTTCACGTGCTCCCAGAAAGGCGCAACACCCATCGCACCGGGAAAAATGCCGCCGATCCCGACAATCGCAATGTCGTTCGAACTGCTCAACGCGCTCTCCAAAATCCTCGGTAGGGGGGTGGAGTGAAGACTCAATCCGCGAGTTGATTGAGGGCGAACGATTCCTGCAGCGTCGCATCCATCACGCATTCGTAGTCTTCCATCCGCGCCAGGAGCGCGCCGGCCGAATCCACAAACTCGATGTGCGCGCTGGCCGTGTGCTCGGTCGCACGCTTCACGCGGATGGCGATGCGCACGCCGTTCTGCGGAAACGCCTTCACGAACTGGCGGTACGTTCCGACGGCCGTCGGCAACGACCCCACGCCGCGCGTCTCGAAACACCACAGGATCATCAGTTGGAACGATGCATCCATCGCGAGCGGATCGGCAATCCACCCGGAGCGCAACGGCTGCTTCATCCACGCGGCCGGCGCGGGCGCCGTCGCGACTTCCGCAACGATCCCCTCGTCCGACCACCCCTTCACCGATTTGATCGCCTGGAGCGCCGAGCCGTGGAACAGCCGGCCATCCGCATAAATCGCGTCATTCGTCGAGGAATACGCCTGATCCGGCGAGGGCATTGGCGAGGCCTTCTCGTGCGCGGGCGCCCCTGCCAGCAGGATGGTCGCGCGGGCGTGCACTGCGCTGCCGATTCGCAGCTCCGCCGCCACGGCTTCCACGCCCTCCCGATGCGTCGCCGGGGCCGTGTACACCTGGACGGCCACGCTTTTGGCACGGTCCAGCGTGATCCCCTTCAACACGCGGAACTCGTCGAACCCGCGGAACAGCAGGCCCGGATTCTCGTGCATCGCGCCATGCGCCAGCCACTCCACCATCAAGGCCGCCGGCACGACCGCCTTGCCTTTGATGACGTGCGACTTCAGCACGGGATGCGTCTCGATCGACAGTTCACGCTCGAATGCCATCGTGCTCATCACCGTATGCGCCTTCGCGCTGCCGTTCGCCTTGCCATTGGTCGGGGCGCCATTCGACTGCGGTCCGTTCAGCGGACCGAGGATCAGGATTTCGACTGGCCCGCCGGCCGGCGTCGACATCTCACGCACCAGGTAATCCGCCCCCGCTTCCAGCGGAATCAGCCCCACGCCCTCGCTCTCAAACACCCGCCGAAGCTGCGGCGTCACCATTCCGCCCTCCCACGGCCCCCAGTTCATGCTCAGCACCCGGCAGTTCGGCCGCAGGTGCGCTTCCTGCTGCGCCAGCTTGTTCAACACTTCGTTGGCCGCCGCATAGGCGACCTGCCCCTTCCGCCCGAATCGCCCCGTCGTCGAAGAAAACGCCACCATCACCTTGAGGTCATCATGCTTCACCGCCTGCAGCAGCGCGTTGAATCCCCCGACCTTCGTCGAGAAGACCGCATCAAACTGCTCCGCCGTCTTGTGCTCGATCAACCGATCCTGCAGGACGCCGGCGCCGTGAATGATGCCGCGGATCGGCCCGACATTCTTCCGCACCTCCGCAATCGCCGCACTCACCGCCGCCGCATCGCGCACATCCAGCGATTTGTAAATCACCGTCGCCCCCGCAGCCTCGATCTCCTTCAGTGTCGCGCGCACCTCCCGGTCCGCTACGATCCGCCGGTATTGCTCCTCCACCACCCGCGGCGTCGCGCCTTTCTGGTGCGAAGCGATCCCTTTCTTTACCTCCGCTTCAGACGCCAGCCCGTCCAGCCACGCCGGTTCTGCGCCCGGCATCGGGCTGCGTCCCAGGAGCAGCAGTTTGCACTGGTATTCGCGGGCAATCGCCACGGAAACCGCCGCCGTCACGCCGCGAGCCCCGCCGGTCACCACCACCACGTCCGCCGACGTCAGCGAATTCTTCCCCACTTCCCCATTGAGCGCCTTCCGCACCAGCCGCGTTTCGCAACGCCCCGCATTCGAAATCCCCACCTCCACCGGCCCTTTCAGCAGCAGCTCCTCGGCGATCTCCTCCGCCAGCCCCGCCGCATCCGCATGGTCATGCGAAATATCCAGTGATTTGCACGCCACCTCCGGCCACTCATGCGACGCCGTCTTCACAATCCCCGCCAGCCCGCCCGTCAGCGGATTCCGCGGCGTGTGCCCGTTCAATCCAAACGACCCATCCAGCGTCGAAACACTCGCCAGCACCGCCCCGCCCGCCTTCCCCGCTTCCCGCAGCTTCGGCCCGGCGCGTTGAATCAGTTCAAACGCGTGCCTCACAAAATCCACCGATGGATTCTGCGGCGCCACAATCACCAGCCCCGCGATCGCCGACGAAGGCGCCGCATCGATCGACACCACCTTCCCCTCCACCTTGCGGAGCTTCAACGCCGCACGCACGCGCTCCGCCAAACCGTTGCCGTCATCGGAAATCCAGAACTCGCCCTGCCCCAGCGGCAACCGCTCGCGTCCCGCATCCCCCAGCGGCACCACCGTCAGCACCTGCCGATCCAGGACTTCCTTCTTCACATGCCCGTTCCCGTTCGAATGCGTCGCAGCCGTTGCCACCGGCGCAACGACCGGCGCCACCGCTGCCGCCGCCGACGGCTTCGCCGACGTCCCGCCCTGCAGAAACGCAACAATCTGCCGCAAGGTCTGCAGCCGCCCCAAATCCTCCGGCTTCACCACCGGCGCCTCCGGCATGCGCGTCTGCAACGCCGAAAGGATTTCCACCCGTTTGATCGAATCGATCCCCAGGTCCGAATCGAGACTCATATCCAGTTCAAGCATCTCGACGGGATACCCCGTCTTGTCCGCGACAACTTCGAGCAGCACCTGCTGCGTCTGATCATTTGCCACCGCCACCACAGTCGCCGCCGGCTTTCCCGCGGCAACGACCACGCCGACTGTCGCCGCTGCGCCGGCCCCGAGAAATTCCACAATCTGCCGCAGCGTCTGCAGCCTGCCCAGGTCCTCCGGCTTCACCACCGGCGCCTCCGGCAACTGCGTCTGCAACGCCGAAAGAATCTCCACCCGCTTGATCGAATCAATCCCCAGATCCGCATCCAGACTCATATCCAATTCGAGCATTTCGACCGGATACCCCGTCTTCTCCGCGACAACCTCCAGCAAAACCCTCTGCGTCCGATCATCCGAAACCCGCGGCGCCGCAGGAGCAACCGCTGCTGCCGCAACGGGCGCAACATTCGCCACGCGCTCCGCCGCCGCATAATGTGAACCATTACCATTCGTCGAAACCGGCCCCTGCCACGTCTCCACAGGAGCGGCCTTCACCGCCGGCATGTTCACACGCGCAACAACCTCTTCGTGGTCCTTTCTTCCTTGTTGCCCTTGATGCCCTTGGTGCCCTTCGTGTTGAACCGTCGTCATCGTGGTCGGGGGGCTAACCGCCACACCCAGCGAAGGCACGGCCACCCCGCACGCACCCCCGAGCAACATCATCTGCTGCTGCATCAACTGATGCAGCGTCCGCTGCGCCGCTTCCTGTCCCACGAGGTACTGCTGATGCACCGCCGCCGTCTGCTCCTGCATCTTCTGCAACGCCAGGATGCTCTGCTGCGTCGCCTGCAGCGCCTGAACCAGCGCCGGCGAACCTGAAGTAACGGAAGTCACAGCCGGCGCTGCGGACGCCGACCCGTTCGATCCATGTTTGTTCACAACAGACCCTTGCGAAGTGGAAGTTCTTGATCCCAAAGATGCATTCCCCGCCCGCTCCACACGCGGCGGCTCCGACTTCGGAGCAGGCGCTGCCGTAACCCCTTGAACCCGCGCCGGCATCGCCGCCCGCGGCTTCACATAATTCGCCCCCGTCAACTTCACCGTCATCGCCGCCTTCTTCCCCTCCACCCGCGGCTGCGATGCAAACCGTTCATCCCATCTCGTGAGCGCCACCCCATGCCCCAGCGCTGCCAACTGCCCCAGCGCACACGCCAGGTCAAACATCCCCCCACGCTTCCCGCTGGAACCATCCACCGCCACCGCGTCATGTCCGCGCGTCCCGAGAATCGCCCGCACCAGCCCGCACAATTTCCCGCCCGGCCCCACCTCCAGGAATGTCCGTACCCCCTCCGCATACATCTTTTCCACCTGCGCAACAAACTCCACCGGCCGCGCCAGCTGCGACGCCAGGAGCGCCGCCGCCTCTTTCCCGCACGCCGGATACGCCTCCCCCGTCGCATTCGCATACACCGGCACCGCGCCCGGCCCGATCGGCACGGTCTTCAACGCCTCCGCCAGCAACCCCTCCGCCCCCGCCACCAGCGGACTGTGAAACGCCGCGGAAACCGCCAATTTCTTCGCCCGCACCCCGCGCAATTCCAGCAACTTCGCCGCCCGCTGAATCTCCGACGTCCGCCCCGACAGCACCACCTGCTCCGGCGAATTCTTGTTCGCCAGGATCAACTCCAGCTTTTCCCCCGCCACAAATTTCTTCACCTCCGCCACCGGCCACATCACCGCCAGCATGCTCCCCGCATCGTTCCCCGAAGCGACCTCCGCCATCGCCTTCCCACGCGCCACCGCAATCCGATGCAACCCCGCCCCATCCATCCGCCCCGCCGCCCACAGTGCCACAACCTCCCCAAAGCTATGCCCGCCCACCGAGTCCGCAGCCACCCCGAACCCGCGCAACACCTCCCACGCCCCCGCACTCACCGCCCCCAACGCCGGCTGCGCCACCCGCGTATCCGAAAGCCCCCGCTCATTGGCCGAACGTTCTTCCTCGCTGAACGCCGGCACCGGATAAATCCGATCGCTCAACCGCTCCCCATGCGCCCGCACCCCAAACGCCTCATTCCCCGCCTCCAGCGCCCCCAGCATCTCCGGAAACGCACACGCCAAATCCCGCATCATCCCCACATACTGCGACCCCTGCCCCGGAAACAGCACACCCAATTTCCCCGGCGCCCCCGAACCAAAATACGCCCCATCCGGCGTGCTCCACGTCGTCCGCTCCGGATGCGACTTGAGCATCTGCAGCGCCCCCTTGATCACCTTCCCCGCATCCGCGTGCCCCTTCTGCAGCACGACAACCAACCGGCACGCCGCATCCGCGCGGAACTCCCCCCGCAGCCCCGCCGCACTCCCGCGTAACTTCTTCCACTCCTGCCCCACATCAAACGCCCCAACCTTCCCCGCCAGTTCCTCGCGCGAAGCCCCACTCCACGCCAGCACCTGCACCGAATCATCCCAATCCACCCCGCCCTTCTCCGCCCGCGCCTCTTCGAGCACGCAATGAAAATTACTCCCCCCAAACCCAAACGCACTGATCCCCGCACGCCGCGGATGCTCCCTCCGCCCCACCCATGGACGCTTTTCCGTGTTCACATACAACGCACTCTTCCCCGCCTCCAGCACATCCAGCGGCCGATCCACCTTGATCGTCGGCGGCAGCACCTTCTGCTCGAGCGCCAACGCCGCCTTGATCAACCCCGCAATCCCCGCCGCCGCCTTCGTATGCCCCACCATCGACTTCACGCTCCCCAGCGCACACCACGTCCCCGCGCGCTTCCCCCCAAGCTTCTCATCCCGATACACCTGCTCCAGCGCCTTCGCCTCCACCGCGTCCCCCACCTTCGTCCCCGTCCCATGCGCTTCCACCAGCTCAATCGTTGCCGGCGCAACGCCCGCCTGCGAATACGCCGACACCAGACACTTCACCTGCCCCGCCGCACTCGGCGCATACACCGCATTCCCCTTCCCGTCGCTCGATGACCCGATGCTCCGGATCACCGCATGAATCGTATCCCCATCCCGCTGCGCATCCGCCAACCGCTTCAACACCACAACCCCCAGCCCCTCGCCCAGGATCGTCCCATCCCCGCCCGCCGCAAACGGCCGGCTCGCACCCGTCGGCGACAGCGCCGGCGTCTTGCTGAAGCACATGTACATGAAGATGTCGTTGAACGTATCAATCCCCCCCGTGATCGCCATGTCCGCCCGCCCGGCGTACAACTCCATCGCCGCCATGTGCAGCGCCCCGAGCGAACTCGCGCACGCCGCATCCACCACGCAATTCGTCCCCCCCAGGTCCAGCCGATTCGCAATCCGCCCCGCCGCCACATTCCCCAGCAATCCCGGAAACGAATTCTCCTGCCACGGCACATAAGAATCCGCAATCCGCTTCACCACTTCATCGGCGACACTCTTCTCAACGCCCGATTCCTCCAGCGCCTTCCGCCACTTCGGATGCCCCAGCCGCGCCCCCAGCGGAATCACCATCTCCAACGCCCCCGTCACCCCCAGGATCACGCTGCACCGATCCCGATTAAACGCCCGCCCATCCCCCGAGTCCTTCCCCGTCGCATACCCCGCATCACGCAACGCCTGATGCGCCACCACCATCCCCAAAAGCTGCGTCGTATCGATCGCCTCGAGATTGTTCGGCGCAATCCCAAACTCCAGCGGATTAAAATCCACCGGCTCCAGGAACGCCCCACGCTTCGCATACGTCATGTCCGGCGAAGACGGATCCCCATCAAAATAATCGGCCGGCTTCCAGTGCGACTCCGGAATCTCCGTCACCGCATCCACCCCGCCCTTAATGTTCGCCCAATACGCCTCCGTGTTGTCCGCCTTCGGAAACATGCACCCAATCCCCACAATCGCCAGTGGTGGGGCCGACGCCCCCGACGGCCAAGGCGAGGTCGAGCCAGATCCATTCACGTTTTTCGCATCCATACTCAACGCAATTGATCCTCAATAGCGTCCGGCGAAACCGGACCCACACGTGCAAGTTCCACATCCATCCCTACCCCCTGGCTCCGCAACGCGTTCAACCGCGTCACCACCGCCGCCCCATGCAACAGATTGATCGCCACCACCCCCACGCGCCGATTCCCCGGCTCCTCCAGGAACGTCCCCTTCGTCCACTCGTTAAACGCCCCCATCGCCGGCCCGCACCACACCTGGTAATCCACCACGCGCGCCGTCTCCCCCGCATTCGCCCACCGCGAACTCAACCCCAGGTACCACCGGAACACCAGCGCCATCTTGTGCTTCGGATCCCGCTCCGCCCGCTCGATGTGCGACGGATCGATCTCCCTGAAAAACCCCTTCGTCTTCTCCCAGATCCCCGCCAGCGGCTCCCGGAAAATCGTCTTCTCAACCGCTTCCCGCTCGCTCTGCGGAATCTCCTCAATGCTCCCATACGCCCGGTACAGCTCATACAACTTCGCCGCCCGCATCGGAAACATCGTCCCCCGCTTGATCACCTGCAGCTTCACCCCCATCTCAAACATATCCGCCGCCGGCGCCATGATCACATCCGCCTGCTGCACCTGCGCCAGCATCCCCCGCACCTTGTCGCTCGACCCAGATTCCACGCACGCCTGGTTCACTGACCCCGTCACCACATACGCCGCACCCATCGCATACGCCGCCGCAGCAGCAGCCGGCGTCCCGATCCCGCCACCCAGCCCCACCCGCAGCGGCACGTCATACCCGAACTGCTCCTGCATCCGATCCCGCAACGCCAGCATCGTCGGCAACAACGTCAACGCCGGCCGATTGTCCGTATGCCCCGCCGAATCCGCCTCCGCCGTCAAATCCTGTGCCATCGGAATCCCCGCCGCCATCTCGGCCTGCTCCGCAGTAATCTTCCCCATCCCCACCAGCTCGCGCAGCATCTTCTCCGGCGGCGGACTGAACCACTTCGTCGCCACTTCCACCCGCGACACCTTCGCAATAATCTTGTTCGGCGCCACAACCTCCCCATCCGCCCCCCGATGAATCCCGCTCACCCGGTACAGCACCGCCGGCAACGTCAAATCCAGAAATGCCGCCGCCTCCACCAGCCGCACCCCGCGCCGCAAATACAACTCCACCACCCCCATCTCATGCGCCATCTCATTCGGCGAATGAATCAAATTAAAACACACCCCGGGTGCCATGCTTACCCGGGCAGGGGCCCCGGTAAGCATGCCGAATTCTTCTTGCAACCGATCAATCGCACTTTCAATCTGCCCCACCCGCAACCCCGCCGCCCCGAAACTCCCCAGGCACCCCGCCCGCACCGCCGCACTCACCACGTCCACCGACGCAATCCCATTCGCCATCGCCCCCGTCATGTACGCAAACCTCACCCCATGATCCGCACAGAACGAAGCATCCCCCAACTGCGACACCCGCATCGCTGGCGCATACGCAATGATCGGCAACCCCTCACTCGACCCCTCACCGGACCGCACTGACCCCTCACCAAACCGCCCTGAACCCCCTACGCCAACCCCCCAACCCCCATCCTGCCCCACGACAAAGACCCCACGCGACAGGTCATGAAGCGCGCGCCGCATCTCCGCTGGCTCCGTGACGACACCGTCGCCGGTCCACCAACCTGAAACAGATGAGGCGAGCGTAGCACCTGCCCGCGATGCGAGTTGCGCAGAACTGTTCACAGGAACGACTCTTTTTGCAATGCCGCATTTTCACGCCACCCCCTCGCCAAGTCAACGCGGACCCGGCCCGGGGAGCGCCACATTATGTGCTTTTTCCGTCAATGAATACAGCGCCCGCGCAACAAAACTGCATCCCCGCCTCCCAACCCCTAAAATGCCCCGCCAACGCCACTTAAATCCCCCACCCCCTTAAGAACCCACTAAGCCCCCAATCGCCCGCGGCAACGCCTCGATAATGTCCCCCGACACCACCCCCGCGGCATTCTGTCCAAACTTCTCCAGCGCCAGATCCCCCGCACGCCCATGCAAATGCGCCCCCAGCACCGCCGCGTCCAACGGACCGATTTTCTGGCCCATCAGCGACGCAATGACGCCCGTCAGCACATCCCCGCTCCCCGCTGTCGCCATCGCGGGATTCCCCGTCTCGTTGATCGCGTACCGCACCCCATCCGTAATCACCGTCCGGTGCCCCTTCAACACCACCACCGACCCCGTCCCCCGCGCCAGCAACTCCGCCAACGGCGTCCGATCCGGTTCCGCCGGCCCGCTGGCCTTCTTCTCTTCCTTCTCTTCCGCCGCCTTCTCCTCCTCCGGCATGTCCAGAACCATCCCATCTGCCGTCGAAGGCGCATCATCCTCGTCTTCTTCAACGAGCGACTTCACCTTTTTCGGTGCACTCGCCGCCGCCTGCGCCGCTGCCACGTCCGACCGCCCCGCATCATCCCCCGCACCCGCCGCCCCCGGCACCAGCGCCACATTCGCTCCACGCTTCATCACCGCCGACACCAGCCGCATGTACTCCCCCATGTGCGGCGTCATCACGATGTTCCCCCAGTTCCGCCGTTTCGGCCACTCCGACGTCTCCAGCCCTGACAGCACGTTCAACGCATCCGCATCAAACACCATCGGCCCCGAGTGCCGCTCGACCAGTTCCAGCACCAGCCGCTTTACCGCCGCCGACGTGCCCAGCCCCGGCCCCACCGCCAGCACATCATGCTCATCCGCAAATTCCAGCAGATCCTTGATCTTCGTCGAAGACCACGCAAACGCCGTCGCGTACGGGCAGATTGTCAAAATCGCCGGAATGATTTCCTTCGGCGCAGCCACCCGCACCAGCCCCGACCCCGTCCGCAACGCCGCCAGCGCCACCAGCGCCGGTGCGCCAATCATGGTCTCAGAGCCTGCAATCACCAGTACTTTGCCGTAATCTCCCTTGTGCGAGTCTGCCTTGCGCGGGGGGAGCGTCGGAAGGGGAATCGTTTCCATCCCGGTAAATTAAAGAACCCGCGCACCCGCGTCAATCAACTCCAACACACAGCTCCCCAACAGGGCCCCAAGCCCACGGCTTCCACGCCAATCGTATCTACACAAGTTTTTCGGTCCACTGAGCCGAGAAGAGCAGGTATGTGCCATCGCTACCCGGGGCGGAGTCGCGGCTGCAGCGTCGGTATCATCGGCTGATCATGTCGCATCTCTCGCCGCTTCAAACCGTG
>JBQCGD010000037.1:0-10033 GCA_051955985.1 Phycisphaerae bacterium | reverse complement strand
GTTTTTGGCCGCGTGCGCGGGGAGGGGTTGTGGCGGGGGTGGGGCGCCCCTCACCGGCGCTTACGCTACGGGTTCCCTTGGGCGCCGAGGGTGAGGGTGGCGGCGAGGAGGTAGAGGAATGTGTTGTGTGGGGGTTCGCGACGACGCAAGTGTTGGGGAGAGTTTTTGGCCGCGTGCGCGGGGAGGGGTTGTGGCGGGGGTGGGGCGCCCCTCACCGGCGCTTACGCTACGGGTTCCCTTGGGCGCCGAGGGTGAGGGTGGCGGCGAGGAGGTAGAGGAAGACGGTGCAGATGTCGACGATGGCGAGGGTGATGGGGCCGGAGGCGATGCGGGGGTTGAGGCGGAGGCGGTAGATGATGCGTGGGAGGGTGCGGCCGAGGACGGCGGCGAGGACCATGGTGACGAGGACGCTGGCGGCGATGGTGAGGGAGGCGATGCGCGGGCCGCGCCAGAGGAGGGAGACGCATCCGACGATGGCGCCGCTGCAGGCGCCGAGCATGAGGGCGGTGGCGATTTCGCGGAGGAGGACGCCGGCATCGCGTCTGCGGCTGGCGGCCTGTTCGATGGCGAGGGTCATGGACTGGACGGCGACGGATTCGGCGAGGGTGAGGATGAGGGGGATGAAGAGGGCGATGACGACGACGCGCTGGACGGTGGCTTCGAAGAAGGCGCCGAGGGCGGCGCAGGCGAGGCCGCCGAGGATATTGCTGACGAGCCAGGGCATGCGGAGGCGGAAGCCGCGCCAGGGGGAGCCTTGTTTGTGCTGTTCGAGGCGGAGGCCCATGAGCTGGAAGACTTCGTTGAGCTGCTGGGTGTGGGCGAGGTCGAAGACTTCGTCGGTGTAGAGGGAGAGTTCGACGATGCCGAGGAATTTTTTGTCGGGATCGACGACGGGGATGGCGAGGAGGCGGTGCATGGCGAAGAGTTCGAGGGCGTCGAAGAGGGTGTCTTTGGGGCTCAGCGCGATGACGCTGGTGATCATTAGGTCGCTGATGCGGGCGGTGGCGGGGGCGAGGATGAGCTGGCGTGCGGGGAGGACACCGACGAATTTTTCGTTGGCGTCGATGACGTAGAGGTAGAGGACCTGGGATTGGGACTGGTAGGCGGCGGCATCGCGGCGGAGGCGGTCGAGGGCTTCGCTGGTGGTGTGGTCAGCGCGCAGGGTGATGGCGGAGTGGGTGAGGAAGTCAGTGACGGGATGATCGAGGGCGAGGCCTTGCTGCATGCGGTCAGTGTAGAGGAGGAGCGCGGGAATGTCAGCGGTGATGGGGGGTGGTCACTGGATGGAGTCCCAGGTTTTGCGGAGGACGTCGCGGGAGTGTTTGAGGTAGGAGCGGTCGGGGGCGAAGACTTCGAGGGTGATGGTGCCGTCGTAGCCGGCTTTTTTGAGGGAGCGGAGATGCTGGACGTAATCGACGCGTCCGGCGCCGAGGGGGAGGTGGAGGTCGGCGCCGCCGCCGTTGTTGTCGTGGAGGTGGACGTGGGCAATGCGTTTGCCGAAGCGGGCGACGAGTTCCTCGGTGGTGTTGCGTTCGACGTGGAGGTTGGCGTGGCCGATGTCGAGATGGAGGCCGAGATCGGGGACGGGATCGAGGAGTTCGGCGAGTTCCTTGACGGTGTTGAAGGCGGCGGGGAGGTTTTCGACCATGAGGCCGACGCCGAGTTTGCTGGAGGTTTCGTGCATTTCGTGGAGGGAGACGAGGTTTCGTTCGATCCAGAAGGGGCGGTCGTGCATGGGGATGTTGCGGTCGGGGTGGAGATTCATCCATTTGGCGCCGACCTCGGCGAATTTTTCGAGGCAGCGGATGCACTCGACGACGGAGGCCTTGCGGATTTCTTCGAAGGGGCTGGCGAAGGGGAGGTAGTAGGCGGTGTGGCCGACGACTTTCATGTTGTGGTCGTCGAGGGCTTTTTTGATGTCCTTGGTTTTGACGCGCCAACTGGCGGCGGCGGGGGGTTCGAGGGAGAGGTCGATGAATTCGAGGCCGAGGGCGGCCATCCACTGGATTTCCTTGACGACATCCTCCTTGGGGTGGTTCATGGCACCGATGATCATTGCACGATCCTTCCTTGGCGAGTGCGTGGCGCGGTCAGGCGGCGGGCTCGGCGGGGCAGGGCTGGTTTGGCCCGAACCAGTCGCGCGAATCGAGCAGCCGCACGTGGGCTGCCGCCGCCGCCGGCGAAGTCGCCTCACCGCCCGGCTCTGCCGAAGGGCCGGCAATGCCGAGCGTCTTCCAGAGGGACGTGGGAAAAGCTTTGGCCTTGTCGGGGCAGGTCCACGCAAAGAGTTCGAGCAGCGCGGCGAGCACCCGGCGGTCCTCCCCGACACGCATCAAGAGGTGTGCCCAATCGAGCCGATCGCCGCGACAATTGAGGATATTCAGCAGATCGCCCCAATCGCAGCGGTCCCGCTGAACAACGTAGAGCTTGGACCAGATGAGTTCTTCCGGCGGCAGGAGGCGCAGGGTGGTGCCATGCACGTTGACGACATCGCCGCGCGCCAGCCACCCGCGGTCGACCTGGGCGCGATAGTTCGCCATCTGCCAGATAATGTCCACGATGATTCCGTGGGTATCGTGCGAACGGAAGATCCAGCCGCGGTCGTAATCGTGGACATCGAAGTAGTCGACGAGCCCGGCATCGCGCACCACCTGAATCATGGCGTAGCGGTCGTCGGGCATCACGTAAATGTCGAGGTCCTTGGTGTTGCGCCAGCGGCTGGCGTAATGGGAGAAGGCAATGCCGCCGCCGACCGCGAACGCGATCCCGCGTTCCTGCGAGAGCTGAACGGTGCGTTCGTAGACGCTCCACTGTTCCGCTGGAATGAGATGAGCCCAGGAGACTTCATCGCCGGCTATCCCTGGAATCTGGTGCATGGCTACTCCTCAGTTGCTTTCCTGTGGGCTTTTCATGCAAATGCCATGCGGGAACCGGATATAATGGGCCAGACCCAGCTCAAAAGAGGAATCCCCATGCCCACGCCCGCGCTGAGCGACACCATCACCGACGGCATTCGCGTCGGAGCGACCGCATTCTTTCTGCCCCACGAATCGGATCCGGAACGGCGGCGATACGTGTTCGGCTACCGGATCGTCATCATGAACGAAGGAACGCGCACGGCCACTCTGCGCGCGCGTCACTGGACGATCATCGATGCCGACGGCAACGTTGAAGAGGTGCAGGGGGAAGGGGTCGTGGGGGAGCAGCCGCGGCTCACACCCACTCAAGCGTTCAAGTACACGAGCTATTGTCCGCTGAAGACCCCGTGGGGGACGATGGAGGGAATTTATCACTTCGAACGCGAAGACGGGACGATGTTCGATGTGAAGATCGGGCGCTTTTATCTGGCGATGGATAAAGCCGAGTGAAGCGGCTCAGCCGGCGGACGCAGCGGACTTCACGGCGGCCCGGAGGGATTCGGCGACTTGGGGCGAGGCGATCGCAGATTTGCCAAAACCGGGGAGGGCACCGTTGGCGACGGCAGCGGCCTGGGCATCGGGGTAGTCACTCACGAGCATGATGGCGGGAGCGTCGGGATGGGTTTTCCTGTATTCGGCGATGAAATCGACGCCCATGCCGGTGCCGGCGTCAAACACGCGATTCACAAGCACGAGATCGTACTTACGGGCGGCGATTTTCTGCTGCGCTTCTTCGGGCGAGGCGGCGCGGTCGAGCGTCGCGCCCAGCGCGCTGCGCACCACCTGGCCGATACGGGAATCGTCATAGCCACATTGACCGATGCTGAGAACGACGGACATGGATGCCTCCGGTTCGAGATGCACTATCGTTGGCGGGTTGAAGCAAAGAATCAACTCGGAGGGGGAATTGGAGGATTACGTCCCGGCGGACGTCCAGAGCGGGAGGGTGCTGATGAGGGCTTTTTCGCGGCTGCCTTCTGCCAGGACTTCGACGTCCTTGCCTGCCGCCGAGAAGGCTTTTTTGACATAGCCCATTCCGATCGGCACGTAGCCGAGCATGGGGGACATGCAACTGCTGGTGACAATGCCGATCTGGGTGCGGCTGTCGGCGGGGTCGAAGATGTCGGTGCCGGCGACGGGGAGCTTGGCGCCGTCGCCGGTGGTGTGCACTTTGAAGCCGACCAACAGGCGGGCGACGGTCTGATGTGCGTGCATGCGTGCGACGATCTCTTGGCCGAGATAGCAGCCCTTGGTGACGCTCACTGCGCGGAGGTACCAGTGACCGGTTTCCATCGGCAGGTGGTTATCGGTGATGTCGATTCCGAAGAGGGGCGTTCCGGCTTCGATGCGGGCGGTGTTAAAAGCGGACCAACCGATGGCGCGCATGGTCATGGAGGTATCGCCTTCGCCGCCGTCGTGGCCGTGGCCGCCGGCCTCGTGGAGGATTTCCCAGAGGCCGACGAGTTGATCGCGCGGGACGATCAGTTCGTATTGCTGCTGGCCGCAAAGGTCGTTGCGGAAGACGGTGACGGTCGCCTTACCGAGCAGGCGTCGTGCGTGGCGGAGCGGCGCATCGAGCGTTTCGACGCCGGCATCCATGACTTTCTTCAGCAGTTCGCCGGCCCGCGGCCCGATGACGGAGAGCCGCCCCAGTTGCTCCGCGCCGTTCAGAACGCGGACATCCTCAGTGAAGATAAATTTCTCCATCTGCTCGACGAAAAGAGAAGTGACGCGATGATCCATTTCGACGAGAGTGGCCTCCTCCGTCTGAAGGATGTTCATGTCCATCGTGATGCGGCCTTTGAGGTTGAGGAGGTAGGCGTAGCAACCCTGGCCGGGTTGGAGGCGATTGGTGTCGTTGGTGACCTTGTTGTGGAGGAAGGAGAGGCGGTCCTTGCCGGTGAGAATGACCACGCCGCGGTGGGGCGCATCCATCACGGCGACGCCCTTGCGGATGGCTGCATATTCGGCTTCGACTTCGCCGTAGCTCTCGACGATCTGGAGGTCAGCGCCATACGGGAGGAAGGTGGCCTCGGCCTGCTCGTGAATCTGGTGAAGAGGATTGATGTTCATGGGCGCTCCGGAACCTGCCACCTGATTATATCGTCATGTGGAGGGCGAAGGCGTTGGGTTTTTATGGGTCGAAATTGGGGAAGGGAGATGTTCAGACGCAAGGGGTTTCGCGGAGGAGCTGGTCGATCTGGGCAAGGGATGCCTGAATGCCCTCGAGGCCGGGGTGGATGGCGAGAGCGAGGCGATAACAATGTCTCGCCTCGCGCCACTGGCCAAGGTGGGAATGGCAATGTCCCATGCCGGCCATGGCGCCGAAATGTTGCGGCATGCGGGCGAGGGCTGCGCGGCAGTCGGCGATGGATTCAGCGAAGCGTTCGCTGAGGTAGTAGGCGATGGCACGCTGGTTGTACGCTTCTGCAAAATCAGGATCTTCGTGAATTGCACATGTGAATTTCTCAATAGCGCATTCGTAATTCCCGTGGTGCATGTGGGTATTGCCGCACTTCACGAGGCTGACAGCCTGGCAGGAGCCACTTCGAAACCAGATGGCCCAGAGCGCGTGCTCAGCCATTTGGCTGACCATCGGATCGGAATCATGAAGCGCAACAGCGAGGGGAACTATGGCCGAGCGGTCGCCGACGACCGAGAGGGCGAGTGCTGCGACTTTGCGGACATCGCTGCTTTTGTGGGCAAGGAGGGAGACAATTTGTTGGCAGGACCAGCGCCGACCAACGCTGAGAAGGGCTTGTTCAAGGTTTCCCTGGGTGAGGGAGGGTTGAAGGGTACTGACGAATTCCTCCGGGTCGATGGCGGTGGTGAGGGTAGGAGGAGCCGACTCAGTGCGCATGTGGAATTCCCTTACAGAGATCATTCAAGGCCAATGCTGGTCAGTTCGACATTGCGGAGTCCGAAACGGACGGGACATGTCTGGACTTTACCGCATCAACCGCGCTAACTGCCTGCGGCGTGCGACCGTTGCTCCGCCAACTGCCTGAAGCAACGCCTGAACAACTGATGCTATGCAGGGAGCGGTGCGGAGGGCAACTGAAATCCGGGTGAGGGTGCATGGATACCCAACGTTTTCCGAACGGATGGTTATAGGTCTTGGATTTGGTGGATTACTGCTGCGCGCCGCCCTGGGGCATGCCGAACGGGCTGCCAACGGACTGGCGGCGTGCGGCGGTGGTTTGCGTTGCGGAGTCATTGTCGTAGTAACGGAGCGTGCGCTGCGTTCGGGATTCGCTGTCGCTGAACAGATCGTGCGAGCAGCCTCCGGCGATTCCACTGAGAATCACAAGCAGCCCGATGATCGACGCGCGGCAGGCGATCGCTCTCATTTACCATTCTCCGAAACTTGCGAGGAGCATTGATTGTAACGACGGGGGCGGAGCAATGGAAATAGAATGGTTTTCACCCGTTGCCTCCGTGGCGCCGTTGCCTTGAAACGGGGGGATTCCACCAGTACTCTCCTGACTTTGGCGTTTTGCACGAAACGAGTTCCGGCATGCAAGCTTCCCCGTCCCCTTCGGGTCCATCCGCGGCTTCTCTCCGCGATCTTGGCAACGTTTCCATTGTCGGCCTGCAGTGGGGGGATGAAGGGAAGGGGAAGATCATCGACCTGCTGTCGTCGGAGTTTGATCTCGCGGTGCGTTGGAACGGGGGCTCGAACGCGGGGCACAAGGTGGAAGTGGGAAATGTGAAGTACCGGTTCCACTTGATCCCGATCGGTATTTTGCGGCCAAATGTGACCTGCGTGATCTGCAATGGCGTGGTGATTGACCCGCTCAAGACGCTGGAAGAAATCGACGGACTTTCAACGCAGGGCGTGCGAATCGAAAACAACCTGAAGCTGTCGGCAAATGCGAACGTGGTCTTCCCGTACCACAAACTGCAGGACCAGCTGGCGGAGGCTAAAGCGGCGGGCGGGAAGATCGGGACCACCGGCCGCGGCATCGGGCCGTGTTACGCGGACAAGGCGAACCGCTCGACGGCAATCCGGCTGGCGGACCTGCTGGACGACGCGCGGCTGTCTGAAAAGCTGCAGCGGATTGTGCCGGAGAAGAATGCGATTCTGAAAGCCCTGTATGGCGCGGACGCCCTCGGCTGGAAACCGATGTTTGAGCAGTACCGCGCGTGCGGCGAGCAGTTGAAGCCGTTCGTGACCGATACGACGCGCTTGCTGCATGGGGCGTTGAAGGAGGGGAAGCGGATGCTGTTCGAGGGGGCGAACGCGGTGCTGCTGGATGTGGATCACGGGACGGTGCCATACGTCACCTCGTCGAACTGCGGAACGGGGCTCTCGGTGGGAACGGGGCTCCCCGCGCGGGCGGTGAACACGACCTTGGGAATTGTGAAGGCGTATTCGACGCGTGTCGGCGGCGGGCCGTTCCCGACGGAGTTGAACAATCCCACGGGGGACAAGATCCGGGAGCGCGGGCATGAGTATGGAACAACGACGGGGCGTCCGCGTCGATGCGGATGGATTGACACGGTGGCGCTGCGGTACTCGATTGCGATTTCGGGCGCAAGCTGTGTGGCATTGATGTTGCTGGATGTATTGTCGACCTTCGACGAGTTGCAGATCTGTACGGCGTACAAGATCGACGGGCGAACGGTCGAGTGGTTCCCGTCGGACGCACTGGAGTTGCAGCGTGCGGAGCCGGTGTATGAGACGGTCAAGGGGTGGCATGAGCCGCTGGATCTTGTCACAAGTTTCGCGCAGTTGCCGGCGGCGACGCGCGACTATGTGTCGCGGCTGGAGCAGCATATTGGGGTGCCGATCCGGATTATCTCGATCGGGCCCGCGCGGCATCAGACATTGATTCGCACGTGAGTCCGATGGACTGAAGGAGTCAGCAGATGGCAGTTGCGGCGATACGACCGATCCGTGTGACGGTGTGGCACGAGTTTCGGCATGAGGTGAAACACGAATCTATCCGGAAGATCTATCCGGATGGCATGCACAACGTAATGGCTTCTGCGATCAAAGAGCATCTGGGCGACGAGGTGGAAGTGAAAACCTCGGTCCTGGATGCGCCGGATCATGGGTTGAGCGATGAAGTGCTGAACAACACGGATGTGATGACGTGGTGGGGGCACATGGCGCACAGCGAGGTGCGGGAAGAGATCGCGGCGAAGGTGCAGCAGCGGGTTCTGGAGGGGATGGGCATTGTGTTTCTGCATTCGGCGCATTATTCAAAACCGTTCCGCAACCTGCTGGGAACGGGATGCGGGCTGAAGTGGCGCGATTCAGGCGAACGGGAACGGCTGTGGGTGGTGAGCCCGATGCATGAAATTGCCGATGGATTGGGGGATCATTTTGACATTCCGCACGAAGAGATGTACGGGGAGTTTTTCGATATTCCGACGCCAGAGGAACTGGTGATGATTTCGTGGTTCGAGGGGGGGAACGTGTTCCGCTCATGCTGCACGTGGACGCGGGGGAAGGGGAAGGTGGTGTATTTTCGGCCGGGACATGAAGCGTTTCCGACGTATTACCAGAAGGAAGTGCGGCTGGTGCTGGCCAACGCGGTGCGCTGGGCGGCACCGCGATCGAGCAGTCCGTATGCCCTGGGAGCGCCAAATGAGGCGCAATCGCTGAGTCCGATCGCGACAGGTTCTTATGTTTCGGATGACTCGATTCATAAGCCGTCGTGATGCCAAGCATCTTCCCGGGGTTCTGTTGTAAAGAAGTAGAAATGTCACCCTCATAACCGAAGTAGAATTGTCACCCGGTTAGAGGTGACTCACGCGTGCCAGGGCCGCCGCGGGGGGGGGCGGCGGCCCTGGCACGCGACGCTTGAATCGCCCGGGCCTCGCGGTTGTAGGGGTGATCGGGGCCCGGTCGCCAGCGGCGATTGTTCATTTGTGGCACTGGGGCCTTTGCCGCCAGCAACTTCGTGGGACGGTTCGCCAGTTCCTTAAACGCCAATTTCCTGCCTTCACGTTCCACCAGCAGCTTGCCCGTGCCAAGCTGTTTGACCATCACTTTTCTGCCGGCCAAGCCTGCCGCGCCGGTCTGCGGCTCGATCTGCAGCCAGCGGTTCTTCCACCGGACACACCAGTCCTGACCCACCACGCGCTCTTCCCGCACGCACAAAATCTCCTCGATTCCCCCAGGCGCCTCCCGGTGCAGGTCCGATTCCCGCTCGGGTTTTACCGCGTAGCGTCTGTTGAATTCCGGCAAGAGCACCTTCTCCAAAAGCGCATCGCCCTGTTCGATATCCGAGATGCTGCGCAGCCGGAGTTCCTTCACCAGGCGATCCTGGAACACCCGGTGCTTTCTTTCCACGCGTCCCTTGGCCTGCGGACTTCTCGCCGGTATCAGTTCCACGTTCAATTCCTTCATCGCCCGGCCAAACTGTGTGGGCTTCTCCGGATGATCCTCATCCCGGTAAATCCCGTGCCGATCCACGTACACGCTGCGCGGAACCCCTTGTGCCTTGACCCACCGGCCAAAGAACTCGAAAGCCGCCTCCGTGGTCTCCGCCTCATAAAACCTTGCGAGCGTCTGGCCCGTGGCATCGTCCACCGCCACCATCAGCACGCACTTGCTCCTGCGTCCCTCAAACCAGTCGTGATGCGAACCGTCGACCTGGATCATCGACCCGAAGTTCTTCCGGCGTTCCCGGCGTTTGCGATGCTTCGCCCGCCGACGCATTGGCGCATACAACTGCCGCTCCTTGAGTATCGCCACCAGCGTGTCGGGGCTGAGAACCAGCCCTTCTTCCGCCAGCTTCTCGCAGGCGAAGGTCGGGCCAAAATCGCGATAGCGTGCCTGATGCCGCCGGACGATCTTGTCCCGGAGCGCTTCGGGAAAGCGGTGATTGCTCACACTTCCCCGCAACCTATGAACCAGCCCCTGGTCCCCACCGTCCCGGAACCGCTTGCGGATCCGCCGGGCCTGCCGCAGCGACACGCCCATCAGCTCCGCCGCCTCGACCACCGTAAGCTCTTTACGCTTGACCCGGCTCATCGCATCGAGCCGCACACGTTCCTTTGCCGACATTGTCAGTTTTTCCATCCTGGCCGGTATACCCCGGCCTTCGGTGGGTGACACTTCTACTTCGGCTAAGGGGTGACAATTCTACTCCGGTACAACA
>JBQCGD010000036.1:0-69440 GCA_051955985.1 Phycisphaerae bacterium | reverse complement strand
TCGGGGCGGCGTGGGCGCCGGGGGGCCCGTATACGACGGCGAGGCATTGGTTTGGGGCCCGGGGCCGGGGGTTGACGGTGGGGGGGACGGGGTCGGGGGGGAAGTCGACGACGACGATGTTGATTCATGAGGCGCTGGCGGCGGGGCTATGGGGGGGGAATGGCGGCGGGGCGAAGGTGTTTTTGGGGGGAAACATCGGGAAGTCGCTGCTGATGGAGTTGCCGGCGATCAGGGAACAAGATGTGGTGGTGCTGGAGTTGTCGAGTTTCATGCTAGAGGAGACGCCGCGGATTGCGTGGAGTCCGAACATTGCGGTGGTGACGAATGTGTTTCCGAACCATCTGGATCGGCACAACACGATGGCGGAGTATTCGGCGGCGAAGCAGAACATTTTGAAATTCCAGGGAGAGGGGGATGTCGCGATTCTGAATAATGATCACGAGTTGGTGAGCCGGTGGGGGCATTTTGCGAAGGGGGGAGTGGTGAAGTATTCGACGCGGGGGCCGCACGGAAAGATGCCGCTGGTGATTCCGGGGGAGCACAACCAGTCGAACGCGGCGGCGGCGGTGGCGGTGGTGGAGGCGGTGGCGGAGCGGGTGGGCGGCGTGGATGGGGCGGCGGCGCTGCGGGCCATCCAGGAATTTCCGGGGCTGGCGCATCGGTTGGCGCTGGTGCATTCGAAGGAGATCGAGGCGGGCGGGGTGAAGCGTGTGGTGCGGTTTTACAACGATTCGAAGGCGACGAGTCCAGATGCGTCGATCACGGCGCTGAAGGCGTTTGAGCCCGGGGCGGCGGTTTTCATTATTGGGGGATACGACAAGCACATTGACCTGTCGCCGTTTGAGCAACTGCTGGCGGAACGGGCGGGCGGGGTGATTGGGATCGGACAGACGGGGGAGGCGATGGTGCAGCGAACAGGGGAGAGCAGGGGGGTGCTTGCGAAGGAGCGGATGGCGTACGCGGAGACGCTGGAGAAGGCGGTGCCGCTGGCGCTGGCGTGGGCGCAGGAGACGGCGGGGATCACGGCGGTGGTGTTGTCGCCGGCGTCGGCGAGCTGGGGGCAGTTTCCGAACTACGAGAAGCGGGGCGAGCGGTTCACGGAGATCAGCCGGTCTTTGTGATTGAAAAGGCATCGGAATGGATAGAGAAAAGCTCTCACGAGATTCTTAGGGAAGCCCAGGGGAATCTAGGGGGGTTTCTTAGAGAGCAAGGCGCGGGGGGAATTGCAAAATGCAACATCCCCCAAATGGGCGGGGATACGTTGGCTGCAAATTGCAATCTGGTGCAAATTCTCGAGGAAAAGCAGCGGTTTCTATAGAGAATTCATGAATTGCGGCCGATTTTGAGGGTATTGGCCGGGTGGGTCATTGTGATCACCCTCAAAAGGCCAGCGTATTTCTCAGGAAGGGCGCAAGCAATGCCGTATTCGGACCAGCAATGGAATAACGCTCATGTGGAAATGCTGATGGATATCGCCACGACGCTGGCGGATTACACGCAGTCCCTGGAGCAGTGCAGCAAGGTTCCGGCGTACCTGAGCCGGGTCCTGGATCTGGAACCGATCACGCTGGCGGTGGTGCGTCAGCAGGGTGAGACGGAGCCGAAGATCGTTCTGCTGGCTTCATCCGGCCAGGTGGCGACGGGAGAGGCGGGGGCGGCGTTTCACAAGAACATCCTGGAAATTCACGAACAGACGCGGCCGCTGACGGCGCGGGACGGGCTGATGCTGCGGCCGGCGATTGCGGGCAAGGACCATGGTTTCTCGGAGCTGCAGGTGCATCACCTCGCGACCTATCCGCGGGCGCTGGTCGCCGTGCGGACGATCGACGAACAACACCGCATGTTCCTCATTGTGCATCAGCGGGCGGACCAGATTGGGCTTTCGGCGCGAATCACGGACACGCTGCTGATGGCAGCGCGGCAGTTGTCGAAGCTGCTGCGGTGCGTGGTGGCGTCGATCAGCCGGCCGGAGACGCTGGGCGGTCCGTTCGATCGCCTGACGGAGCGGGAGTGGGTGGTGCTGCGTGGTCTGAATTCGGACCAGGGCGAGAAGCAGCTGGCGGACCAGTTGAATCTTTCGCCGCACACGCTGCACTCGCACATCAAGTCGATTTACCGGAAGGTGGGGGTGCAGGGACGTCTGCCACTGCTGCTGCGGTTGAACGAAGCGATGCGTGATCTGCGGACGACGACGATCAACATGCGTTCCGCGCAGCCGATGCCGGAGGCAATCGAGCGGGCCGTGGCGGTCGGATAATCCCGCCGCAGCGGTTCCGGCGGAAGTACGTGCCGGGGCGAATCGATCTGCCAATGGACAGCGAGCGTGGCGGTGTGCAGGTGAATGACGGAACGAATCCGGAAGAAAAGATGACGGGGAGGGAGGCGGCGTTTTCTGCGCGCGTGCTGGAGGGGGTCGGATGCCTGTTGATGGTGCTGGAAGCGGGGGGCCGGATCGTGCGGTTCAACGCGGCGTGCGAGGCGCTCACGGGCGTTGCCGCTGCGGAGGCGTGCGGGAAGCTTCTGTGGGAGCTGCCGATCGTTCCGGCGGAGCAGGCGGCGGACATCCGGGCGTTTTGTGAAAAAGAGTGGCAAACCGGGGATCCGATGGCGATGCCGCCGTTGGGTCTGCTTGCGCCGGACAAGCGCGTTCGCCACATCGCCTGGAAGGCAACGGTGATGAATGAAGCGGGCGGAACCGCGGGGCACCTGGTCCTGTCCGGGATGGATCTCACGGAATTGCACGCGGCGAAGCTTGCATCGGAGAAGGCGCAGCAATCGGCGGAAGCCGCAAGCCGGGCCAAGTCGGCGTTCGTGGCGAGCATGTCGCATGAACTCCGCACGCCGATGACGGCGATCCTCGGGCACATTGATCTGCTGGAAGAGGAGGGAGAATGCGGGGGAGAGCTTTCGCTGCATGAGCGGCGGAAATCGCTGCGCACCATCCGGCGAAACGCGGAACACCTGGTGGACCTGGTGAACGATGTGCTCGATCTTTCGAAAATCGAGGCGGGCAAGCTGGAGACGGAGCGCATTGCCTGTTCGCCATTGCAGATCATAAGCGAAGTGGCGGCGGTGATGCGCCTGCGGGCCGTGGAAAAGCGGATCGCATTCCAGGTGAAGTACATCGGACCGATCCCGAAAACCATTACGACTGATCCGACGCGGCTGCGGCAGGTGCTGATGAACCTGGTGGGCAACGCGCTGAAATTCACGCATTCGGGATCGGTGCGGCTGCTGGTGCGGCTCCTGAACTCCAATTCGCTCGACAAGCCGCAGTTGCAGTTCCAGGTGGTGGATACGGGCATCGGGATGACGCAGGAACAGATTGCCTCATTGTTCCGGCCGTTCACGCAGGCAGAAGCGACAACGACGCGGCGGTTTGGCGGGACCGGCCTGGGGCTTTCCATCAGCAAAAGGCTGGCGGAAGCGATGGGCGGCGGCATTGTGGTGGATTCGATTTCCGGAGCGGGAACGACCTTCACGGCGACGATTGATCCGGGGCCGCTGCAGGGTGTCGAGCTGATCGTGGATCCCGCGGAAGGGGATACGGCCTTTGCGCAGCACGCAGCGCTGATCCGGGAAGCCCCGACAGAGCCGCTGCTGGCAGGGACGCGCATCCTGATTGCGGAAGACGGTCCGGACAACCAGTATTTGATCGCGCTGCTGCTGAGGCGTGCGGGGGCGAAGATTACCGGGGCTGACAACGGGCGGTATGCGGTGGGGCTGGCGCTGGACGCGGCGCGCGAGGGGCAGGCGTTCGACCTGATCCTCATGGACATGCAGATGCCGGAGATGGACGGTTATGCGGCGACGCGGCGGCTGCGCGAACGGGGGTATAGGGGGAAGATCATGGCGCTGACCGCCCACACGATGCCGGGAGACCGGGAGCGCTGCCTTGCCGAGGGATGCGATGCCTACATGCCCAAGCCGTTTGAGCCGGAGCGGCTGGTGGCGCGGGCGTGCGAGCTGCTGGGGCGTCCGGTGACGGCCGGGGATGTGGTGGATGAGTCGCCGGAGGAACCCTGGGCGTCTCTTGTCCAGGCGTTGGAGCAGGCACTGCGGGCAGAGGACCTGCCGGCACTGGGGAATTCCGCGATGGCGGTGAAATCGAACGCAACGGAAGGATCAGCGCTGGCCCAGTCCGCGGTACTGGTGGAGCGGGCCACACGAGCGGGGCTGGGGGTCGGACACCTCAGCCGGGCGGTGGAAGACCTGATTCATTTATGCAAAATGGGCAATATGAAGGAAAATCCGGCGGCTGACGCGGGGGGAGAGCGTGCGACCCGCTCGAGCAATTCTTCACAAGCGGCAGCCCGCTGAGTATCTCTACCCGTCGGTCGAGTGAAGAAGCACATCCTCGATGTAAGTCCAGTATTGACAAACCTCAACAGTTGAAAAATTGTGCAGAAAAATTTAAACAAAAAGTGGATTCCCGTTTTGTTAACGCCGTATTATTAAGCGTCAGTCGTTCGAGTACCCCACAACTCACGGCTGATGAAGTTCCTTCCTTCTCCCCCACGAATGCCGGTGATCGTCTCCCACGCGATCACCGGCTTCATTTTTGCGCCAATCCGGGGAATTACGCATCAAGTCCGTAGAATTGCGATCGGGGGATCAGCGGGAGCGCGGATGCGTCAGGATGCAGTTTCGCGCTGAGCGGCGGCGACATCGCGGCGGATTTTCCATTCGAGCAACGTCTTGGCGACGAGCGTGAGCAGCCCAAGAAGCGCCAGCACGGTGGAGAGCGCGAACGCGCCCGGGATGTGAAAGCCGTCGTAGAGGTTTTGAATCTGGAGGGGGACGGTGTTGGTATCGGTGGAGTTTTCCGTGACGACGTTGACGGCGCCGAATTCTCCCATTGCGCGGGCGTTGCAGAGAATCACGCCGTAGAGGAGGCCCCACTTGATGTTCGGCAGGGTGATTTGCCAGAACGTCTGCAGGCCGCCGGCGCCCAGGGAGATGGCGGCCTGTTCTTCCTGGGAGCCTTGCTCCTGCATCAGCGGAATGAGTTCGCGCGCGACGAAGGGGAAGGTGACGAAGGTGGTGGCGAGCACCATGCCGGGGAGGGCGAAGAGGATGCGGATGTTGTGTTGATCGAGCCAAGTGCCGAGGAGACCGGAGCGTCCGAAGATCAGGACGAAGATCATGCCGGCGATGACGGGGGAGACGGCGAAGGGGAGGTCGATGAGCGTGGTGAGGAGGGCTTTGCCTTTGAAGGAGAACTTGGCGATGCACCACGCCGCGGCGATGCCGAAGATCGTGTTCAGCGGCACGGTGAAGGCGGCGACGGCGAGGGTCATTTTCATGGCGTGGAGGGAATCGGGATCGGTGAGCGCGGCGGCGTATTCCGACCATCCCTTGCGGAAGGCCTCATAAAAGACGGCGATGAGCGGCAGGAGCAGGAAAAGGGCGATGAAGCCGAGGGTGATTGCGATGCAGGCAGCCTTGACCCAGGCCGCGCCGGCGGATCGTCCGTGGATGCGCAGGATGAGGATGGCGGGCGGAGATGGTGCGGTGGCGACGGACATGGGGCGGAATTCTCCGAGTGCTGGTTAAGCGGTGCGTGAACGGCGCGTGGACCACCACTGCAGGGCGTTGATCGTGCCGAGGAGCAGGAAGGAGACGACGAGCATGACCGCGCCAATGGCGGTCGCGCGGGCGTAGTTGCCGTTTTCGAGCTCATTTTGAATGAGGTCGGCGGCGATCTGGGTTTTTCCGCGGATGCGTCCGGAGATGAAGATGACGGAGCCGTACTCGCCGATCGCGCGGGCGAAAGCGAGCGAAAAGCCGGTCATGAGGGCCGGAAGAAGCGCGGGGAGAACCACGCGGAAAAACGCCTGGCTGCGGGACGCGCCGAGGCTGGCGGCGGCTTCTTCGACTTCGGGGTCGAGGTCCTGGATGGCCGGCTCCAGGGTGCGGACGACGAACGGGACGCCGATGAAAATCATGGCGACAAGAACGCCGAGGCGGGCATAGGCGACCTGGATTCCCAGCGGCTCGAGCCAGCGCCCCATCCAGCCGGTGTTGGCATAGAGCGTGGCGAGGGTGATGCCGCTGACGGCCGTGGGGAGAGCGAAGGGGAGGTCGATGACCGCATCCAGGAATTTGTGGCCGGGGAAGGGGTAGCGCACGAGCGTCCAGGCGATGATGAAGCCGAAAAAGGCGTTGATAAGGGCGGCGAGGAAGGAGGCGCCGAAGGTGAGCTTGAGGGAAGCGATGAGATCGGGGTTGGTGACGAGTTCGCGGAAGTCGGCCCACGAGAGGGAGGCGGATTTGACGAACAGGCCGCCGAGCGGGATGAGCACGATCAGCGAGAGGTACAGCATGGTGTACCCCATGGAGAGCCCGAATCCGGGCAGAACGGATCGTTTTTTGAAGGCGTTGATCACGGCGGCTCTTTTGAAACTCCAGGTCATTTCCGGCTGATTTGATCGAAGATGCCGCCGTCGGCGAAGTGGGTGGCCTGCACTCGGGACCAGCCGCCGAAGAGGTCATCGACGGTAAAAAGTTCGACCTTGGGGAACTCCTTTTCGTGACGGGCGGCGACGTCGGTGTCGCGCGGGCGGTAGAAGTTCCGGGCGATGATTTCCTGTGCTTCGGGGGTGTACAGGAATTTCACATAGGCTTCCGCGGCCTTCGTCACACCGTCCTTTTCTGCGTTTTTCTCCACCACGGCGACCGGCGGTTCGGCGAGGATCGAAACAGCCGGGGTGACGATCGCGAAATTGTCGGCGCCGAATTCTTTGACCGCGAGGTAGGCTTCGTTCTCCCAGCTTAGAAGCACATCCCCCTGGCCACGCTGGGCGAAAGTGACGGTCGCCGCGCGGGCGCCGGAATCAAGCACCGGCACGTGGTGATACAGCTCGGCGACGTAAGCCCGGGCCTTGGATTCGTCGTTGTTGTTGGCCTTGAGCGCCTGGCCCCACGCTGCGAGGTAGGCCCAGCGCGCGCCGCCGGAACTGCGGGGGTCCGGAGCGATGACGCGCACGCCGGGTTTGAGGAGGTCGTTCCAGTCGTGGATGCCCTTCGGATTTCCCTTGCGCACCAGGAACACGATGGTGCTGGTGTAGGGGGTGCTGTGGAGGGGAAGTCTGCTTTGCCAGTCCGCGGGGAGGAGTTGGGATTTTCGGGCGATGTTGTCGATGTCGGCGGCGAGGGCGAGGGTGACGACATCGGCGGGGGCGCCGTCGATGACGGAGCGTGCCTGCTTCCCCGAGCCGCCGTGGGATTGCTTGATGGTGACGGTGTCGCCGGTGTCGCGCTGATAGGCGGTGCGAAAGGCGGCGTTGATCTCTTTGTAGAGTTCGCGCGTGGGGTCGTAAGAGACGTTGTAGAGGGCGATATCGGCGGCACTGAGCACGCGGGGAAGAATCAACAGGCCTGCGGCGAGGAGGAGGCCCGCGACAATGGACCGGAATGTGGAGAGCACGGCGGCTCCTTCATGAACGGGTATGGCAGGAGGGAAGAGGAGGCGAGGCAGGTTGATCAACAACAGGTCATGGAGGCTCCGGGCAGCTCCGCGGCTCCGGCGGAGAAGTGCACCATCGTATCTTCCGAGAAGCGCGTGTCAATGGGAATACATACTATTCCTACCGATTTAGTATGTGTTTAATCGCAAGCCGATACTTTACAGAATCTTGTGTCAATTGCCGATCGCTGATTTTACGTGTTTCGCGACCTCTGCGGCGACCCGGTCGGCGGCGAGCTGATCCGCCTTGATCGGGGCCAGCGGCTTTACCAGGTCCGCCAGTTCGCGCGACATCGAGGCGCGCAGTTCCGGCCGGGAAAGCAGCTCGATGCACTCCCGCGCCACCGGCAGCGGCGAGCCGTAGAACGGGATGTACTCCGGCACGAGTTCGCGCCCGGCGAGGATGTTGACCAGCGCGATGTAGCGCGTGTTGATGACATAGCGCGCAAACAGGTGCCACTTCCACCAGGCGATGGCGTACATCACCACCATCGGCTTGTGGTGGCGGGCGATTTGCAGCGTGGCGGTGCCGCTCTTGGAGAGGACGAGGTCGGCCCAGCGGATGATGGCGTCGGAACTGCCCACGCGGATGTCCACCGGGGTGTTGTTGGAGCGCAAATGATGGCGGATTTGCCAGGCGCGCTCTTCCGAAGGCGCCGCCGCCACAAACTGAACCTTGGGAAATTTGCCCCGGATCTCCGCCATGATGCGGAGCATCGGCGGCATGTGGCGGTCGATCTCGGCCTTGCGGCTGCCCGGAAAGATGGCGACCTTCATGCCCCCCGGTTCGCCATTGCGGCCGGGCAATGGCGGATCCAGACGGGCCGGGTCGTTTTCCGGGACCTCCGCCGGCACATCAAACATCGGGTGTCCGACGTAAACGCCGCCGACGCCACGCTCCTGGAAATATTTTTCTTCGAACGGCAGGACGCAGCAGAGCGTGTCGACCACTTGCGCAATTTTCTTCACCCGCCACGGGCGCGAGGCCCACACCTGCGGGGCAACGTAATAGCAGACCGGGATCTTTTCTTCCTTGGCGACGGCGGCGATGCGCAGGTTGATGGCGGAGGAATCAATCGGAACCACGACGTCCGGCTTCACCGCGCGCAACTCGGCGCGGATCTCCTTCAGGCGCTCCCACCAGTAGCGACTCTCGGTGAAAAGGGCGCCGATGAGCATCGCCGACCGGCCGACGGGATTGGCAATCAACCGGCACCCCGCGGCCGCCATGCGTTCCCCCCCTACCCCGACGAAGCGGGCGTCCGGGAAGCGTTTCCGAAGCGCGTGAATCAGCGATGCGCCCAGCGCATCGCCGGAATGTTCTGCTGCTGTTAAAAAAAACGTCGGCACCCGCCGCACGCTCCTGCTCATCGAGTGAAATCAGTCCGGAAAGATAACCCATTTTAGGAGGGTGCGGGAGGGGAAGGCGCGTGGGGCGTCAAAACCCGATGGAGGGGGCCCAGGCGCTCTGGGGTTCTTCGTACGGGCCGACGGTCATCAAGTTCAGGAGCTTTTCCGAGCGCCAGCCGCGCCGGAGTGCGCCGTTGAAAAGCTGGGTGTTCCGGACGGGCACAAGCATGATGTGCATCGGGGGTGGGCTGACCCGCGCGGCCTGCTCGGCGGTGGCCAGGAGATCTTCTTCCGCAACCGCCACGCCGTAGCCGAAGAAACCGGGAATGACGTACGCGGCCACCTGGCCATCGCGGAAGCGGCCGTGCGGAATCAGGCCGACGGCGCTGCCGTGCTGGATCATTCTGGCAAGTTCGTTCCGGCGCGAGATGCGGTAGACCTGGCGGCAGAGGACATCGCACGCGGCGAGATCGTCCATCGTCAGCGGCCGCACGCTCGCATCGGCGGCCGGCGCGGGCTTCAGCACCATCTTGAGCACCGGCTCGCGCACGGCGTATCCGAGCGATGCATAGAGCCTCAGCGACGTGGTGTTCACCGATTCCTGCAGGAGCCGCACCATGGGGCCGTGATTTTTCAACGCCCACTCGGTGACGTGCTGCATCAACATCTTTCCCACCCCCCTGCTTTGGCACGCCGGGTCGACGCAGACGGGCCCAACGCCGGCGACCTCGTCGGAGAGCTGCAGGAAGTTGTGGCCGACGACTTTACCGCCGTCGAGGGCCATGACGCCGTACATGTCCGGCCGCGAGAGGAACATGTCCATCCCATGCGATGCCACCTCGAGACTGGCGATATCCAGCGGGACGCGGTGGCGCTCGTGCAGCGTGCGAAATGCTTCAAAGAAGAGGCGTGAGAGTTCGTCCGCACGCTCCGGTGTTGCCCGCACCAGTTCAATGGCCACCGTTGTCTCCTTGCTTGATCAATTTCTGGCTTGCATCCCGCTCGCGCTCGTACTCCAAATGTTGCGTCGCGCCATCTTTCATCACCGTCAGCCGGCTCAACGATGTCATCTTCGTTTGCCAACTGTCTTGCATGCCGACGGGGAACACGCCCCAATAATTGAGCGACATGGAGGCGCCCCGAATCTGCGGCTGCCGCGGCGTGCGCGCCTTGCTCACCTCCACCTTGGCCGTGGCCTCAATCCCTGGCGCGTTGCCGAACGGTTTGGTCGCAACAAGGCAGCAAGTGCCGGTGATGTCTTTGGGATCGACCAGCAGATCCTGGAGCTTCCAGGTATCCGCGAGGGAATTCGCATTCACCGGCCACGTCTCGCCGACGTGCCGCTTCACGCCCCCGCCGAAAGCATCATCGTCTGTCGAAAAATACCCCGCGGGTCGCGGTTGAAAGAGCATCCGGAGCGCTTGCTCGGCACGCTCCGAGAGTTCGCCATCGAGTGCGTGCAAGGCCACCTTGCCGCCGGAGTTCATCACGCGGACGACGTGCGGCACATTCTCCAGCGCGTGATCGGCCTTCGAATCGCCGGCGCGAAGTTCTTCAATTGTCAGCCTGAACACCGTCTCCCGGCCTATGCGGTCCACACCCTCCACGTCCATGCGTCCCTTCAGCCGTGCCATGTCGTCTTGGATAACGACATCCGTTCCATTGTCGGCCTCACGACGCGTGACATCATGTTCCTGAAAATCGAGGGCATACTGTTCGCCGACCCGCATGGGACGGTGAAGTCGCACCTCGACTGCCGGTTCCGCTGCAGCACCGACGCAACAAGTCGCTCCAATAAGCAATACCCCGGGCAGAACGCGCCGTCTCATGGACCTTCTCCTAACGCACTTTCCACGAAATTACACGCACAACCGGAGCGATGGTCAATGCGGTGGCATTGAAATGCTCGTAATCCCCGGAAATCCGTGTACTCTGTGCCAACGCATGAAGGCTGTCCACATCAATTTCGACGACGCGTGGGATCCGGCCCGGCTGCCGGACGCGTCCATCCGCACGATCGATGCCCGGCCGCTCGGTCCGCACCTGCGATACATGGCGCCCGAAAAAATCATTCAGCGATCGATCGACACCCTCGGCGAGGGGTTGAACGATAACGACCGGCTGATTCTCTATGGCTCCGGTGATTTCCACTATTTGGCGGCGTGGTTCCTGCGACGCACCATCCGCATCACGCAGCCCAAAGACCTCGTGCTGCTTTCGTTCGACAATCACCCTGACTGGGACGTACGCCCGCCCCGCTGGGCGTGCGGCGGATGGATCAACCGGGCGCTCGAATTCCCGGAGTTGGCCAATGCGTCGATCTGGGGCTGCGGCAATTTCGAGCTTGGCTTTCCCTCGCGGCTGTTTCGCAATCGAAAGGCGCTGGCGAGCGGCAAACTCGCCGTGCACGCGTGGGCCGAACGCCAATCGCCGGCCGTCGCCCGGATGTTCAACTGCATGACGCGGGAGACCTGGCGCAACCGCTTTTCGCAATTCGCCCGCACACTGCAAAGCCGGCCGATCTACATCACGCTGGACCTTGATGCCCTCACGCGAGACTCTGCCGTGACGAACTGGGAAAATGGACTCTTCTCGCCGGAGGAGATTGCGTGGGCGCTGGGGGAATTGCCGCGGGGGAACGTGGCAGGCATCGATGTCTGCGGGGCGTATTCGCCGGAGTCTTATGCACGGCGGCTGCAGCGGGCGGCGGCGCGGTTTGACCATCCGCGTCTGGACAAAACCGCAGCCGCAGAGGCCCACGCCGTGAATCATGCAGCGTTGGGTCGGTTGTGGGCAGCACTGATGCCGCCGCAAAAATAAACCGGGCCGACACTCCTGCCTGAAGCATCGGCCCGGCGATTCGTCCCACGCCACGGGACGCTCATTTGTAACAAGACCACCCGGAGGCAATTCCGTTTGCTGACTGCTTTCATCCTTGAAGAGGGGAGAGCGACTATACCTCTCGATGGGGAGAACGCAATGTTTTTCTGCGATTCCGTTCTATTTTCTGCACTTTGGCGCACGGGCATGCGCCTTTTCAGCCGGTGATGGTCACGTCGACGGCTTTCCAGCCCTCGACGCGGACGACGTAGACGTATTCGGGTTCGTCGCTGACCTGGTATTCGAGCGCTATCGCCGGTTCGCCGGTGCCCGGGGTGCGCCAGATTTCGATGCCGACGAGAACGGCATGGTCCCAGAGGTGCGGCGCACTGACGCGGATGGAGGCGTTGCAAAGCATTGGCGCAATCGACTCTTGAAGCATCAGATAGCGTCGTCGGAGTTCCAGGAAGACTTCGCGGCCCCAGTTTCCGGCCACGTGATCCAGGAGGAGATCTCCCTCGACGGTGACACTGACCGGTTCGAGTTCATCGCGGAGCAGGACGGGTTGGGTGGTTTGCCACAGTCCGCCCCCGACCTCTTCGAGTTCCCCCAGCACAGGGTCGTGGCAGACAACCGGGCGATGCAGGACGGCATCCGACAGGCGTTCGCGGAGGGTGTTGAAGAACCCCATGGGCCACCTCGTGATTTTTCCCCACGCGCGCCATTTTACCGCGCGTCGTGGCTGGAGCATGCGCCCAAAATTCGAAAAAGCGGCTGCGTCAGCTCAGCTTGGCATCGAACTGCAGACCGCTTGCCGACACCTCCGGCCGATGCCCCTGCAGGCTTCAGGAATGGATGGCGCGTTTGAGGGCGGCGAGCGCGGCTTCCTTTACCGCTTCGGGCAGCGTGGGATGCGCGTGGCAGGTGCGGCCAAGGTCTTCGGCGCTGCCGGCGAATTCCATCACGGCGGCCCCTTCGGCAATCATCGAGGAAGCCTGGGCGCCGAGGATGTGGACGCCGAGGATCCGATCGGTCTGGGCGTGGGCGATCACTTTCGCGAAGCCGTCGGTTTCATCCATGGCCAGGGCGCGGCCGTTGACGCGGAAGTTGAACTTGCCCACGTTGTAGGGAATTCCCTCGGTTTTGAGCTGTTCCTCGGTTTTGCCGACCCAGGCGAGTTCGGGGGCCGTGTAGACGACGCCGGGGATGACGTTGTAGTTCACGTGACCCGCCTTGCCGGCGATGAGTTCGGCACAGGCGACGCCTTCATCTTCGGCTTTGTGGGCGAGCATGGGGCCAGCGATGACGTCGCCGATGGCGTAGACCCCGGCGACATTCGTGCGGTAATGGGTATCGACTTCGATGCGTTTGCGGTTGTCGAGTTTGACGCCGATGGTGTCGAGACCGAGGTTGTCGGCGTAGGGGCGGCGGCCGACGGCGACGAGGATGACGTCGGCGGGTTCGGACATCTTTTTTCCTTCCCACTCGAAAGCGACGGCGAGTCCGCCGTTGTCGCTATTGGTGCCGGTGACCTTGGCCTGGGTGTAGATGTGGAGGCCCTGTTTTTTGAGGACTTTTTCGAGGCCGCGGGCCATTTCCTCGTCGCTGCCGGCGACGAGGGAGGGGAGCATTTCGAGGATGGTGACCTTGGCGCCGAGGCGTGCCCAGACGGAGCCCATTTCGAGGCCGATGGCGCCGCCGCCGATGACGACCATGTTGGTGGGGACTTTGTCGAGGGAGAGGGCCTGGTCGGAGGAGATGATGTGTTTGCCGTCGAATTTCATGAAAGGGAGTTCGGCGGGGGCGCTGCCGGTGGCGATGATGATGTGCTTGGCGGTGAGTTCGCGGGTGCCCCCCCCCGCGTCGGGGCCGGTGACCGTGACTTTGCCGGGGGTGCCGGTGAACTTGGCGGCGCCGACGACTTTTTCGATTTTGTTCTTTTTCATGAGGGCGGAGACGCCGGACGTGAGGGTTTCGACGACTTTGTCCTTGCGGCCCATCATGGTTTTAAGGTCGACGCGGGGGTTGTCGACCTGGATTCCCATTTCTGCGAAATGGTGCTGGGCGAGGAAGAGTTTTTCGGAGGCATCGAGGAGGGCCTTGGAGGGGATGCAGCCGATGCGGAGGCAGGTGCCGCCGAAACGGGATTCCTTGTCGATGCAGGCGACTTTGAGGCCAAGCTGGGCGGCGCGGATGGCGCACACGTAGCCGCCAGGTCCCGCCCCGATCACGATTACATCAAAAGCTGAATCAGCCACCGAATGCTCCTTGGGTCTGAAATAATTGCGTCCTGTGGAAGTTCATCATCTTACCCCCGGTCTTGGAGGCTGTCAGGGAGACGGCAGGACGGGGGTGGCGGGGGTGGTCCACTTTTGGGAAGTTTTGTGGGGCGGCGCGCAACTAACGCTTCTGTCGCTGGCTGTTGCGAGCGGTTATGCTTTTGTGAAAGCGTTTGGATGGACCGAGCCCCCCCTTCCGCGGAGGAAATTGAATGCCCCGTTTGTTCTCCAAGTGTTCGGCACTGCTGATGTTGGCTGCGTTGTTGCCGGCGTGCCAATCGTCGTTTGATCGGGCGTGGCATGAGCAGTCGCCGCCGGTGGTGGCGGATGCGGCGGATACGATTGCGGGGAAGTGGGAGGGGAAGTGGTATTCGAACGGGCACGATTATTTTAATGGGATTTGCCGGGCGGTGATCACGGAGGAGCCGACGTCGAAGAATTTGCCGACGGATCCGGCGGGGCGGCGGTTCCGGGTGGAGATGCAGGAAGTGTATTCGAACGTGATACCGCGGAATTTCACGTTTATTTTGTTCATGAGTCCGGGACAGGGGGGGAAGGTGGAACTTACGGGGGAGAAGGACTTTGGGGCGACTGCGGATGGGGTGTATAAGTTTGAGGGGGAGGCGGAGGGGCGGGCGTTGTATTTGTCGTTCACCTCGGTGAACGATTATGGTACGATCACGTTGCGGCGTTGGCCGCCGCCCAAGGTGTAAGGGGCGAGAAAATAGGTAAACGTGCTCCCGAATCGGTGTGCGGGTCTGATGCGGCCTCGTGTCAGGCCCGCACCTCGTTTTGCGATCTGCGGGAGGGTTTTGGGGGGGGATTGGAGGGGTGCGGGAGGGTTTTGGGCGGGTTTGGGGTGAGGTGTGGACGGGTTCGAGGGGGGGTTTGGTACGAATGGGGGCGATTTGGGTACGTTTTGGGGCGGTTTTTGGCGGGGTGCGGAGGGGTTAGCGACGGCGTTTGTAGAGGAACGGGGCGGCCAATGTGAGGAGGGCGAGGGGGGTTGGTTCGGGGGTTGGGGTGGGGGTGTCGGGGGCGAGGGTGGGGGTGGTGAGGGATTGGCCGAAGTGGTTGAGGACGTCGGAGAGGTCGGTGAGGTCGATGGTGGGGGCGTAGTCGAAGTTGCCGTGGGTCCAGGAGAGGGAGGCTTGGCCGAAGTTGTTGAGGACGGTGGAGAGGTCGGAGAGGTCGACCTGGTTGTCGAGGTTGGCGTCGCCGAGGAGTGCGGTTTTGAGGAGGAGGTTGTTGGTGAGGACGAGTGCGCCGTCGAGGCTGCTTTTTCGGGTCGCGGCTCGGTAGTCGGCGCCAGTCATGACGGCGATGCCTTCGCGGGGGGTCAAGGCAGAGGAGGTGATCCCGCCGATACCATCCCAAGATCCTCCGTTGAATGCCCTAGCGACTTGGGCGGAAACGGCGGAGAGGTCGCCGGTTGAGGAGGTGATTTGGAGATCGGCGGCACCAATATCGAGTTGGCCGGCGTTGGCGAAGGAGAGGGAAGCGACGGAATTCATTCCGGTGCCTGTGATATGGACGGAGAGCGGGATGTTCCAGGTTCCGGCGATTTTGGATGCGTTCAAGGTGCCATTTCCGGCGAGCGTGCCGGGGCCGTTTTCTGTGAAGGTGGAGGTGCAAGTGATGGAACCGGGTGCGTCGATGGTCAGGAGGCCTGAATTTGCGGCTGGTCCGCTGATGGCGATGTTGCCGCCGTTGATCGCCTGGACGACGCCATCGGGTTGGATGAGCAGGGGGCTGGTGGGAAGGGAAAGAGAGATTGTGGTCGCGGGGGTCTGGGCGGAGATGGTGCCGTCAACGGCGAAGTATGGGGTGAACATTGATCCCTGGGTGATGGTTCCGCCGCCGGTTCCGGTCTGGAGTGTGACGCCGGCGGGAATCTGGTAGGCGTTGGTGATGGAATTAAATTGCGAACCGCCATCGAAAGATAAGGTTCCGTTTCCGGAGAACGTTCCGAGGTTGAGGATGAGGGTTGCGTTCGCGCGATTTGAACCATTCAGGTGGATAGTCTTGTTGTTGAGTGTGACGGTGTTGGCAAACTCGAGAGTTCCGCCGGGCTGAATTTCGATGTCCGTTCCCAAGGTTACATTCGACAGAAGCGTGTCCGGGCGGAAATCGCCGCTGGGGTTCTTCGTATAAACAATGGCGACGGGGCCCGCGGAGGAGGTGAGCGTGAGGTTGGAGACGTTGGAGCGATCGAGGGAGATTGGGCCCCAGAAGGGGTTGTTGAGATCGATGGTATTGCCGGTTCCGGTGAGATTGCCCGTGTAGGCGACGGTTCCGCCGGTGCGAGAAAAAGTTCCGCTGATGGAGTTGAAGGAGGGGATGACGAGGGTTCCGTTGGAGGCGAGGGAGATGGTGCCGGAGTTTTGTGTGTTGGCTGGCAGGAACATGGCGCCGGCAGTGATAGAGATGAGGCCTTTGTTGTTCAATACAGGGTTAGGGGAACCGGCATAGGCGATCGCGGCGCCGGGTGTTTCGACCGAGATGAGGCCGTAGTTGATAGTTTGGGAGTAGGCGTAAAGAATCCCGCCGGCGTTTCCGGTTCTAACGCTTACGCCGGAGTCAATAGTGAGGTTTTGGTTGGAGGAGAGCATGTTTTGTACGCCGAAGATGGGGTTTCCGTCCAGTCGGATGGTTCCGGTACCGGCGATTTCGGTTGCGGAGAGGATAGCGGGGAGAGAGGAGGAAGACTGGAGGGAAACGTTGGCGTTCTGAAGGGAGAGGAGGGTGCTGGAGAGTTTGGAGCCGGCGGGGATGGTGGTGTTGGCGGCGAGAGTGCCGTTGAGAGTCATCAGGGCAGGGACGAGGATGGGGCCGTTCGAAGAGGTGAGGGTGACGTTGTTGAAGGTTGTGCCGGTGTTGATGGTCGCTGGGCCGAAGATGGTATTGGCGAGATCGATGGGCGCGGGGACGTTGGAGATATTTCCTGCGAAGGCGGTTGGGCCGGTGTGGGAGAAATTGCCGAGGGTTTGGTTGGGGTCGTAGTAGCTGAGGAGGAGGGTGGAATTTCCGAGGGAGATGTTGCCGGTGTTTGTGATGGGGCCGGTGAGGGTGACGGCGGTAGCGTCGGCGGTGACCTGCCCGGAATTGAGGAGCGTTCCGATTGTGAGGTTTGCGCCGCCGGTGACAGCGATGGTTCCCTGGTTGGTGATGTTGCCGAAGAGAGCGATTGCGTTGCCGGTTCCGCCTGCGGTGATGGATCCTTGATTGACGAGGTTGATTGGGGAGTAGGAGAGGCCGAAGCTTGAGGAGTTGATTTGTGAGCGTACGGTAATGCCGGGGCCGAGTGTGAGTGTGCCGTTGCTGGAAATGACTGGGGAATAGAGGAAGGAGGCGGACCAGGTGCTTTGGGCGAGAAGGATGGTTCCGTTTCCGCTGATGGTGTTGTCGCCGACACCGGCGAGAGCGGAGGCGATACGGAGAGTTGCGTTTGAGAGAGTGAGGCCGTTTGTGAAGGAGAAGGACTGAAGTCCGGCGGCGGAGAAATCGCCCTGGAGGGCGACGGCATCGAAGGTGGCGCCAGGCCGCTGTTGAGATTGATGGAGCCGCCGGCGCTCACGATGGTTCCACCGTGGATAGTCGCGTTGGAAGCAACCCAGTCACCGGCGGCAGGAGTGAGGGTGAAGGTGGAGTTGGCATTTTCAAAGAGACCAGAAAACCTGAGGAGACCGCCGGTGTGGGAGATGTTTCCCAAGTCGCTGGTGCGGACAGGTCCGTAGAGTTGCAGCACGCCGCCGGTAATGGAGAGAAGGCCCTGATTTTGCCAGTAATTCCCGTAGATGGACAAGGTTCCGGCGGCGCTGGTGATGGTTCCCTGATTGAGGAGGCCGGTGTTAGGGAGTCCGATCTGGGCAGTGAGTGTGGGCGTGGCGGGGTTTGTGCCGATGGTGACGCCACTTCCGATTGTCAGTGAGGAAGCGGTTGTGGAGATCACAGAGACAAGCGAGGTGCCGCCGGAAGGGTAGCCGTTGAAGACGATATTGCCGGTGCCGAGGATGGCGCCGGCGACCTTCACATTGGCACCAAAGCCGAGGGTCATTGTGTGATTGTCGAGGGTGAGATCGCCCTGAAACCTGGCAGCGCCCTGAAGGGAAGAGGGGACGACATAGACGTCTTCTGAGAAGGTGATGTTTGGTGCGGTGAAAGTGACATTGAGCTGGGGAGCGGGAGATCCGCTGTACGTATTGATGATGGGAGCGAGTGTGAGGGTGGAGCCACCGGAGGCGGTGATGTGGGAAGCGTCGACATTGCCGGTGAGCGTGAGGGGTGCGCCGAAGGTGGCGTCGATATCAAAAGTTCCTCCGGGGACGGTAAGGGCGCCATTGTCGACGACGCGTCCACCCGAGTTTGTAACGTTTCCGAGGGAGTTGGCGGTGTTCCAGCCATTGAGAAGGAGCGTTCCCTGATTCAGCGACAGGGTTCCGTTGTTGACGAAGCCACTGTTAGCGATCAGGTAATGACCTGGGGTCACGATGATGGAGCCGGAATTCGTCACGTTGCCGAGCTGCATGTCACCGTAACCGTTGGTGAGCGTGATGTCGGCCGGGATGGTTGAAAAGCCATAGGAGGAGATGGTTTGGCCAATGGTGGGGCCGTCGAAGACGATTGTGCCTGTTCCCTGGATGGAGCCATTTCCAGCGACTGTGCCAGCGACATCGGAGACGTTGCCGGAAAGAAGGTTGCCGAGGTGCAGTTCACCGTTGTTGAAGGTGAGGGTGCCGGTGACAGGGGCGCTGAGGATTCGGAGGAGACCTGAGAGGGTCACATTGGAGATGTATGAATTGGTGATGTTGCCGACGACGGTGGTATATCGGGAAAATCCCATGAGAGTCGTATTAGAAAGTCCGCCATGGATGGCGACATACCCAGCCTCGACATCGATGAGAGGGATATGAGGGGAATTGAGGTAAACGGCGGCTTTCGGCGAATTGATGTAGATCGAATTCAATTGTACGCCGGTCGGTGAGTCGACGGTGTAGGTCGCGGTCGTGCCGTCGCCGAGGAATTCAACGTCGTCGGTCGAAAGTGGGGGAGCGCCGAGCGTCCAGTTGGTTGGTTCGGTCCAAAGTCCGGTGTGGCCCTGGAGCCAGCCGTCGGTGGCGGCGTGGAGAGAAGAGGTGGTTGCGAGGATTAGGAACAATGCGGCGGAGGAGGGGCAGAGGTACTTTGACATAGGGGGCGGACTCCAATGCGGACGAATTGTGTGTTGGGGTTGGCGAGGCAAAACCGCGTTGGACGACTTCTCCGCGCGGACGGATCCTTCTCCATTCTAAACCCCACGTACAGGGGTATATATCACAAGAGTGGGGGGTTGGCCAAAAAATTCGTGTTTGTTGCCGTGGGAGAGGCGTTTCTGCTACAATTTTCCCTTCCGCTGTAGGTTACCGAAATGCCCTTTGGGGGTGTTCGCCTGTTGCGGCGCCGGTTCTGCGATGACGCCGGTGGATTTGGTCGGGTTCGGGAGGTCCGGGCCTGGCGGGAAAGGTTGTCGTGTGAGTCGGTGAGATGGTTCTGTTTGCGGCATGACCTCGGGCAAGCCCGGGGCTATATGTGAGCGGTGAGCGGGCGGTTTTTTCCGACGGAAAGGTTTTTTGGTTCATGGTTAATTTTGCGTTGTTGCGCGAGTTGGGGATGGATGAAGCGCAGTCCCTGGGCGCTATCGAAACGGAATACAAAGATCAGTTTAACTCCAACGAAATCGGGGCGCTGCTCGATTCGACCGGGCAGTCGTTTGCCAATGGGACGATTCTGAAGGGGAAGATCGTCAATATTCATGGGGATGATGTCGTCGTTGAAATCGGCTTGAAGTCGGAAGGCGTCCTGTCGCTGCAGCGCGAGTGGGATCCGGAAGAGCAGGCGGATGTGGAGGTGGGGGATGAAGTGACGGTGCTGCTGGAGCAGGTCGAGTCGGACAATGGGCTCGTCATTATCTCCAAGCGGAAGGCTGACCGGATTACCGGTTGGAACAACATCATCAATTCGAAGAAGGAAGGGGATCCGGTTGCCGGCAAGGTTACGCGGAAGATCAAGGGTGGGTTGCTGGTGGACATTGGCGTGCCGGTGTTCCTGCCGGCGTCGCAGGTGGATATTCGCCGGCCGGCGGATATTGGGGAGTACATTGGGCGCACCATCGACGCCGAGATCCTCAAGATCGACCTCGAACGCCGCAACATCGTCATCAGCCGCCGTAAGCTTCTCGAGAAGCAGCGTGGCGAGGCGAAGCAGAAGCTGTTCAACGAGATCACGATTGGGCAGACGCGCAAGGGGACGGTCAAGAACATTGCCGACTTCGGGGCGTTTGTCGATTTGGGCGGAGTTGACGGCCTCTTGCACATCACGGACATGAGCTGGGGTCGGATCAACCACCCGAGCGACATGGTGAAGCTCGATCAGGAGATCGAGGTGATGGTGCTGAATGTGGACAAGGAAAAAGAGAAGATTGCGCTGGGGTTGAAGCAGAAGCAGGCTTCGCCGTGGGAGCATGCCGAGGAGAAGTATCCGGTGGGCACCCGCGTGAAGGGGACCGTGACGAACATCATGTCGTACGGTGCGTTTGTGAAGCTGGAGGAGGGCGTGGAAGGTTTGGTGCACATCAGCGAGATGAGCTGGACGAAGCGCATCAATCATCCTTCGGAAATGGTCTCGGTTGGGGAAGAGATCGAAGTGGTGGTGCTGGATGTGAACAAGACGAAGCAGGAAATTTCTTTGGGCATGAAGCAGACGGAAGCGAATCCGTGGACGCTGCTGGCCGAGAAGTATCCGCCGGGCACGGTGATCACGGGCAAGGTTCGGAACCTGACGAACTACGGCGCGTTTGTCGAGATCGAAGAGGGGATCGACGGCTTGCTGCACGTGAGCGATTTGAGCTGGACGAAGAAGGTTGCTCACCCGAGCGAGCTTTTGAAGAAGGGCGACGAGATTCAGTGCGTCGTTCTGAGCGTGGACCAGGAGAAGAATCGGGTGGCTCTCGGGTTGAAGCAGATGACGGAAGATCCGTGGCTGCATGCGATTCCGACGAACTACCAGCCGGGCATGATTGTGCGTGGCAAGGTGACGAAGATCACGAACTTCGGCGTGTTTGTCGAGCTGGAGCCGGGCCTGGAAGGGTTGCTGCACGTGTCCGAGCTTTCGGACGACAAGGTGGAGAACCCGACGGACGTGGTGAAGATCGGCGACGAGGTGGAGGTGAAGATTCTTCGGGTGGACATCGACGATCGGAAGATCGGGTTGTCGCTGAAGCGTGCCCAGTGGGGCGCGGGCACCGACACGGGCGGCGAGACGCCGGAAGATCCGAACAAGCCGGCGAAGAAGTACAAGGGGGGCTTGGAAGGGTAAGTTTGTTTTAAGAAGTCAGAAGTCAGAAGTCGGAAGTCAGTAGACGGAAGACTGAAGACGGAAGAGAGAAGAGAGGCTGCGATCGCAAGGTCGCGGCCTTTTCTTTTTGCGCGCGGAGGGGATGAAAGACCTGCGGAAGCGTGCAGGGGAGCGGCGGGAGGTGCTTCCCTCTTTGTGTTGGGGTGATTGCGGAGGCCCTGTTTGGGGGAGGGGTTTTTGCGTGTTTTTCCCCAAAAAGGGCGGGGTTGGATATAACGCTGTTGCGTAGTTGGTCCGATCGAAATGGGTGGCTGGACAAGGTGACTGTGTGCCTTGTTGAGCGGGCGTGCTGGTGAAGGAGAGCGCGTCGGCGGCTGCACAGGCCGTTCAACATCCTGGGCATCAATTCGAGGAAGTAAATCCAATCGCTCCTGACGAAAGGAATGCGTGTTCCTGTCGGGGTGGCGCATTGGCTTTTTCTGGAGGTAGCATGGCACTCACGATCGGAAGACGGATTACGATGGGGTTTTGCGGGGTCCTGGCCATCACGATAGGGCTGGGGATGTTTGCGTATTACGAGGTGTCGCGCATTACGCACGAGATGGACAGGATCACGGCGGATGCGTTGCCGGGGGTGGTGTTGTCGGGGGCGTTGAACGAGGACATGCAGAACAACATGTCGCTGCTGCTGGAGCACGTGTTGGCGCCGACGAAGGAGATGACGGCCTCGGTGGAAGAGAGGCTGAAGGTTTCGGTGCAGAAGACGGAAGACGACATGAAGGCCTACGAGGGTCAGATCTCGCAGGAGGACGACCGGAAGAATTTCGAGCAGTTCAAGGAACTGCGGGCGAAGGTGGGTGAGGAGCGGGAGAAGGTGCTGCCGCTGAGCCGGGAGCTCAAGACGAAAGAAGCGACGGAGCTGCTGTTCACGGAGGTAGTGCCGTCGGTGGAAGCGGCGGAGAAGCAGATCCAGGTGGTCACGGACTGGAACACGAAGTACGGGGACACGTGCGGGACGATGGGGAACAGCGCGGCGCAGAGTGCGCGCACGGGGATCATCATCGGGCTGCTGGGCGCATTGATTGCGGGCCTGGGGATGGCGTTCTTCATCGTGCGGAGCCTGGTGCGGATCTTGTCGCGGATATCGGGCGTGCTTGGGGCGGGCGCGGACCAGTTGGCTTCGGCGGCGACGCAGGTTTCCTCGTCGAGCCAGGCGATTGCGCAGGGCGCGAGCGAGCAGGCAGCGAGCCTGGAGGAGACGACGTCGGCGCTGGAGGAGATTTCCTCGATGGCGCGGCGGAATTCGGAGACGGCGCAGCAGGCGAACACGCTGAGCGGCGAGTCGCAGAAGTCGGCCGAAGAGGGCAACCAGGCGATGACGCGGATGTCGACGGCGATCAACGAGATTGAGAAGAGCGCCGGGGAGACGGCGAAGATTTTGAAGGTGATCGACGAGATTGCGTTCCAGACGAACCTGCTGGCGTTGAACGCGGCGGTGGAAGCGGCGCGTGCGGGGGAGGCCGGCAAGGGATTTGCGGTGGTCGCGGAGGAAGTGCGGAATCTTGCGATGCGGTCCGCGGAAGCGGCGAAGAACACGGCGCACCTGATCGAGCAGTCGGTGAACAACGCGAAGTCGGGCGTGACGATCTCGAGCGACGTGGCATCGGTGCTGCAGGCGATCACGACGTCGGCGGCGAAGTCTGGGGCGCTGGTGGGCGAGATTGCCAGCGCATCGACGGAGCAGACGCAGGGGATCACGCAGGTGAACACGGCGGTTTCGCAGATGGACAAGGTGGTCCAGGCGAACGCGGCGGCGGCGGAGGAATCCGCGGCGGCGGCGGAGGAGCTTTCGAGCCAGGCGAACGAAGTGAAGCGCATCGTGAGCGACCTCACGGTGCTGGTGAACGGGCGGCGCACGACCGGGGAATTTACGGGACACGCGAGCGCGGCGGCCCCGGCAAAGAGCGCCACGAAGAGCGTGTTGCCGAAGGCGGCGGCAAAGCGGGCGATCCCGATGCCGGACGACCACGCCCCGAATGACGCGGCATTCGCGGAATTCAGCGGGAAGTAAGTTGTGAAGACCGGGAGAGAAGCGCGGGGACGCGCTTCTCTCCTTTTTTTTTAACTACGGAGCATTTCATGAGGAACATCGCGGTTCCGGAAGCGGCGGGCATTCAGACGGTGAATCGGGGCGGGAAGTACCTGACGTTTGCGCTGGGGAGCGAGGAGTTCGGGATCGGGATTTTGAAGGTGCGGGAGATCATCGGGTGCATGGAGATCACGGCGGTGCCGCAGACTCCGGCGTACATGAAGGGGGTGATCAATTTGCGCGGGCAGGTGATCGGGGTGGTGGATCTGCGGGCGAAGTTCGGGATGGCGCCGACGGATCGGACGGAGCAGACGTGCATTATTGTGGTGGAGGTGGAGAACCAGGGGCGGAAGTGTTCGACGGGAATTATTGTGGATCGGGTGTCGGAGGTGTTGAACATCCCGGGGGAGAGCATTGAGGATGCGCCGACGATGGGGAGCGAGGAATCGGATTTCATCCTGGGGATGGGGAAGATCGGGAAGACGGTGAAGATGCTGCTGGATATTGACCGGATCATCAATTGCGGGGAATTGCTGCGGCTTGAGGGGTCGGGGGCGGTGAACTAGGCGGGGGGTTTGCGGGGATGTGAATGTCGTACGGGCCGTCCGACGCGCTGGTAAGGGCGTCGGGCGGCCTGCTTTCATGGGTGCGATTTATTGCGGTGACGCGGGGGGGAATGTCGCCTATAGTGGGAGGATCGGCGCGGGCCGAGCAACTCTTTCGGGAAGAGGATTACTTTTACAAACAAGGAACTGATTATGCGGCTACCGGTGCGTTGTCTGTCGATTGCGGCGTGTGTGGCGGGGTTTGCGGGGGCAGTGCATGCGGAGCAGGTGGATAATCCGGCGTACACGTCATGGGCGAAGTACAAGCCGGGGACGACGGTGACGTACAAGCAGAGCATGGAGATGGCGATGCCGATGGCGATGCCGTCGCCGCAGATGACGATCACGGAGAAGCTGGTGGAGGTGAAACCGGAGGCGGTGGTGCTGGAGGTATCATCGGAGACGGTGGTGATGGGTCAGACGCACACGATGCCGCCGCGGCAGCAGCAGGTGCCGGCGAAGATCGATAAAGAGAAGATGGGGGTTCCGCCGAACGTGAAGGGGGAGGTGAAGGACATGAAGGAGGGGAAGGAAAAGGTGGAGGTGAACGGGAAGAGCGTGGATGCGACGACGCGGGAGATGACGGTGGTGGCGACGGAGCCGCGGCCGATGACGGCGCATGTGAAGGTGTGGCAGGCGGAGGAGGTGCCGGGGGGGATGGTGAAGACGGTATCGGACATCCAGGAGCCGATGAAAGCGACGTCGACGATGGTGTTGGCGGATTACAAGGTGGTGAAGTGAGGGGGGAGGGGGATGCAGATTTGAGAGCCGTGGGATGGTGTCCTGCGGCTTTTTTTTGCGCGGGCGTTGTGGGGGGTTTAGGGACTGGGGTCGGGGGGATGGCGTCCGGGGACATGCTTCGGGGTCGGCACTGATAGGAGGGAACTCCTGGGCTGAGGTACGCGTTAGGAACTGTCGGCACGGTTGAGCGGTGCATGGATGCGCTGGCGGCCGGGTGGTTGTACGACAGGAATACAGGGATGAAGCGCGCAGCGGCAGTGGCGGGGGCGGTGGGGTTGGCGATGGCGATGGGGGCGAGCGGGCGGATGACGTTGCCCTTTGCGGGGGAGGGGGCGGTTGAGAATCCGCTGATGGCGGGGCAGGATCCGTCGATTGTGTATCGGGAGGGGCAGTATCACCTGGTGCAGAGCGAGAATACGGCGCGAGGGGCGGCGATTTACGTGTACACGAGCGGACGTATGGCGGGGTTTGGGGAGGGGGCCGGGGGTGCGGGGGGTGCGGAGAAGGTGTGCGTGTGGCGGGCGCCGTCGCGGGGGCCGGTGAGCCGGAACGTGTGGGCGCCGGAGCTGGAGTGGATTGGGGGGCGGTGGTACATCTATTTTGCGGCGGACGACGGGCGGAACGAGAATCACCGGATGTATGTGCTGGAGAGCGTGGGGGCGGATGCGCGGGGGCCGTACGTGTTTCGGGGGAAGATCGCGGATGCGACGGACCGGTGGGCGATTGACGGGGCGGTGATCCAGGTGCCTCGGGGGGGGCATGCGGGTGGGACGGGGTTGTATTTTGTGTGGAGCGGGTGGGCGGGGTCGCGGAACGGGATGCAGCATTTGTACATCGCGCGGATGAGCAATCCGTGGACGATCGTGGGGGAGCGGGTGTGCATCAGTTCGCCGGACCAGGCGTGGGAGCGGCGGAGCGGACCATGGCCGTGCTATGTGAATGAAGGGCCGGCGCCGGTGGTGCGTGGGGGGAAGGTGGTGGTGGCGTACTCGGCGAACGGGTTCTGGAGCGATGATTACTGCGTGGGGGTGCTGACGTGCGATGTGGATCGGCTGATGGAGGCGGGGGCGTGGGAGAAGAGCGCGGGGCCGGTGTTTGCGAAGTCGGACGAGGTGTTCGGGGTCGGGCATAATTGTTTTGTGAAGGGGGCGGAGGCGGAGGCGGGTGGCGGGAAGGGGGAGGAGGCGTGGTGGTTTGTGTACCACGGGGTGCGGGAGCCGGGGCAGGGCGGGCGGAACCGGGAGATTTATGCGCAGCGGTTTGAGTGGGGGGCAGGGGGGATGCCGGTGCTGGGGCGGCCGGTGGGGCGAGGCGGGTTGGCGGTGAGCCGGCGGTAGGGTGGGTGCGCGACTGCGGGTTTGTAGCGCAAGTGCTGGATTTTTACGGCGTTGCGATTTCTATTTGGGGGTGTTGAAACTTTTTGACAATGGGTTGTCAAAAAGGATATGATCAGCGGGCTAACCAACTGGACCGAACCTGTCTCATTGCGGGGCCAGCGGGTTACGCTCGTGGCGTTGGTCAGGCAGATGGTTTACTCCCACATCCCCGGGCTGCGTGCACCTTCCCGGTCCATCCATCCAAACCGTCCCTGAATCTCAGCCGCAGTTGTGAAGGCGTTTCGGAATTTCTCTGGATCGCCGGTGGTTGCATTGTTGCCTGCGTTGGGTGACGCAAAAGGTGTGTTTGGTTTTCATTTTGAGGATTGAGGAGTTTTCATGGTTGGTCAACGATTGAAGGCGGCCGGTGTTCGCCGGCAGGGTTTTACACTGATCGAGTTGCTGGTGGTGGTGGCGATCATCGCGGTGTTGATTGCGATTTTGCTGCCGTCGCTGGGGAAAGCGCGTGAGCAGGCGAACACAGCGAAGTGCGCGGCGAACATGAAGCAGATTGCGACGGCGCATTTGATGTACGTCGATCAGAACAATCAGCACATGATCATGGGGCTGGTGAAGGCGGGGCTCGGGGGGTACGACAACGGTTTTTACTGGGCGACGGAAATGGCGAAGCAGGGGTATCTGCCCAGTGCGAACAATGTGAGCCCGGGCGGCGGTCCGAACGCGATTCCGCGCGGGGTGTTTTACTGTCCGGACGGGATCCTGCAGCAGGCGAACGCCACGCCATCGACGCCGCGGTCGATGGTGAACAAGATGTACGCCAAGCACTCGACGGGGAGCAACGGCGGTTCGAACACGGTGGGGGACGTGGACATTTACACGTGGTACGAAATCACGATGCACAACATCAGCAGCGGGAACACGCTGGGTTCGTCCCAGGGGACGAGCTCGGGCGGGGCGACGCCGTTTGTGTATTACAACAACGCGAACGGTTTCATTGATCCCAATTACAATCGCACGATCAACATGATCAAGCAGCCGAGCGCGTTTGTGATGGTGGTGGAAGGGAACTACGACCAGTTTGACAACCAGAACACGCCGTCGGACGGGGGCCAGGGCAGTTCGAAGGCGGAGCGGCTTGCCGGCCGGCATGGCGACTCGCTGAACAGCGGGATCGACGGGTACACGAACTTTGCGTTTTTCGACGGGCACGTGTCGAAGTATCCGACGACGCCGTACACGCTGAATCCGAATCGTTCGGGGAATTCGAACGGCTATTCGTACGTGAAGAACAAGACGATGTATTCGCCGGTGGAAGAGACGTTGTTCTACCTGCAGGAACAGCACTGATCTTGAGCGGCCCTGAGCGGCTTGGATTTTCGGGCGGGCACATCTTTGGGTGTGCCCGCCTGTTTTTTTGCGCGGGGGATGCGGCATGCAGAAGGGCGGGGGCGGCGATAGGATAGGGCAGGGTTGGCCATAGTGTGTGCGCGAGGGTTAACGCGTCGATCTTCGATCGGCGGCTAAACAGGGGTTTTGGCGTGAGGGCGAAAGAGAACATTGTGAAGGGCGTGCGGGCGGCGGTGCTTGCGGCGGGTGTGATGGGGTTGGGGGTTGGGGTGCGCGGGGAGAGCGGGGCGGCGGAGGGGGCGGTGCATTTGCCGGAGCGGGTGGAGGTGCGCGGAGGGGTGCGGATTGCGATTGTGGGGTCGGTGGCGCCGGGGAATGCGTCGAGCGGGCGGTACGTGGCGGAGGCGGTGAAGGAGATCAATTTGCTGGGGCCTTCGGCGGTGTTTACGGTGGGGAACCTGGTGCCGGGGGAGACGCGGAGCGAGCAGCGGTATCGGGAGGAGGTGGAAGGGGTGAAGGGGGCATTGGGGGCGTTGAAGATGCCGTGGTTTCCGTGCGTGGGGGAGACGGACGTGGTGCCGGGGACGCGGGATGCGGGGGATCGGCGGTTTGAGGGGTTGTATGAGAAGCTGATGGGGCCGCGGTATTACGCGGTGGATGTGGGGGAGGTGCATGTGATCGTGCTGGATTCGGAGGAGAACCTGGATCCGTTCGGGGCGCATGCGCTGGGGGAGCAGCAGATGGGGTGGCTGCGGGGGGAGTTGAACCGGACGTTTGAAGGAGCGGCGGCGGAGGGGCAGGGGGAGCGGCCTGCGCCGCGGTACGTGGTGGTGTTGCTGCACCGGGCGTTGTGGAAGGAGCGGGGGAGCGGGTGGGAGCAGGTGCATCGGCTTCTGGTGCGGTTCAACGAGCGGCCGATTGTGAGCGTGGAGGGGGAAGGGGCGGCGGACGCGGGGCCGCGGGTGGTGGGGGTGTATGCGTCGGCGGCGGAGGGGAGCGGGTATGCGTTGGAGCCGACGCGGGACGGGATTCGGTATGTGGAGCTGGGGCCGACGGGGGCGCGGGTGGCGCAGGACACGTCGATCATGCCGCGGCATTTCACGGTGCTGCGGTTTGACGGGGAGGGCGGGGGCGGGCTGCATGCGGCGGTGGTGCAACTGGTGACGCCGGAGGGTGGGCCGGCGATTGCGGGGGAGGCGCTGTTTACGGCGGGGGAGCGGGAGGTGCTGGACAAGATTGCGGCGATTCCGAACGGGGTGATGGGGGTGGAGGGGGCGGTGGAATCGACGGCGTCGAAAGGGGCGGAAGGGAGCGCGGCGGGGAGCGGGGCGGCAGGTGCGGCGGGGAGCACAGGGGGATCGGGGCAGGGGAAGTTGACGATGCATGTGGGGAATCCGCTGGAGGTGCCGCTGGATGTGGAGGTGCGGCTGGCGAGCGCGCGGAACCTGGGGAGCGTGACGATGCGGGAGAACGCGAATCCGTTTGTGGAGAACCTGGATGCGCCGTGGGAGATGGATTCGGCGCATTTGATTCGGCACTTGGCGCCGGGGGCGAAGGAGAGCTGGCCGATGTCGTTGACGTGGACGGGGGGCGAGGGGGCGGGCGGCGGCGGGAAGGGGCCGGCGCAGGTGGAGTTTGTGGTGCATTGGCGGGATCCGAGGGGTGGAGGCGCGGGGGGGATGGAGGAGCCGGGGCGGATGTGCACGGTGGTGTTGAAGCGGCGTGTGCCGGTGGTGCCGCATGCGGACGTGCCGGTGGAGGAGAAGGTGTCGATGGCGGGGGAGACGGGGTGGTTGAACGCGGTGCAGGGGAGTGCGTATGCGTGGCAGGTGCGCGGGGATGCGTTGCAGCGGCGGAACCCGGAGTGGGAGATGACGGCGGATGCGCAGAAGGTGTATGTGCGGTTTCGGGTGGAGGACGGGGTGAAGAGTTATGTGCCGCCGGAGGGGGAGGGCGGGCTGGATTGGCGGTGGGGCGGGCTGGGGAGCGACGCGGTGAGCGTGGCGTGGCAGGTGGAAGGGGGCGGGGTGAAGCGGCTGTGGGTGTTGCCGTTTGGGCCGAAGGGGGCGGAGCTGTGGATGAACGAAGGGGTGGGGGAGAAGCAGACGGAGCTACGATGCCTTGAAGAGGGGAGCCGGGATGGGGTGGAGATGCGGGTGGCGGAGGAGACGGGCGGGTATCGGGTGGTGATGGCGATTCCGCGGGAGCTGCTGTTTGGCTTGTCGGAAGCGGGTGCGGAGAAGGGGGTGCGGGTGAACCTGGGGGTGATGACTAATGATGAAGGGGCGGAGACGTGGGGGCGGAGCTGGGCGCCGGAGGGGGCGGGGCCGGCGGTGTGGGGGGTGGTGCGGGTGGCGGGGGCGGGTGGGGTGGCGGGGACGCGGCCGGCGGCGGGGGAGTGAATGAGCAAGGAGGATGCGTTGGGAGCCGCGAAGTTATCGACCGATGCGTAGCCCTGCAGAGGTGTGGCGTGGGGTTTGACAATATTTATTGACTCGCGCGAAGTATTTGCGATAATAGACATCACCACATCCTGCCAGAGGCCGTTCATCCCGGCCTTATTTTTTACAAAGAGGCGGTCAGCGACGATTGTAGATCAGTGACTGGAAGGCCTAATTGCCGGCGACGAACTCGCCGGTAAAGATGCGTTCTGCATCTTTACGGATTGGTGATCCATCCCATCGGTGGTGATCCTGTCGGAAGGCCAAGACCCAGCGCGGGCGTGCATGCCTTGCGTCGGGAGCCCAGCGGCGTGGTTTGGTGGAGCCCCGAACCATCGGATTCTGCAGGGACAACGCAGCGAGCGGGCGACCGCTCGGCTGTGGCGGAATTTGTGCGCGTCCGGTTATTGTCGATCGGGACTGATCTTTCGAGACACGTGGTTTGGTCGTTTTTATGGAGACGGCATGCGGGAGTTTTTGAACAAGAACGGGAAGTATGTGGCGGCGGCGGTGCTGGTACTGGCGGGGGTCATCTTTTACTTCACGTCGCGTGGCGGGGAGAAGAAGCCGGAGACGGCGTTTTATTTTGATGAGGACACGGGGACGGAGGTCATACGGCCGGTGACGGACGTGCCGCCGCAGATCGGGGCGAAAGGGAATCCTTCGGTGGTGAAGGTCTACAAGTACCGGGTGGCGGGGAGCCCGGATGTAAAGGTGGGTTATTACTTCAAATTCACGCCGGAGATGAAGGCGAAGGTAGAAGATTCGCTGGTGCATCCGGAGAAGTATCCGGACTTGAACACGTCGACGGGAATGCTTGTGCGCAAGCCGGACGCGGGGCCGTCGGGGTGGGTGGAAGCGACAAGCGCGGAGGGGAAGAAGATCCTGGAAGGCGACCCGAACGAGGGGCCGCGTGACACGGTTTATCCATGAGTCATTTTTGATAGAGGAGTCGTTATGGTCAGGAATGAGGTGGTTTCGGGATCGGGCCTTTGGGGCCGCTCCCGGGCACGTTCGGGCTTCACGCTGATCGAGTTGCTGGTGGTGGTGGCGATCATCGCGCTGTTGATCTCGATTCTGCTGCCGTCGCTGGGGAAGGCGAAGGAACGTGCGAACATCGTGAAGTGTGCTGCGAACATGAAGGGCATTGCTGCGGGGTTGCTGATTTATTCGCAGGACAACAACAACAAGATGATCATCGGGTACATCAACGCCAATCCGTCGGGTGTGTACCAGTATGGTTTCTCATGGCCCGCGGAACTTGTCCGTGGCGGTTTCGTGAAAGCGCCGTATTGCAACCAGCCGAACTCTGCGACGGTTACGCTGACGACGAACTCGGTGTTCTTCTGCCCGAAGGGGACGCTGGTGTCGGGCGGTGGTGGCCAATACCCGGCAGATCCGACGAACTTCGGGTATTCGGTGAATTATGCCAACGCGAACTACCAGACGGTGATGACGTGGTATCAGTTGCCGCTGCGGGTGTGCGCTGCGACGAATAAGAACGGCGCGTCGGAAATGTCTCCGTTCATTTATTACCAGGGCAATGACGCCTTGCTCGCCGATCCTGGCCAAGGCTACACGCGGAGCATGAACCAGGTGACGCGTCCGTCGGACCTGCTGATGCTGGTGGAAGGGTCGAACAACAATAATCTTGCGAACCCTGTTTCCAGCGTCTATCCGGGCGAATACCTGGTTCGTATAGCGGCGCGTCACGGCGACACGACGAATCACGGCCTGGATGCCAAGACGAATTGGGCTTACTTCGATGGGCATGTGGACTTGGTGCCGACGCAACCGATCAGCACGAAGGCGAATGATTTCCGGAACATCCGGAACGGCACAATTGCCTACTTAAACAATCAATAAGAAGTATTGCGGTTATCGGTAGCGTGGCCTGAGGCGAGTTCGCTTTGGGCTTCTCAGAATAAGCAGGGGCGTTCTCGTGCAAGCGGGAATGCCCCTTTGTTTGCGCCCTGCGCAACAAGTGTAGCTGCCGTACGATTGCGCCAGTTCGCGGGTGGAGGCGTGGGGGCGAGGGGTGATCTTCGGGAGCGTCTTTTTGGTAAGCATGCAAATAAGGCGGGGGTTACATTTATTTATTGACTCGTGTTGTTCCTTTGGCATAATGAAGTTGCCACATCCAACGAGGCCCTTCATCCAGGCCTCATCTTACACATCCAGGCAGTCAGCGTGAGTTGTCGCATCAACGGCTGAGAGGCTCTTTTTGCGAACGCGGTGCGTGTTGCGGTCGCCGGGGAGTCGGTGCGCGTCCGGTGGTGAGCCAATTTCCATGAGGCCCACTGGCGGCGCGGGCACATGAAGAGAGTTCTGCCGCGCATTTAGGTGCGCGAGGAGGCGATCGGCCGCGGAACGTCCGCGGTTTATCGCGAGGATGAGGCTCATTTGGAGAAATTCTCATGAAAGTGGAATCGATGCGGGCAAGTGGGGCACGCGCAAGGGTGAGGACGTTTTTGGATGGGAGCATGATGCGCAGGCGGAGCGGGTTTACGTTGATTGAGCTGCTAGTGGTAGTAGCGATTATCGCGCTATTGATCGCGATTCTGCTGCCGTCGCTGGGGAAGGCCCGCGAGCAGGCACGTATCGCGAAATGCGCGGCCAATATGCGGGGCATCGCGCAGGGGGTGATCAGCTATGGGGCCGCTTTTGACGATGCGTGCATTCCAGAATTCGTGGCGGGTAATAACGCGTTTTCCGACGTGCCTCAGGGCTTCTTTTGGACCAACGAACTGGCTAAGCAAGGATTCGTCTCTGCTGGGAATGATATGCAGCCGAATGGGAACGTGGGCACACCGTCTGGACGAAGCGCGTTTTTCTGCCCTGACTGCCAATTGGAATTGTTCAATCCGGACGGGTTACAGACGAATGGAGCGGTGGGTACCATCGGCCCTCGCGATCCAGTGCTGCAGAAAGGGATTATCGAGCCTCTCGGATGGTCCGGCCCCCTGGGAACACCGGGGAACTTCTCGGTAGCGACGTGGTACGAGCTCAATGCGCATAATATGAGCAGCGGCAACAAGCTCGGCAGCTCAGGTGGTTCGAAAAACGCTGGTGCGACGCCATTTGTAGCCTTTGACAAACCACAATCTGCGCCGAACGACAAGGTTTCCACTTCCGTTGATTACCGGCGGAAGATGAATTTCGTAATGAACCAGAGTCGCATGGTGATGGTGGTTGAAGCGACGGAGATCATCTGGGACACCAAGATGACGGACATTCCCCCGCGTCACCTGCGGTTGCGTGGGAACCATGGCGATCCGACGAACGGCGGGGTGGACGGAGACACGAACATGGCCTTCTTTGACGGGCATGTGTCGAAGTTCAACACGATGCCGTGGACCTTGAACGGCTTGTTCACGCAGAAGAAACTTGGGACCGGAAACGTTGAGCAGCCGAACCTGCTGACGCAGGACGTGCTGATCTATCTGCAAGAGCAGTATTGAGGGGGCTGATCCATCAAAAGCGCAAGAGAACGCCGCAGCTTTTTTCGAGCTGCGGCGTTTTCCGTTTGGGGCTGTTGAGGGGAGGAGGGGTTGAGGGAAAGCGATCAGGGCTGAAGCATTTCGATTTTTCCCTGGGAAAGATCAATTTGCATGATGGCCTGGCCCTCGTCGCTTCCGGCGGCGACCCATTTGCTGTTGGGCGCGGGAGAGCGCACCAACTGGCCGGAGCCGATCTCCATGTCGCCGATGTCTTTTCCGGAAGCGATGACATCCTCGATTTTCTTTTTCATGGCGTCGGTGAATTTGTAGTAATAGGCGGCCTTTGGTTTGCCGTTGAGGCTGTATTTCACTTCGCGGACGAGGGTTTTTCCGTTTTCGGAGACGGGCGGAATGTCCTTGACGGAGCGTGTGGTTTCCTGGCCTGTTGCATCATCGACGAAGTAGCCGAGACCGCTGGCGCGTGGTGTTGTGCCCCGGGAGTTGTAGACCAGGACAGCGCCGGCGGCCAGCAACAGCGCAACCACAGCCACGACGGCAGTTTTCTTGCTCGAATCAGCCATGACGGACCCTCAAATGATTGGAAGAAGCGAGATAGGTGGATGTGGTGCTGTTAAATTAAAGCGCGCTGACGCCCCTGTAAAGAAAATAAAAGCAGGGGGAGAAAGTTCGGTGGGGGGCGGCGTCTCAGGCGCGTTCGCGTGCGACGTAGAGGAGGACGCAGAGGGCGGCGGTGATCGTCCAGAGGAGCCAAGGGGCGGTGATGATGAAGGGGTAGAGGCACATCGCGCCGCCGACGACGAGGGGGAGGAGCTTGGAGGTGGATTTGCCGTAGAGGAAGATGCCGGCGCCGAGGGAGCTGATGAGGAGGCCGGCGAGGAGGCTGGAGGCAGAAAGGTTCATAAGGTATTTATCGGCAGGCGGTGGGGGTGAATCAAGCTCAGCGTGGGAAAAGGGGTGGGCGGCGTTGCGGGGTTGGCGGTTTTTTTCGCGAAATGAGGCTTTGGGGCTGAAATGGCCGACGGGGGCGTCGGCCCCACTCAGCGGGGGCGATCTGCTACAATACGCTGCTTAACGGAAATCGGAGTTTTTATGACGGCCGTGGACGTTCAGAAATCGTCGGTGACAGAGCAGATTCGGGAGATGGCGGTGCGGGCGCGGGCTGCGTCGCGGCAACTGGCGACGTTATCGGGCGCGCAGAAGAACCTGGCGTTGAACAAGATCGCCGATGCGCTGCTGGCGAGCCAGGGGCAGTTGATTGCGGAGAATAAAAAGGACCTGGAGCAGGCGGAGCGGGATGGGTTGGCGGGGCCGCTGGTGGCGCGGCTGACGCTGGGGGAGAAGAAGATCGCGGCGATGGCGCAGGGGCTGCGGGAGATTGCGCTGCAGACGGATCCGGTGGGGCAGACGATCGAGGCGTACGACCGGCCGAACGGGTTGCGGATCGAGAAGCGGCGGGTGCCGATCGGGGTGGTGGCGATTATTTTTGAGTCGCGGCCGAACGTGACGGCGGATGCGGCGGGGATCTGCTTGAAGAGCGGGAATGCGTGCATCCTGCGCGGAGGGAAGGAGGCGATTCATTCGAACAAGGCGATTGCGCGGATCATCAAGGAGGGGCTCAAACACGCGGGGATTTCGGAAGATGCGGTGCAGCTGGTGGAGACGACGGATCGTGCCGCGGTGGGGGCGATGGCGACCGCGGAGGGGTTGATTGATCTGATCATTCCGCGCGGGGGCGAGGGGTTGATCCGCAGCGTGGTGGAGCAGGCGACGATTCCGGTGATCAAGCATTACAAGGGTGTCTGCCACGTGTACATCGACAAGGGGGCGGATGCGGACATGGCGGTGAAGATCGCGGTGAGCGCAAAGGTGGACGGGGTGGCGCTGTGCAACACGGAGGAGTGCCTGCTGGTGCACAAGGACATTGCGGGGAAAGTGTTGCCGCGGATTGCGGCGGCGTTCCGGGACAAGAAGGTGGAGATGCGGGCGGATGCGTTTTCGCTGGGGCTTTTGCAGGATGCAAAGCTGGCGAAGGAGTCGGACTGGGGGGCGGAGTTTCTCGATTACATCATCGCGGTGAAGCAGGTGGTGAGCATCGAGGAGGCGATCGAGCACATCACGAAGTACGGCAGCCAGCACACGGATGCGATCATCACGAACGACCTGGCGGCGGCGAAGAAGTTCACGACGGAGGTGGATTCGGCGAGCGTGGTGGTGAATGCATCGACGCGGTTTGCGGACGGCGGGGAGTATGGGCTGGGGGCGGAGATTGGGATATCGACGGACAAGCTGCACTCGCGCGGGCCGATGGGGGCGGCGGATTTGTGCACGTATAAGTACATTGTGATGGGGAACGGGCAGGTGCGGGTGTAGCGCGAGCGTGCGGCGCGTGGGCGAAACGGATTGGCCGACGAGGGCGTCGGCCCCACTTAGATGCCGTCACCCGCGATCGATTGCTCCACGCCGCCGACGCCGTTCTGCTGGATGCGGCTGATGGCGCGATCGGCTTCGGTTTCGGGGCAGATGACGAGGTTGGCGCCGAGTTCGATGAGGAGGGGGTCGCCGTCGACGGGGGGCTTGTCGCCGGTGATGAGGACAATGATGGATTGATCGAGGAGAAGGCGGGCGACGTCGGCGAGGGCTTTGGCGTCGAGGTCGGCGGTGTCGAAGCGGACGACGATGCGGGCTTCCTCGAAGAGTTCACGTTCGATTTCGTCGGCGATCTGGCGGTTGACCCAGACGGCGGCGCCGCGCTGGCCCATGCGGATCTCGCGTTCGGAGACGCTGACGCGGCCGCGGGCGTGGCGGCTGGTGTCGTGGCGGGAGATGATCATGCCGGCGCCGACGGTGTTGTTGGTGAGGCGGTCGACGATGATGAAGGCGCCGGTGGCGGGGTTGGTGGTGTAGGGGTCGAAGACGAGGCTGCGGGAGAAGGAGAGGGAGACGCGGCCGACCTCGTTGAGGCCGAGCTGGCTGGCGGGGCGTTCTTCGAGGGTGTTGACGTCGACGGCGTGCTGGAGCTGGGTCATGGAGCCGGAGACCATGCGGGTGGTCTGTTTGAACCAGTAGCTTTTGCCGGCGACGAAGGGGGCTTCGTGCATCCAGACGATCATGGCGTCGACGTCGGAGGCGGATTCGGGGACCAGTTCGGATTTGGCGGGATCGGCGTGGACGAGCATGTCGCCGCGGGAGATGTCGATTTCGTGTTCGAGGGTGACGGTGACGCTCATGGGTGCGAAGGCTTCGTCGAGTTCGCCGTCGAAGGTGACGATGGATTTGACGCGGCTGGTTTTGCCGGAGGGGAGGACGCGGACGGCGTCGCCCTTTTTGATGATGCCGGAGGCGATGGTGCCGGCGAAACCGCGGAAGTCGAGGTTGGGGCGGAGGACGAGCTGGACGGGGAGTCGGAGGTCGCGGAGGTTGCGGTCGCCGGCGATCTGCACGGTCTCGAGGTGCTGGAGGAGGGTCTTTCCCTTGTACCAGGGCATGGCGGCGGAGGGTTCGACGACGTTGTCGCCTTTGAGGGCGCTCATGGGGATGAAGGCGATGTCGGCGGCGGCCGACCGGGCGGTGCCGAGTTTTTCGGCGAAGGCGAGGTAGTCTTTTTTTATCTGCTCGAAGCGCTCCTGGGAGAAGTTGACGAGGTCCATCTTGTTGATGGCGATCACGAGGTGTTTGATGCCCAGGAGCGAGCAGATGAAGGAGTGGCGCTTGGTCTGGACCTGGACGCCGTGGCGGGCGTCGATGAGGATGATGGCGAGCTGGCAGGTGGAGGCGCCGGTGGCCATATTGCGGGTGTACTGCTCGTGGCCGGGGGTGTCGGCGATGATGAACTTGCGTTTATCGGTGGAGAAGTAGCGGTAGGCGACGTCGATGGTGATGCCTTGCTCGCGTTCAGCGCGGAGGCCGTCGGTGAGGAGGGCGAGGTCGATTTGTCCTTCGCCGGTGGTGCCGTGCTTGGCGGAGTCTTTTTTGACGGCGGCGAGCTGGTCTTCGTAGATGCCCTTGGTGTCGTGGAGGAGGCGTCCGATGAGGGTGGATTTGCCGTCGTCGACGGAGCCGCAGGTGAGGAAGCGGAGGAGTTCCTTGCGCTGGTGGCGGTCGAGGTAGGAGTGGATGTCTTCGTTGAGGAGGAGTTCGGACATGGAAGGTTCCAGCAGAAAAAAGTTACAAGGTAGAGGGATTATTCGGATCGACGACGGGAATGGGGAATTGAGCGAAATCGGCGAGGTTGTAGGTCATTATTCCGCGGCACTTGGTGGCGATTGCAAAAGCGGCGAGGCGAGCGTCGTAACTTTGGAGGCCTTGCACGTTCAGGCGGTTTACAAGATCACGCCATTGGGAAAACAGGCCCGGCGGATCATCCACCAGATTAAAGAGGCGGATGAATCGATTGATGTAGCGATCGGCAGCGGTAGTCTGCATTCCCAATCCATTTTTGCTGGCGGGTCGAGTCGTCACAGCCCAGAACTCGTGGAGAGATTGGTGGGAAACAATCAGTTCGCGTTTCCTGGCGAAGCAACCTCGGATCGCGCCATGCGTCGTCTGGTACTGAGGATCGTTGCGATCTGCAAGCCGGACCAGAATGTTCGTGTCGAGCAGGATCATCAACGGTACCGCTCGTCATAAATGCCTTCGCGCGAGAGATCGAGTTGGCCAGCCGAAACGGAATCTTCGCGCATTTCGGCAAGCATCCGATCAACCTCCTCCTCGGTAGGGATAGGATGGGCCCCGCCAGTCGTGGGATCATCGAGGAGCAATACCTTGATCTGACGATCAGTTCCGGTGAGCAGCGTCAATTGCTCGGCGATTTGCTTTGGGGAGCCTTCCACAATACGTCCGGCGACCATAGATACCTCGCTTTCACAGCTTCCATTTTAGCGATTCGGAAGCGGTGAATTTATCAGAAATACCCTTCCTTCTTTTTCTGTTCCATGGAGCCGGCTTCGTCGTAGTCGATGACGCGGCCCTGGCGTTCGGATTGTTTGGCGAGGAGCATTTCTTCGATGATTTCGGGGAGCGTTGTGGCGTTACTTTCGATGGCGCCCGTGAGCGGGTAACAGCCGAGGGTGCGGAAGCGAACGACTTTTTCGACCGGTTTTTCGCCGGGGTTGAGGCGCATGCGGTCGTCGTCGACCATTATCAGGACGCCGTTGCGTTCGACGACGGGGCGTTTGGCGGCGAAGTAGAGGGGGATGATGGGGATGTTTTCGAGGTAGATGTACTGCCAGACGTCGAGTTCGGTCCAGTTGGACATCGGGAAGACGCGGATGGATTCGCCGGGGTTCACCTTGCCGTTGTAAAGGTTCCAGAGCTCGGGGCGCTGGTTTTTGGGATCCCACTGGTGGTGTTTGTCGCGGAAGGAGTAGACGCGCTCCTTGGCGCGGGATTTTTCCTCGTCGCGGCGGGCGCCGCCGAAAGCCGCATCGTAGCCGCCCTTGTTGAGGGCCTGGCGGAGGGCGACGGTCTTCATGATGTTGGTGTACTTGTTGGAGCCATGGTCGAAGGGGTTGATGCCGTCGCGGACGCCTTCGTGGTTGATGTGTTCGATGAGGTGGAGATTGTTTTCCTTCGTGAACTTGTCACGGAAGGAGATCATTTCGCGGAACTTCCAGGTGGTGTTGACGTGGAGGAGGGGGAAGGGGACGCGGGCGGGGAAGAAGGCCTTCTGGGCGAGGCGGACCATGACCGAGGAGTCTTTGCCGATGGAATAGAGCATGACTGGGTTGGAGAACTCGGCGGCGACTTCGCGGATGATGTGGATGGATTCGGCTTCGAGCTGTTTGAGGTGGGTCAACTGGCGAGGGGAAATGGCGGGGGCAGCGGACGTGGCCGGCTGCGGGGCGGAAGAGGTGTGGATGGAGGTTTGCAAAGTCACCGGGGCACCCATGTAAGGAAACCGTGAGCAAAGACTTTGGAGCATAGGGGGTTCAAAAGGGCATTGCAAGGTGGTCGCGGGGTTGCGGTGCGGGGAAGTCGCAGGGGTGAAAAAATGATTGGGAAATCAAGTGGCGGGCGGGTTCGTAATAATTTATAAGCCGAAACGTTCGTTTTTATTTGCGTAGAGAGGAAAAGCCATGAAGTGGAAACCGATGCAGTGGTGTGGGCTGGTGCTGGCGGCGGCGGTGTTGGTGGCGGCGGATGCGCCGGGCGGGGACGGCGCGCAGAAGCGGGAGTTCGGGCCGGGGGATCAGCCGACGCCGCGGCTGGATAAGAACGGGCAGCCGAACAAGGGGTGGATGAAGCATCACGACGGGTTGGTGGAGCAGGCGAAGGCGGGAGGGGTGGATCTGTATTTTGAGGGGGACTCGATCACGGACTTCTGGACGGGCAAGTTCAACAGGCGGAAGGTGAACGGGCAGAAGGTGTGGGACAAGGAATTTGCGGGGTGGCATCCGGGGAATTTCGGGATCAGCGGGGATTTGACGCAGCATGTGCTGTGGCGGCTGGAGAACGGGGAGCTGGATGGGGTGACGCCGAAGGCGATCGTGCTGATGATCGGGACGAACAACACGGGGCACGGGTATCCGGCGGAGGAGACGGCGGCGGGGATCAAGGCGGTGGTGGAGAAGCTGAAGGAGAAGGAACCGCAGGCGAAGATTCTGCTGCTGGCGGTGTTTCCGCGGTCGGCGAAGGCGGATGACAAGATGCGGCTGACGAATGATCAGGTGAATGCGATCATTTCGAAGGAGGACTTCGGGCCGCAGGTGAAGTACATGGATATCAATTCGAAGTTTCTGGAGCCGGACGGGACGTTGACGCGGGAGATCATGCCGGACCTGCTGCATCCGAGCGAGAAGGGGTATGAGATCTGGGCGGATGCGATCAAGCCGGTGCTGACGGAGTGGTTGGGGGCGCCGGAGGCGTCGAAGGATATGGCCCCGGCGGGCCAGGCGCACTGAGTGGAGGGGGGGAGACCGCCACGGGCGTGCACGTCAATTGCGGTCTCCCCCCCAATGCGATAGGAATTGTAGGAGATCAGCTGTAAATCAGCGATCGACAGGGCGTTCGGTCCTGGGGGCGGCGGTGACGGGGACGGGTTCGGGGTGGATGGGGACGAGTCGGGCGGCGTAGCCGGAATCGCCTTTGGCGACGTTGGGGGTGTTGCAGCCGGTGGCGAAAGCGACGAAGGCGGCAGTGACGAGGGCGAAAAGGGCGAATTTACGCATGAGCGGAACTCCTGTGAGGGTGACTGACAGGATCATTATCGTATTTGTTGGGGGGTGGTGTGGGGACAAGGGAGGGGGAGGGGTGTTATCGGGCGAAGCGCCGGGGCTCGCGGACGATTTCGACGTCAGCCGTGGGCTTGGGGGGGTAGGAGGGGGTGCAATTTGTTGTTGTATGCGGGGTTCGCGAGGATGACGGCGGTGGTAAGGGCCTGGGCGTTGTGCGAGAGGTGCCCGCGTCGCCTGCGGGTGACGGGCGTCGCGGTGATGGGTGCAAAAAAGGGAAAGAGCCGGCGTCGTGGGAGTTCGCCGGCTCTTTGTGGGGTTTGCGAGAGGGAAGAATGGCCGACGAGGGCGTCGGCCCCACTTCGGGGGGGTTAGCCTTTGACGAGGACGACGGCTTGCCAGGGGTGGAGGGGGCCGGTCCATTTTTTGTCTTGGATTTCGACTTTCTGGCCGGTGAACCAGTCGGTCCATTCGCCATCTTCGGGGAGGAAGGGGACGGTGTAGGTGGAGTAGTCGCGGTCGCGGAGGTTGGCGATGACGACGATTTTTCTGGAGGTGTCGTTTTCGTTGTGCTGGCGGAGGTAGGCGAGGATGCCGTCGTCCTTGTGTTCGAAGAGGTAGTCGAGGTCGGTGTTGTGGAGGGCCTTGTTTTCGCGGCGGAGCTGGATGATGCGTTTGTAGTGGGCGTGGAGGTTTTTGTTGTTTTCGTTTGCGAGGAGGGTCCAGTCGATTTTTTCGGGGTCGGTGTTTTTGGGGTGGTAATCGCCGAACTCTTCGCCCATCCAGATCATGGGGATGCCGACGGCGGTCATGACGAGGGTGGCGGCGAGTTTGGCGCGGCGGAAGGCGTGTTCATCGAAGACGAGGGACTTGGCCATGTGGGGCATGAGGCGGAGGTGGTCGTGGTTGGAGGCGTAGTTGACGATTTGCGTGCAGTCGGAGAAGCCCTGGAGGCGCGGCTGGAGGACGCATTTGACGCGTTCGAGGTCGAGGTTGCCGTGGGCGATTGTTTGATCGGCGACGGTCCAGAAGAAGGAGTCGTGCCAGCAGGCGTCCATGGGTTTGCCGGAGTCGGGGAAGCCGACGAGGTCGGGTTTGTCGGGGAGGTATTCGGCGATATTGATGAAGGGTTTGATGCCCGCGGCGCCGCGCGCGGTGTCGGCCATCATGCGCATGACTTCGTAGCTTTCGATCTGGGCGGCGGCGTCGTAGCGGATGCCGTCGATGTGGTACTGGGAGACCCAGTACTGGAGGTTTTCCTTGATGAATTCGCGGGCGGGCATGATGTTGAGGGCGGGGTCGGTGTGGTCGTAGTTGTATTGGGGGCCCCAGGACATGTTGCGGTCCTTGGGGTTGTGGTGGAACCAGTAGTCGTGATCGATGGAAGCGAGGGGGGTGTCGGTGTGGGCGTGGTTGTAGACGCCATCAAAAATCACGCGCATGCCGCGGGCGTGGGCGGCATCGACGAGGGCCTTGAGGTCTTCGGGCGGGCCGTAGGCGGATTCGGGGGCGAAGAGGTATTGGGGGGTGTAGCCCCAGGCATAGTTGCCGGGGAATTCCTTGACGGGGAGGAGTTCGAGGCAGTTGATGCCGAGGTCTGCGAGGTAGTCGAGCTTGTCGATGACGTCCTTGAACTTGCCGCGCTGCCAGACGTCGGCTTCACCGCCGGAGAAGTCGGCGACGTGGAGTTCGTAGATGATGAGTTCGTTGTTGGCGGGGAGGGGCTTGGCGTCGTGCTGCCACTGGTATTCGTCGCAGGAGACCTTGCCGTTGCGGACGCGGAGGATGCCGTTGCCGGTGCGTTCATCGACGCGGGTGGCCTTGGGATCGGTGACGGTGACCCACTGGTCTTTTTCGTAGAACCAGGATTTGGTTTGGACGCGGAAGCGGTAGGAGTAGTCGCCGTCGGGGAGATCGACGAGGATGCGCCAGTAGCCGTGGGCGTCCTTGGCCATGGGGAGTTCCTGCCAGCGGGTGAAGCAGGCGGTGAGTGCGGCGCCGTTGATGGTGGGGGCGAAGAGGGAGATTTCGATGGTGGCGGTGGGGAGGACGGCGGAGAGGGCGTTGGTTTGAACGGGGTTGGCGGAGGTGACGTGGGAGGCGACGGGCGTGGGAGCGGGGGCTTGCCCAGCTGGACTTTTCGTCGGCTGGGGATTTTGTTCAGCGGGGGAGTTGGCGGGGGAATCGGGGGAGATCATGGTCATGTGAGTTTCCCTTTGAGTGTGACACAACACGTCGGTTGGCAACGCAAATGGCGGGCCAGAGGAGATGCGCGGGTGAATTTGGGTAGGAATGCGGATGAGAAGGCCGAGAAGGAGGGCCGCGACGCGACGCAACGGTGGAAGAGGGGATGTGCCGTCGCGGCTGCGAACGTTGGGCAATGGGATGTAAATGCTGTAATGTTTTGCGCTTTGCATTTGGAAGCGAGTGATAGGTCATGGGGTCTGACTCAGCGGGAACAGCCACGGCGGCGCCACAGAAGAGCTTTGGCAAACGGTTGGCGGTGCTGCTGTTCAAGGTGATTGTGGCGGTGGCGGGGATCTGGTTCGTGGCGCGGATGGTGCACTGGGACGATTCGGCGACGGTGGCGGCGGGGAAGACGATCCGAAACCTGACGTTTGATCACGATACGGATGTGGTGATCCTGTCGAAGCAGGAAATGCGGGCGGTGGGGACGCGGCCGGGGGCGGCGGCGGCGTCACAGCCGGCGGAGATCTACCTGGTGAAATTTCCGCGGACGGTGGAGGTGACGACGGAGGGGGAAACGGGCAAGACGCTGCATTTGACGATCAACGATGCGAACCGGGAGCATTACAACCTGCCGCGGGAATTGCTGCTGCCGGCGAGCCTGTTCAAGGCGGATCATGGGGAGGCGGTGCATGACGGGTTGCGGTCGCTGCTGGGGGTGGCGCGGAAGCGGTGGTATTTCCTGGTGGCGGCGTGGGGGATTCTGGTGATTCCGTTTTTGGTGACGGCGGTGCGGTGGCGGAACCTGATGCGGCCGCAGGGGATCGAGATGCCGCTGTCGAAGTGCCTGCAGTTGACGTTTGTGGGGCAGTTTTATTCGATCATTCTGCCGGGGATCACGGGGGGGGACCTGGTGAAGATCGTGTACGCGGCGCGGCTGACGGGGTCGAAGACGAAGTCGCTGATCACGATTCTGCTGGACCGGGTGATTGGCCTGGTGGCGTTGATGACGATCGGCGGGGCGTCGGCGGCGTGGCAGTTGTGGGAGAACCAGAAGCTGGCGGCGAGCGGGGTGGCGGTGACGGGGGATGCGACGCTGCGGAACGTGCTGCTGTTGATCTGCGGGGTGCTTGGGGGGATGGCGGTGTTCTGCATTGTTTATTTTTCGCACCGGCTGCGGGCGGCGACGGGGATGAAGTACGTGCTGGAGCATTCGCGGATGCCGGACTTCGTGCGGCGTGCGGACGAGGTGCTGCACACGTATCGGGGGCATTTTGGATTGCTGTTGTGGGCGTTTTTGATTTCGCTTTTGTCGCAGTTGACGTTGCCGGTATCGGCGTGGCTGTCGGGGATGGCGTTCGGGGTGCACATGCACGTGGCGTATTACCTGGCGTACGTGCCGGTGGCGATATTGGCGGTGAGTTTGCCGACGTTGCCGCAGGGGGCGGGGGTGCTGGATGCGGTGATCGTGCATTTCTTTGCGAACCGGGGGATGGCGACGGCGAGCCAGGCGTTTGCGATTGCGCAGGCGATCCGGTTTTTACCGATCCTGTGGAACCTGGTGGGCGGGTATTGGGTGGTGACGGGGACGTATTCGCGGCATGCGGCGCAGGAGGAGAGTGCGCGGATCAGGGAATAAGGCGTTTGGGGAATTCAGAATTCAGAGTTCAGGATTCAGAATGGGGGGGCAGGGGACGCGGGTCAGCAGGAGTGCGATGACGCCGAGCCAGGCGGTGGCGAGGGCGAGGGCGGCGAGGACATCGGTGAGGGAGTGGACGCCGACGTAGAGGAGGGAGAAGGCGACGGCGAGGGGGAGTGCGAGGGCGGCGGCGGTGATGCGTTTGAAGTATCGGTGAGGGATGAGGCGGAGGTGGCGGGCGATAAGGTAGGCGGCGCCGACGGTGATGGCGACTCCCATGGTGTGGCCGGAGGGGAAGCTGTAGCCGGGGTTTTTGGTGGTGTCCCAGACGTAGTAGGTGAAGCGGGTGGGGCGAGGGACTTTGAAGTAGTGCTTGAGGGATTCGTTCATGCCGACGGAGCCGAGGAGGGCGATGATCCAGATGACGGTGTGGGCGCGGCGGCGGAGGGCGAGGAGGTAACCGGCGACGAAGAAGGCGATGGGGAATAGGACGGAGAACTCGCCGAGGAAGGAGAGGCCGGAGCAGAGGATGATGAGGAGGGGTTGGGAGTGGAAGTGGAAGAAGGCGCGGAGGGGGTCGTCGGCCTGGTGGAGGAGGCCGTGGAAGTGGAGGTCGGCGGCGATGGCGAGGAAGGCGAGGGTGCCGGCGAGGAGGGCGGAGAGGGGAAAAATCATTTTCGATTTTTGATTTTCGATTTTCGATTTTTCGGGAAGGGCCACGGTCACAGGTCGATCCTTGTGCCGAGGAGTTTGAGGAACTCGGCGATGAAGGCGGGGTGGGCGGGCCAGGCGGGGGCGGAGACGAGGTTGCCTTCGGTGATGGCCTGATCGACGGGGATTTCCTTGTATGTGGCGCCGGCAGCGGAGACTTCGGGGGCGCAGGCGTAGTAGGCGGAGCAGGTGCGGCCTTTGAGGACGTTGGCGGCGGAAAGGATCTGCAGGCCGTGGCAGATGGCGGCGATGGGCTTTTTGGTTTCGGCGAAGTGGCGGGCGATGGCGAGGACGTCGGAGTGGAGGCGGAGGTATTCGGGGGCGCGGCCGCCGGGAATGAGGAGGGCGTCGTAGGTGTCGAGGTCTTTGAGGGCGTCGACGAAGGTGGCGTTGAGGGTGAAATCGTGGCCGCGTTTTTCGGAGTAGGTCTGGTCGCCTTCGAAATCATGGACGGCGGTGCGGCACTTGTCGCCGGCTTTCTTGTTGGGGCAGACGGTGTGGACGGTGTGGCCGACGGCGAGGAGGGCCTGGAAGGGGACCATGATTTCGTAGTCTTCGACGAAATCGCCGACGAGGGCGAGGATGCGCTTGGCGGGCATGGGGGCTCCTTTCGAATTCAGAATTCAGGGTTCAGAATTCAGAATGCGTGTGGGGACATTCTACCTGTACGGAGTGGGGGGACGAAGGGATTGTGATAGGATGCGGGGATGAAGATTTATACGAAATTTGGCGATCGCGGGGAGACGGCGCTTTTTGATGGGACGAAGGTGCCGAAGGATCATTTGCGGATTGAGACGTATGGGACGGTGGATGAATTGAATTCGTGGCTGGGGGTGGTGGTGGCGACGCTGGGGGGCGATGCTGCGGCGGCGGAACTGGCGGGGTTGCTGACCACATTGCAGCGGCAGTTGTTTGTGCTGGGGGCGGATTTGGCAACGCCGCTGGGGTCAAAGAATGAGGCGAAGGTGGTGCGGATTTCGGAGCGGGAGGTGAGGTTCCTGGAGGAGCGGATTGATGCGGCGACGGGGAGGTTGCCCGCGCTCAAGGCGTTTGTTCTGCCGGGGGGGACGGTGGCGGCGGGGCAGTTGCACGTGGCGCGGACGGTGTGCCGGCGGGCGGAGCGGCTGCTGGTGGGGTTGATGGAGGCGGAGGGAGAGGCGGGGCGCGGGGGTTTGGGGCAGGCGTTGATTTACCTGAACCGGTTGTCGGACCTGCTGTTTACGCTTGCGCGGGAGGCGAACCGGCTTGCGGGGCGAGGGGATGTGGAGTGGCATGCGCGGGAGGGGTGAGAAGATCGCGAAAATGGAGCGAATCGAGGCGGGGGCGGGGGGCACTTCACGGGGGCAAGAAAAGGTGGCACTTAACGTTTGTCCGTAAAGTATGTCCACTGGTTGATTGCTTTTGAGGAGCCGATTCCATGGAGAAGCAGTGCGGGTGCGGTTGTGGTCAAGGGGAAGCGGGCCCGTCGCGGCGGGTGGTGCTGGGGATGATGGCCGCGGCGGCGGTGGCGATGCCGGCGCTTTCCGGGGCGGCGCGTGCGGCGGATGCGCCGGCGGGCGGCCACTGGGTGAAGGCGGGGAAGCCGGGGGACATTGCGGACAAGACGGCAAAGGTGATCAAGGGGCCGGATTTGAAGGCGTTGGCGATCGTGGTGCGGGAAGGGAACGTGATTCATGCGATAGCGCCCAAGTGCACGCACAAGGCGTGCGACGTGGCGCCGGTGGCGGGGAAGGAACTGTTCCATTGCAAGTGCCACGGGGCGGAGTTTGATTTTGAGGGGAAGAATGTGCGCGGGCCGGGGAAGGGGAAGAACGTGCCGGCGAGCCTGGATCCGCTGGGGCATTATGCGGTGCGGCTGGACGGGGACGGGGTGATTGAGGTGGACACGAGCCGGGTGGTGGGTGCGGACGCGAAGGACGCCAGTGTGACGATCGCGTGAGAAGGTGGGGGGAGACGGCGTTATCGGGATCAGGAAAATAGGCCGCGATGAAGCTCATCGCGGCTTTTTCATTGACGGGGGAGGGGGGCGGGGTGGAAAATCGGCGGCTCGACAGTGGGAAAAAGACGCACCCAGGGATGGGCATCGCGGATTCTGGTTGGAGAAGGCACGTGGGAAGTATGCGCATCAGTGGGAACGTATCGGGCAGGCGGCGTCAGCGGGCGAGGCGGGATGGAGGATTGCGGGAGAAGCGGATGATGGTGGAGGGGTTGGAGTCGCGATTGCTGCTGGCGGCGACGCTGCTGCCAGTTGCCGACCATTATGGGTTGATCTTTGATGCGACGCGGAATCAGTTGGATGTGGTGGGGTCCAACGCGGTGTACCGCTACGATGCGGGGACGGGGGCGATGCTGTCGTCGATCAATATTCCGGGATCGCCGGGACCGGGGGATATTACGCCGGACGGGCATTATTTGTTGCTGACGGACCGGTCGGCGCGGGTGATTCACAAAGTGGACCTGGCGACGGGGACGGACACGCTTCTGAATTACAGCATTGGCCCGTACGGCGGAGAGTCGAATCCGAATGCGCTGGTGGCAGTGTCGGACACCACGGCGTATTTCACGGCAAACCAAGCTGGGTCCGGCAATTATTTGCCAGTGCACGTCTTGAACATTGCGACGGGGGCGGTGACATACACGACGACGCCGGCGCTGACGAGCTACGGCGGGGATGGGCGTGTGTACCGCTCGCCGGACCGAAACAGTGTGGTGTTGGACAATTTCAATGGCAGCAACGGGCCCGCGTGGCTGTACAGCGTGCCGCAGGGGCGCGTGGTTTCGCAGGCTGCCGCAACAGAATACTCCGCGGCGAACATGACCCTCAATGCCAACGCGACGCTGGTGGCGGAGTCGGATTACTACCGGACCGTTGTTCGAGATGGGCAGTTTCAGCGGCTGCAGGCGGACTTGCCGGGGGGCGCATCGCTCCTCAGCCCGGTGTTCAACACGCTGTACATTTTGCCGACAAACTCGAGCAGGCTGCTGGCGTATGATGCGACGACGTTTCAGGTGAAGGCGACATTCGACCTGGGAGAGACGTTCGGGTTCAACTGGTATGACCCGGCGGGGGAAGGGTTGATGACGACGTCGACGGATGGAAAGACCCTCTACATTGCGGGCGGCAGCGGCGTGCGGGTGGTGAATGTCGATGAATCGGCGTTTCAGACAGTTTCATTCAATGCGTCGGCGGCTTCGGTTTCGCAGGGGGTTGCGGTCACGCTGACCGCTACGATCGGAGGCGGCGCCACGGGTTCGGTGACGTTTGTGAACGGAGGGGTGACATTTGGATCGGCGACGCTGCAGGGGGGGACGGCGACATTAACGGCGACTCTGCCGTCGGCGGGGGTGTTTGACTTCCAGGCGGTGTACACCGCGACAACCGGTGCTTCGCTGGTTTCGCAGACGGTGCCGATCGTGGTGCGGTCGTCGCGTTCGACGCTGCCGGTGCAGAACGCGGACGATATGGTGATCAATTCCGCGCGGAACGAGCTGGATATTCTGTGTGACAACGGAGACATCCTGCGGCTGAATTTGACGACCGGCGCCTTTATGCCGGCGTTCCACATTATCGGGAAGCCCGGTCCGGCGGATGTGACGCCGGATGGGAATATTCTGTTGATTCCTGATCAGGGGGCGGAGGTGATTCACGAAGTGAACACGACTACGGGGGTGGACACGCAGGTGGCGTATGTCACGGCGTATGGCGGCGAAGGGACGCCGAATTCAATTGTCGCAGTGTCGAATTCGCTGGCGTACTTTGCACCCAATCAAAACGGATCGGGAAATTATCTGCCCGCCCATGTGCTGAATATTGCGAATGGATCGGTCAGCAACGCCACCGCGTCGGGGTTCACCAGTCTTGGCGGGGGCGGCGTACTGTATCGCTCAACGGACGACAAGACGGTGCTGATCGATGATTGGGACGCAACCTATGCGCCGATGCGGCTCTATGACATGGCCAGCGGGACGCTGGTGGCCAATACGCTGAACAGTTTCTCCGGCAACCGCACGGCGGCGATCAATGCCAACGGCACCCTTGTGGCATCCACGAACTATTTTTACGGCACGACCGTGCTGAACCGGCAGTTGCAGATTGTCGCGACGGGCCTTGTCGGCGGGGCGGTGACGTTCAATCCCGTGCAGAATGAAATGTACGTGTGGGGCTACAACAGCAGCTTTGTCAGCGTCTACGACACCAGCACGTTTGCCCAGAAGCGGACATTGAATATTGACGACACGCTGGGGTTCTCTTCCTATCCGCAGGGATCACTCTCGCTGATGGCGACGTCGCCGGACGGTAAGACGCTATTTGTCCGGACGGCCAACGGCGTGCGGGTGCTGAACGTGTCCAGCGATCCGCCGCCCGCGCCGGTGCTGTCGGCTTCGAAAGGGGCGATCAATGCCGGGGAGATCGTGACGCTCACGGCGCAGTTGCCGGCCGGGGGAGATTTCTGGTCTGGGACTGTTGTGTTCAAGAGCGGCAGCCAGATGCTGGGAAGCGCCGTGCTGGACGCGAACGGGGTGGCGAGCTTCACGACCGCAGCTCTGACGGCGGGAAGCGACAGCATCACGGCGTTATTCCAAAGCGACAGTGGGCAGAGCGCGTCGTCTTCGCCGGTGGTCGTCACGGTGAATCCGGCGGCGTCGACAGTGGCGCTGTCCCTGGTGCAGGTGGGCTTGCCGACGGCGGCGCCGGTGATGCTGGCGCGTGTTTCCGGGCTCCCAGGGGTCATGCCGACGGGGAGTGTGGACCTTTATGAAGGGAACGCGTTGCTCGCAACGGGGACGCTGGCGAATGGGGAGGTGCGGCTGGCGCCGGGGAATGCGCTAGCAACCGGCGTGCATGCGCTGACGGCAATATATCACGGGGACGGTTATTACGCCGGGAGCAGCTCGGCGGCATTCAATATTGATGTGGAGCGACTGGCGACGAGCACGAACCTGTCGCTCGCCGAGGTGGCCCAGATCTCGAGGCCCGAGGTGTTCCATGTGAATGTCTCGACCGTCGCGGCAGTGAGGGCGACCGGGAGCGTGCAGTTATTTGATGCAGGCGTGCTTTTGGGAACATGGGATTACGCGACAACGCTGAGAGAGGGAGTTACGCTCCCCGTGCCATTGGGCGCTGGCTCGCACACGATCAAGGCGGTTTACGGCGGCGATGCCAATTATCTGGGGAGCAGTTCGGGGGACCTGTCGGTGACGGTGTCGAAGATCACCACGACGACGCAGCTTTCCACATCAATTCTCAACGCACGCCAGGGGGATGCGGTGACATTGACGGCGATGGTCCTGACCGGTAGCGGCGCGGCGACCGGCAACGTTTCGTTCTTTGATGGCGCGACGCTTCTTGGCAGCGGCACGGTGAACAACGGCGTCGCGACGCTGACGATGAGCGTCCTTTCCCCCGGCACGCATTCGCTCTCCGCGGTTTACAACGGGTCTGCGGACTTCCTGCCGTCGCAATCAAACTCGCTGACGGAAACGATCACCCCGGTCACCATCGTCGATCTGCTGGTGCTCTACACGCAAGCGGCAGGGGCTGCGATGTTCAACATCCAAAGCGTCATCAGCAACGCGGTGGCGCAGAACAACCTGGCGATGGAGAACAGCCTCATTCCGGTGGAGATCCGCGTCGTCGATGCGGAGCAGATCAGTTACATGGAATCGGGGAGCTACTACGCCGACCTGACGCGCCTGCAGAATGCGTCGGACGGATATATGGACAGCGCGGCGACGCTGCGGCAGCGGTACCACGCGGACCTTGTCTCACTGTTCGTGAATGGTCCGTCAACGACCGACACGGATGGCAGCCTCATCGGGCTCGGGAGCGAGCTGAATTCCCCGGGCGGGGATGTGAACCAGGCGTTTACGGTGCTCGATGCGCAAGAAGCGACCAATTATGTGCTCGCCCACGAACTCGGGCACAACTTCGGCGCACGGCACGACACGCAAAACGATCCAGATTCCGGCGGGTTCCAGACGGCCCACGGATACCGGTTTTACGGCAACAGCGGTGTGCTCTACCACGACATCATGAGCTACGATCCCGGGCAGACGATTCCGTATTATTCGAACCCCAACGTGACGTACGGCGGCGTGCCGGAGGGGGCGGCCAATGCCAACGCGGCGGCGACGATTGCCGCCAACGCGGCCGTTGTGGCGAATTACAGCGCGCTCCTGGCGCCGCTCTCCGGGGCGACGCGTCCGGCGGGAAAGATTGAAAACGCGACGAACGGAGTGGTGACGGGGTGGGGCTATGACGCGAATGCGGGAAGTGCGCCGGTGATGGTGCGCCTGGATGTGGATGGGAAGGCGGGGACGCCGTTTGCGGCGAAGGTTTCGCGCACGGATCTTGAGCCGACGCTGGGCTCGGCGAACCATGGCTTCTCGTTCACGCTGCCGGCGAGCCTGTCGGAGGGGAACCACGCGGTGACGCTGTGGGTGCAGGATGCGCCGGGGACTTCGTACGTGCAGGTGGATTCGAAGACGGTGAACGTGGTGAAGGAGCCGGACCTCACGGTGGCGGTGGGCAAGGTCGTCAGGCCGTTGTCGGAATATCTGCCGGGGGATGTGATCACGGTGCCGGTGACGGTGAAGAACGTCGGCGCGGGCGCGCTGGCAGCATCGCCGGCGGCGGCGGTGGCGGTGGATGTGCGGGTGTGGGGCGGCGGGAAGTACAACATTGCGGCGGCGCTGGCGAAGCGGGTGTGGCTGCGGTCGCCGTTGGCGGCGGGGAAGTCGATCACCTTCAACGTGACGTTTGTGGTGACGCAGGCGATGGGGACGGGAATGCTTTCCATCACCGCGATGGCCGATGCGTTCTCGAGCGTGACGGAGTTGAACGAACTCAACAACACGGCGGCGGCGCCGCAGCGTGTGAGAGTGGCGTGGCAGTTCGGGGCCGTGGCGGGTCGCAAGGGGGCTGCGTCGCTGGTGCTCAACGATGCCGACGGCACGCGGGTGACGATGTCGCTCACCGGCGGCGGGACGGGGACGGTGACGAACGCCGCAAATGGATTCCATGTCGCCGTCGCGGGGAGCAACGGAAAATCGGCGTTGACCTTTACCACGGCGAAGACGCCCAGGGCCGGGGATGACGGGCTGTTCTCGCTGGGCGGGCTGACGGTGGGCAATGCGAACAATGCGAAGGATCACACGGCGATCAAGACGGTGATTGCCCCGTCGACGAACCTGCTGGGGAACGTGAGCATCGCGGGGACGGCGGCGGCGATCACGCTGCGGGATGTTGCCGGGCCGGCGACGCTGGCGATCCGCTCGGCCGGCGGAAGCCTGGCGCTGCGGCTGGGAATGGTGCAGGACCTGCTGATCAACTCGGCGGAGGTGATCGGGTCGGTGGTGGCGGCGAATTGGGCCGGCGACAATGTCTCGCTCAGCGGGATCACCGCGCCGTCGCTGGGGAGCCTCACCGTCACGGGCAGCAAGCCGCGGCACCTGGCGGGCGATTTTTCCGGAAATGTGACGATCCGGGGAGCGCTTGGAAAAGTGACCGTGGCGGGGCAAATTGGCGACGGGATGTGGATGGTGCACGGAAAGCGGGTGCGGGGGTAACGGGCGGGGGCGCGGGCGGGGGGATCTGCCGCGGGGTTGTGGGGAGGCGTGGGATTGCGATAATGGCCGTCGTCGGCGCGGGTGTGCGGATGCATGTAAGGAGTTGTCATGGACGGACCATCCAGGGTATCGCGGCGTGAAGTGCTGGTGAATGTGGCGGGAATCGGGGCGGCGCTTGCGGCGGCGGGGTGCGCGTGCGGAGCGCTGGGCGGTTGCGAGCTGCAGCGCGAAAAACCGAAGGTGACCACCACCGGGCGGGTGAACATTGGGCCGGAGGCGAACTACCCCGCGGGAACAGCGAACACGTCGCAGTATGCGAAATGCGGGATCGTGGTGACGAACGATTCGGGCGTTCCGCTGGCGATCCGGCCGAAGTGCACGCACATGGGGTGCAACGCGAAGTGGGATGAGAAGGATTTCCGCTTTGAATGCCCGTGCCACGGGAGCGAGTTCGACCTGCTGGGGCGTGCGATCAAGGGGCCGGCGACGAAGCCGCTGCCCAGTGTGGTGGCCGAGAAGCAGCCGGACGGGACGCTCGTGGTCGACCTGGACAAGCTGTACGCCCAGTAGGCGGGGCGGGAGCGGGCGGCTATACTGAGGGGAACCCTTATTTTGCGAGTGGCCATGAAGCCGGAAGATGTCATTGAGTTGAAAGAGCCGAAGCTGAACAGCTTCGAAACGATGTTCGTGCCGGCGGTGCTGTCGGGGCTCGGGACGACGATTCGGCACCTGGGCAAGTCGGTGACGGGCGGGCACCGGACGCTGCAGTACCCGGAAGAACGGCGAGAGAACAAGGACCTTTACCACGGCGGGATGGACATCCAGCGCTACCGCGGCGTGCACCGGCTGAACCGGGACGAACGGGGGCGCGTGAAATGCGTTGCCTGCTACATGTGTGCGACGGCGTGCCCGGCGCACTGCATTCACATCGTCGGCGAAGAGGCTCCCTGGACGGATCGCGAAAAGTATCCGGCGAAGTTCGACATCGACGAACTCCGCTGCATTTACTGCGGCATGTGCGAAGAGGCGTGCCCGGTGGATGCGATCGAACTCACCTATGAATACGACATGGTGGGCCTCACGCGGCAGGAGATGATCTTCGACAAGGAGAAGCTGCTGAGCGTGTATGACCGGACGATCGGCAAGAAGCCGATGTGAACCGGGCGGGATAAGAGCGAGAAGAACCTTGGACCGCGGCGCGTGCCGCGGTTTTTTCATGGATTCTCCGGGAGCAGCGTGGGAGCCGGTAAGAATGTTTTGCGGAAGCGCCGCCTAACGGAAAGACTGGCGGCGAATTCCCTTCACCGCGCCGGATGCCCTTTGCCTGCGAGCTCCGTAATCTGAATTTCCAGGAACGCCACCTTGGAATTGTTCACGCCGATCGCGAGCCGCTTGTCGTTGGGGACTTTCCAGATTGCATAGTGGCTGAGGTCCTTGTAGTCGGTCTTCCACTGCGTGATCGGCTTGTCGTCGAGCAGGGCGCGGATGATGTCCTTGTGGATCTGCAGCGTGAGCACATACCGGCGGTTGTTCGTGATGACGACCGGGGCCGCGGTCGGATTGTCCCGGGCGATCTTGTTGGCGACGCGCTCAAAGCGGCCGTCGCCTTTGATGTCGAGGGCGAAGTCGAACAGCTTGTTGTGGGAGGGGAGGAGGATGGTGATGGCGCCGTCGCCCTCGGTGCGGATGAAGGTGAGGCGCAGGTCGTATTCGTCGGTGGGATCGTAGGGGAGGGCGAGGAGGGCGTTGCGCGTGGGCGCGATGCAGTGCAGGGCGTTGTTGGCGAACGCCCATTTGCCATCCAGCGTGTCCTTGGCGGGATCGACCAGCGGGAGGAGATTGACGGTGTTCCCCCCAACGGCGGCAGCGCTCGTTCCGGCGGGTTCGCTGGTGGAATTCTGCAGGCGCGCCTGGATGCGCGTGAGCGTGAGCCCGGCGAGGTTGGGCTTGGCGAGCCGGTACCATTCGCGGGCGCGGTCTTCGGTATGTCGCCGGGCCGCGCCGTTGGCGGGGGTGAGGGTCTGGGCGAAATCCCACCAGGCGTCGCCGAGCGTCGCCTGCTTGAGGCCGTCGGTGGGGCGGGCGAGGTCCTGCGTGGCCACGGTGCGGAGAGCGGCGTCGCTCCCCTGCGCGAGGTGCGGCAGGCCGACGTCCCATTGTCCCTTGCGAAGGGCGTAAAACTTGCCGACGAGAAGATGATCCTCGGCATCGCTCGAGGAATCCGCGAGTTTTTTGAGCGCCTGCTGCACCTTCGGGTAATCGGCAATGAGCGAACGCAGGTCGAAGAGCCGCTGCTGGATGGAGGAGACGAACGGCACGTTGCGCGTCTTGTTGGCGGCGCTTTCGGCGAGGTTGACGAGCTGCTGCACGGACGCGAAATCATCGAGGAGTGCGGCATCGTCGGCAGTATCGAGGGCTTCGCGTGCGAGGGCCTCGCTGGCCGCCGGCGTGGCGTCGCTGGCGTTCGCACGGAAGAGGGTTTTCTTCTTCAGGTCGATCGTGTCGGCCTGGTAGAGGCGCGCAATCTCGGTCGCGGCGGCGTAGGCGGTCACGGGATCGCCGGCGAGCGACGCGAGTTCATCCGCATCCTGCAGCAGCACGTAGCGCGCAGTGGCATCATCGCGCGTCTCGGCGGCCTGCGAGAGAAGTTTGCGGGCGAGCGCCTGCCGATCGGCGGCCGAGGTTTTGGCGTAGTCCGCCTTGAAGAGATTGACGATCATCAGCTGCGCGCGATCCTGGGCGGCTTCCTCGGGGATCGCCAGCCGGGCCGGACCGGTGGCCGGCTGTGATGCGGGGGCGGCGGCGAGAAGTGCCTGGGCGTGCGCCACGAGCGTCAACGAGAGGATCAGCACGGGTGTTCTGCAAAACGGCATGAAGACGACCTCGACGTGAATCGGCCGTATCGTAGCGGCCAATTTGCTGAGCCTGCAACGAAAATCCGATGCGTTGCCGCACCCGTGGATGACCCGTAGAATCCGGTTCGGGCATTCACGAAGGAGTTGCACGTGGTCGAAGACAATTTTGCGGATCGGTTGCTCGCGGCGATCGACGAAAAAAAGACGCCGCTGGTGGTGGGGCTCGATCCGGTCTACGAAAATCTGCCGGCCGCGATCACGCAGCACCGCGAGCTCAATGATGAAGAGGACCTGGAGGCGGGGGTGGATGCGATCCTGGAATTCTGCACGCGCGTGCTGAAGGTCGTCGCGCCGCATGTGCCGGCGGTGAAGATCAACTCAGCGTTTTTCGAGCAGTATTACTGGTACGGCGTGGAGGCGTTTTCCGCGGTCGTGCAGGAGGCGGCGGCGCACGGGCTGGTGGTGATCAACGACTCCAAGCGCGGCGACATCGGGAACACTTCGGAACGCTACGCGCTGGCGTCGCTCGCCGATCCGCAGTTTGCTTCGATGGATGACCTCGTCGGCGCGGACGCCGTGACGGTGAGCCCCTACATGGGCGCGGATTCGGTCGGGCCGTTTTTGAAGGTGGCCAAAGAATTCAACAAGGGGCTCTTCGTGCTGGTGCGCACGAGCAACCCCGGGGCGGCGGAGATCCAGGACATGCTGCTGCAGGATGGCACGCCGGTGTACCAGCATGTAGGGAAGCTGGTGTCGCGGTGGGGGTCGGAGATGGTGGGGAAGCGCGGCTATTCGGCCGTCGGGGCCGTCGTGGGGGCGACCAACGTGGGGCAGATGGCGGCGCTGCGTGAGCTGCTGCCGCAGACGATTTTCCTCGTGCCGGGGTACGGCGCGCAGGGCGGCAGCGCGGCGGATGTGGCCAAGGCCTTCAAGGCGGATGGGACCGGCGCGATTGTGAACTCGTCGCGCGGGATCATCTTCGCGCACAAGGATCCCAAATACGCGGGGATGGACTGGGAAAAGGCGGTCGAGGGCGCGGTGCTGGCGGCGAAATCCGAAATCGGCTCAGCCCTCGGGCGGTAACCCTCCTGCACACGCACGCGGCGAGCCCGGGTAAGATGGGAGCACCCCCCTACCGAAGGAGCGTGCCCATGGCGTTGACCCTGGAGATGATCCGTGCCGCGGCCGAGCGCATCCGCGGGGCGATTTACCGCTCGGCCTGTCCCTATTCCCGTGCGCTTTCCAAGCTCTGCAACGCCGACGTCTACTGCAAGCTCGATCACCTGCAGATGACGGGGAGCTTCAAGGAGCGCGGGGCACGCTACAAGCTCATGCAGCTCGGCGAGCCGGAAAAGAAACGCGGCGTCATTACCGCAAGCGCGGGCAACCACGGCATGGGGGTGGCGTATCACGGCGGGCTGCTCGGCATTCCGGTGACGGTGGTGATGTCGAAATTTGCGCCGCTGGTGAAGGTGCAGAATTGCCGGGGCTTCGGCGCGCAGGTGATCCTCCATGGCGAAAGCCTGGCGGACGCGCGGGCGGAGGCGGACCGGCTGGGAAAGGAACGCGGGCTCACCTACATCCAGGGGTTTGATGATGTGGAGGTGATGGCGGGGGCGGCAACCCTGGGGCTGGAGATCCTCGAGGATGTCCCGGCGGTCGAGGCCGTGATGGTCCCCGTGGGCGGCGGCGGCATGATCGCGGGGATCGGCACGGTGATGCAGGCGCTCAAGCCCAGCGTGCGGGTGATCGGGGTCGAGCCGGTCCATGCGCCGAAGTTATCGGCTGCCATGGCGGCCGGGAAGGTGGTGGAGGTGGAGGTGAAGCCGACGCTGGCCGACGGCCTGGGGGTGAACCGGATCGGCGCCCTCTGCCTGGAGATCGCCCAGCGGGTGGTGGAGCGCGTCGTGACGGTCGAGGAGACCGGAATCGCCATGGCGGTGCTGAAGATGATGGAGCTGGAGAAAATGGTGGTGGAAGGCGCCGGCGCAGCGGGGCTGGCGGCGCTGATGGACCGCGAGCAGCTCGGCCTCAAGGACCTGGAGGGAAAGAAAATTGTGCTCGTGCTCTGCGGTGGGAACATCGACGTGACAACGCTCGGCCGCGTGATCGATCGCGGGCTGGCCAGCGAAGGGCGGCTGACGCGCATCACCGCCGACATTTCAGAACGGCCCGGAACACTGGCGAAAGTGCTTGAAGTCATCGCAAAAACCGGCGGCAGCATGAAGGATGTGCGGCTCGATCACCACTTCGGCATGGCGGACCCCGGAATGGTGCGCGTGTTCCTGGTCGTGGAGACGCGGGATTTTGACCACGCGGCGGAACTTCGCGCCGCCCTGCGCGCCAGCGGCGTCCTCGTGCGCGAATGAACAGCCTGCGCCCGCGGCCTCCCGCCCGTCAATCATCCTCGATGCGCAATTCCTCCCGCTCCCCCTCCAGCCGCGACCTGAGCATCCCCGCCGCCTCGATCAGCAGGTCCAGCGTGAGCTTTCGATCGTTCGCCCCCTCATAAATCGGCTGCGTCACCGCGAGCAATGCCAGCAGATACTTCTCACGAAGTGCCAGTTGTTCCGGGTTCTGGGCCGTCGTCATCGCGCGCTCCATTTTGAACGAATGCCGCACGGCTAAGTATATGCCCGGGGGAAACGATCGCAGCACATCTACTTTTTCAGGATGACGTCCTTGCCACCTTTGACGTGCGTGTTCAGGGGCACGGCGGGCTGCCAGTTGTCGGCGGCGGGAACGTAGAGCTCGGTGCGCGAGCCGAAGGCGATCATGCCGAAGCGCTGGCCGCGGGTGAGCGTTTCGCCCGGCGTGACCGGCGCGATGATGCGGCGGGCGATGGCGCCGACGATCTGCTTCACCACCACGACGGGCGTGGCCTCGAGTGCGGCACCCGGAGCGCCGAGGGCGATCGTGTTCGACTGGTTCTTGTTGGTGCAATCGGGATGGCGGGCGTCGAGGAATAGGCCTTCCTCGTAGCGCGTCCAGAGCACCGTCCCATCGCACGGCGACCGGTTCACGTGGACATCCAGCACGGAGAGGAAGATCGACAGCTTGAGCGCCGGCCCGTTGAACGGGTCATAATGATCGAGCCGCGTAATCTCGGTCAGCTTCCCGTCGGCGGGCGCGACCATGATGTTCTGCTCTTTCGGGATGGGCCGGTTGAAGTCACGATAGAAGGCGATGCAGGCGAAGGTGAGGATGGCGAACACCGCGACCAGCCACCAGATCTGCAGAATCACAAAGAGCGTGACGATGAAAATCCCCGCCAGGAGCAGCGGGAACCAGTAGGTCCAGCCGTAAAGGGAGATGAAAAACTGCGGCGGATGTTGGGAGCGCGTACTGTTCATGCGATTGAATATCGCGGCCGGAGGCGGGGATGTAAAGCCGCAGCCTTCCGCAATTCCGTCCACACCGGCCGGCGCCCGCGGTAAAATCAGCTCGACAACAGTATTGGGAGATGGACATGACGGAAGCCACACCGCCCCCCCTGACGTACGACAGCAGTAGGATATTGCCGAATTCCCGCACTCGGACCGCGGCATGGATCATGCTTTTTGTGCTCGGGATCCTCACCGATCTCGGCGGCATTTGCATGGGCGCGTCCACCGCGGCGATGTTCGCGCTCTTTATACCGAGAGCCGGCCCGCCTCGCCCCGGTGCGGCCGCCCCGAACTGGGGCCTGGTCGTCACGGTCGTCGCTCTTGTTTATGTCGTGCTCCCCGTGGGGATTGGAAGCACCGAGATCGTCTGCGCGCTCAAGGTGCGGCGTCGTTCGCGTGCCGCAACGATCACGGCCCTTGTCCTGACGCTGATCCAATTGCTCCTCGCGTTGGGCCTCATAGGATTCGGTATCGTCGCAGCGACCGGAGCGGGGCCGGATAAGGAGGGAATCATCCCCGCAATTGTCTTCATCGCACTCTCTGCCGTGGTGTTTGCGATCGCATCCTGGCTGCTCTTTCGAACCCGATCCGAATCCGCATGAGTCTTCCCACGGTGCATCTCATGCCTGGGCATGCGTCCCGGGTCTTTCCGTGCGCCGCAACGACCGGTACGCCCCGATGCCGAGGAGCCCGAACGCCGCCGTAATCGAGAGGATTCCCCACGTCGTCGCCGTGTGCGGAATGAGCCGCGTGCAGAGATTGTAGAGCGTGCTGAAAAACGCGGAGAGCTGGTCCGCAACCGTGGCCGGTGAGGGTCCGAAGCGGCGGGCGAGACCGACGAGCGCGATGCAGCAGGCAACATACACAGCGAAATGAAGGTGGATGCAGTAGGCGACCGTGACCATCGCCGCGACGAGCGTGGCGAGCTGCGGCGACACTGCCAGCAGGCGCGGCGTTTCCGCAGAGGAAAGATCCGCCGCCAGCGCGAAGCAGAGGGCCACCGTGATGAACACGATCCGCAGTGCGAGAATGTTGCTGCGTGCCGTCGGAGTTGCGGGCCGCAGACGCACGGTCGCAATGGCGAGGCCGAGGAAGGCGGGCGAAAGATCGGCCACGGTAAACGGCGAGCGGTACGCATACTGGAAAAACGCGAGGTGGGCGATCACGAACAGCCACGGGATGACCACGTACGCCCCGCGGAGAAATTTCTGCTGCGGCGAGGCATCCGCCGTCAACGGCATGAGCCGCGCGAGCAGGTCGTACGCCAGCGGCATCAGGCCGACGATCCACCACGCGCCGTACATCGGGTCCGCATGGATGATCCCGTCCACAGCCACATGCGACAGATACAACGGCAGCGCGCAGTAAATCAGCGTGAGCTGCAGCAGCAGGAATCCCAGCGTTCGTGGATGCAGCGTAATCCTCAGCCCGCGCAGCGAGAGAATGCACTTGGCGGTGGCGGCGGCCAGCAGCACCACGTTGAAGATCGAGAGCCAGTGCGCGCTCGCCATCGCCGATTGTGCCAGCAGGAACGGAGCATCCGTCAGAAACACCATCTGGATCAACAGCAGCAGCGTGCCGTCGCGATGAAACGACGCCCGCCGGAGCAGCGTGATGCCCAGCACCAGCAGCAGCACCTCGTACACGTTGATCGTGGCGAGCAGCGCAACAAGCTTGCCCGTGTCCCCGGTGCGTACATCCAGCACCGAGTTGATCAGGTAACACCCCAGGAACATGAACGTGGCGGAGAGAAGAAACGTTGGGTTGTGCGGAATCAGCAAGCGGAGCGGGTTGGGTTTCTGCGGGGACGGCTGCTGCGGAAGCGGCGGCCCGGGCGGTAGGGAGGGCGGGGTCTCAGCAGGGTTTTCGCCGAAGGCAGGATCGAGCGTCATGTGCATTCTCCCGTTCGCCGCGTCATCTGCTGGTGATACGACGCGGCGGCGCGCAGGTTCGAAAGAAAACCGCGCAGGGACAATGCAACCTTATCCGAAGGGAGCCGGTTCAGCGGCTGAATCGGAAATAGTCGAAGTCCGCGAAGCCGCGCGAATCGCTTTCCGCAGGGGCGTTGCAGAACAACCCCAGCTTCGCGCCGATCCATCCGTTCTGGGCCACGGCGAAGGCCTTGCCGAGCTTCGTGAAGTGCTCGCCATCGGTGGAAAAGCTCGTCTCCGCCACGGCCTTCGGCAACTTCCGCGAGTCGCCCGGAGGCCCGGACGGATGCACCTGCAGCCGCAAATACACCACCGGCCCGGAAAGCGAACGCGACGCTTCCTCAACATCCGGCTCCGGCGGAATCGAAAATTTCGGATTCACCGTCGACTCCGCCGCCTTCGTCCCCGGCTGCGTCAACGCCGGCTGGGGGGCGGCCGCCTTGGGCGACTTCGGTTTCTTCGGCGGCTGTGCCGTCGTGCGCACCACCCGCAACGCGCCCCCGCGATTCTCCACCTGCAGCGCCGCCGTCCCCAGCCCCGTGAGCAGCAATCCCGTCGAATCCCCCGACCCCAGGTGCGATGCATCCAGCCGCGTCGTCACCGTGAACCGATCCGCCGGCGTCTTCTGCGTCAGCAGGTTCGCCCGCTGGAAGAGCGTTACGGGGCTGCTGAACACCGACACCGCCCGCAATTTCAAATGCCCCCCCTCCACCGCCGCCCAGTCGTCCGCATAATTCCCAAACCACTGCCACTGCGGCCCCATCTCCGCCCCGTCGAATTCATCCGACGTCTGCGGCACCGCCACCGGATACTCCCGCCCCACCTCCGGCTTCTTCCACTCCATCACCGGCTGCCCGCATGTCGGATCATCCGCCAGCGGCCGCCCAATCACCGGCCACCCATCGTGCCACGCCATCGGCTGCAGATGCGTGATCCGCCCGAACCCCCCGTCATCCTGAAAATGCACAAACCAATCCTGCGCGTTCGCCCCGTCTGAAGTCGTCACCCAGGCCCCCTGGTGCGGCCCGTTCACCGGCGTCTTCCCCTGCTTCATCACAATCCGCGCCTCGTACGGCCCGAAAATATTCCGCGACCGCGCCACCACCTGGTACCCCGTCGACACCCCACCGCCCGGACAAAAGATGTAATACCACCCCTCCCGCTTATAAAGCTTCGGCCCCTCGATCGTCGAAAACTTGAACTTCTCGCCGTCGAGCACCAGCCGCCCCTCGTCCAGCGTGTGCGTCCCGTCCGCCGACATCCGGCAAATGTGCAGGATGTTCTTCAACCCGCCCGACCGCGACCCCGCAAACGCATGGATCAAATACGCTTGTCCGTCGTCATCCCAGAACGGACACGTATCAATCCACCCCTTCCCGCCCGCATGCACCTGCACCAGCGGCGCCCACGTCCCGCCCGGATCGCGCGTCTTCGTCATGAACACGCCATTGTCCGGATCCGCAAAATAAATGTAGAACTCGCCGTTGTGATACCGGATCGCCGGCGCCCACACCCCGTCCCCATTCACATGCATCTCAAACCCCTTGAGCGGGTACTTCGTGATCGCATGCCCGATGATCGTCCAGTTCACCAGGTCCTTCGAATGCAGAATCGGCAGCCCGGGAAAACACGTGAACGACGATGCGGTCAGATAAAAATCACTGCCGACGCGAATGACATCCGGATCCGAATAATCAGCAAAAATGATCGGGTTCTTGTATTTCCCATTCCCCAGGTCCGGCGAATACACCGCCCCTGTTGATCCCTCCGTCCCCTGCGCTTCATGCCTCGTCGTCGCACACCCCGCCATCAGCCCCGCCCCCATCGACGTGATCAACAACACCAGAAGCGACTTCATCACAGTTCACCTGATCAAAAACACGTGCCCACAACACCCCCGCCCTCCAACCAAGGTTTTGCGTTTTAAGTTTTGCGTTTCGCGCGCCCTTCACCGCACGCCCATCAGGATCTCCATCGTCAACTGATCCAGCCGCTCGTACGGCAGCCCCTTCGCCCCCAGCTTCTTCCGGTCAAACTTCATCTTCTTCAACTGGTTCATCCCGCCTTCCGAAAACCCGCTGGTGATCTTCTCCAGCCCCGCATCCCCCACATTAATCTCCTTCCGCAGCGACTGGATCTCCCGATCCTTGTTCCACTGCGCCGCCTTCTCCTTCAAGATCATGTACGTCCGGATGCAGCCCCGCGCGAACTCCTTCACCCCGTCATAATCCTCCGTCCGGTACGCATGCGCATCAAAATGCAGCGACCCGTTGTACCCATGGTCCGTCAGCAGCTTCACCAGGAAAAACGCCTGCTTGATGTCCGCCGCACCAAAACGGAAATCCTGGTCATACCGCCCCGGCACCTGGTCGTTCAAATCAATATGAAACAGCTTCCCCGCATCCAGCGCCTGCGCCACGTGATGCGTAAAATTCAACCCCGCGATCGCCTCGTGCGCCACCTCCGGATTCACCCCCACCATCTCCGGATAATCCAGCGTCTCAATGAACCCCAGGCAATTCCCCGTCGTCGCCAGGTAAATATGCCCCCGTGGCTCGTTCGGCTTCGCCTCCAGCGCAAACTTGTACCCGTAATTCATGTGCATGTTGTATTCGCACAGGAAATTGAGCGCCTCGCGGAACCGCTTCATCCCATCGACCGGGTCCTTCCCCGCATCCGATTCCGCCCCCTCGCGACCGCCCCAGAACACATACGTCTGCGCCCCGAACTCCGCCCCCAAATCCATCGCCGCCATCGTCTTCTGGATCGCATACGCCCGCACCTTCGCATCGCCCGATGTGAACGCCCCGTCCTTGAAAATCGGATCGCCGAAAAGATTCGTCGTCGCCATCGGCACCTGCAGGCCATTGTCCTTCAGCGCCTTCTTGAAATCCTTCACAATCTGCGCCTTCTTCGCCGGCGACGCATCGATCGGCACGAGGTCGTTGTCATGAAAGTTCACTCCATACACCCCGCCCACATCGCCCAGCAGATCGCAGATCTCCATCGGCGACAACTGCTCCCGCACCGGCCCGCCGAACGGATCCCGCCCGATGTTCCCCACGGTCCACAACCCAAACGTAAACTTCTCATTCTTCGTCGGCGCGTACTTGGCCATGGCCACTCCTTCATAAAGAGAGGCCACGATGATCAGCGCACATCGCCCGCCTTGCAACTTCCCGAAGGATGATTTTTAACTTTGGCCTTGTACGAAAGGCTGACATTCACGCGTCCAGCCGCAACTCCACCGGCGTCTCGTCCGCCGTCGAATTCGCCGTCGTCGGGTCCATGAACACAAACCCGAACCGCGCATAAAACGCCCGCCACTCCGGACACCACCCCGGAATGTCCGCCCGCACCGTCCGTATCGACAGCGCCTTCGCGTGGTCCAGGATCACCTTCATCAACCGCCCCCCCAGCCCATGCCCCCGAAACGCCGGCATCACCACAAAATGATCAATATGCAGCACCCCCTTCTCCGCCTCCGACCCCACATAGCTCACCGCCGCCCCGCCCGACACCTCCCCTTCCGTCTCCGCCATAAACACCGCCCCAAACGTCTTCGACACCGGAAACATCTGAAACACATCCGTCCCCAACCGCCCCACCTCTTCCTCCGACAACTGCCGAATCCGCGTCGCCATAAAACACCTCCACCCCATTCTAGCGCCCCCTGCTTCAATATCGCCCCGCCTCCCCGCACCCCAGCCGCAGCGCTTCACCGTCATTGATCGTCACCTGAACAATGTCCCGCACAACACGCGGACCCCGCCCACCGCTTGCTTCGTCGCGGACCGTGCACACAACACGTTGCACCCCCGACCTCCTGAACGCCCCCAACCCCAAACAAAAAAATTGCCCGGCGCCACAAAAGACGCCGGGCAATCACACAATCCAGAAGAATCCCCGTCCCTTACGCCGGCACCCGGCGCAACTGCTTCGCCCCGCCCACCAGCGCAATACCCGCCAGCAGCGCCAGCCCCGACCACAACGACGCCGGCAACGGGACCACCGTCACCTCCGCCTTGATGTTGGCGAACGTCTGGATCGTCAGCACATCCGTCGCCGCCGAATTGGGATACGTGATGAAATAGTTCGTCGGGTTCGACCCCACCGTCGCCGGATCGGTCGTCAGCCCCACCGAAAGCTCGTTCTCGCCGGTCACCGACCCGTTGCTGTCCAACGCGCCGTTGTCATGGTAGGCGAAAACGATCGTTGACGGCACGGTGATGTTCTGCGACGTGAAATCAAACATCACATAGTGCTCATCTTCCACATTGTAGCTCCGCCCCGAGGCGATGATCCCGTCGTTGTGGAACGTCACATTGTTCACCAGCACGCTGCCGAGCAGGTTCGTGTTCGCCTGCGCGTCCGCGGTGGAACCATACACGTCCAGCACCAGGTTCGGCGTGTAGTCGAACGCCGGCCCCGCCGCGCCGGTCCCATCGTAATACGTCGTGAAGAAATCCACCGAGATCGTCCCAAGCTGGCCGCCATGCGTCAGCGTTGCCTGGTCCCCAATGTAATAATAATTGTTCCCGGTCTGCTGATCGATGTACTGTCCCTTGTCCGCCGTGTTGCTGAACACGACGTCACTGGCCAGCGCCGGCATCGCCGCGCCCGGCATCGCCGCAACCGCGGCAAGTACCCAACAATTACGCTTCATGAGCTCTCCTTCCCGCACCTTCCACAGGGGAAATCGGCGGTACAAGTCGTGGAGCACCAGCGCGAACAGCAACTCACCCGTGCTCCTTCTTCGGAACACGTGACGAAGGGACCATCCCAGCGCCACATGGGAACCGTTACTTCAACGTGAATATTCCCCCGACGAAACCAATGGGCTTACTTACCTACATACCTCCAACCACAGCGGAAGCAAATTTTTCCCCCTCCCCCCCCCACCCGTGCCTGCTCTTCGGTATTTCCATCCCCTTTCCTAATGGTCGGTCTATCTACGCATTGACAGTTCCCCCGCAGCACCCCTAGTATTTTTCAAGATTTCCCAATTGCTGGGATTTCCACAACATCCCGGCGCCCACACAGGAGCCAACCATGGCAAGCCAGAACGTCGTCCAATTCACCGATGCCAACTTCGATGCCGAAGTCCTCAATTCCGAAACCCCCGTCCTGGTGGACTTCTGGGCCGAATGGTGCGGTCCCTGCCGCATGCTCGCCCCCACCATCGACGAACTCGCCGAGGAATACAAAGGCAAAATCAAGGTCGGCAAGGTCGATACCGATGCCAACCGCAACACCGCCATGAAATTCTCCATCTCCGCCATTCCCACCGTCATCGTCTTCAAGAAGGGCCAAATCGTCCAAAAACTCTCCGGCCTCCGCCCCAAACGCGAGTTCAAAACCGTCCTCGACTCCGCCATCGGCGCCCCCACCGCCTGACGGGAGCCCGCCAAGGATCCCCCTCAACCCGCCCGCGGCCTCCCCGCGGGTGGCCGATTTTTGCCCCACGCCCGCCGCCGCAGACCCCATTCCCCACACCCCAGACCCCTTTTCTCCCCTCCTTTGTCCAAACTCGAATATTGACCAATTCTGCCTTAACTGGTACATAACCCATGATGTTAGTGTCCGGAGGACTCTCCCCATTCCCTTCTGATCCTCCGCTGGCGTTGGTGGCTTACGGGTGCTCGTGCGCCCTCACGGAAAAGGAGCGGCTGTGGTGACTTCAAAACGCAAAGCGTCTGTGATGGCCAATCGTCTCGTCCACGCCGCCATCGCCGCCTCAATCGCCGCCGCCCTCTCCCTCGCCGGCTGCAACCGTTCTGGCCCCGGCGAAGCCTCCGAAAACGCCTCCGTCGCCTCGGACCGCGCCGCCCGCGTCACCGCCTCCGCCGGCGAACCCCGCCTCAAACCCGACTTCGCCGCCCAGCTCAAAGGCAAAGACCCCTCCGAAATCGAACAAACCCGCCAGTCCGTCGCCAGCGCCATCAAGAACGACAAGGAAAATCAGCACGGCGTCTGGAAACAATACCTCGACCAGAAATCCGTCGCCGCCGATCTCGACACCGCCGCCGAAATCCTCAAAAAATCCGCCGACTCCTCCGAGTTCACCGAGCCCGCCATGAAATCCAGCGTGCAGGCCCAGCTTGGCGCCACCCAGCTCGCCACCGCACGCCTCCACCTCTCCGACGCCCAGCAGAAACTCCTCGAGCTCACCGAGCAAGTGACCCAGCTCCAGTCCACGGCCCTCTACGTCAACCTCCTCGGCGCCCAGGCCGGCGCCCACGAAACCCTCGCCAAGGGCGATCAGCCCGCCGACCTCTCCAAGCTTCAATCCACGCTCGATCAACGCAAATCCGCCGCCGACCAGGCCCAGAAAGCCGTCGACGACATCCAGAACCAGATGAAGGATAAGCAGCAGCAGGCCTCGAAGATCTACTCCGATACCGACGCCGCCTTCGCCGCTTCCGAAGGCATGAAAGGCACCGCCTCCATCGACGCCGCACGCAAGGCCATGGATGACCGCAAGCAGGCCGACGAACTCTCCGAACAGGCCGCCAACCTCCAGCCCTCCCTCGACGAAGCGATGGCCAAGCTCCAGATGGCCAAGATCCAGGAAGCCGACGCCCAGTCCCAGCTCACCTCCGCCACCTCCGGCAACAAGCAGAGCGACATGCGCGTCCAGAACGCCAACCAGCAGGCCAAGAACCTCCACGACCAGGCCAAGGAGCTCCTCGGCGGCGACAACGGCCTCGACGCCAAGTACAAGGCCTTCACCGAACTCGCCGACAGCATCAAGGGCGACATCACCAAGGCCGCCTCGGCCTCCAGCGCCGCCGCCCAGTCCTACGCCTCGGCGGCCCAGTCCGAAGGCAAGTTCATTTCCAAGCTCAGCGACCTCAACCTCCCCTCCGACGACCCCCTCATGAAGGGCAAGGCCAACCAGAACCACCTCAAGGCCGTCCTCACCCTCGGCCAGGTCGCCGCCAAGGATGAAGCCGGCCGCACCAACCTCATCGCCTACATCGTCGGCCAGCTCCGTTCCACCGCCGCCAAGGCCATGTCCCAGGCCTACGCCGCCGCCGGCACCCCGAAAGACACCGGTGCCGAAGCCGCCGACAGGGATACCGACACCGCCAAGACCGAAGCCCTCTCCAACTTCGACAGCGCCGCCACCACCGCCGACTCCATCGCCACCGTCGCCCCCGAAGGCTCCCCCGAAAAGTGGCTCGCCTACACCCTCAAGGCCGTCGCCCTCCACGGCAAATACCTCATCACCCACCAGCCCAACGACATGAAGGACTTCCAGGCCGCCGCACAGGCCGCCCAGGCCCAGAACCCCTTCCTCGAACTCAGCGGCCTCACCCCCTCGCCCGCCAACGCCCGGTGAGCTCAGCGACTGAACCGGCCCCAGCCGCTATACTTCCCCCATGATTGTAATCATCGATAACTACGACTCGTTCACCTACAACCTGGTCCAACGCATCGGCGAACTCGACCGCAACCGCCCCATGCGCGTCCTCCGCAACGACAAAACCTCCATCGCCGAAATCGAATCCCTCAAACCCACCCACATCCTCATCTCCCCCGGCCCCTGCTCCCCCAAAGAAGCCGGCATCTCCAACGAAGTCCTCCTCCACTTCGGCCCCAAGCTCCCCACCTTCGGCGTCTGCCTCGGTCACCAGTGCATCGGTCAGCTCTTCGGCGGCAAGGTCGTGCGGGCACCGCGCGTGATGCACGGCAAGACGTCCGAGATCAGCCACGACGGCGAAGGGCTGTTCGCAGGCCTGCCCACGCCGTTCACCGCGACCCGCTACCACTCTCTGATCGTCGAGCGCGACTCGGTGCCCGACGTGCTGACCGTCACCGCCGAGAGCGAGGACGGTCTGGTCATGGGCCTGCGCCACCGCGAGCTGCCGATCGTCGGCGTGCAGTTCCACCCGGAGTCGATCCTGACCCACTCGGGCCACGACCTCCTCCGCAACTTCCTCGCCCTGACCGCCACGAACTCCCGCTTTTGTTGAGAAATCTGGCTGTGGGCCGGAAAAGTCAACAATCGCGGAGACCCCGCTTAGGGGAGATGCGCGGTCCCTCGCGTGACGACGGCGAGGCCGTCGGCGGTGAGCGACGCGAGGGCCTCTCCGTCGAGGGTCGACGCCGGCACGGGGCCGGCCCGAAGCGCCGCCATCACGCGGCCCCGGCGCTGACGGAAGCTGCCCTCGAACTTCGGCTGGCGCGGTCGTGACTCCCCGGCCAGCGGTCCGCGCGTCGCGCAACGGGACGCGAGCGGGCACTCGTCGCACCGGGGCTCGCGCGGCCGGCAGAGGAGCGCGCCGACGTCCATGAGCGCGAGCAGCCGGTCGCGCCCGTGCAGCGGCGCGCCGACCTCGGCCATCGCCGCCTCGGCGGCGTTGGGCGTGAGCCGCTCGCCGCGCACCCGCTCCAGGACGCGACGCACGTTGGTCTCGATGGCGGGGAGATCGGCGTCCTCGGCCTGGGCCAGCACCGCGTTCGCGGTGTAGCGACCGACGCCGGGCAGCGCGGCGAGGTCGTCGGGCCATCCGTCACGTGCGATGACGACGGCCGACTCCCACAGCCGCAGCGCACGCCGGGGGTAGCCGAGCCGGTCCCACGCGGTGATCACGTCACCCGGCGTCACACGGGCCATCGCCTCGGGCGTCGGGAAGCGCGCCATGAACGCCGGCCAGACGGCGGCGACGCGCGGCACCTGCGTCTGGTGCAGCATCACCTCCGACACGAGGATCGCC
>JBQCGD010000035.1:0-3829 GCA_051955985.1 Phycisphaerae bacterium | reverse complement strand
GTATAAGACCCCCTTTCCAAACGCTAAACCCCCGCACCTCCTCGCCCAGCATCGCCATCACAGACCCCATCCCCCAGTCCCCAGACCCCCACCGCCCCCTCACCACGTCCCGTCCCCCTCCCTCCCCAATCGCGTTAATTTCTGATACAGTGCGGAGATGCCTACCGTCCGAGAAAAACCCAAAGTAGACCGTGGCCGCGATGTCCCCTCCGTCCGCCAGGTCTCCGTCTTCACCGAAAACCGCATCGGCGCCCTCTCCCACCTCCTCTCCACCTTCGACACCACCAAAATCCGCATCCTCGCCCTCGCCGTCATCCAGGGCTTCGACTGCGCCATCGTCCGCTTCGTCTTCAACGACACCGACGCCGCCGCCAAGGAACTCGTCGAATCCAACTACCGCTTCACCATCTGCGACCTCGTCGCCGTCGAAATGCCCCCCTCCGGCGACGGCCTCGCCAAAATCTCCAAGGCCCTCCTCTCCGCCGAAATCGACATCCACTACTGCTACGCCCTCATCACAAGCGAAAAAATCCGCCCCTCCATCGTCGTCCACGTCGATAACCCCTCCCTCGCCGCCACCGTCCTCGCCGACGAAGGCTTCTACCTCCTCGACGAATCCGACCTCCGCGGGTGATCCCCTGCCCCGTGGACCGAAACACACCCCCGTCCCGTCTCACATGAATATGGAGGCCCTATGCGCTCTCCCTGCGTCTTGCGTCTCGCCGCAATCGTCGCAATGGCTGCCGCCGCAACCGGCGCCAATGCCCAGCAGGTGGATCTCAAGAAGGAGGGAGCCTTCGGCTTTCCACAAAAGGACGCCAAGGTCTCCTGCGACACGCCTGACCTGCGCCTGAGTGCCTGGAATGACAATAACAACCTCTACGTCCAGGCAATCCTCCCCGGCGACAACGACGATGCTCTCGGCCAGACCCCCGACGGACGCCCCATCGGCGACAATGCCGACCTCGTCATCGACACCAATGGCGACGGCCAGGTCACCCCAAACGTCGATCGAAACTACGAACTCAATCCCTGGCCCAGCATGCCCGGCCTCCATTATTCGATCCTGCTCGGCAAGGGATCCAGCACGCACATCATGAACGATTCAAAAGGTCGCGGCGCCATCTCGTTTGTCACCGATTCTGACGGCAAAAAGGTGCGCGTGGACAGCTTCCTCATCCCCCTCCACGAGATCAACGCCAAACCCGGAAAAACCCTCCGGTTCGGATACTACGGATCGTCGCCGCACCCGGAGTTGACGGTGAACTCGGTCGGCTACAAGCCCGCCAGAAAGCAGTACTACTCCGCGGCGCTCCCCTGGAAAGACTTCAACATCTATACCCTCGCAGAACGACCCGCCGCCGCCTTCGATCCTGCGCAGGTGCCCGACGGCCAGACGTCCGTTCCCCTCAAGACCGCCGCGGCCAAACCGATGCCCAGGATCGGTGACACGCCGCCGGAAATAAAAGCGATCGCATGGCTGAACTGGAACGCCGGCGTTGCCGCCCCCCCCACGCTGAACGCCCTGAAGGGAAAAGTGGTGATCGTCGAATTCTGGGCCACCTGGTGCGGACCCTGTGTCCAGGCGGGAATCCCTCACCTCAACACCATTTTCGACAAGCACAAGGCCGATCCGAACCTCGCGATCCTCTCGCTCACCAATCAGGCCAATCCCGATTACATCCGGGACTTCATGCAGAAAACGCCCATGCACTACACCGTCGGCGTCGGAAGCGATGCCGATAAAGACTACGGCGTCACGAGTATCCCCCACGCATTCATCATCGGCCGCGACGGCAGGGTCGCCTGGCAGGGCAACCCGCTCGACACCGGCTTCGACCCCACGCTTGAAAAACTGCTCCAGACAAAAAAATGACGCCCGCCCGCTGAAGTTCGGAGTTCCGCCTTCAGGCGGCGAGCCCGGCGATGCGAAGCGAGCCGCCTCCATCGATGGCGACCGCAATCCACCCCGGCGCCCTCACCTGCAACGACGCCCCCGTCCACCCGCTCCCCTGACCCCCATGCGCCCCGCCGCCACCACCAGCATCCCCACCCCGACAACCGCCGTCCCCGGCTCCGGCGCCACCACCACAATCGATAGCGGCTCCATCAGGCTCCCCGACGAAACCAGCGACTGCGCCCCCGTATTCAAGTCAACTCTCACAACCGTCCCGGAAGTCTCCGTCGCATTCGTCGTCGTCACGTACGTAGCGCCCGAAGCATCCTGCGTCACACCCAGCGGCCTCCCCAACTGCCCGTTCCATGAAACGATCGTCTGCCCGCCCGTCACCGTGTCGATCGCCAGCAACGCGCCCCCAGCGGTGTCGTTATAGTTCGCAACCAGCACGCGATGAGGCTTCGTCTCGTCCAGCCACATCTTGGCCGGCCCCTGGTTGAGCAGCCCGCTCTGCGAAAGGGTGCTCTTCAATCCCGTCGCGCTCGAAATGCCGATGATAGCGCTCGGATTCGCATACTGGCTCGCAACGTAATTCCCGTCCGTGTTCACGAGGACATCGTCAATGACCGAAAGCCCCGACGAAACAACTGTCTGCGCCCCGCTGACCGGATCGATCCGAAGCACCGCCGAACTCGACGCGTTGGCGCCTTGCTGACCCACCACCAGCTGCCCATTCCCATCGATCACCACGCTCACCGGAGATCTCAAATTCCCGCCACTCGACACCATCCATTGCGCACCCGTCGCCGGATCGATCCGCAGAATCGCGCCGTTCGGATATGCACCCAGCCCGCCAAAGTCCGCCACCAGGATCGTCCCGCTCGCCGCATCCCACGCGATGCCCGCCGGCTGATCCAGATAATTCCCCGACGCCACCACCGTCTGCACCCCCGTCACAGGATTGACATCGTAAATCACGCCATGCCCGCTCCCGCCCTGCGGATCCGCCACCAGCAGGTCACCCAGATGCACCGTCACCGCCTTCACGCTTCCCGCCATCAGCAACAACGCCAGGGTACATCCACCAAAAATTCGTTTGCTGCGCATCATCTGAAGCTCCGAGTTGTGCCTGCGATCGGCGCCCGCCGTATCACAGGCCGCTTGTTTGCAACGCCGTTACGCTTACGTTGTCGCGGGGATCACCGAAATGTACCCCACCGGCCGAACCCGTCAAAAAAAATTTGCATGCCCCCGCCTTTTCGCTGCGTATCTTCCCCAGATTCCCTTCTCCGCCGAGGAGCCGCGAAATTCTTCTCCCCGCCCCGCCCGCTCGATTCGCTTTACGCGCATTCCACGCTACCCTACCCCTCTCCACCTCCCTCAGCAAAAGGAACTTCGATGCCCACCAAATCCAATCCCCCGACGACCGCCTTCCCCCACTCCTCACCGACCGCCCCCCCGTCGCCCGTTTCGTCATTCAGATTTGATTGGTCATTGGCCATTGGTCATTGGTCATTCCTCCCCACCCTCCTCCTCACCCTCTCCCCCCTCGCCCACGCCGCCACCCTCTCCAACAACTCGGGCCTCACCGTCATCCTCGACGACTCCACCGGCAACTACGCCATCTCCTCCCACACCCCCGAACCCAACGGCTGGCTCTTCTCCGGCTCCCTCCGCCACCCCCTCAAAAACCTCCACACCACCGAGTCCGACCCCGACTCCCCCCTCGCCTCCCACACCCTCACCGCCGATCTCTCCGACAACCTCACCCTCTCCATCCAACTCTTCGACGACCAACCCACCGTCCTCTTCTCCTGGACCACCAAAACCCCCGCCGACCCCGCGCCCCGCGCCGGCCGGGCCGGCCCCCGGCGGCGCCCCCCGCGGCGGCCCGGGCGCGGGGCCGCGCGCCGCGGGGGCGGCGCCGCCGGG
>JBQCGD010000034.1:0-7233 GCA_051955985.1 Phycisphaerae bacterium | reverse complement strand
ATCTTCGGTGACAGCTTCGCGTCGCGGCTTTGCCATGTCCCAGATCATGCCACATGATCCGCCATCGCGCAAGTTAAGACTTTATTAACCCTGAGCCGGACAACAAACCTTGCTTAGCAATCTTCGAGCCGAACAGAATTGCTCCACTCGAGTCAATTGTCAAATCTCAGAGATTTCTTATAATTGCTAAAAAGTAACATTTACAAAGAAAAAAACGAATCGACCCGCGTAGAATGGCGGAAATGACTGTGCACATCTGATTTTGCGATTTAAAAAAGCGACTGCCCAGCCGCGCCAAAAAAGTGTTCCTACGGGCCCCTTCACTCCCTCATGATCCCTGCCCCGAAACAGGAAAAACCGCCCCGGGCTTTTCAGGCTGGGGCGGTCTTTTCATTCTTGATCCCTATGCCCGCTTCTTCCGGCGGGCGCCTCTTTATCGGCGGCGGCGGCCGATGAGGGCGAGGGCGCCCAGGGCTGCGATGGCAAGCGAGGCCGGCTCCGGTACCGCTACCACCGACAGCGTGCTCGTCGCCTGGTTGAACTGATAGTCCACGCCGTTGGCGGTCTTGTCCCACAGGCCGCTGCCCGAATTGGTGAAGCCGGCGACGTTGAAGGTGGCGGTGTAAATCTGCCCGTTCGTGACGGTGATGTTGTCCGCAGCGAGGATGGTCGGAATCGAGGAGATCACCCACTGATCCCCGACGGTGTTGTCGGCGCCGGAAAGATCGAAGTTGAACGTGCCGTCGTAAGTGGCGATGCCGGTGCCGGCAACGGAATTGTTGATACCGTTGGCGCCGATGACAAAGTTCATGAGGCCGGTGCTGTCGAGTTCGAACTTGGTGGTACGGGGGCCGCTTGCGAGCGTGAGGGTGCCGGTCCAGGTGTTGGCGTTGCTGTCGAAGTGGAGGGTGCGGGCGACGCCGTCGCTTCCGGGATTATTGAGGCCGAGAGGTCCGGAGCCGCTGATGGGGGCGGTGATGTAGGTGGGGCCCTGAATATCGAAAGTGCCGCCGTTGCTGGTGACGCTGACGTTGCCGGCGAGTGCGAAGAAGTCACCTTCGCCGTTGCCTTGGCGGACGATGCCGCCGTCGAGGATGAGGTTGTTGACAGTGATGGTGTTGGGGGCAGTGGCGGAGCCGCCGCTGCCTTTGAAGATGAGGGACTGGTTGAGGTCGGTGACGCTGCTGGAGGACAAGGTGAGCGAATCGCCGCCGAAGGTGAAGTCGCCGGCGGAGGCGGGTGTGCGAAGCAGGTGGCCGGCGCCCGTGCTGTCGAGGTTGGTGTAGGTGTTACCGGCGCTGGGCGCGGCGGCGTTGCTCCAGTTGCCGGCGGAGTTGAACGAGCTGTTGCCGAAGCCGTCGTTGGCCGTCAGGTTCACCAGTTGCGCCTGCGCGGCCGAGCCGAGCAGGGCGGCGGTGATGGTGGAAAAGAGCACTGCGACAGAACGAGGGGTGACGGGGGACATGGAAAGCTCCTTAGACGTTGCGCTGCCGAACCGACGTGACAGGGCAGCACCTATGGACGGGTGTATTCGGGCTCCTGGGGAACCGCACCGGAGCAAACCTACCTCGGATTTGAGGGGGGGCAACCGGATTTTACAGAAATTTCTAAATGTAATTTACAAAGTGTTGACAAGCGACAGCTATCGGACCTTCGCGCTGCGGGGGCAAGGGGTTAGGAGCGCCGGAAGGGGAGCAAAAGGGAAAAGCCCGCGGAGAGATCTCCGCGGGCTTTTTCATTGTTGCTGTCTGTGGATGCCGGGGGTGCTTAGCGGCGCTGGGCCTGGAAGCAGTCACGGCAGTAAACCGGACGGGAACCGCTCGGCTTGAAGGGGACTTCGGTGGGCTTGCCGCAGGAAGCGCAGGTCGCCGGGAACATCTGACGGGGGCCGCGATCGCCGCCGCCGCCGTATCCGCCGCGGCCACCGCCGCCGCCGTAGCCACCACGGCCGCCGCCGCCGCCACCGTAACCACCGCCGCCGCCGCCCTGCTGGGCTTTCTTGGCGTCGCGGCAGGTCTTGCAGCGCTTCGGTTCGTTGGTGAAGCCGCGTTCAGCAAACCGCTGCTGCTCATCCGCCGAGAAGGTGAATTCCGCGCCGCAATCGACGCAAACAATGGTTTTGTCCTCGTAACCCATACGAGAAACTCCTTGGAAAATAGGTGGGATGCGTCGGACGGTTTCAGGAAATGGCTTCGGCCAGGCTGAACACGGAGAGCAATTGCCCACGGACAGGGTAACCATGCTACCTGAACGCAGGGAGGAAGGGAATACCCAAGTACGCACAATTGTAGGCACGTCACTGGCTCGAAACCAATGGAGCAGTTCTTGCGCATTTTCCCTCCCCCCCCCGGTGGGTTAAGTAGTTAAGTAGTTAAGGGGTTAAGTAGTTAAGTGGGTAGGGTACGGCCTGGGGTGGCCCGAAAATGAGCCGCCATTCGCTACGTACTTAACCACTTAACCACTCAACCACTTAACCGGTCGTATTTCGTCACTTCGCGCGGGCGGCTTTGACCGCTTCCACGAACGCCTTCGCGGTCGCGGTGATGCCTGCCCAGTCGCCCTTGTTGCAGGCGTCCTTGGAAACCAGCGAGCTGCCTGCGCCGACGCAGACGGCGCCGGCCTTGATCCAGTCGCCGCAGGTCTTGAGGTCGACGCCGCCGGTGGGCGTGAGCTTTAAAAAGGGCATGGGGGCGAGGAGGTCTTTGAAGTAGGAGGGGCCGAGGGTGGTGGCGGGGAAGACCTTGACGACATCGGCGCCGGCGGCCCAGGCGTTGAGGATTTCGGTGGGGGTGTAGGCGCCGGGGACGCAGACTTTTCCGAGACGCTTGGTGACTTCGATGACGCGGGTGTCGGTGACGGGGGAGAAGACGAAGTGGGCGCCGGCGTTGATGGCATCGGCAGCGGTGGCGGCGTCGAGGACGGTGCCGACGCCGACGACGAGCTTGTCGCCGAAGGTGTCGGCGAGTTTTTCGATGCCCTGGATCGCCTTGGGCGTGGACATGGTAACTTCAATGCCGACGACGCCGCCTTCGAGGAGAGCGGAGGCGATGTCCTTGAGCTGATCGGCGGAAGAGGCGCGGATGACGGCGACGACGCCGCAGTCGGAGAGGCGCTGGAGGGCGAGTTCTTTTTTCATTTTGTTGCTCCGGGAAGACGTAAACACGAAGAGCACGAAGGCACGAAGGGTTTTTCTTGTGGAGGGGCGATTATACGGGATGCGGTTGTCGTGGATAGTCGGGATTGCCCGGGGTCCGGAATAGGGCAAAAGTGGAGCCGACGCCCCCGTCGGCTAAGTCGATCATGAGAAGATTGGCCGACGAGGGCGTCGGCCCACCGGGGAATTCAGAATTCAGAGTGCAGGATTCAGAATGAGGGGGAGCTTGGACGGGGCCCAGAGATTGAATCGCAGGCGGGCGGTGAACGGTGAAGGGGTGACAATTCTACTCCGGTACAACAGGCACACACGACGAATGGGATGGGCAGTGGGGCGGGGGGATGTACAATGATGCGACTTTTTCGGTGTGAGGGAGGGGGCGGGAGGCGGTCGTATGGCTTGGCACTGGCCGGAGGTGTGGCACGGGGAGCGTGGGGGGTGGTGGCGTGTTGTTTTGGTGTTGGCGATTCGGGGACTGCGTGTGGCGGGGGGGATTGCGGCTTTTGTGGCGATCCATGTGACGCTACTTCGTTCGATGATCAAGGCGATGCCGGAGTACGAGGCGGATATTGTGCGGCAATTGGTGGCGTCGCCCCTCCAGCATGGGCTGGCGATCGGGGCGGTGCTGCTGGGCGCGTGGTGGGTTCACCGGCGGTCGCCAAGGTGCCTGTTCAGCGATGGGCGGGAGATCGGGGTTCGGTTGACGGTGTGGTCGGCGGTGGTGTGGGGGATTCTGTGGACGGTGGGGACGCTGGCGGTTCCGGGGGAACGGGCGGTTGTCTTGCGGCGTCTGCAGGAGGTTCCGCTGGTGTGGTGGATACCGCTCTCGGTGGTGACGTTGGGTGCGGCGGCGCTTGGGGCGGCGGGGGAGGAATTGTTGTTCCGCGGGTATTTGCTGACGCGGTTGGCGGCGTTGGTGAAGCGGCCGTGGGTGGCGGTGGTTGTATCGAGCGTGTTTTTCGCGGCGCTGCATTTGCAGAGCAGTTGGGCAGCGAAGGGGGCGGTGGTGCTTTTTGGGATGGCGCTTTGCGTGGGGTGCATTCGTGCGGGCACGCTGGGGCCGTTGATCAGCATGCACGCGATGAACAATGCGCTGCAGCGGGTGTTTTTTCAGCGGCTGGATAATTCTGGGACAACGTGGGGGGATTTTGTGATTGTGGCGGTGTCGCTCGGGTGCTGGGTGGGGTGGTTGTTCTGGGCGACGGGGGCGGGGCGGAGGGGAAGTTGAATCCGGATTGCGCGGGGAAACGGCGATTAAAATCGCCGGCCAAACTGCGGTGACGGAAGGGTTCTCATTTTCGGCGGAGCCAGGTGATGTATTCGGCGTTGCCTTTTTGGCCTTCGATCGGGGTGCGGACGGTGCCGTGGATCTTCCAGGGCCCCCCCTGTTCGATTTCGTTGAGGACCTGGTGGAGGACTTGTTCGGACTGGGCGGGGGTGAGGACGCCTTTTTGGGTTTTGGCTTGTTCGCTCTCGTAGTGGGGTTTGATGAGGGTGAGGATGTCGGCGTCGGGGGTGATGAGGGTGGCGACGATGGGGAGGATCTTGGATTGCTTGGTCCAGCCGACGTCGATGGCGACGAGTTGGACTTTTTCGGGGAGTTTGACGTGGAGGGCGTTGGTGCGGTCTTTGACGATGACGCGGGGGTCTTTGCGGAGCGTCCAGGCGAGGACGCCGTAGGCGGTGTCGACGGCGTAGACTTTGGCGGCGCCGTGCTGGAGGAGGCAGTCGGTGAAGCCGCCGACGTTGGCGCCGAGGTCGGCGGCGGTTTTGTTTTTGGCGTCGATGGGGAAGGTGAGGAGGGCAGCTTCGAGTTTCAGGCCGGCGCGCGAAACGAAAGACCGTTTCGGATTAGCACCCTCACCGAGGAGATCGGGAGGGGGCAATACGAAACGGTCGTTTTGCATACCGGTCACGTAGAACCCCGGCCAAGGCCGGGGCTATATGTGTGATCCAGGGATCACTTGGCCTGAAGGGCGTTGATCTGGCGGGCGAGGCGGCTCTTGCGGCGGGCGGCGGTTTTCTTGTGGATGCCGCCGCGGGTGGAGATGCGGTCGAGGACTTTCTGGGCGGCCTTGAGTTCGGTGGTGGCGGCGTTCTTGTCGCCGGAGGCGATGACGCTCTGGATTTTCTTGAGTTCCAAGCGGATTTCACGCTTTCGGTCGCGGTTCTGGAGGCGGCGCTTGGCGTTCTGACGGACACGTTTGTTCGCTGACAACGAGTGGGCCACGGATAGATCTCCTGGTCTGCCTGCTGGTGCCCCGGATCTGCCCGGGGTCGGGGGAAACGCGTACTATCGCATGAATGGGGAGGTATTTCAAGGCTGTGGGGCGGTCTTTGGGGAGAGAGACGGAAGGGTCTGGGGCTTGGGGGCTGGGTATGTGATGAGGGCAGGTGGTTCTGGGGGGGTCAGGGGCGGGTGAGGGAGGGGGCGGGGGTGTTCCAGGGGCGGCGGAGGAGGTAGAGGAGGAGGCCGAGGGCGGCGTAGATGGTGGCAGAGAGCCACCAGGGGGGGAGTGGGAAGTCGAGGTTTGCGCCGGGGTGGAGGAACGGGGGGAGGTTGGACCAGGCGAGGTGGAGGGCGTTGTGGAGGGCGTCGAGGGTGGCGGTGAGGGGGGTGACGGCGGCGGCGGTGGTGGCGAGGCGGGATTGCCAGACGGGAGGGAGGGAGGTGAGGGGCTGGAGGGCGCTCCAGAGGATAGGGGCGGCGAGGAGGGGGAGTGCGAGGGCGAGGGAGAGGAGCGCGGCGACGAGGGTGCCGAAGCGGCGGAGTGTGCCGGTGATGGAGGTCCAGAGGCCGAGCCAGGAGATGAGGAGGAGGTAGAGTTTGCAGAGGTCGAGGAGGGAGATGATGCCGCCGAGGACGCCGATGAAGAGGAGGAGGAGACCGGAGAGGTCGGAGAGGAGGGCGTAGGCGAGGAAGGTGCGTGTGGCGGCGGCGGCACGGGGGCGGATGTCGACGGTGGCGGTCCAGAGGATGACGAGGAGGGTGTCGAGGAGGAAGAGGAGGGCGAGCCAGAGGGCGAAGGCGGCGTGGGAGGGTTCGTGGAGCTCGCGGGAGTGGGTGGTGTAGGCCCAGAGGAGGGCGAGGAGGACGGCGACGATGGCCGCGGGGAGGAGGGGCCGGGTGCGATGGAGGGTGAGGGGTTTCATTGGATCAATCGTAGGAATACGGATGCGCGTGCCCAATCTGTGCGGAACATTAGCGCAGGGGTGGGGGAAGGCAAGCTCAGCGGTTTGAATCGCAAGTGGGGGGGGCGTGGCGTTGTGGTGCCCGGTCTTGGGGACTCGGTAGATGAACGTGCGAGGGACGTCGCGACGAGGCAAGCAGCGATCGGGCCTCCGTGCGGAGTGCGATCACTGCCTCTGATGTGTCGAGTGGCGGGGTTTAGGTGGATAGGGGGGCGGGGTGATTTCGGGGCGGGCGAGGGTGATTTCGAATTGAAATTGGGGGAGGCCGGTGGGGGAGTCGCCATGGCGGGAGATGTGGACGGATTGGATGCGGCCTTTGACTTTCATGACGATGCCGCGGTGGTAGGTTTTCCAGAGGGCGAGGGTGTCGTCGTCGATGAGGAGCGGGGGGAAGGAGAGGGTCCAGGATTGCATGGTGCCGAAGCAGAGGAAGTCGGGGGTGTCGAAGGTGGGCTGGAGGAGCCAGTGGCGGGGTTGGTCGGCGGGTTGGACGGTTGCGGCGATGCAGTGGAGGCGCTGCTCGAGGATGGTGCCGAGGAGTTCTTCAATGCACCAGGTGGTGAAGGGGTTTTGGTTGGCATCGGTCCATTGGTCGCCGCGGCGGGGGCGGAGGTTGTCGGGGGCTTTGTCGAGGGTGTCGGCCATGGAGACGAGGCGGCGCTGGCGCCAGATGTAGGGGACGGGGGTGGGGGCGGGTTCGGCGTCGGGCTGGGTGTCGGGTTCGGGAGGTTCGGAGAGGATGGAGGCGGGCTTGGTGGCGGGGGGGAGGGGTTCGACGGTGGTGGCGGCGAGGGGACCAGTGAAATCGGTGGCCAGGGTGGTGAGGCGTTTGTGGGTCAGACAGTCATGGGGAAGTTCCGGGAGGTGGTTGGTGAGGAGCGCACGGG
>JBQCGD010000033.1:0-22631 GCA_051955985.1 Phycisphaerae bacterium | reverse complement strand
CGCAAACCACATCCCCCCGTCCCCAGTCCCCAGCCCCCACGTCACCCCGCCACCGCCATCCTCTCCCTCCCCCACCCCACCGCCGTCTCAAACAACCCCAACCCATCCGCCTTCCCCCCACCACGCGTCGCCAGCGGATGATTCACCGCATCCACCACCCGCTCCGGGTGCGGCATCAACCCCAGCACCCGCCCCGTCGCATCACAAATCCCCGCAATCCCCTTCACCGACCCATTCGGCAACTCCGGATACACACTCGCCACCTCCCCATCCGCACCCACATACTGAAACGCCACCTGATCCCCCGCCTCCAACGCCGCCAGCACCTCCGGCGTCCGCGTCACAAACCGCCCCTCCCCATGCGCCACCGGCAAATCCAACACACACCCACCCTCCGGTATCCACTTGCACAACTTCGACACCGCCCGCACCTTCACCCACCGATCCTCAAACTTCCCGCTTGAGTTATACGTCAACGTCGTCGGATGCCAATCGCTCCCCTCAATCCCCACCGTCGGCCCCGGCAACAGCCCCGACTTCACCAACACCTGAAACCCATTACAAACCCCCAGCACCATCTTCCCATCCGCCACAAACTGCCCCAGCGGCTTCCTCAAATGATGAATCAACTGATTCGCCAGAATCTTCCCCGAAGCAATATCATCCCCATACGAAAACCCCCCCGGCAACCCCAAAATCTGATACCTCTCCAACACCCCCGGCTCCTTCAACAACGCATTAATATGCATAATCTCCACCCCCGCACCCGCTTTCAAAAACGCATGCCCCAACTCCCGATCACAATTCGTCCCCGCCGTCCGCAAAAGCAAAACCCGCACTTCCGACATCGCTTCTTCAACCTTTCCAAGTGGGGCCGACGCCCTCGTCGGCCATTCCGCTGGATATTCCCAATCACACGAAACCCTTGATTATAAGCCCCCACCCTCACCCATGCGAGTCCCAACGTTTGGAGTTCCGCCTTGAGGCGGTCCCCGGCGATGCGAAGCGAGCCGTCACCTCAGCCAGAATAAGGGTAGAAACCGCCGAAACCACTGCATATTCCATCAGTCCCCAGCACAGGAGCACCCCGATGCACACCCGGATCCCCACCCTCCTCCTCACCCCCGCCCTCCCCGGCGACGCAAACCTCGACCACAAAATCGACCTCTCCGACCTCTCCACCGTCCTCAACAACTTCGGCCAATCCACCCCCAACTGGACCTCCGGCAACTTCGACCACCAACCCACTATCGACCTCACCGACCTAAGCGCCGTCCTCAACAACTTCGGCACAACCAACCCCACCGCCTCCTCCCAATTACTAATTTCCAATGACCAATCCCCCACTATCCCCACCCCCGAACCCTCCTCACTCTCCCTCCTCCTTGCCCTCCCCCTCCTCTTCAAACGCCGCCGCTGACCCCGTCACTATCCCAGCACCCCGCCGACCGCCTCTCAAAATCAAATCCCCCCATCTTCGTGGTCCTTCATCCCTTCATCCCTTCGTGATTCCGTCGTCGGCGGGGTCGAATTCCCCTCACCGCCGAATCTGCCGCAAAATCGTCTCATCCGAAATCCCCTCATCCCCCGCCAGCAAAAACGCCTTTGACAAAATCACCGCCAGCAGATGATCCCCCTCGAACGGCAAAAAGTACCGCCCCTCCGCGCGCGGCGCCGCCACAATGCACAAGTACTGATCGTTCGGCTCCATCAAAATATTCCCCGACCCCAGATGGATCTTGTACGTCCGCAGCTTCCCCCGCACCGTCAAATACCGGCTCCCCACCTCGCACTGCCCCCCGATCGCCAGCCGCGGCACCAGCCCCTGCAAAATCTCCCGCCGCGTCTCCGCCGTCGCATTCAACTTCCCAAACGAAAACTCCTGCCAATAATCCCGATGCACCCCGCCCGGCCCCCCATCGTTCCACGTCGGATCATTCCCCACCGAGCACACCCCCACAAACAAATCCACATCCCGCATCACCTCCGAAAACAGCTGCCCTTCCACCTCCTCCAGCCGCATCAACGTCACATCCGGCGCCGCCACCGCCAAAGGCTCTCCGCGCTCCCGCGCCCGCACCAGGTTCTCCAAAAACCGCCGATTCGCCTCACGCACCGAAATCTTCTCCGGCCGCCACCGGTAAAACCGCACCTGGTCCGTCGCCAAATGCAAAGAGATCCCCGCACCCGTCAGCCCCTGATCGCCCACACCCTGCGCCTGCTCCACCCAGAACTCCACCTTCATCCCATGCCCCGGCAACTCCAGCGTCGGCACATTTGCCCCATCAAACGCCCCCTGCAACCGATACTTCCACCCCCGCGCCCCGCACAACGCCGCAAACGCGTGCTGCCGAATAATGTGCGCCGCAAACCGATTCGAATACGTCTCCGTCCCCCGCTCCGCCTCCGTCAACAGATAAATCTCCCGATGCGCCTGCTTGAACGGCTGCGTAATCTCCTCCTTCTGCAAAAACCCCCGCCACGCCCGGACCTCCTCCGTCGTCGCTCGGCACGGATGCCACAACCTCACCCGCGCTCCTGCCCCCGGCGTCACCTTCTTCCCATCCGCCCGCACAAACCGTCCCCCCACCGGCATCGCCGCAACCTTCTCTTCCCCCTCCGCAAACACCCAGATCAACCGCCCCGCCAAATGCCCCAGCACCGGATGCTCCAGGTACCGCTTCTTCCACTCCTCAAACCCCCACGACCGCTCCGCATTCCGCAGCAAAGACTCCACCCGCGCCCGCTGCGCCGGTGTCCCCCCCTCCATCTCCTTCTTCACCCGCTGCACCGCTTTCCACGCCGACCCATGCTCCTGCCTCACCTCCGCCGGCACCGTCTTCCGCACCTTCCCCGCCCCATCCACAATCGTCACCTCCACCTCCATCCCCCCCGTCATCGCCAGCGTCACCGTGAAATCCCCCAACGCCCACACCCCCTTCCCCGCCCCATCCAGCGCAAACGTCGGCACCCCCAAATCCTCCAGATCCTCCCGCGTCTGCCCCGTCGAATCCGCCACCCGCTCCATCGCCCGATCCGCCAGCGCCCGCGCCGACGAATGCTTCAACTTCGAATTGATCCGTGTCAACTGCCCCACCGCATCGTTCGTCCCAATCGCCGACAACGCCCACAACACCGCATTCCCCACCAACCTGCTCCGCGGCCCAAAGTTCGGCACCTTTCTCCAGCAAGTCTCCCCCAAATCCCCCAACGCCGTCGCCACTTCCGAATCCTCAAACATCGACCCCGCCCACGCCATCCCCTTCAACGTCGCCTCCGAAGACTTCGCAAACAACTGATTCGGGTCCGGCACAAACTGCTGCTCCGTATACGCCAAATCACTCCGCACCCCGCGCGTCAGCGGAAACCACTCCACCAGAAACCCCCGAAACCGCTCCCGCCCAAACCTCTCCACCCGCTTCTTCGCCTCCGCCAGCCACTTCTTCGTCGGCTTCGCCCCTTCCGCCGTCTGCAAATGCCCCAGCAACCCCTCCCACGCCCGCCGCTCCGCCGCCCCCAACCCCTCAATCTCCCGCCACGCCACCCCCGCCCACGGCTCCAACGTCTCCAGCTTCTCCGCCCGCTGCACCTCCTCCACCGACGCCCCCAGCAAAATCTCAATCCGCCCCCGATACCCCTCAAACTCCTTCCGCTCCGTCGCCATCGGCCGCGCCAAGTGCCCATCAATCTTCGCGCGCAATTCCCCCAGCAACTCCCGTTGCCTTTCCGTCAACTCCCGCTCCTCCCGATACTGCTCCACCGCCCGCAACACCGCCGCCAGCGACACATACTCACCAGGCCACTGCCCCTTCGCCCCCAATTCCAGCAACCCCTCCACGTCCCCCGCCTCCAGCGCCAACTTCGCCCGCAGCAACTTCGTCATCAACCCCCTCATCATCATCCGCCGAAACCCCTCCCCCGCCGTCATGCACGACGTCGCCCACGGCAACACCGCGCTCCACTTCGACCGCCCCTCCTTCCCCATCCCCGGCGCCAGCCCCATCGCACACCGCAACAACCTCACCCGCTCCCCCACCGGCGCTTCCAATATCTCCTTCCCCGCCGCAAAATCCCCCGGATCCCGCCTGACATAAAACGGCTCCTTGTTCGCCGCCACCTCCCGGCAAAACCGCTCCATCAACCCATCCGCATCCATCACGCCTCCACCAGCTCAACCGCCTTCACGCGCGAGCCTTTAACATTGAAACTTTTAACCCCTGTCCCCTCGAATCCCTCCCTTCGTGGTCCTTCGTGCCTTCGTGCCTTCGTGTTTACCGTCGGTCAGGGCGGGAACGCCTCACCCCCCCACCAGCGGCACCAACTTCAAAAACGTCACCCCCGTCTCCGCCTTCAACTCCACCTCCTCCTCCAGCGACGTCATCTGCACCTCATCCACCAGCAACAAAAACCCATGCCGCTCAAATGCCTCGCACGCCTTCTCAAACTGCGGCTTCCACTCCACCTCGCGCCCCTTCCTCACCCGATACCCATTCAACACCACCTCCGCATCCGTCGGCTGCACCAACCCCCGAAACACATCCCCACGCCCCTGACCCCGCTTCAAATTAAAATCCTGCACCTCCTGGTAAACCCGCGACCGGATCAACTCCCGCACCGTCACCCGCTCCACCGGAAACTCCACCCGCACTCCCACCCCCGCCTACCCCCCCGTCGCCTGATCCCGCATCATCACCGTCGGCATCGCCAATCCTCCCGCTTGCACCCCTCCATTCTCCCCCCCGCCTCCCACCACGCAACAAAATTCCCCTCAATCCCGAAACCCCTTCACAATCCCCACCGGCCACTCCATCCCCTCCAACACCCGCACAATCCGCTCCGCCGCCCGCCCATCCCCATACAAATTCTCCCGCCGCGCCACGCGCCGCAAAAACCCCCGATCCGTCAACGCCCGCACCACCGCCCCCTCAATCCCCTCCCGTCCCTCCTCCCACGAAACATCAATCACATTCCCATTCCGCTCCCGCCCCTTCTGCCGATCCCCAATATTCACCACCGGTATCCCAAAACTCGCCGCCTCAATAATCCCGCTCGACGAATTTCCGACCAGAACGCCCGCATACTTCATCTTCTTCCAGAACTCCTCCGCGCTCAGGCTCATTGAAACGTCCCCCCAAATCTCCTTATATGCCCGCACGATGCCCTCGTGCCCTGGATCATTGTTCGGTCCAATGACGCAGCAAAATTCTACTCCCCACGCCTCCATCACCTTCTTCAAAGCCCCAACAACCATCCGCGCACGACGCTCCTCCACGCGATCGTCGGAGGATGTCGGATGCAGCAGCAAGATCGCCCACCGTCCCCGCTTATCAATCTGCCTGCTCTCCGCGAGCCACCTCGATATCCCATCCAACCCCGGCGCCCCCACTTTAAACACCCGCCCCTCCTCCTCCCCCATCCGCAAAATCCTCCCCCGCGCCTTCTCCGTCGCACAAAAATGCACATGCGCCATCTTCGTCAACGCATGCCGTATCTGCTCATCCCACTGCCCCGGCGCCGTCTCCCCCCCATGCACATGCCCAATCGCAATGCGCTCCGCCACCGCCGCACAACCCGCCGCCAGCATCTCCAACCGATCCCCCAGCACCATCACCATCTCCGGCTTCAACTTCCGAAACGCCCGCCCCCACCCCTTCACTCCCACCGCCAGGTTCTCGCTCGCACTTCGCCCCTTCCCATACATCCCCACCCGCGCCGCAATCCCAAACGCCGCCCCCTCCACATCCTTCACCGTCCACCCAAACTCCCGCTGCAAATGCATCCCCGTCACCACCAACTGCAACTCAATCTTCTTCGATGCCTTCATCGCGCGCAACACCGACCCCCAAATCCCAAACTCCGCCCGCGTCCCCGTCACCACCACAATCTTCCGCTTCTTCACCACACAAGCTCCTCGCCCAAAACAAAAACCGCGCAAGCACAGACCCCAGCCCCCAGTCCCTAGACCCCGCTCCCCTCCCCCTCCAAATCCCCCTCCCGCAAAACCGTATTCCCCCCCAAATCCCGCACCACCTTCCTCCCCACCACCCACTCCATCCGCTTCGCCGCCACCCCCGTCCCCGGCCGCTTCACCGTCAACATCTCCCGCGTCAACACCGTCCCCGCCTTCACCTCCCCCACCACCGCCACCGACTGCCTGGTCTGCTCCCGCACCTCCATCTCCCTCTCCAACGGCGCCTTCACCATCCCCCCTCTCATCCGATACGCCCCCCGCGCCATCCGCACATACTCCCCCATCCCCTCCGGCTCCAGCGACGCCCCATGGTCCGGCCCCTTCCTCCCACGATCCAACGTCAAATGCTTCTCCAGAAAACAAGCCCCCGCCGCCACCGCCATCGCCGCCGTAAACGTCTCCACCGTATGATCCGAATAACCCACCCGCAAATTCCCAAACCGATTCCTAAGCGCCACAATCCCCCCCAGACAAGCCTCCTCCGCCGGCGTCGGATAACTGCTCACACACTGCAATACCACCGCCCGCTCAAGCGCCCCTCCCTCCACCAACCACTCCACCCCCTCCTCCACCTCCCGCATCTCCGCCCCACCCGTCGACAAAATCATCGGCAACCCCGTCCCCACCACCTCCCTCACCAACGGCAAATTCACCAGATCCGGCGACGCCAGCTTAATCGCATCCACCCCCATCTCCACACACGCCCCCACCAACTCCACCGAAAACGGCGTCACCACCGCCGCCATCCCCAACCCCTTCGCCATCTCCACCAACCCCTTCATCTCCCCCACCGACAATTCCAACCCACTCAACAACTCCCCCGCACTCCCAGCAGAATCCTTCTGATACCCCACCAGCCCCGCCTCCCGCGCCAACAACTTCTCCGCCTCAAACAACTGAAACTTCACCCCATCCACCCCCGCCCCCTTCGCCGCCCGCACCAACTCCTCCCCCACCCCCACCTCCCCATCATGATTCACCCCAATCTCCGCCAACACAAAAGGCTCCCCATCCCGAGAAACCGACCGCTTTCCTATCGAAACAATACAGTTCAAATTCGTCACTGCACACCCAACCTACTTAACCACTTAAACCACTTAACTACTTAACCGTCTCACCCTTCCGCATCCGCAAAACCGCCTCCGCCAAAAACAAATCCCTCTCCGTATCAATATCCACCGACTCCTCCGCCCCAACAACAAGCCCCCTCCGATCCCCCCCCAAAAACGCATGCGGATCCGAACTACCCTCCGCGCGCATCAAACCCTCCGTCCGCACCACATAAACCGCCCCCGTCGGCGAATACAACTCCGGCAAATCCTGCCGCCGAAACACATCATTCCTCACATGCTTCCGAATCCGCCCCTCCCCATCCCGATCAAACATCCAATAAGGATGCATCTTCCCAACAGAAGCCACCGTCTGCACCGAATCCGCCCCCGTCTCCTCCAGCATCTCAATACACCGATCAATCATCCCCCCCGCCCGCACCGGCACATTCCCATACAACATCACCACCGCCCACGGCCACCGCCCCGCGCCCTCCTTTTTTGAAATTTCAAATTTCAAATCTCCAATCGCCCCCCCGTCCGTCGTCTCTGTGTTCTCTGTGTCCTCTGTGGTTGATTTCGTGGCCTCCCCATAAAGCACCCGCACCGCATGCCGCAACACCGGATCCGTCGCACTCGAAGAACTCGCCAACTCCCCCGGCCTCTCAATCACCTCAAACCCCGCCGACTTCGCCACCCCCAAAATCTCCGCCGAATCCGAAGACACAACGCTCCGCGTAATCCGCCTCGACTCCCGCACATGATCCAACGTATACGCCAACACCGGCCTCCCCAACAAAGACCTCAACGCCTTCCCCGGCAACCCCACACTCCCCCCGCGCGCCATCACCACCCCCAGCACTTCTTGATTCTTGCTTCTTGATTCTTGATTCTCTCTCATGCCCGATGCCACTCCCGACAAGAAACACACGGCACCACCCCACCCCACTCCCCCTCCCCATGCCTCCCACGAAGCGCTGACATCTCCACCCCGCCCCACATCTCCGCCAGCGTCCGCCCCTCAATATTCCCCAGCACCAACCGATCCATCATATCCTGATCACACGCCACCCCATTCCCATTCGCCCGCACCACCATCCGCTCCCAAATCCGCCGACAAGGCCTCCTCTTCGCCGGCCCCATCTCCACCACCCCCGCAAACGCAACCTGCCCCGCCCGATCCGTCGGATAATCAATCACCCCCCACCCCGCCTGCTGTATCCACCCATCAAAAAACCCCTCCATCTCCGGCACCGTCTCCCTTACCTTCAACAACCGCGGCACCACCACCGGCACCCCACCCCTCCCCGAAACCAGCGGCGCCAACTCCCGCATATTCCCCATCATCACCGAATACAGATCCGCCCCCGCCACCTTCGCATAAGTCCCCGCCGTCCCCCCATAAGTCATCACCGACACCACATCCACCAACCCCTCCTCAATCGCCACCCGCAGCCCCCCCAACCCGTCCTGGGGGGGGGTCACCAGATCCGTCTGCACACAAACACTCAACACCCCCGCCTTCCGCACCGCCCGCAACACCTCCACCAACCCCCCATACAACAGCGGATCCCCATCCCCCCCAATCGTCACCCGCAAATCATCACACACCCTCTGCCCCTCCCACCACCGCACCCACCTCCCCACATCCAACTCCCCTCTCCCCTCCCTTACCACCGCCGGCACACTCCCCGGCGCACTCGTCTTCCGCTTCCCCGTCAACTCCACCTCCACCTCCCGCGGCCACCCAAACCCCCGCGAAAAATCCACCACCCCCGGCGCCACCACCCGCGCCGCCGCCAAAGCCATCTCCGCCGAACTCCCCACCCACTCCCCACCCACAATCAACCCCGCCACCACCCCAAAACTCCGCTCCGTATCCACACAAAACCGATTCCCCACCTTCGACAACGCCGGATCCACCTGCATGCACGCATCCCGAATCAACGTATCAAACGTCGGCTTGCTCGGATCATACGCCAAAAGCTGCCACGGCATCGCCCCCTTCTCCCCCATCTCCATCACAATGTCCCCCCGCAAAACCATCCCGCAAATCCCCGGCGCACTCGGCGTATACGTCACCCGCATCTCATGATTCTTATGCAGATGATGCCGGATCAACGCCGAAGTCATCTCCACATCCAGCACCACCGAATGCGAATGCACATGCAACACATGCCCCCCCTCCGCCCCGCACATCTTCGCCGCCGCCGCAATCCCCGCCGGATGATACTCCTCATCAAAACAAGTCCACTGCCCCGCCCCCCCGCGCCAAGCCATCAAGTTCCAAGCCCGCCCCGCCTTCACCCGCCCCGAAATCCCCTCCGACCTCCCCACCAACGTCATCACCTTCACCCGCTCCCCAAACCCAAATCCGCGCGCAATCTCCTCCTGCCCCTCCACCACACAAAGCACCACCTCCCCCAACCCCTCCACGCGCAAAAGTCTCTCCACCACCCGCTCCAACACCCGCTTCCCCCCAATCACCTCGCGCAACCGCGACCGCGTCCCAATCGCCGTCCGCTCAAAATCACAACACACCACCCCAATCACTTTCGAATTCTCACTCTCAACTTCCGACATCAAACCACCCAGTCAAATCCATCTGCGGCTCCATTTCGCTCGTCCCGCCTTCTACCAAAATCCCGTCTTCGTGGTCCTTCGTCTCTTCATCCCTTCGTGTTTCCGTCGTCGGGGGGGGGGGGGAATCGAAAATCGAAAATCCAAAATCGAAAATCCCTAGCTCCCCGCCACCTCCCTTGGCCACTCCCTCCCCGCTCGCACAGCCTCCACCTGCCGCTCGATCCTCCCAATCGCCTCCTCCAATATCTCCAGCAACCGCTCCGCCCCCACCTTCAAATTCGTCACATAATCCACATCCCGCAAAAGCTGCCGCTTCTGCCGCTCCATTGACCCCTCCTTCTCATTCTTCACCCCCAGGTCCGCCTGGAACCGCCGCAACTCCCCGATCGTGTTCAAATAACAAACCATCTCAAACGTCCCCGGATCGCTCCCCACCTTCGACCGCAACCGATCCACCTCCACAAACAACCGATCCATCTTCTGAACATCCTCCTGGCACCCCATCATCTCCTCCAGCAGCGGCACCGTCGCCTCACAAGTCCCCACCATCTCCCGCGCCGCCTCCCGCCGCTTCTCAAGCGCCCCCTTCACCCTCAAAAGATTCCCCACTACATCACAAGACCACCCCTTCCACCCCGGCACTCGTTCTTGATTCTTGCTACTTGATTCTTGATTCTCCCCGCAAAATCGATCAATCGCCTCCCGCAACGTCATCACCGCCACATGCTGCTTCCGCGCCCCCCCTTCCGTCGCATCAATCACCCGGCAACGCGACGCCGCAAAATCCCGCTCAAACTGCTGCAAATAAACAAAAAACTGCTCCTCCGTATACATCGGATGCCCATGCACATCCGGTATCTTCCGCAAAATATGCTTCGACCGCGCAATCCGCTCCCACTCCTTCGTCTCCAGCGTGTTAAACCGTCCCAGCTCCACCCCCCAAGTCTCATGAATCGCCGTCCCCGGCTTGTAATAAAGCCCGTCCACAAACCCCAGATCCTGCCCCGTCAAAATAATGGGGTCACACCCCAAAAACTCCGCCAGGTAAAACGACAAATGCGCCACCGTCGCCCCCGCCTTCAACCCCATCCGCGGCGGAAACGCATCCCGCAAAAGCTTCTCCGCAAACTCATTGTGCAACAGCGACATCGTCCCCGAAAACACATCCAACACATTCCAATTCGCCTTCGCCTCCGCCACCAAATGCACCCGCCCCGTACTCCCACTCTCCTCCAAATTCTCAAAAAACCGCGTCGAAACCGTGTTGTAATCAAGAGACGTCACAAAATCCGGCTCAATCCCCGCCGCCAACAACGGCTTCAACATCGTCTGCACTGCAATAATCACCGCCTTCCGACGACGCTTATTCGCTCGGGTCTCGGGTTTCGGGTCTCGGGTCTCGGGTAACGAGGAAGCACCCCCCTCTTCCCCGACACCCGACACCCGACGCCCGACACCCGAACCCTCCTGCTCCCCTTCCACCAGCTCCTTCAACAAATGCATGTTCTTCGCCAACGACGGCCCCGCCGCCACCAGCACCGCCGGCCTCCCCGCAAACGCCCCCTGCATCAAATCAATCGGCGGCGTCGTCGCAAACCGCCCCAGATTGTTCGCGATGTTCCGGCAAGTCGCCACGTTGTTCAGCATCAACGTCACAAACCCGATCCGCGTGAACGCCACAAACTCCGTCACCATCTTCTGAAACGCCCCGTGAAACTCCCCCGCCACCTGCACCGACGCCCCATGCGCCGCAAACAACGTCCCGCCCCCCGCCGTGAACATCACCGACCGCGGCTCCATCCGGCCCACAAACTCCCCACGATCCAACCCCGTAAAAAAATGCACTCGCCGCGACGAAAGCATCTCCACCAGATCCACCCGCTCCATCGCCGCCCTGAGCAACTCCACGTTCGGCTCCGCCACCACGATCACCGCATCGATCGGCAACCGCGCAAATAGCGCCTTCACGTGATACCCCAACCCGAACCCGCTCACGATCACCACATACTTGTCATCACACGCCTGGCCCGCCGCCCAACTCTCCGCCTCCTGCACCGGCCGGTACTTCGAATGCAGGTACACTCCCCCCGCCTTCGCCGTCCAATGCCCATCCTTCGACCCCTCCACAACCACCCCATGCCCCCCCACTCCTCCACCCTGCGCCCCCCAGTCGGCACCCACAACCCCCTCAATCTGCATCGCCAGACGCGCATCCTGCGCCCACAGCGCGCACATGTTTCGCACATAAACGCTCCGTCCCCCCTCCGTCACCCCCCCGCCCTCCGGACGCACCGTCTCCGTCAATGTCATGCGAAACCCTCAATCTCTCGAGGATTATCGGTCGCTAACCCCCGCCCCATCCAATGTTTCCACCCCCTCCCCTTATTTCCCCGACCCCTCCCCATACGCCCCCTCCACGCGCTGATACTCCTCGGAAGTCAACGGCAAAACCGACCCATGACGAAACTTGTACGGAAACTGTATCGTATTGTCCGGACTGAATTTACCGCTCGCAATGTCGTGCGTCACAAACGGCTTGTACCCCGCCCCCTTTGCATAATTGTCCAGCAGAAGACACCACGTCGCCGGCTGCCCGTCACTCCCCGCCTTCAACCGAAAACACGCCGGCCCTTCATAACCCCTTATCTTTGCAAGATTAAACCCCTCCACATCCTTCCACGGCCCCTCCAGGTTCTCCGCCGACTCCATCGAAATCGCCTTGAACTTTTCGTCCTTAATGAAGCGGTAGTAAGTACTTCCATCTCGCACGATATCCGCATCGATGATCGTGTTCGGCTTCTCGATAAAAATGAACGGCTCCGAAAACGTCTTGAAATCCATCGTCCGCGCCGCCCAGATCCGCTGCTTCTTGTAATCGTCCCGCCCCGTCGTCGACGCCCAGTAAACGATGTAATCCTTTTTGGCATCATCATATATGGCTTCCGGTGCCCACGTGTCCCCCGCATCATCCGGCGCCACCTTCGTCAAATGCGGACCATCCCAATGCGTCAAATCAGCCGACGTCCAGATCACAATCGACTTGCTCCCCCGATGCGTCGCCCGGTTCCAGTCATGATTCAAATGGATCGACAAATCCGTCGCCACAATCACAAACTTATTGTCTTGTGTCCGCAGAAGATACGGATCCCGCACCCCCTTCTCCCCCACGGTGGAAACCAGCACCGGCTCCCCCTTGTTCAGCGATGCCCAATGAAACCCGTCCGCCGACAGGCCGAAATAAATCTGCTCCGTCATCGGCGACTGCTCCCCCTTGAACGTCGTAAACAGAAACCCCGCCGTCGGCTGAGTCGCCGGCTCAGAAGCCCTAACCGCCGATGCGAGAACAGTTAACAACGCCAGGACTGGAAGGAGCCGCTTCATGAAAGCCTCCGTTTATAAACTCTGTTAATAAACCGGCACGATAGCCCCGACTCACTCAACAAACAAGGGCTCATCCACCGGCACCGCATGCGGCTGATGCCCCGCCACAAAACTCAACGTAAGTAACACGCTCGCAAGCACTAACACCCCACAAGTCGCCGTCCCCACCGACAGCGCCGCCGGAAACCCCCGCCCCCCCGCCAGCAGCACCCCCGTCAGCGCAACCCCCAGCACCCCACCGATTTGCCGCGATGTATTCAAAATCCCCGCCGCAATCCCCGACTGCGCCGGCCCCACCGACGCCAGCGCCGCCGCCGTCATCGCCGGCACAATCAACCCCATCCCAAACCCCACCGGAAACAGCATCATCAGCATCAGCAGAAAATGATCCCGCACCAGCGCCACCCCCACAAGTGCCAGCGCCGCAAGCATTTGCCCCATCAACATCGGCCCGCGCGACCCCTGCCGCGCCGTCCACCGCCCCGAGATCGGATTCGCACACATCGTTGAAGCCGTCAGCGGCAAAAAACAAAGCCCCGTATGCAGCGGCGAAAAATGCAGCGCCCGCTCCAGAAAAAGCCCCAGAAAAAACACCAACCCGTAATACGAAAAATTCCCCAGGAACCCCACCGCCGTCACCGTGATAAACGCCGGATGCCTCCACAGCGGCTTCGGAATCAGCGGCGACTCGTGCCGAAGCTCAATAGTCACGAAAACAGCAGCACTTACAACCGCCAAAGGAATGCTGATCCGTGCCAGCAAAGACCCCGGATGCGTCGGAAACTCAATAAACGCATACGACAGCGACGCCAGCGTCAAAACCCCAAACAGATTCGCCGCCACATTAAACGCCTGCGGCCGCTCATTCTTCACCGTCGGCGTCGACGTCCACGCAAAGAAAATCGCCACCAGCCCCACCGGCAAATTGATCCAGAAAATCGACCGCCACCCCAGCAACTGAATCAAAATCCCCCCAAACACCGGCCCCGCCGCCAGCGCCGACGACCCCGACGCCGCCCACGCCCCAAACGCCTTCGCCCGCTCCGCCGCACTCGGAATCGCATGCCGCAGCGCCGCCAGCGACGCCGGCAGAAGTAGCGCCGCCCCAAAGCCTTGCAGAATTCTCGCACCAATGAGGAAACCCAGCGTCGGCGCCGCCCCGCAAAGCGCCGACGACAGCGTAAACAGCGCCAGCCCCAGCGTAAACGTGTGCCGCGCCCCGAACCGATCCGTGATCGCCCCGCCCGCCAAAAGCAGCCCCGCAAAGATCAGCGCATACGAATCCACGATCCACTGCGAGTTCGCAACATCCGCATTCAGCGACGCTTGCATCGGCCCAAGCGCGACATTCACCACCGTGGTGTCGAGAATGACCATGAAAAACGCAGTCGCCGCCGCAAGAAGGGTCAACCGGGGATGTGGAGTAGCCATGAGGGTGGGAGGCTCCTAAACGCGGGGCGGCCTATTCTATGCGTCGGCTCAGCGCCAGATGAGTCCGCCCCCGCGAGCACCTGCAAACCCTTGCGGCAGCAGCACCTGCAAAACAAAAACGAGAGGAGCCTCAAGGCTCACTCTCGTTTGGTCTTGCTGGCCGCGGCGTCTTCGGGGCCGCCGCGGCCGGGATTCCATCCCAGGCCCATCGTAAAGTGCCCGGGAAGCGAAATCGTATTCCATGCAAATGAAACAAGGGGATTTGAGAGACGCCCGCCTCAGGCTGCCGTCGGCTGCCCCAGTGCCCGAAGCTGCCGGGCATGCGACACAAGTCCCGCCCAGAACGTGGGATGTACGTTGTACGGCACGTTGTAGCGCTTGCACGCCTTCTCCACCAGCTTGGCGATCCGCGGGTAATGAAGGTGCGAAACATTCGCCAGGATGTGGTGCTCCGCCTGGAAATTCAGCCCGCCCAGGTACCACGTCAGCAGCTTCGACTTCTGCGCGAAATCAACCGTCGTGCGCATCTGGTGAATGGCCCACGCCTCCTCCATATTGCCCGTCTCCGGGCAGGGCAGCGGATACGCCGCATGTTCAACCACATGGGCAAGTTGGAACACAACCGAAAGCACCAGCCCGCCGATCCCCATCGAAATGACATACCAGAACAGCACGACAAACGGATTGTGGAAGAACATGGGAAGCACGAAGGCGAAAAAGGTGAAAGCCAGCTTCCCGGCGATGAACGCCACAAGATCCTTTCCCTTGGGCCTATCGATCGGGTGCGGCCCGATCTTCGCGAGCAGGATATCACGGAAGTCATCGATAATGTGCCACTTAAGGATGACCAGCGTGTAGAGGAACCACATGTAAATGTGCTGGTAGCGATGGAACCAGTAGTGCTTCTGGGTGGGGGCAAATCGCGCCAGGAAGCCAAGGTCGATATCGTCGTCGTGCCCGTCAATGTTCGTGTAGGTGTGGTGAAGCTTGTTGTGTTTCACATCCCACAAATAAGAAGACCCCCCCATCAGGTCGAGGGAGAGCGCCATCAGCCAATTGATATGCTTGTTCTTGGAGATCGCCCGATGCCCCGCATCATGCTGGATATTGAAGCCAACCCCCGCCGCGGCCAGACCAAGGTTCAGGGCGGCGATGATCGCGACCGGCCAGCTATGGGCGAAAAAGACGAGCATCACGTAAGACGTGGAGAGCCACGCCATGATGGCGGCGGATTTAAGCATAAAGCGTGTACCGCCATGGCGTTGCCTTCCGATGAAGCGCAGGTGACGCTCCACGCGGGCGCGGACATATTGCTGGAATGGGTCTCTGGCACGGAACTTCACGGTTTTATTCACGGGACGCGGCTCTACCGAAATGCTACTTGTTTCCATCGTGAAGCAATCATAGGGGAGTGCACTGCATGTGTCATGCAAATCCGCAATGGGAAATCGCCAATTTGAGTTTTCTTAGCATTCCGTTGGTAGAAATGCCGACGGACCGCCGGCGTCAGGCGGCCGGTGCCCCTTCGGACTCCAGGAGCTTCCGGGCGTTCCCGAGGTCCTCCCGAACCTGCGTCCCCGGATCCTCGCGAAAGAGCTTCGAGTAAAGCGCCCCAAGAATCCCGGCCGGCGGGTCATACGCAATAAGGACTTTCACATCCGTCCCGCGGCCGTCTGCAGTCGGCGAAAAGAGGACCTGCCCCGAATTCGGGACGGAAGCGTTTTCATCCGATTTCCAGGCAATTTTCTTGTTCGGTTCTTCCGCGATGATCGTGGCATCCCACTCGACAGACTGGCCGCGCGGCGCCTTGGCCTTCCAGTGAGATCGCTTTTCGTCCCGAACTTCCACGGATTCGAGGTGGTCCATGAAGCGGGGCAGGTTCTCGAGCTTCCGCCAGAAGGAGAATACCTCTTCCACGGGCCTCTGGATCGTCACGGACTCCTCCACCCGGATGTGTTGATGGAGGGGATGAGAAAAGGTCTTGCTGCTGATGATGCCTTCATCAGGGCGGCGGGTGGAGACATTCAGGACTTTGTACAGATTACATTGGCCGGTGACCCCGCGATTAATGAGGCGATAACCGACAAAGGCTGCGGCCGCCCCGCTGAGGCTGAGCTTCCGAATCCCTTTGGTCAGCAGGAGGCTGCCGAGAAAGACCGAAGCGACCCGTTCGAGTTCGCCCACGTTCGGCAGAGGCTTCCCGCCAGAGCCCGCTGCCGGCGACTGGGGGACAGCGACATGCGTGAGGGACGGAGTTGGGGAACTGACCATGACAGGCTCCTCTCGACCGTGAACTCTGCAGACACGCGATCGACAGATGTGTCGTGCGCGGTTATTGAAACAGAGCAGTTCAAACCGTGTGCCACGGCGCAGACGTTGCACAGGGTGCCGTAAAGGAGGTGTGTTGTGAAACGTGCGACGACGATGGCGATGGTGCTGGTGATGGCGGCGGGAATGGCGCGACTGGGGCTCGCGGCGGAACAGATACCTGCGAAGGACAAGGCTTTGATTACGGAGTTGCTGCATCGTTTGAAGCAACGGAAGGACCTTAAATTTGTCCGCGAGGACAAAACGTACGGCCCCAGGGAAGCGGCGTGGTACTTGAAATTCAAGTGGGATCACAACAAGGAGAAGGTGCACAATGTTGAGGATTTCATTAATCTCTCGTCGTATGGGGGCGACCACGGCGAAATCACTTATTATGTGAGGTTCTCCGACGGTACAGAAAAGCCGGCGAAAGAGGTGCTGGAGCAGTCGGTGAAGAAGCTGGAAGCGGAGGGGGCCAAGCAGCAGGACTGAGTGGGTGCGTGATGCCGGATCGGGCGCGACAGTTGGTGTTGAAGTATGGTTGGAACGCGACGGCGTACCAGATTTTAAACCCGGGCATCGAGCATTGGTTCTCGAGCAGCGCGGAGGGGGTGGTCGGGTTTGTGCGGCGAGGGGGGACATGGGTGGTGGCGGGGGCGCCGGTCTGTGCGGCGGAGAGTTTGCGGGTTGTGACCGAGGAATTTGAGCGCGCAGCGCGGGGAGTGGATTGCCGCGTTTGCTATGTGGGAGCCGCCGAGCGACTGGTGCGGACGCTGGGGGAATCGGACAGACACGCATCGGTGGCGATTGGGGCGCAACCGGTATGGGCGCCGACCGAGTGGGAGGGAATCGTGCGGGTGCGGCGTTCGTTGCGGGCACAACTGTCGCGGGCGCGGAACAAGGGGGTGGTGGTGCGCGAGCGGTCCGCGATGGCTTTGCGAGAGGAGCCGGGCCTGTTGCGGTGCCTTCGCGAATGGGTGGCGGCCCGGCCGATGCCGGAAATGCATTTCCTGGTGGAACCCGAAACGTTTGGCGGGGAACTGTCGGATCGGCTGCTGTTCGTTGCGGAGGGAACGGGGGGACCGGTGGGATTTCTGCTGGCGTCTCCCGTGGTGGAAAGGAGGGGGTTCCTGGTGGAGCAGATCGTGCGGTCGCCGTGCGCGCCGAACGGGACAGCGGAATTGCTGATCGATGCGATGATGCGGCGGCTCGTGGAACGGGGCGATGCGTGGGTGACCATGGGACTGGTGCCGCTGGCGGAGCACGCGAATTCGGAAATTCGGCGGAACCCGGTGTGGCTGCGCGGGTTGATGGCATGGGCGCGGGCGCACGGGCGGCGGTTTTATCATTTCGACGGGCTGGAGCGCTTTCGGGAGAAGATGTGCCCGGAGCGCTGGGAGGTGATTTACGCGATCAGCAACGAGGAGCAATTTTCCGTTGCGGCGTTCTATGGGTTGATCGCGGCGTTTTGCGAAGGGTCCGTGGCGGGGATGGCGGTGAGGGGGCTGCGAAAGGCCGTGGGGATGGAGATGAGAAACCTGGCGGGGGCATTTTCGCGCCAATGACGGAATCGGCCGGCGCGGATACGCTGAGACGGCATGCAGCAGACGAGCGACTATGAAGGAATGCGGGAAGAATCAGCAGCGGTGCGCACGCAACCGTGGGGAGTCCGCGCGGGCGAAGTGTTTGCGGCGTTCGGCAAGCTGGGATTGATCAGCTTCGGGGGACCGGTCGCGCATCTCGGCTACCTTCGGACGGAATTCGTGGAACGGCGGCGCTGGCTGCGTGACGAGGAATTTGCGGACCTGGTGGCGCTTTGCCAGTTTTTGCCCGGGCCGGCAAGCAGCCAGGTGGTGTTCGCGCTGGGAATGATGCGCGCGGGGGTGATCGGGGGGTTCATTGCGTCGCTTTGTTTTACGCTTCCGTCGGCGGCGTTGATGATCGGATTTGCTTACGGGGTTTCTTTTGCCGGGGACTTGGCGCGGGCGGGGTGGCTGCATGGTTTGAAGCTGGCCGCGGTGGTGGTGGTCGCGCAGGCGGTGTGGGGGATGGGGAAGAATTTGTGCCCGGATCGGGCGCGGGCGGGGATGTGTGTCGCGGCGGCGGCGGTGCTTCTGGCGTGGCCGGGGGCCCTGGTGCAACTGGCGGTCATTGCGGCAGGCGCGGTCCTGGGATGGTGGATCTATCGGAAAGGGGCGGGCACAAACGTGCCGGCGGTGCCTGGAGCGGCGAGGAGCGTGCGAGCACATGGGGTGGCGGCAGCGGCGCTGGTGACGTTTGCGGCGCTGCTCGTGGTTTTGCCCGCCGTCGCGACGGCGACCGGTAGCGGCTTGTGGAAAGTCTTCGACTCGTTCTACCGATCGGGGTCGCTGGTGTTCGGCGGCGGGCACGTGGTGTTGCCGTTGCTGCGGGCCGAAGTGGTGCCGCGGGGATGGGTGACGGATGATCAGTTCCTGGCGGGATATGGGGCGGCGCAGGCGGTGCCGGGGCCGTTGTTTTCGTTCGCGGGATACCTGGGCGCCGCGACGCGCGGGGTTGGCATTGCGCCGTGGGTGAACGGGTTGTGGTGCTTGCTGGGGATTTTTCTGCCGGCGTGGCTGCTGATCGGGGGTGCGCTTCCGTTCTGGCACACGCTGCGGGGGAAGCAGTGGGTGCAGGCGGGACTTCGCGGGGCGAATGCGGCGGTTGTCGGGGTGCTGCTCGCGGCTTTCTATGCACCGGTCTTTGTGGAGGGGGTGAAATCGGGGCGGGATGTGGCGGCGGGGCTTGTGGCGTTCGGGCTGCTGGCGTTCTGGCGCGTGCCGGCGTGGGGAATCGTGGTTCTCCTGGCGGTGCTGGGGCAGTGGGTGTTGTAGGTTCGGGCGGGAAATCGCGAGGCGGTCAGCGGGGTTTGTTCGGAGCGGGCTTGCGGAAGGGGGCGGGGCTTCCCGTTTTTCCCCGGGTTTTTGCTTCGGGCGGGCGGATCAGGAGCTGCGCGGCGGGGGTGAAGGCGCGGGCGCGGATCGCCGCGAGGGTGGCGGTGGCGGCGATGCCGGAGGAGGCGTAGATCATGGCGATGACGGAGAAGTTGTAGATGGCGGCTTCGATCGGGTTGCCGTGCTGAACGAGCATGCCGGCCATGAGTCCCGGGATCCAGACGATGCCGAGCGACGCGAGGTTGTCGACGCGGGGGATCATGGCGGATTCTGCGGCGGCGCGGATGTAGGGACGGACGGTGACGGCGGGGTCGGCCCCGAGGGCGAGGGCGGCTTCGATCTGTCCGGTGTGGGCGGCGACGTCGGAGCGGAAGCGTTCGAGAGCCTGGGCAGCGGTGTTCATGGTGTTGGCGATCAGCATGGAGCCGATCGGGACCATTTCTTCGACGGAGAACTTGATGGCGCCGATGATCGCCATGAGGGTGATGATGATTCCGGAACCGAGAAAAATGCCGTAGAGGGCGGCGAGGGTGGCGCCGGGGGTTTTCTTGGCGCGGCTGCCGGCGATGTAGGCGGCGGTGGCGATCATGATGAGGAGGACGGGGATGCTGATGATCGGGGGCTTGTCGAGGATGAAGACGAGGACGAGGCCGACGAGGATGATCTGGACGATGCCGCGGAGGATCGCGATGGCTGTGGTGCCGAGGAGCATGATGCCTTGCGTGCGGCCGTAGAAGGCGACGGCGAGGGCGACGGCGGAGACGATGGCGGCCTGGATGCCGCGGAGGAGGAGGGGGTTGTTGGTGAGGAAGGTGAGCATGGGGGCCTCTACGGGGTCTAGGGTCTGGGGGCTGGGGTCTGGGGTTTCGGCGAGTTGGGGCCGAGAGGGATGTCTTTGGCGGCGGCGAGGATTTCGTTGGTGGGGCCGATGCGTTCGAGTTTTCCGGCGACGAGGAGCATGGAGCGGGCGGCGATGCGGCGGGCCTGCTCGGGGTCGTGGGTGACCAGGAGGCAGGCGAGGTTTCGTTCGCGGACGATGGCGGCGATGAGTTTTTCGACGTCGGATTTCGATTCGGCATCCAGGGCGCTGGTGGGTTCGTCGAGGAGGAGGACGTCGGGGTTGTTGGCGAGGGTGCGGGCGACGCTGACGCGCTGCGCTTCGCCGCCGGAGAGGCGGGAGGCGTCGCGGTCGGCGTAATCCGGAAGGCGGACCTTGTCGAGGAGTTCGTTGATTTGATCGGCGGAGAGGGATTCGTTGTGCTGATGGGGACCGAAGGCGAGGTTGTCGGCGACGGTGCCGGGGAAGAGGAAGGGGGATTGGAGGACCATGCCGATGCGGCGGCGGAGTTCGCGCGGGGGGAGGGACTTGGTGTCGGCGTTGTCGAGGAGGACGGAGCCGGCGGTGGGTTCGTCGAGGCGGTTGAGGAGGCGGAGGAAGGAGGATTTGCCGGAGCCGGAGGGGCCCATGATGGCGAGGATTTCGCCGCGGGAGGCGTCGATGGAGATGTCGTGGACGATTGTTTTGCCGGCGATGTCGCGGGAGAGGTGGAGCGTTTTGAGGAGGGGCTCGGGCATGCGAGACACTGTAGCGGGGTTGGGGCGTTTGGCAACGAAGCGAGGAGGGGGAGAGATTGCCAAGTGTGGGTACGTCCTTGGCAACCTGTCGTTTTTGAGCTGAAAACGCGGGTGAGGGGTTGCCTATCTTGCCAAGGGTTGTTGAGTTGTTGAGTCAGAGGGTTGTTGGGCCGTTGAAGGGGGGGGAGACCGCCAAGCGTGGGTACGTCAATGGCGGTCTCCCCCCATCTCCTACAGGAATAGTAGGGATTGTCTCGGATTGGGGGCGCGCCTTGCGACTGCTTGGTCGGCCGGGGAAGATAACGAAGGAAGCGGGGGGTGAAAACGATGTTTGACCCCGTTTCCTCGCCTTGGAATTTGTATGAACAGTACGGGGTGCAAAATGAAATTGGTCTATGGCCGTACGGCTCATTGGGAACCGCTCATTCTTGAGCTTGATCGGAATCCATCGGCCAATTTCTCAGAAACGAAGTTCGCTGCATTTTCGAAAGAATGGCTTCTCGGGCGGTCGAGTTGCTTGTGCAAGTTGTCCTATTTCGATTGCAGGCGAATTGAGGGGTCGGTGAGTATTCGACTGAGCGTCGAGTGGATGTGCCCCGAATGTCTTGAGCAATTTCTTCAAATGCTCTCGGACACTTTTGCCGGTCAGATCGATGTCATTCGCGTGGGAGCTGCCAAAGAAATGCGGGGGTTGCTTCCGGAAAGGAAGGTTATTCACGTATCCGAGAGAAGCTTTCATTTGGACAACGGCACTCTCTTGGTTGTGCCTGCGTTTGAGATCTCGAATTACTGCGTGACGATCGGCGAATTCAGCCGATTTGAGAAAAGTGCGGGCTATGTTGCGCAAGCGATCGTCATGGGAAATGAGTTGAATTACGAAAGAAATCCTTATGTCGAACATCGAGGGGATGGCAGCCTCGATGAAGAGGAGGCCAGGTACATGAGCTACATGGACGCGGTTGCCTATTGCCGGTGGGCCCACATGAAACTTCCAAGTGAAGAACAGTTGCTAGCGGCATCTCTTTTGACTGACCGCGTGGTCCCCGTTGCGGAGATTGGGAAGGCTCAGAAGCAATTCGCCAAACACCCACGGAGGCTTCGGTCGAGCGGCCTATGCCTGACCAGTTCGCGGGTGGGCGAATCTATAGTCGCTTGGAATGGACCGCCGTATTTTCGACGAGAGGGCCAAGCACTCGCGCGCGATCGCCAATTGATTGCGGAGGATTGCTGTTGTGGTGTCTTTTATGTTTGCAGATAGGTTGAAGTAGCTGTTGGAGTTGGTCTGCTCCCCAAAACTGGTACCACCTGATATGAGAGTTTCTAACCGGCCCATGAGGCCAGAAGGAACTCTCGATGAAAGGCAAGAAGCACAGTCCGGAACAGATCATCGCCAAGCTGCGTGAAGCGGAGGCGGAACTC
>JBQCGD010000032.1:0-24575 GCA_051955985.1 Phycisphaerae bacterium | reverse complement strand
CTTTGGCGCTGGGCCGCGGGTCGGGGGGTTGGGGGCTCCCGACTTCCTGTTTGCCTAATTTTTTCCCGGAAACGTAAAGGTCCCCCCCCCCCCCCACGACGTAATCACGAAGAGATGAAGGGACGAAGGACCACGAAGGATGCCGGGGGAGGTGAGAGGGAGACGCGCGTGGAATGCTGGCTCTGGAAATAAAGGTTGGAAACTGGGGAATTACAGAGAGCGCCCAGGATGCACAGAGCAACGGGCGGGGGTGGTAAACTTTTACCCGGAAGAATTATTCGACGTTCACGGTCGCAACTTGTTAGTGTTAGGTTGAGCCGGCCGAAGTTCGATGCAGGAAGGGCGAGCGTTTTGAAATGGGCGAGCCTCACGCGCAACAGGCGGCTTGTCGTTGATGTGAGCACGAAAACACGACGGGCATGTGGGAGTCCGTTAAGCTCAGGGGCATTTTGGGAATGGAGCGCTGGTCTATTAGGACCGCGATTCATTGCGGTGCAGACGCCGGAGCCTGCGACACTCTCGATCTTTCTTCTTGGACTGATCTTCATTTCTTCATGTCAAAGAGTTGGATTTTGCAGCCGGGGGCGGAGGTTGATGGGGCAATTGAGTTGATACGGGATGAGGGGCGGGTTCGGCGTGAGGATCTGGGAGGAGGGGATTAGGTGGGGGTTGGGTTGGGGAACCACTCGGTGTGGACTTCGCCGTTTCGGCCGAAGTACTGGACGCGTTTGCCGGAGATTTGGACGAAGTAGCCGACGCATCCGGCGAGGAGGGCTTGTCGGGTGAATTCGGGGTACATGATATCTCCGCGTTGGGCCTGGCGGACGGCGGATTCGATTGCGGAGGGGGAGAAGTCGTGGGCGATGGGGGCGGGGGCGAGGTCCATGGGCAGGACGCAGGCGTCGCCGTCGGGGGTGTAGTAGGTGTTTTCGCGGCGGGTGTAGTCGGCGTGATAGCGTTCGATGCCGGCGTGGGTCAGTCGCTGGACCACGTCTCCGAAGTGGATCTTTCCGGCGGCGGAGAGGGCGGCGCATTGTTGGATCACGGCGATTTGTTCAGTGGTCATGGGGATTCCTTTCAGGGGGGATTATTCGATCGGGACATGTTTGAGGTTGCGGGCCTGGACGATGTTCTTGAGGATGGAGGCAAGGGCGGCGCGGTCGTGGTTGTTGAGGTGGCCAAAGAATTCGCGATCGTTCAGGTCGGCGAGGTGGGCGAGGATGGGGACGAGCCGGCGGCCGGCGGCGGAGAGGGCGACGGTGTGGCAGCGACGATCGTTTTTTTCATCGCGGCGGAGGACGAATCCTTTTGCGATCAGGCGGTCCATGAGTTTGGAGATGGCGCCGCGGGTGAGTCCGATGGTTTGAGAGAGGCGGCTGGGGTTGACGGCATCGGTGTCGAAGAGGGAGCGCATGACGACCCATTCGGCGACGGTGACGCCGTGGGCCTCGACCTTGCGGCGGAAGTTGTGGGAGACGTGGTTGGAGACGAAGCGGAGCCAGTATCCGAGGTGCGTTTCGAGGCGGCTGATGTCAGGCGTCATGTGCTCCTCCATTAGTTTCCTAGGAAACTATATAGCATTGGCGGCGGGTGTCAAGGGGGGCGTTCAAGCGGCGCTTGCCTTTATTTCTTGCGTGAGGATGGCGACCTTTCGGTTGCCGTTATTGTCTGTCGGCGCTTCGCGCCTCTGTTCCCCGGCCAGGGGCGGGCAACCGCGTTGCGATGCAACGCTGCTAAACATGGACAAGCGTGGACATTGAATTGGTGGAGATCCACCAATGATGTTGCGGAAGCAGCACTTGGAGTCGGGATTGATTTTTGCGGGGGTGAACGGGAAGATTTGCGGGTCAGGGTTGGCAGCGTGATGGTGGAGAAGGAGTGGTTCATTGATTCGATTTGCGTGTTCGAGTTGTGGGAAGCGCTATGCGGTGGATGATCGGCTGGCGGGGCGGCGTACGGTGTGCAAGGGGTGTCAGGCGGGGTTGACGATTCCGGCGGTGGAAGTGGCGGAGGGAGGAATGGGGGAGCCGTTGCTTTTGTCGGAGGAGGGGGCGGCTCCGCGCGGGATGCCGTGTCCGGGGTGTGGGCGGAATCTGGATCTGCGGGCGGTGCTTTGCGTGGGGTGCGGGTATGACCGGCGGACGCAGCGGGCGGTTCGGACGGTGACGGGTGGCGCGGGGGTGGAGCGGGGTGCACCGGTGGGAGGGATGGGGGTGTTGCGGCAGCCGTTGTTGTATGTGGCGTTGGCGGTGCTGGTGGGCGTACCGGTGGCGTTGTGGGTGGCGGGGGTGCCGGCGGCGATGGCGATGATGGGGTGCGGGTCGCTGCTGGTGCTGGTGTGCATGGTGTGGTTTCGGTTCAAGGTGCGGCGTGCGGTGCGGGGGGAGGGCGGAGGCCTGGCGCCTTTCGCGGGATATATTCCGTTTATCGGTTTGGGGTTTCGGATTTTTTACAGCGTGAAGTATTGGAATCGTGCGCCGGTGGCGTTTGCGGGGATTCTCCTGGGGCTTTTGCTGTGTGTTTGCGGCGTGGCGACGATGACGCATGGGTTCCAGACGCCGATGGCGACGGCGATGCATCAGATGGCGGATCCGGATGTGGTGGCGGCGGTTTCGGCGCCGGTGGCTCCGCCGTTGCCGGCGGCGCAGCATTTTGCACCGCATATTGATCTCTATGATGTTCACATGGGGGGAAGCGGACCGGGGAGCCAGGAGCATCTTTCGATTTACATGCCGACGGGGGAGGAGGCGGTGCACAGCGTGCCGTGCGTGTTTATTGCGCCGGCGGGGTCGCCGATGATCACAGGGATGGCGTTGACGCCGGGGGATCGGGAGGAGGAACTGCGGTACCTGCAGCGGAGTTTTGCGGTGGTGGCGTATGACCTGGACGGGCAGGTGTCGAAGGGGGCATCGAACCGGGAGGTGGTCAGCGCGATCCGGGAATTCCGGGATGCGCAGTACGGGGTGCTGAACGGGAAGGTTGCGATTGATTACGTGCTGGCGCACGTGCCGGCGATCGATCCGGCGGAGCTTTTTGCGGCGGGGCATTCGTCTGCGGGGGCCGTGGCGTTGAACCTGGCGGCGAATGATCCGCGGATCAAGGCGGTGGTGGCGTATGCGCCGGGGGTGGATGCGGCGACGCATTTTTCGAGTAAGGCGAAATCGGCCTTGAGCGGGTATGTGTCGGTGGATGAGATCCTGGCGGCGGCTTCGCCGATCAATCATGTGTCGGAGATCAACTGTCCGGTGTTTCTATTTCACGCGGATGATGACGACACGGTGACGACGGCGGAGTTTCAGCGGCTGGTGAACGCGATGCAGGCGGCGGGGAAGCAGGTGACGGTGGCGACGGTGCCGGAGGGTGGGCATTACGAGTCGATGATCAACAAGGGGATTGACCAGGGGATGAAGTTCCTGGTGACGCTGGCGCCGAATGCGCATTTCCTGGGGAAGCATGTGGCGGTAGCGGCGAGGCCGGGGGGCGGCTCGGCGACGACGCGGCCGGTGCCAGCGCGCTGATTCGGCGTGTGTGAAGGGGTTTGGTGCGTTTGGTGCATCGGAAGACGCGATGGCCCGAGGGTCGGGGCTGGATGTTTTAGGGGACGGGAGGGGTCCCGTAATTTTGTGGGTGGATGGGAAATTGAAAAAAGTGGGGAGTGGGTTGCCCAGCTTTCGGTTTAATCATAATTTCGAGAAGGACCGTGGCACGGGTTGGCACGGTTGATCCAGGGGCGATGGCAAAGGTGAGGCGTTTCTGAGGAGACGACCATGAGCCGCTCGGCCCTGCAGTTGCGTTCATTTCCCACGATTGCGCGTTCGCTTCGCCCGCTGGCAAGACGTTGTGGCGGTTCGGTCAGCCTGTTGGAGGGGTTGGAGTCACGGGTGTTGCTGTCGGTGGCGCCGCAGGGGGGAAGTCATGTGGAACATCGTGTGAAGCATCATGTGAAGGCGGGGCATTTTTCGGGAGCGGCGAATCATGCGCCGACGGAGGCGTGGACGGGGTTGATCGCGGGGAAGGTGAAGCAGGGGGCGGCGACGACGATCAGTTATGGCGCGGTGGTGGCGGCGGCGCATGCGAAGGATGCGGATGGGAATCCGATCACGTTTACGATTGAGACGGTGAGTGATGCGGGGACGCTGACGATTACGCATGGCGGGACGACGTCGGCGGTGGTGGCGGGGACGACGGTGTTTGCGGATGGGGACACGCTGTCGTGGACGCCGAAGGCGGGGCGTGGCGGGCGGCGGTATGCGTTGAGCGTGCTGGCGAGTGATGGGACGGCGTCGGCGGCGCACCAGGCGGCGTTGTTTGCGACGGTTGCGGAGTTGCCGCGGGTGGTGGTCAATGCGCGGCGCGGGGAGGCGAGTTCGAGCAAGCCGGGGGCGATCGTGGTGACGCGGTGCGGGGATTTGAGTTCAGCGGTGACGGTGAATTTTGCGACGGCGACGGGGACGGGGTTCGGGAAGCAGGGGACGGATTATGTGTTGAAGGATTCGGCGGGGGACATCCTGACGAACAGCATCACGCTGGCAGCGGGGCAGCGGTGCGCGGTGATCAGCGTGTATGCGGTGGATGATGGGGCGACGGGGAAACTGCGGGCGAAGCTGAACGTGGTGGCGGGGGATGGGTACACGGTGAACCACGGGTGCAGCAGCACGGCGGTGGTGCGGCTGGTGATCGGCGCTGCCCCCCCTACCACGACGCCGACGGATCCGACGCCGCCGACGCCGCCGGCGGATCCATTGCCGCCGACGGTTGCGAACGCGGCGGTGAGCACGAGCATTGATTTCGGCACGTCGCTGACGCTGACGTTTGATCAACTGGTGGCGATGACGGGGGCGGCGCTGGGGGCGAACGACACGTCGCCGCTGCAGTTGAAGATTACGGATGAAGTGGCGGGTGTGTTGAAGATTGAGCATGGGGGTTCGGCGGCGGTGGGGGCGAACATCGGGGACCTGGTGAGCGCGGGGGACACGCTGGTGTGGACGCCGCCGACGGGCGCGATATCCAACGGGATCTCGGCGTTTTCGGTGGTGGCGCACTCGGGGAGCCTGGATTCGAGCGGGACGAGCGATTTCAGCGTGGGGATCACGATCAACGTGTGAGGACGCGGCACGCACGAAGCCGGGACGATGGGGAATCGTCCCGGCTTTTTTGTTGTCCCTTTTCAGGGGAGAGGTGCGGCGGGGTTATCGCGCGCGGATCGGGCGGCAGATAGAAGGGGCGTGATCCTGCGTTGGAGCGCGGGAAGGAGACCCTTGTCGGAGACAGCCATGAGTGATGGGATTGTGAACGGTGTTGAGAAGACGGTTATCAGTGCGGCGACGGTGATCAAGGGGGAGATTTGTTTTGCGGGGCCGGCGATGGTGTGCGGGCGGGTGGAGGGGCAGATCCGGGCGGAGGCGGAGCTGGAGATTACGGCGGAGGGGAGCGTGGAGGGGGACATTGTGGGGGCGGTGGTGGATATCCAGGGGACGGTGAAGGGGAAGGTGACGGCGTCGCAGACGACGCGGCTGGGGGCGCGGGCGAAGTTGATCGGGGAGTTGCGTGCGGCGAATTTGGCGATATCGGAGGGGGCGACGTTTGTGGGGAAGGTGTGCGTGGGGGAATCGGCGGCGCAGCAGAAGAGTGAGAAGACGGTTGTGGCTGCGGGGGCGGGGTTGGCGGCGGGGAGGATGGTGGATCCGGCGGCGGCGTTGCAATCGCGGCTGGCGTCGTTGCAGCAGGCGGGCGCGGGGGAGGAGGAGGGTGGAGAGGAAGAGGGTTCGATTCGGATTGTGCCGGGGGCGATCAGCGCCCAGAAGCGGAGCGCGGTGATTGTGAAGGCGGCGCATTGAGACTCATGGGCCGGGGACGGCGCCTGTCACTCCTTCCCACCCCCCTATCAGGCGCCGTTCCCTCTCCTGTGGATTTTTGTGATGAGATGATGCGATGCTGACGCGGGCGTGCGAGTTGGTGCGGCGGATGGCGCGGGGGGAGGAGGAGGGGTTGAGCTGCGTGTTGTGCGGGGCGGCGTTGTATGCGTCGGAGCGGTCGCTGCAGGTGGAGTGCCGGGGGTGCGGGCAGTATGTGCATGTGAAGGATGTGCGGATCGGGGGAACGCATGGGGTTCCGCGGACGGTGACGTGCGGGGATGTGTGGGTGGAGGGGCGCGGGCGGGTGACGGGGGACCTGGTGGGGCGGAACGTGATGATTGCGGGGATGGTGACGGGGAACGTGCTGGCGACGGGGGAGGTGCGGGTGAGTGGGACGGCGCGGGTGTGCGGGCATATTTTGTGTGCGCAGCTGCACGTGGAGACGGGGGCGGTGATGGAGGGGACGATCGAGCGGGTGGCGGGGTAAGGGAGGGCGCGCGGGGCATCATGGGGTGGGTTGGAAATAGATGGAGGGGATTGGGGAGGGATGCTAGAGTAAAGGGATGAGGGCGTTGTGGATAGTTGCGGACCTGACACCGCAGGGTCGCACCAGCCTGCTGACGGCGCTGGCGATTCTGATGGTGATTGTGGTGGTGGGCGGGGCGGGGATTCTGTTGATCCGGCGGCGGTTGAATGCGCCGGACGAACCGGAGGCGGGGGTTGGATTTTCGTTATCGGAGTTGCGGGCGATGCGGGACCGAGGGGAGCTGACGGCGGAAGAGTTTGAGACGGCGAAGTCGCGGACGATCGAGCGGGTGAAGGCGAACCTGGCGGCGGCGGAGAAGAGGAAGCTGACGGGGGGATTTCCGGTGACGCCGCCGGATGAGCAGCCACCGGTATAAGTGCCGGAATGGGTGCGGAAAAGGTTGGACCGGGTTGGACCTGTGTGCCGACAATTACTATGATACGGACGTACATCCCCCCTTTGCGTTTTTTGCTTGTGCGACACAACGGGATCGACAAACGGTGGGGCAAATCGAAACCCTTCAACTGGAAACAGGTTCATGGCGAATCAAGCAGGCGGCAATGGTGGGAATGGGGGGACGACCCCTCCGACAGGCCCGAGCGCGGGGAGCGGGGGCGGATCGGGCGGCAGCGGCGGCGGCGGTTTTCGGGGCCGGAAGGTGACGAACTGCTCATTCTGCGGCAAATCGTCGCGGGAAGTGGGCCCGATGGTGGAAGGGCCGAACGACATTTACATTTGTTCAAACTGCACGGATTTGTGCCAGAACATCTTCCGGCAGGAGAAGCGGAAGGTCTCGGGCAGCCGGCCGATGTTCGGGCAGATTCCGACGCCGCGGCAGCTCAAGGAGTTCATGGACCAATACGTGATTGGGCAGGACCAGGCGAAGCGTGCGATGGCGGTGGCGGTGCATAACCACTACAAGCGTCTGGCGCATGCGGACGCGGGCGGGGGCGGCGCCGGGAATCCGGCGGAAGAGATTGAGCTGGATAAGAGCAACGTGCTGTTGATCGGGCCGACGGGTTCGGGCAAGACGCTGCTGGCGCGGACGCTGGCGCGGTGCCTGAACGTGCCGTTTGCGATCGGCGATGCGACGACGTTGACGGAGGCGGGGTATGTCGGCGAGGACGTGGAGAACCTGCTGCTGAAGTTGCTGCAGTCGGCGGATTATGACCTGGAATCGGCGCAGCGCGGCATCATCTACATCGATGAAATCGACAAGATCGGCAAGACGAACATGAACGTCTCGATCACGCGGGATGTCTCGGGCGAGGGCGTGCAGCAGGCATTGCTCAAGATGCTCGAAGGGACGGTTGCCAACGTGCCGCCGCAGGGCGGGCGGAAGCATCCGGAACAGCAGTACATCCAGGTGGACACGTCGCACATCCTGTTCATCTGCGGCGGGACGTTTGTCGGTCTGGACCAGATCATCGGGAAGCGGCTTGGCCGGAAGATGATCGGGTACGGTTCGGAAGCGGCGGGTCGCGAGGAGACGGAGAGCGAAAAGGGGAAGCTGCTGTCGAAGGTGACGCCGGACGATTTGATCGAGTACGGGATGATTCCGGAATTCATCGGGCGTTTGCCGGTGATGGCGCCGCTGATGCCGCTGACGGTGGAAGCGATGATCCAGATCCTGACCGAGCCGAAGAATGCGCTGGTGAAGCAGTACCAGAAGTTCTTCCAGATGGAAGGATGCGAGCTGGAGTACACGGAGGGGGCGTTGAGACTGGTGGCGCAGCGGGCGTTGAAGCGTGACACGGGGGCCCGTGCGTTGCGGAGCGTGATGGAAGAGATCATGCTGGACCTGATGTACCAGTTGCCGGACCTGCAGCAGCGTGGGAAGTACATCATCACGGAAGAAGTGGTGAAGGGTGAAGTTGGGTTGTTTGATCGGAAACCGATTCCGATCAAGGAAAGCGCCTGACGCGGCCTTTTGCAAGAGAAATTGGGACAGAACCGGGACATGTGCCCGGTTCTGTTTTTTTGCGCGTGGTCAGTGGGGGTTGGCCATCTGGGAATGAGCGGCAACTTTGATATTTCCGGACGCGTTCTGGTTGTACGTTGCTCGTAAGTGTGCGTTCCGGGGCTGGGTTTGCGCGGCGCGGGTCGTTGGATGTAGAGGCGGCCCGGTCGGTGAATGCCTACAATCTGGCGGGTGGCTGAGCTGATCCGGATTCGTCCTCAGCGGTGCCCCGGGCGTGGTCGATAAAACTTACGGGCGCTCTACTGGAAATGGTCCAGGAGGCCCCGAGATGGCGGAAGAGTCCGTCATGGACAGCGAGCGAGCCACGGCCCTGCAGGAAGGGGCGTGGCCGGAGGAGCTGCGGGATTTGACCACGGAACGGGTCGAACTTTCGTCGCAGGCCGGTCCCGAGCGGATGGAACGCCGGTTGGGGCGGCGGTCGGGGGAGCGGTTCGCGCTGACGCGGCGGGCGATCTGGATCGGCCTGGTGCTGGTGGCGTTTGTGGCGGCGTTCACGCCGTACAACGATTACGTGCTGCAGAACAATTCGTTCATCGGGAATCATTTTCCGGTGGGGATCGTCACGCTGATGGCGATCCTGATGCTGGTGGTGAACCCGGTGTTGATGCTGTTTCACCGGCGGCCGCTAGCAACGGGGGAGCTGGTCGTCATCATGACGATGCTGATGGTGGGGGCGGCGGCGCCGTCGAGCGGGTTGATGCGTTACCTGGAGCCGATGCTGGTGGCGCCGTATTGGCTGGTGAAGGATTTTCCGTGGCTGGCGCCGATTGCGAAGCTGATGCCGCACTGGCTGGTGCCGACGCAGGATGCCTCTTCGGCGATTGTCACGAACTACTGGCTGGGGATTGATCCGGTGCAGGGGGGACACGTGCCGATCCTGGCGTTTGTGATTCCGTCGCTGCTGTGGGGGGTGCTGATTGCGTCGATCCTGGGGACGGCGATGTTTGTGGCGGCGATCTTCCGGAAGCAGTGGGTGCATCACGAGCGGCTGACGTTTCCGCTGGCGACGATCCCGCTGGAGCTGATGGCGACGCCGGAACAGGGGCGGTGGTACAACCGGTTGTGGCGGAATCCGCTGCTGTGGGCTGGTGCGGGGATTCCGCTGGCGGTGTATCTGCTTGCCGGGCTGCACCAGCGGTACACGTCGCTGCCGTTTGTGGATCTGCGATTTGATATTCACAGTGCGTTTACGGATCGGCCGTGGGATGCGTTGCCGCCGTACTTGAGTTCCTCGCGGATTTACCTGTCGGTGATCGGGATCTGCTTTTTTGTGCCCTCGGAGATTGCGTTTTCGCTGTGGCTGTTCATCGTGCTCAACGGGCTGGTGCGGGTGGGGTGCTCGCAGACGAGTTTTGATCCGGCGCAGAATGAGGCGACGCGCGGGATGGGGATTTACCTGGGGTATTTTGCGGGGCTGGTGTGGCTGGCACGCGGGCATCTGCGGATGGTGCTGCGGGCGGCGTGGCGCGGGGAGAAGCGGGATGAGAGCGAAGCGCTTTCCTACCGGGCGATGGTGGCGGGGCTTCTCATTTGTTCGGCGGTGACGTTCCTGTGGCTGTGGGCAGTGGGGATGAAGCCGTTGCTGGCGATTGTGCTGATCGGGGTGGGGACGGTGCTGATGACGCTGATGGCGCGGATCGTGGCGGAGACGGGGCTGTTTTTCGTGGGGCCGACGTGGTGGCCGACGAATTTGATCGGTTCATTAATCGGACCGAAGCTGGTCAACGCGCTGAACTTTTACTGGTCGCAGCTGATTTCGCGGATTTTCTACGCGGATTTGCGGGAGAACCTGATGCCGTTTGCGGTGAATTCGCTGCGGATGGGGCAGGAGATTGATTCACGCCGCCGGCCGACGTGGTTCCGGTGGCTGTTCGTGGCGTTGTTTGTGAGCGTGACGGTTTCGGGTTTCTCGCATCATTACATCGGGTACACGCACGGGCGGAATTCGATCGATGGATTCGCGAGCAACCAGTGGCCGTTCGATGCGATGCAGGAGACGTACACGTTTTCCAACACGCCGCCGCAGACGTCGGTGGGGAGCGCGTGGGCGAGTTTTGGGGTTGGGGCGGTGATGGTGGGGGCATTGATGGTGGGTCGGGTGATGTGGGTGAGCTGGCCGTTCCATCCGATCGGTCTCTTGCTGATGAACTCGGGACCGCTGGCGGCGTTCTGGTTTTCGATTTTCCTGGGGTGGGGGATCAAGAAGCTGCTGCTGCGGTACGGAGGCGCGGGGGCGTTTCGACGGGCCCGGCCGTTTTTCATCGGGCTGATCGTGGGGGAGATGCTGGCGGCGGGCGGGTGGTTGGTGGTGGGGTTGATCACGCATGGGGGGATTCATTACGTGATTTTTCCGTCGTGAGGGATTGCGCGGAGCGGTAAGAAACGCGGCGGTTTAAACCGCCGGCTAACCTGCGCGGTTGCAGCGTTGGGGTGAATGACCGTGCCTCCCTACCGGTTATGTTTTGTCGGGGGTGATCTGCCGGGGGATGTTGGCGTGGCGCCAGTGCTGCATTTTTTCGAGGAGGCGGGCGGAGTCGCTGTCGGTGAGGACGAGCGCGCGGTATTTGGGTTTGATGAACTGGCGTTCGGTGGCGACATCGAGGAACTGGAGGAAGTGGTCGTAGAAGCCGGCGACGTTGAGGAGGCCGAAGGGTTTGACGTGGAGGCCGAGCTGTCCCCAGGTGACGGTTTCGCAGAGTTCTTCGAGGGTGCCGAAGCCGCCGGGGAGGGCGATGAAGCCGTCGGCGAGGTCGGCCATGAGGGCTTTGCGTTCGTGCATGGAGGCGACGACGCGGAGGTCGGGGACCTGGAGGTCGCCTTTTTCCTTGTCCATGAGGAACTTGGGAATGACGCCGATGACGTGTCCGCCGGCATCCATCGCGGCGCTGGCGACGCGGCCCACGAGACCGACGCCGCCGCCGCCGTAGATGAGTTCGATTTTCTGGGCGGCCAGCGTGCGGCCGAGGGTTTCGGCCGCTTTCAGATAGGCGGGGTCCGCGCCGGAACTGGACCCGCAATAGACGGCGATTCGTTTCATGTTCAGACCAGTTTGTCGATGAGTTTGACGGCCTTCGCGAGGCTGCCGGGCTGGTTGTCCAGCAGCGCGGAGGAAAGGCGGTTGAAGGTGTTGAAGAAATCGCGGAGCTCGGTGACGCGTTTGACGTAGGCCTCGTGGATGGATTTGTCTTCGGGGGATTCGGGCCTTTTTCCGGCGTGGACGAGGCATTCATCGAGGCGGGAGAGGAGCGGGTCGAGTTCGCGTTTCTTGCGTTCGCGGAGGATGATCTGGAACATGGACCAGACGTCCTGTTCGGTGACGAAGAAGTCGCGGCGGTCGCCGGGGAGGCTGGTGCGGCGGACGATCCCCCAGTTGATGAGGTCGCGGAGGTTCATGGAGACGTTGCCGCGGGAGATCTGGAGCTCGTCCATGATTTGTTCGGCGGTGAGGGGTTCGGGGGAGATCATGAGGAGCGCGTGGATCTGGGCCATGGTGCGGTTAATGCCCCAGTGGTTGGCCATCTGTCCCCAGAGGTCGACGAATTCGCGGCGAGCGTTGTGGATGGAGGAGATGCGGGAATCGCTCATGACAAATCCTGCAACGGTGGCGGTGAACTCTTTTGCCTTCGCAAACCTTTCAGAACATTTTGAAGCATGAAGATGGGAAATGCAAGGCGGGCCGGGGGGCGATCAAAACGTGAAGCCGCGGGAAGGGGAACTGTTGCGGAGCATCTTTTCGCGGAGCTCTTCGCGGGTGCGGCAATAGATCTGGGCGAACCAGATTTTTTTCTGGGGGGCGGCGGGGAGTTCGCGGGCGAATTTCTGGAGGAAGCGTTCGTGGTAGTGCCTCCAGACGGCGTCGTAGCTGCCGACGGATTGGTGGAAGAGGTGGATGTCGTTGGCGACGGCGAGTTTGAGGCCGGCGCGGAAGGCACGGAAGGAGAAATCGGTGTCGTAGAGGTGGAAGCCGTCGAAGGTTTCCTCGTCGAAGCGGATCTGCTCAAACGTTTCCCGGCGGCCGGCCATGAAGACGCCGTCGAGGGCCTGCATCCCGCCGGCGATCGCGCTGACACCGCCGAAGACGCAGAGGGTGTAGCCTTCCTTCACAGGCGCTGCGGCGGGATTTGCGACCTGGCCGAAAATGTGGGGCTGGCCGGCATGGGACCAGACGCCGTTGACGAGGCGCGTGGTGCCGGCGATGCCAACGAGGTCGTAAGTCTTGAGATGGGAGAGGAGGCGCTCGGGAGCGTCTTCGTTGAGGATCTCGGCGTCGTCGTGCATGAGGAGGATGTGTTGGCTGCGCGATTGCGCGATGGCGGCGTTGTATGCGGCGGCGAGGGAGGGGGGATCGTTGATGTAGAGGATTTCGAACGGGCGGGAGTGAAAGCGGGATTGCAGGTGGGTGAGGGTTTTGGCGCGGCGATGGGGATCGCGGCCAGCGAAGATGATGGAGAAGTCGGGCGTTGCCGCAGTTTCTGCGGCAATGCGCTCGATTCGCGCGGGTTTCGTGGGAACGGGTGCAGCGGCGGGAAGGGGCGCGGAGGCGTTCGCGGTTGCGAGGTGATCGGCGTAGAGATCGCGGAGGGCAGACTCGTAGGCGCGGGTATAGCCTGGGGCATCCATCAGGGGGGATTGCTGCAGGCGCTGGCGCAGGGTACGGCGGATTTCGGCGAGGCGGGGGAGATCGTGTGCGGCGGCGACAGCACGTTCGACGTAGGCATCGATCGTGGGGGCGACGAATTCATCGAGGCCGACGTGACGGAGAAGCGCGGCGCCCATTCGCTCGGCGTGGCCGCGGCCTTCGAGGGCGATGACGGGGACGCCCATATAGAAGCTGTTGAAGGTGGTGGTGCCGCCGTTGAAGGGGAAGGGGTCGAGGCCGAGATCGATGCGGTTGAAGTCGGCCATGTACTCTTTGACGGAGGTTCCGGGGAGGGTTTCGATGCGCTGCGGGTCGATGCCGTGGCGCGCGAAGGCGGCGATGAAGCGTTCGCGCACGCCGGCGTCATGCAACGCCTTGTATTTCAGGAGGAGGCGTGAGCCGGGAACCTTGAGAAGAATGCGAGACCAGGTTTCGATCACCACGGCGTTGATCTTGGCGAGGTTGTTGAATGACCCGAAGGTGAAGGGTGCGCCCGCGGCGCCGGGCAGAGGACCGACGGGCGGGCAGGGATCCGGGGGTTGGTAGCACCAGAAGGCGGGGAGGCGGACGGTTTTTTCGGAATAGAGGGCGTCGTCGGGGCCGGGGGGATCGAGGAGTGCGTCGGAGAAGCGGTAGCGGATGGAGGGGAGGCCGGAGGTGAAGGGATAGCCGATGAAGAGGAGTTGAACGGGCGCGGGGCCGGTGCCTCCGGCGGCAAAGAGGGCGAGGCGGTTGTCCTGCGTGTGGCCGGCGAGGTTGATGAGGATGTCGATGCCGTCGTGGCGGATGCGGTCGGCGAGTGCGGCATCGGGCATGGCTCCCCCACCACCACCGCCCCCCCCACCGCTGTCGCGCGTAGAGATCCAGTGATCGGCGAAACGCCGGAGGCGTGCAGTAGTGGCGTCTTCGCTGGCAACGTCGCTGTAGCAGAAGATTTCGAAGGCGGCGTGATCGTGATGGCGGAGGACAGGTTCGAGAAAGGTGCCGACGGGGTGGTTGCGGAAATCGGCGGAGACGTAGCCGATGCGGAGGCGCGTGCCGGCGATTCGTCGCCTGGGCGCGGGAAGCGTGTCGAGGGGTGGTCCGAGGAAGGAGCGGCCCCAGTCGCGGTGGAGCGCGTAGCGCTGCTCGGTGGAGAGGCGGTCGTCGTAAAGGCTGTAGAGAAGGTGGTTGCTCTGGAGTTGCGGGATGCGCGGGTCGAGGCGGCGGGCGTCGGCAGCGGCGTCACAGGCCTCGTGGATGCGGCCTTGTTCGAGGCGGTTGGAGGCGAGGATGCCGAGTTGCAGGCTGTGGGTGTGGTTCTGCGCGAGGCACCTGAGGAGGTGAGTCTCGGCCTCGGTGAGCTTGCCCAACTGCTGGAGGACGATGGCGATGCCGGTGTTTGCCGTGAGATTCGCGGGATCGGCGGCGAGCACCGAACGGTAAGCATCTGCGGCCGCATCGAGATTGTTCTGACGCTGGAGGTCGATGCCACGGGCAATATCAGAAGCGATAGAGGACATGCGTATAGGGTACAAGGGGCGGGCAAAAAAAGAAGCGGCGGCTCTTGCGAGCCGCCGCGGTGATCGAGCAGGGGCGATGACGGGATTTATTTGCGACGGCGAGAGAGGAGGGCGAGACCGCCGATGGCGAGCACGCCGAGCGAGGCGGGTTCGGGAACGGCATGACCGGTAAGGGCTTCCTGGAACGTGGTCGCCACGGTGAGGTTATCGATGGTTTCGACGGTGTTGCCTGCCGCCTGGCGAAAGGCGTAAGAGGTGACCGGGTCGGCGAAGCCAGGATCCGTTGCGGTAGCGCTGGTGCTGGATTCGGTGACGGGATTGATCCACAGTGCACCTTGCATGGCATCGAAATCATACGAGGTGACGACGCGATAGGTGGTTCCGAACGCCAGGTCGCTGGAAAAGCCGGCAGAACCGCTGGCGGGGCTAAGGCTGCCGCCATTGCTGAGGGCAATTCGATAGCCGCTGGTGGTGGGCGCCGTGACCCAAACGCGGGAAGCGAAATTGGAAGAGCCCTGGAGGAAGTGGGCGAAGTAACCGCTGGTGATTGCGGCGCCCGGATCGGTGATGGTGACGTCGAACGCGGCGTAAAGCTTGCCGCCCGCACCGAGCGTGTAGCCGCCGTCGAAGCCTGCGTTCACATCTTCGCGGCTTCCGCTGCCTTGATTAAGGACTGCGGTGCCGCTGGCGACCTGAACAGGGGTGGAGCCGGCGCCACTGTGGGCAGCCCACGCGGCACCCGTTTCCGGGGTTTGGCCGACAAGGTTGCCGTCGGGGTGGGTAAAGGACTCGTTGACGAGGATGTTTGCGTGGGCGGAAGCGAGCCCGAATGCAAGAGATGCGACGGCGGCGGTCAAAACGAGTGATTTATTAAACATGGGGAAAACCTTTCTGCCCTCCGGGGCACAACCACGAGGCGTGTATGTTCTGCTCTAATCACACGTTAGAGCGGTTTCTTGAAGGTGGTCCGGCGCAGGTGCCGGGGTTGCAAAAGGGGGTTTTGGGGTTCCGTTTTGGCCAGGCTGGGGTCGCCGGGGGCGGCTGGCGGCAGACGGAGCTGGGGTTCGCGAGAGAAGCCGGCGGATGGCAGAGCCATGTAAATTCCACCGGGGAAAGAATTTGTGTTCCGCCGAGTGGGCGGAACAGGGGAATTCAGACGCTCAGCTCTTGAACCGAGATCAAATATAACCCGGGAATTGGGGAGGAAAAGAAAAGTGGGGCTATTTCTGCAGCGGCAGGAGCACTTGCTCCCAAAGCATGACGGCATAATAATTTACATATTTTTTATTATTGTGATTATTGATATCTCTGAGGGTATCGTAGGTTTTTATTAACGATTGTGCACCGTGTGTGCGCGTGGCGTTATCGGCTGGTTAAGAAAGAGGCAACGCATTGGGGGTTGGCGATATGAACTTGGGTTATTTAGGCAACAGAGGAAATCCTACGCGTAGTACTCTTGGAGGGGTTTGACGCTCCAGCCGGAACGTTTGGGGGTGGGTTCGGGAGGGGTTGGGGCGGGTTTTGGGGAGGGTTCGGGCATGTTTTGGGAGGGTTTTGGTGGGGTTTGTGTATTGTTTGGTGCGCTTTTGTCACCGGTTTTGAGGGCGGCGATGGCTTCGGCGGCGGCTTCTGCGGCGGTCATGGTGGTGATGATGGGGATCTTGTGCATGACGGCGGCGGCGCGGATCTGGCCTTCGTCGGTCTTGGGGCCCTTGGTGGTTGGGGTGTTGATGAGGAGCTGGACTTCTTTGTTTTTGATGGTGTCGATGATGTTGGGGCGGCCTTCTTTGATTTTGTTGACGCGGGTGGATTGGATGCCGGCGTCGGTGAGGGCTTTGTGGGTGCCGCCGGTGGCGAGGAGTTTGAAGCCGAGGTCGGCGAGTTTTTTGGCGACGGGGATGATTTTGGGCTTGTCTGATTCGCGCACAGATAGGTAGATGGTTCCAGATGTGGGGAGGGAGCCGCCGGCGGCCATTTGGGATTTGGCGAAGGCGAGGGGGAAGTTTTTGTCGATGCCCATGACTTCGCCGGTGGAGCGCATTTCGGGTCCGAGGATGACATCCACGCCGGGGAACTTGTTGAAGGGGAAGACGGATTCTTTGACGGCGACCCAGTCGGTGGGGATGACTTCGCCGGTGATGCCGAGCTCTTTGAGGGTTTTGCCCATCATGACCTTGGCGGCGATTCTCGCCCAGCTGACGCCGGTGGCTTTAGAGACGAACGGGACGGTTCTGGAGGCGCGGGGGTTTACTTCGAGGATGAAGACGTTGCCGTCTTTGATGGCGTACTGGATGTTCATGAGGCCGCGGACTTTGAGTTCTTTGGCGAGCATGAGGGTGTTGCGGCGGACTTCGTCGATGATTTCCTTGGGGAGGGAGAAGGGCGGGAGGGAGCAGGCGGAGTCGCCGGAGTGGATGCCGGCTTCTTCGATGTGTTCCATGAGTCCGCAGACGATGAAGTTTTCGCCGTCGCCGATGCAGTCGACGTCCATTTCGGTGGCATCACCGAGGAAGGAGTCGATGAGGACGGGGTGCTCGTCGGCGACTTCGACGGCGTTCTGGATGTAGTAGTTGAGTTGGTCCTCGTTGGAGACGATTTCCATGGCGCGGCCGCCGAGGACGAAGGAGGGCCGGACGAGGACGGGGTAACCGATTTGGGCGGCGACTTTGCGGGCTTCTTCGGCGCTCTTGGCGGTGCCGCCGTTGGGTTGTTTGAGGCCGAGCTTTTTGATCATTTCGTTGAAGAGTTTGCGGTCTTCGGCGGCTTCGATGGATTCGACGGCGGTGCCGATGATGGGGACGCCGTAGTCTTTGAGGCCGCGGGCGAGGTTGAGGGGGGTTTGGCCGCCGAATTGGACGATGACGCCGGCGACGTTGCCGTCGAGGTTGGCGTTCAATGCGGTAAGAGGCTCATTGCTCGGGTTTCGGGTTTCGGGTTTCGGGTTTCGGGTGCCGAGGGGTTTGCCGTTGAGGCGTTCGACGATGTTGAGGACGTCTTCCTGGGTGAGGGGTTCGAAGAAGAGGAGGTCGGAGGTGTCGTAGTCGGTGGAGACGGTTTCGGGGTTGGAGTTGACCATGACGGATTCGAAGCCGAGTTCTTTTGCGGCGAAGGCGGCCTGGACGCAGCAGTAGTCGAATTCGATGCCCTGGCCGATGCGGTTGGGGCCGCCGCCGAGGATGATGATTTTCTTTTTGTTGGAGACGCGGATTTCATCGTCGGTCGAAAGCACCGCATTGCCATGCGGTGCTCCGGGGTCGATCTTTTTGATGGGGGATTCGTAGGTGGAGTAGTAGTAGGGGGTGGCGGCTTCGAATTCGGCGGCGCAGGTGTCGACGAGTTTGTAGACGGGTTCGATGCCGAGTTTTTTGCGGCCCTCGCGCACACGCAGGGGGGTTGTTTTCCAGATTGTTGCGAGTTGGACGTCTGAATATCCCCATTCTTTGGCTTTGCGCAGGGCCGCGGTGCTACGGTGTGCCGCCGCAGTCATGCGTTGGGGATCGTTCGACAATAACTCCCCACCGGTTTCGCGTGCTACCGCGATGAGTTCGCTTTCGAAATCGACGAGTTGTTTGATTTGTTCGAGGAACCACTTGTCGATTTTGGTGAGACTGTAGATGCGGTCGACGGAGTAGCCGGATTTGAGGGCGTAGCGGATGTAGTAGAGGCGGCCCTGGGAGGGGATGGAGAGTTTGCGGTTGAGGGTTTCTTCGGGGATGGGCCAGGTTTCGGCGGATTGTTCTTCGGCTTTTTTGCGGGTCATGTCGGAGCCGCGATCGCCGAGGGTTTTTTCAGAACGCTGAACGCTGAACGCTGAACGCTGAACGGATTGTTCGTTTTTCCACCATTTGTCGATTTTGTCGAGGCCGAGGCCGAAGCGTTTTACTTCCATCGAGCGGATGCCCTTCTGGAGGGCTTCCTTGAAGGTGCGGCCGATGGACATGGCTTCGCCGACGCTCTTCATCTGCGTTGTCAGCGTTTCGTCGGCGTCGGGGAATTTTTCGAAGGTCCAGCGGGGGATTTTGACGACGACGTAGTCGATGCTGGGTTCGAAGCAGGCGACGGTTTTCTTGGTGATGTCGTTGGGGAGTTCGTCGAGGGTGTAGCCGACGGCGAGTTTGGCGGCGAGTTTGGCGATGGGGAAGCCGGTGGCTTTGGAGGCGAGGGCGGAGGAGCGGGAGACGCGGGGGTTCATTTCGATGACGACGATTTCGCCGGTGTTGGGGTTGACGCCGAACTGGATATTGGAGCCGCCGGTTTCGACGCCGACGGCGCGGATGATGGCGATGCTGGCGTCGCGCATGCGCTGGTATTCTTTGTCGGTGAGGGTCTGGGCGGGGGCGACGGTGATGGAGTCGCCGGTGTGGACGCCCATGGGGTCGAAGTTTTCGATGGAGCAGACGATGACGACGTTGTCGGCGGTGTCGCGCATCACTTCGAGTTCGTACTCTTTCCAGCCGATGAGGGACTGGTCGATCTGGATTTCGGTGATCATGGAGGCGTCGAGGCCGCGCTGGGCGAGGGTTTCGAACTCTTCCATGTTGTAGGCGATGCCGGAGCCGGTGCCGCCGAGGGTGAAGGAGGCGCGGATGATGCAGGGGAGTCCGGTCATTTTGACGACGGCGCGGGCTTCGTCCATGGAGTGGGCGAGGCCGGACTTGGGGCAGTTGAGGCCGATGGATTCCATGAGTTCTTTGAAGGCCTTGCGGTCTTCGCCGCGGCGGATGGCTTCGCGGTTGGCGCCGATCATTTTGACGTTGTATTTTTCGAGGACGCCGGCGTCGAAGAGTGCGATGGCGGTGTTGAGGCCGGTCTGGCCGCCGAGGGTGGGGAGGAGGGCGTCGGGGCGTTCTTTTTCAATGATTTTGGTGACGGCTTCGACGGTGATGGGCTCGATGTAGGTGCGGTCGGCCATCTCGGGGTCGGTCATGATGGTGGCGGGGTTGGAGTTGACGAGGATGACCTTGTAGCCTTCCTCTTTGAGGGCTTTGCAGGCCTGGGTGCCGGAGTAGTCAAATTCGCAGCCCTGGCCGATGACGATGGGGCCTGCGCCGATGATGAGGATGGAGTGGATGTCGGTGCGTTTGGGCATGTGTGGTTGGACCCTATGGCTGGGGGTAAAAATAAATTTGTGAGGTTATAGGGGAAAATCGGGTGAGAATAAAGCGGGGCGGGAGGACGTAAACACGACGTGCACAAAGGAGCAAATAACGGAGCTGGGGACCACGAAGGGGGGAGGGATGGGAACCACGGATAAACACGGATGAACGCGGATGTTGTGGTTGTGTTTTGGGGGGATTGGGGAGGGGTGGGTGGGCATTTTTTGTGAATCCGAATAATTGGGTTGGGTGGTGCGGGTGCGTTGGGAATTGTAGGCGCGGTGGGGAGGCGCGTGGGGATAGGAATGCGCGGTGCCCACGTCGCCTGCGGGCGACGGGCGTCGGGGGGATTTGTGCATTACTCTTTGGGGCAGGGCGTTTGAGGGAATGCCTCTCTCGTGTATCGGCCCGTTCGGGCCTGCGGAGGAATGTGATGAGGGCTTGGGATTGGCGTGCGGTGGTGGTGGGGTTTGGTGTATTGATGGCGGGATGTTCGGCGGTCGGGAATGGGAGTGGTGGCGGGTTTGATTCGCGCGGGGACTCGGAGATTGGGGTGGGGAAGGGACGGGCGGGGTGGATGGGGGAGGCGCGGTGGGGGTTGTTTACGCATTACCTGGCGGATTGGAAGTCGCGGGAGATGGGGGTGGAGATCACGCCGGAGCGGTGGAATGAGATGGTGGACAAGTTTGATGTGGAGGGGTTGGCGGATCAGCTGAAGGGGATGGGGGTGAAGTATTATTTTCTGACGATCGGGCAGAATTCGGGGTATTACTGTTCGCCGAACGCGACGTATGAGCGGATTGTGGGGCCGACGTGTAAGGGGAAGTTGTCGCGGCGGGATTTGATTGCGGACGTGGGGGCGGCGCTGCAGAAGCGGGGGATCCATTTTTGTGTGTACCTGCCGAGCGGTGCGCCGGCGGGTGACAAGGTGGCGCGGGAGAAGCTGGGGTGGGTGAACGGGGCGGAGCGGAATGCGGCGTTTCAGCGGAACTGGGAGGCGGTGATACGGGAGTGGTCGTTGCGGTGGGGGGACAAGGTGGAGGGGTGGTGGTTCGATGGGTGTTATTTTCCGAACACGATGTACCGGTATCCGGAGGCGCCGAATTTTCGGAGTTTTGCGGCGGCGGCGCGGGCGGGGAATCCGCGGGCAGCGGTGGGGTTCAATCCGGGGCCGGGGGTGCGGGCGCAGTCGATGACGCCTTATGAGGATTTTACGGCGGGGGAATGCACGAATCCGGACAAGTTTATTGCGCGGCGGATGGGGGCGGATGGGACGTTGGATGGGGTGCAGCCGCACATTTTGACGTACATTGGGGCGTCGTGGGGGCATGGGCCGACGAAGTATCCGGATGAGTTTGTGGAGGGGTTTGTGAAGAAGATAACGCGGACGGGGATGGCGGTGACGTTTGATGTGGCGATTACGGTGGAGGGGCGGATTGATTCGCGGTTTGAGCATCAGATCGGGTTGATACGGAAGGTGGTGGAGGAGACGGGGGTGGAGAAGGGGAGTGAGTCGGGGGGGAGGGGGGCGGCTGAGGGGGGGACGGTTAAGTAGTCAAGTGGTTGAGTGGTTAAGTACGTGGTGGGCGGTTGTGGGTGGGGGAGGGGGCCGTTTGGTCGAGCAAACGCGTTCTTGAACGGCGGGAATGATCGGGCAGGTTACGCATGCACAGGCCACTTAACTACTTAACCACTTGACCACATAACTGCTTAACCGCTGAGCCAAACTGTGATGCGGGCTCGTGCTACGGTTGTCCGGTGCGTAGAATAGTGCAGTGGTTTGGCAGTGGCGTGCTGCGAGGATGGCGATGGGTCTTGGGATACGGCGGAAATTGATAGGGACGCTGATCCTGGTGGGGTTGTTTCCGCTGGCGATGAGTTTGATTGTGATCCTGGGGGGCGGGGCGGCGATGCAGTTGTCGCGGATTCGGAGCAGCTACGAGCAGGTGGCGGGGGCGTGTTCGAAGGATATTTCGACGCGGCTGCTGGATGTGGAATTGGACCGGCTGGCGTTTGTGGCGACGGGGCCGCAGGTGCGGGACCTGCTGGCGGGGCATCCGGTGGCGGGTTCCCCGCCTACCACGTTGCCGGCGCGATCGAAGTCGGCGGAGGAACTGGACAAGCGGTGGGACACTATCAAGGAGACGGATGAGCCGCTGAAGGAGATATTGGGGAACGAGGTGTCGCAGCGGCTGCGGGATTTGACGGAGAATGACCTGCATCCGCGGGAGCTGTTTCTGACGAATGCGCGTGGGGAGCTGGTGGCGGCGGATGTGAAGACGGACGATTTCTTTCAGGCGGACGAGGCGTGGTGGCAATCGGCGTACAACAAGGGGAAGGGGCGGCTGTACATCAGTTCGCTGGTGATAGAGCCGGACGGGTCGCAGGTGGTGGAGATTGCGATGCCGGTGTATGGGACGACGGCGTCTGGGGAACGTGCGGTGATCGGGATATTGAAGGACAAGCTGCGGACGGAGTGGCTGCTGGAATCGCTGATGACGCAGGCGCGGCTGACGCAGTCGGAGACGCAGTTGATTGATCTGGACGAGCATCGAACGGTGTATGCGTCGGACATGGCGAATGCGGGGGCGGCGGAGAAGTTTTTCCTGCGGCATGCGGATTCGCCGCGGGTGTCGATCATGAACCTGCTGATGCACAAGATTGTGATGGGGACATCGGCGGTGGATTTTCAGATGAAGGTGCTGGGGCGGTTTCCGGATGTGGAGCGGCCGGACTGGGTGGTGGTGGTGTCGAAGCCGTCGCAGGAGGCGATGACGCCGGTGTACAAGCTGGCGTTGACGGTGGCGGGGATCGGGATTGCGTTGATACTTGTGTTGTTCATATTGGGGGTGGCGATATCGAACCGCGAGATCATCATGCCGATATTGCGGTTGCGGGAGGCGACGGCGGCGGTGGGGCGCGGGGAGTTGAACGTGCGGCTGCTGAGCGCGGATTCGTCGGATGCAACGTTCCGGAAGGATGAACTGGGGGACCTGGCGCGGGACTTCGACGAGATGACGCGGCAGTTGCAGAAGAACGTGAACCAGTTGGCGCGGTCGAACGAGGCGAAGCGGCGGTTCATGGAGCTGGCGGGGCATGAGTTGCGGACGCCGGTGACGTATCTGCTGGGGGTATGCCAGTTGGCGCAGAAGCAAATCCAGCAGCTCGCGGCGGCGGCGACGGACGGGACGGCGGAGGATGCGAACTCGGTGGCACTGGCGGCGAAGAACGCGGCGGCGGTGCAGTCGGCGATGGGGAAGATTGCGGCGAAGACGCAGCGGTTGTCGCGGATCATCGACAACCTGCTGAAGCTGGTGAACAACGATCAGTTCACGACGCGGCTGGACAAGGGGTCGGTGGACATGCGGGCGCTTTTGCTGCAGGTGACATCGGATCATCGGCCGTTCATTGCGGAGCGGAAGCAGACGCTGATCGTGGATGTGGCGGAGAATTTGCCGTCGATAGAGGCGGATCGGGACAAGCTGGAGGATGCGCTGTCGAACCTGGTGTCGAATGCGATCCGGTTTTCGCCGGATGGCGGGACGGTGCGGGTGGCGGCGCACGAGGTGGTGGGGGATATGCTGGAGATCCTGGTGGAGGATTCGGGGCCGGGGATACCGGCGGCGGACCTGGCGAATTTGTTTGAGCCGTTTTATACGGGGTCGGACATTCTGCATCATCACTCGGGGACGTTTGAGTATGGGTCGAAGGGGATCGGGCTGGGGCTGGCGATTGTGCGGCGGTTTATTGAATTGCATGGGGGAATTGTGCGGGCGCACGCGATTGTGCGGGAGGGGCGGACGAGCGGGACGCAGTTTCAAATTTTGCTGCCGCTGACCAAAGAAGATGATGTGGCGCCGAGCGGCGGCATGACGACGTAATCACGAAGAGCACGAAGGCCACGAAGGGTTTAACCACGGAGAACACGGAGGGCAGGGAGGAGGGCGTTTGCTTTGGCTTGATTGGATTTGATGGAGAGTGGTGATGGTTGGGCCTGAAGTGTTGTTGCCGGAGGGGGCGGTGATTGGGGTGGTGGGGACTGGGGCGGTTGGGGGGTCTTAAGGGGGGAGGTTGGCGTTGGCGGGGGAGGAGGTGCGGTTTTTGATGCGGGGGGATTATGAAGCGGTGCGGGCGCGGGGGTTGGAGGTGCGGAGTTGTGATGGGGATTTTGTTTTGCCGGCGGGGAAGGTGAAAGTGTTTCGGGAGGTGCGGGAGATGGGGAAGGTGGACCTGGTGATTGTGGGGTTAAAGACGACGAGTGAGGGGTTGTATGGGGAGTTGATTGGGCCGCTGGTGGGGGAAGGGACGGTGATTCTTTCGATTCAGAATGGGTTGGGGACGGATGAGCGGCTGGCGGAACTTTTTGGGAGGGAGCGGGTGATTGGGGGGTTGGCGTTTGTGTGCATTAATCGGGTGGGAGCGGGAGTGATTCATCACATGAGCCATGGGATAGTGCGGATCGGGGAGTTTGGCGGGGGGCCCAGTGCGCGGACGGAGCAGATTGCGCGGCTGTTTGTGCGGGCGGGGATTCGGTGCGAGGTGCTGGAGAGTTTGAAGAAGGGGCGGTGGGAGAAACTGGTGTGGAATATTCCGTTCAATGGGCTGGGGGCAGTGATGGATTTGACGACGGACCGGTTGATCGGGTCGGCGGAGGGACGGGAGCTGGTTGGGGGGTTGATGCGGGAGGTGATGGCGGCGGGGCGTGCGGATGGGGTGGTGTTTGATGTGTCGACGGAGGAGATGATCGCGCGGCAGATGCGCGCGACGGAGGGGATGGGGGCGTATCGGTCGAGCATGCAGATTGATCGGCAGGAGGGAAGGGAGATGGAGGTGGAGGCGATTCTAGGGGAGCCGCTGCGGAGGGGGCGGGCGAAGGGGGTGGAGATGGGGGTGTGGGGGGGGCATTAAGAGATGTCAAGGGTGGTGGCGGGGCGCGGCGGTTAAGTGGTTAAGTACTAAGCGCGGGGGTGGGCTAG
>JBQCGD010000031.1:0-4184 GCA_051955985.1 Phycisphaerae bacterium | reverse complement strand
AAAGTATCGTGAGGTGGGGTTTGCGTTGCGGCGTGGGGAGATTCTTGGGATTGAGGGGATGCTGCGGTCGTGGAGGACGGAGTTGCTGCGCGGGATTTTTGGTGCGGATAGGGTGGATGGCGGGGCGGTTTGGCTGGAGGGGAAGCGGGTTGTGGGGGGGACGCCGAAGCGGATGAAGGGGTTGGGGGTGGGGTTTGTGCCGGAGAATCGGAAGGAGCAGGCGCTGGTGCTGGGGCAGTCGATACGGACGAATTTGTGCCTGGCGAGCATGAACCGGGTGGGATGGTGCGGGATGATTACGAGTGCGCGGGAGCAGCGGGTGACGGAGGGGTTGATTGAGCGGCTAGCGATCAAGGTGGCGGATGCGGGGTTGCCGATTGATTCGCTCTCCGGCGGGAATCAGCAGAAGATCGTGGTGGGGAAGTGGTTGAACACGAAGCCGCGGGTGATGTTGTTTGATGAGCCGACGCGGGGGATTGATGTGCAGGCGAAGCAGCACATTTTTCAGATGATGTGGGACTTGTCGCGGGAGGGGATTGGGTCGATTTTTGTGTCGAGCGAACTGGAGGAGCTGGTGGAGGTGTGTCATCGGATTTTGATCATGAAGGGGGGGCGGATTGCGGGGGAGGTGATGGCGGACGGGGTGACGGTGGATGAACTGGTGGTGCGGTGCATGCAGACGGAAGAAGCGCGGGGGGCGGCATGAAGTTTTTGCGGCAGGCGGTTCTGGAAATTGTGCTGGTGGTTCTGTGCGTGTTCCTGGCGTTTAAGGCGCGGGGGTTCTGGAGTGCGGAGAACCTGCTGAAGATATTGGGGGATGTGTCGATGCAGGGGATCATCGCGTTTGGGATGACGAGGGTGATCATTGCGGGGGAGATTGATTTGAGCGTGGGGTCGACGGTGGCGTTTGCGGGGTGCGTGACGGCGTGGGTGGTGGAGTGGATGACGGGGAAGGGGGTTGGGATGGGGTGGAGCATTGCGGTGGGGATGATTGCGGCGATTGGGTTGAGCGTGGGGTCGGGGGTGTTGTCGGGGTTTTTTAGAGTGCGGTTTCGTGTGCCGACGTTTATCAGCACGCTGGCGTGGATGGCGATTTTGCGTGGGGTGGCGCAGTTGATGACGCATGGGTTCCCGATCAATTCGTTTCCGGCGGGGTTTAACTTTCTGGGGGCGGGGTATGTGGGGGTGGTGCCGGTGCCGGCGATTGTGTTTGTGGGGGTTTTTCTGGTGATACAAGGGGTGATGGCGTACACGACGTTTGGGCGGGCGGTGTATGCGGTTGGGGGGAATGCGGAGGCGGCGCGGTTGAGCGGGATCGGGGTGAGCGGGGTGAAGATCGGGGTGATGGGGATTGTGGCGGGGCTGGCGGCGGTGGCGGGGATCATGGCTGCGACGCAGGTGCAGGGGGGAAACCCGCGGAATGGGGAGGGTTGGGAATTGGAGGTGATCACGGCGGTGATTATTGGGGGGACGAGTTTGATGGGTGGGGCGGGGCGGGTGTGGGGGACGTTTATTGGCGTGTTGTTTCTGGGGGTGTTGAGCAATGGGATGACGTTGATGAATGTGGATGAATACTGGCAGGTGGTGGCGCGGGGGGTGCTGATTTTTGCGGCGGTGTTGATCAATCAGGCGGGGCCGTCGCGGCGGTGAGAGGAGCGGGGGATAGGGCGGGAGGGGGTCTTGTCGATAGGGAAAGCCCTTAGAATTATTTGACGGAAGTTCATTTGTGACAAGCGGCTAAGAGTAGGGTAAGTAGAGAGAATAGAGTATTGACCAGGGGGGGAGGGAACAGATAATTTGTGTAACGCATCAACGATGCCACAAGTGAATAGGTTGTGGGGAAGAGTTCCCCACTTGATCCTCGCCGCCACCGTATGGGTTCCCACTTTGCCTGTACGAAAGCTGTCGCGCCCCACTCGGCAGCCCCGTGGCGGCATTTTTATTTTTGCTTTCCCCCCCCCCGCCAACATCCCCCCCACGGACGACGGTAAACACGAAGAGCACGAAGAGACGAAGGCCCACGAAGGGATTTTGAATTGGTGACCAGACCGCCAAGTGTGGGTGCGTCATTGGCGGTCTCCCCCCTACTCCGATAGGAATTGTAGGGATTCAGCGTTTTTGGCGGGATTTTGGGGGGCGGTGGGTTTGGTGGGTGTGGTGGAGGAGGGCGAGGAAGGCGGTGGCGGCGTGGGAGGGGGTGTGGTGGGCGGGGTGGAGGTGGTAGAGGTTGCGGTGGATGTGGAGGGAGGGGAGGGGGAGGGTGGCGAGTTGGCGAGTGTTGAGTTCGTGGGAGATGGCGAGGGTGGAGAGGAAGGCGATTCCGGCGCCGTTGAGGACGGCGGATTTGATGGCTTCGGCGTTGCCGAGGGAGAGGGCGTGGGCGGTGGGGATTTTGGCGCGGCGGAGGGCTTGTTCGACGATGGCGCGGGTGCCGGAGCCGGGTTCGCGGAGGATGAGGGGGTAGTGGAGGAGCATGCGTGGGGTGGGTGTGGCGCGGGTGAGGGGGTGGTTTGGGGGGGCGACGGGGGCGATGTGGTCGTGGGCGAAGATGGTGGCGGTGAGGTCGGGTGAGGGGAGGAGGCCTTCGGAGAAGCCGAGGTCGAGCTGGCCGGCGAGGAGTCGGCGGTGGATTTCGTCGGTGTTGGCGATGAGGAGGGTGAGCTGGAGGGCGGGGTGTTGTTTTTGGAATTGTGCGAGGAGGGGCGGGAGGAGGTAGGAGCCGATGGTGAGGGAGGCGCCGAGGGTGAGTGAGCCGCGGTGGAGGCCGTGGAGATCGGCGAGGGCGCGGGCGGCTTCGGATTCGAGTTGGAAGAGGCGGGTGGAGTAGGAGAGGAGGAGCTGGCCGGAGGGGGTGAGGCGGGTGCCGCGGGGGAGGCGGTCGAGGAGGCGTGTGTTGAGGGAATGCTCGAGGGCGGCGAGCTGGCGTGAGAGTGCGGGCTGGGCGGTGTGGAGTTTTTTTGCGGCGGCGGTGAGGGAGCCGGTTTCGGCGACGGTGTGGAAGATTTTGAGGTGGTGGAGGTTCATGGTTTGTGATGCCTTTTGGGTATGGGTTGTATGTTGATTATGCCTTTGTGGGATGGGATTGGGAAGGATAGGGTAATGACGAAATTCGAATGACGGATGACGCCCCCCCACCGACGACGGAAACACGAAGAGATGAAGGCGCGAAGGACCACGAAGAGGATTGGGTGGGTGGGAGGGTTTGGCGGTTGGAGCGGGGCTCTTTTTTGAGGGATTTGGAGACACAGAGGGTCACAGAGATTCACAGAGGGACACAGAGATGGACAGTGGTGCGATGAGAGTGGTTTTTGGATTTGTGTTTGGGTTGGTATTGGTGGGGTGTGTATTGGGGGTGGTTTCTCCGGGGATGGCGCTGGGCGCTGGGATTTTGCTGGCGGTGGTTGGGGGGATGCCGGTGGGGAAGGGCGGTCGGGTGGCGGCGAAGGTGTTGTTGCAGGGGGCGGTGGTGTTGCTGGGGTTTGGGATGGATCTGCATGCGATGGTGCGGGCGGGGCTGGAAGGGGCGGGGATGGCGGCGGGGACGATTGGGGTGACGTTTCTGGTGGGGTGGGTGGTGACGCGGTGGCTGAAGATTGAGCGGGGGACGGGGATGCTGATTTCTGCGGGGACGGCGATATGCGGGGGGGCGGCGATTGCGGCGGTGGGGAGCGTGATCGGTGCGGAGGAGGGGGAGATGAGCGTGGCGATGGGGACGGTGTTTTTGTTGAATGCGGCGGCGCTGTATGTGTTTCCGCTGGTGGGGCATTGGGTGGGGATGACGCAGGTGCAGTTTGGGGAGTGGGCGGGGGTGGGGATTCATGATGTGTCGAGTGTTGTGGGGGCGGCGAGCGTGTTTGGGAAGGGGGCGCTGGAGACGGCGACGGCGGTGAAGTTGTCGCGGGCGTTGTGGATTGTGCCGGTGGGATTGGTGGCGGCGTGGTTGTGTGGGGAGCGGGTGCGCGGGGTGGCGGGGAGTTCGCATGATTTTGAGGGGGAGCGGGAGGAGAAGGGACGCGGGCGGTTGCAGGTACCGTGGTTTATCGGGGGGTTTGTGCTGGCGTGCGTGGTGCGGACGTGTGTGCCGGGGGTGAGTGGGATTGTGCCGGTGACGGGGCGGGTGGCGGGTGCGGCGATGGGGGTGACGTTGTTTTTGATTGGGGCGGGGCTGTCGCGGAAGGCGATTG
>JBQCGD010000030.1:0-20741 GCA_051955985.1 Phycisphaerae bacterium | reverse complement strand
CCTGAGTCACGGTCGCTCGTGGCATATGGGACTTGGAAGCGGACATCGCATCCGCACTTTGATCCGAATTGGTTTTAGCCGGGCTGGCTGTCGCACCCGGAGTTCCTTTGCCAGAGCCGGCGAGCATTGCGTTCGCGTCCGGCGGTGCATTGAGGTAAGAAGGACGACTGTGGTGGCCGTGGGCTGCCGGAACTTTTTGGAGGAAAGCGCATGAAATTCAGTTCGGTGCTACTGGCAGGGGTGGTCTGCCTGGGTCTGACGTCGGCGGGCTTCGGCCAGGACAGGCCGAAGATCGTGATCGGCTTTTTGGGGAAGAACCAGAGCAACCCGGTGTTCCAGGCGGCGCACCAGGGGGCGAAGGATGCGGCGAAGGAACTGGGCGACCAGTACGGCGTGCAGGTGGAGATCAACATCCAGACGCCGCCGGAAGAGGATGCCCAGAAGCAGGCGCAGGCGATCGAGCAGCTCTCGCAGGCGGGCGTGGCGGGGATCGCGGTGAGCTGCAGCAACGCGAACACCTGTGCGCCGGCGATCGACAAGGCCGTGGATGCCGGGGTGCCGGTGATGTGCTTCGATTCCGATTCGCCGAGATCGAAGCGTTTTGCCTTCTACGGCACGGACGACGAATCGTGCGGGCGGAAGGTGGCGATGTACCTGGCCGAGCAGATGCACAACAAGGGGAACTACGCGATCCTGGCGGGGAACGAATCGGCCCCGAACCTGCGCACGCGCACGCAGGGGATCAAGGACGAGATGGCGAAGCACCCGGACATGAAGCTGATCGACATCGTGTATCACGAGGAGACGCCGGAGAAGGCGGCGGCGGCGATTCAGCGCGAACAGAACGCCCATCCGGAGATCCAGGGGTGGGGCTTCATCGGCGGGTGGCCGCTGTTCACGCGGGATGCGCTCAAGTGGGAGCCGGGCACGGTGAAGTGCGTGTCGGTCGATGCGCTGCCGCCGTGTTTGACCTACCTGGAAGACGGCCACGCGCAGGTGCTGCTCGCACAGGATTGCTACGGCTGGGGCTATAAGTCTGTGCAGATCCTGCTCGACAAGGTGGTGAAGGGGAAGGACCCGGCGTCGCCGAAGGTGGTCGATCCGCTGCAGGTCGTGACGAAGGAGAACGCCAAGGCGTTCGGCGAAAACTGGAAGAAGTGGCTCAAGGGCCAGCAGTAACTCAGAGGGGGGAGACGCCCCGTCTCCCCCCATTTTTTTTGCGAGAGATTCGTGGCTGACGCATTCATTGAATTCCGCAACATCGTGAAGACCTTCGGCGGCGTGACGGCGCTTGACGGCGTGTCGCTCTCGATCGGCCGCGGGGAATGCCATGCGCTCATGGGCGAGAACGGGGCGGGGAAGAGCACGCTGGGGAAGTGCCTGGCCGGCGTGCATCGGCCGACCGCGGGGGAAATCTACATCGACGGCCGCGAAGTGAAGATTCACTCACCGGCGGATGCCGCGGCGGAGGGGATCGGCATGGTGCACCAGGAGCTCGCCTCCTGCCCGCACCTGAGCGTGGCCGAGAATCTGAGCCTCGGGGCCTATCCACGCACGATGGGCCTTTTCGTGAGCCGGGCGAAAATGGTCGCCCGCGCGCAGAAGCTGCTCGGACAGGTCGGCGTCGACATGGACGTGAACCAGCCGATGTGCACCCTGACCACCGCGCAGGAACAGGTGGTGCAGATTGCCTCCGCCATCGGCACCGGGGCGAAGGTGCTGATCTTTGATGAGCCGACGAGTTCGCTTTCCGAACGCGAGGCGCAGCAGCTCTTCGGCATGATTGAAAATCTGAAGAAGCGCGGCGTGACGATGATCTACGTCAGCCACCGCATGCCCGAAGTCTTCCGCCTGTGCGATGCGATCAGCGTGCTGCGGGACGGCAAGTACATCGGCACGCTGAAACAGGACGGGGCCTCGGGAGCCTGGGAGCCGGGCACGCAGGACAAGGTCGTGCAGATGATGATCGGCCGGCCGGTGGCGGATTATCTGCCGCAGTTCGTCGCCTCGAATGTCGGCAAGGTCATTCTGGACGTGAAGAATCTCCGCAGCCCGGGGAAGTTCGAGGAAGTGAGCTTCCAGGTGCGTGCGGGGGAGATCGTCGGGTTTGCCGGGCTCGTCGGCGCCGGGCGCAGCCAGGTGGCCGAAGCGATTTTCGGCCTCGACAAGCGCGCCGAGGGGGAAGTTACGCTCGACGGAGCCCGCCTGCCGCTGGGCAACATCCGCGCCTCGATGCGCCGCGGCGTCGGCCTGGTGCCCGAGGACCGCAAGCGCCAGGGGCTCGTCCTGATGATGGGCGGGCGGCAGAATTTCTCGCTGCCGCTCTTGCGCCGCCTCAGCGTCTTCGGCCTGCTGAACCACCGCGCCGAAGGCAAACAGGCCGCCGATTACTTCGCCCGCCTGCGCGTCAAAACCGCCAGCCTGGGCGCCCCGGTCAAAAACATGTCCGGCGGGAACCAGCAGAAAGTCGTCATCGCCAAGTGGCTCGCCCGCGGTGGCAGGCTGCTGATCGTCGATGAACCGACGCGCGGCGTGGACATCGGCGCCAAGACCGCCATCCACCACCTCCTCGACGAACTGGCCAGCAGCGGCGTTGCGGTGATCGTGATTTCCTCCGAACTCCCGGAAGTCCTCGGCATCTCCTCGCGCGTGATCGTGATGCGCGAAGGCCGCATCGCCGGCGAGCTCCCCCGCGCGGAAGCAACGCAGGAAAAAGCCATGCGCCTCATGGCCGGCGTAGTGGAGCCGACGCCCTCGTCGGCTATGTCGAACGTGAATTGATGGGCGGTTCTTCTTCGCAGCACACGCACAAGGGGGGTTCTCCCACTGCTTGCAACGTCCATCGAATAGCCGACGAGGGCGTCGGCTCCACTATTGCAGCACCAAACTCCCACACCCCAACGTGAATGTCCCGGCTTTCAATTTTGCAGGATTTTTCCGGATATAATCGGCGAAACGGCGATGATGGAAGCGATCACGCACGATGTGATCAAACGGCTCCGACTGCCAGAGCGTGCCGCGCCGACCTCGCCTGCGATTGATCCGGCGTGCGCTGATCGACTTCCAGGCCTGCAGGATCGCCGACAGTTCACTTGCCGCCGGAACATGCACGAGCACATGCACATGGTTCGGCATGATCACGAATTCGCCCAGCGAATAAGTCGTGCCGTCTTCATGTCGCATCGTGTCTTCAACGCAATCCCTGCAGTCCGCGGAACAAAGAACGCACTCGCCATAGCCGGCATCCAGCAAGCGCTCGATGGGTCCGGTCCACAGCCTGCGGTATTCCATTTCCTGTTGTTCTGTGTGTGGCGACGGATTATCCAGCATCCATCGATCACGCGCCATCCGCAGTTGATCCACCCGCTCCGCCGGCAGCGAATCCGCCAGTCGAAACGTCACGAAATAGAGGGCGTTCTCCTGACGAAGGTGCGGAAGATGATCCCGATGCTGGAGGTAAGCACTCCTCCAGTCGAAGTTGTCCGGGTGCAAACCCAGGGTGCCCTCCGGAAGAAAGTGGAGCCGACGCCCTCGTCGGCTAATTCGAACGTGAAAAGACGGATGTATTTTAATCCATCAGGCGCGAAAGGTGTGGGTCGAATATCCCCTCCCCAAAGAACATGGCCGACGAGGGCGTCGGCCCCACTTTCTTGCCATCCGCGCACGCGCTTCGCACAATGCTTCCATGTCGCAACTCGCCGCCAAGACTGCTTCCCCTCTCGGCCTCATCGCCGGCCAGGGTACATTGCCGCTGGAAACGGCGCGCGGCATGAAAGCCGCCGGCCACCGCGTCATCTGCACCGCCCTCTCCGGCCAGGCGCGCATGAACGACCTCCGCCCCCTCTGCGACCGCTTCTTCGAAGTCGGCCTTCTCCGCCTCAACCAATGGATCCGCAAGCTCAAATCCGAAGGGTGCACCCAGGCCGTCATGGTCGGCCGCGTCGGCAAAGCGGAGATGTACCAGCGGTTCCACCTCTTCCGCTACATGCCCGACTGGCGCACCGCGCGCGTCTGGTTCATGCGCGTGAAGCACGACAAACGCACCGCCACGCTGCTGAAGGCGCTCGCCGACGAACTCGCCTCCGGCGGCATCGAACTCATTGACGGGAGGCCCTACGTGCCCGAATCCCTCGCCACCGACGGCGTCATGACCAAAACGCCGCCGACCGCCGCCATGCAGATCGACATCGATTTCGCCTGGCCGCTGCTCAAACGCATCAACGAGTTGCTCATCGGCCAGGCGCTGACCTGCAAGGAACACGAAATCATCGCCGTCGAAGCGATCGAAGGGACCGACCGCCTCATCCAACGCACCGGCGAATTCTGCAAACGCAAAGGGTGGATTCTCTGCAAGGCCGCCAACCCGAACCAGGACATGCGCTTCGACGTCCCCACCGTCGGCATCGCCACCGTCGAAAAACTCCACGCCCACGGCGGCGGCGCGCTGGTCCTCGAAGTCGGCCGCACCATCATGCTGGAAAAAGAAAAGCTCCTCGCCCGCGCCGATGAACTCGGCATCGCGGTCGTCGGAAAAAAATGATCCGCTCACTTGTCCGCAAACAACCGCTTCGCCGGCCCCTGTTCCATCGCCTCCAGCAGCGCCTTGGCATCCTTCTCCGGCAGGTTCTCGTTCGCCGCCTGCTTCACCTTCTGCGCACTCTCCCGCAGTTTCTGCAGCATCCCCTGCAGATCCTCCGCCGACACGGTCTTCGTCCCCTCCGCCTCCGGCTGCGTCGCCGCGCCTTTCCCGCCACCGACCTTCGCCTTCGGGCTCCCATTCCGCAGCTCCCGGAAATTCCGCGCATCCGCCAGGAACTGCAGCAGCGGCGGCAACACCGCCTTCTTCTGTTGATCCGTCAGTTGCATGTCGTCCAGCACCTGCACCAGCTTCGCCCCCTGTGCATACCCCGTCATCTCCATCGCCGTTTCCGAAAAATCAGCGCCCGCCCCCGCCTGCGGATGCACCGGCCCGCGAAAGCCCGCCGGCACCTCTTTGCCCGCCAGCAGCGCATCGACCGCCCCCTGCACCTTCTTCGGATCCATCCACGGATACCCCGCCTGCAGCTCCCCCTTCGCATCGATCACAAACGCCATGTTCGGATAATCGCCGTAGCGGTAGCTCGTCGTGTTGTTCCACGCATCCACCAGCAGCGCGCAATTTTCGATGTGCAGCCGCTCCTTCGCCTCTTCCGCCGCCTTGATCCGTTCCGCCTGGGATGTCGGCTTGGCCAGGTTGAAGCCCCCCTGCTCGTTCTCCTCGATCGCCTCCGCCGAATCCGCCGCATGCGCCTCATGCTGATAGACAACCACAAAGGCCACCTTCTCGCCATACTTCCCCGCCAGCTTCTCCACCGCCGGCATCCGCGCCCGGAACCAGGGATCGGTCAAACTGCCGAACTCCAGCACCACCGGCTTTCCCTTGAACGCGCCAAGCGACACCGCCTTCCCGTCCAGGTCCGTCGCCTCGATCGCCGGCGCCGGCTTCCCGAGGGGCAACTGCACGTGCAGCGCCGGATGCAGGGCCGCCGCTCCAGCCGCGCTTCCCTCCGCGCGCGCCGCGCCGCCGGCCGTCAGAATCGCCATGCTCAGCACCGCAACCACCGAAATTCGCTTGATCATCGTTCTCTCCTTACCTGCGACCACGCCCGGGGCCGCCCAAAGTTACGCCGCCCAGCCGCACCGGCCGCGGCTGCAGGCCCATTCCATCGCCTTCGCGTCAGAGAATGGCGACCTCGGACCCGCAACCACATGCCCGCCCGCGTCCCCTCTGGTAAACTACATCGGCTACATGGCAGGAGGTTCATGGCAAATGCCTTCACCCGTTCATCCGTACAGTGATTATGGCGTCGCGCTTCGCACGCTCCGCTCCGCCCGGGGCTGGCTCGGATTCCTCCTGCTCGCCTGCGTAATCATGCAGTTCGTCGGTTTTGCCCTCATGTGCTGGACGCAGCAGCCCTATAAAAACATGCGCCCCGAAAAAGTCGCCACCGGTTCCCCCGCCACGATGCCCGTCGTCGCGGTGGAGGAAGAAACCTTTTACCCCGGCAGCGTCCAGAGCCAGCGCCTCAACATCCGCAACCAGTGGGACACCACCTACACCATGGCCGTCCCGGTGACGCAGCTCTGCGCCGTCATTGCCGTCTCCAGCCAGGCGATCGTCGTTTTCATCACGCTGCTGGTCGTCCTGGTCGCGCAGGCCCCCGGCGTCGCGCAGATCACCAAGAGCCTCATCTGGTCCGTCCTCCTCCTCTTCATGTTCCTCCCCTGGCAATACTTCGCCCGCGACTTCCCCATCCCCGGCGTCATCTACAGCTACAAGGAACTGCTCCGCCTCATCGAACCCCACGTCACCGGCGAACACGTCGCACGCTTCACCACGTTCCTCCTCTACGGCCGCTTCGTCGCGTGGCCGCTCATCGGCCTCTTCGTCCTGCTGATCACCGCCGAACGCTTCCGCGCCGGCATCATGATCGCCATCGGCCACCCGCTCCAAAGCATCCTGCAGCCCCGGCCGCAACCGAATCCCAAAGCCCCGTCCATCCCGAATGTGGGTCTTTCCAGCGTGGAGAAAAAGTAAATGCGGTTCAAGCAGGCGACGGTGGTGTGGGCGCTTCTCGCCGCTCTCCCCGCACTCGCACAGCAATCTCCCATTCCCGGCGCCCCCGGCAAGGTGCAGAAAAAAATCACCTACGCCACCCTCAACGGCAAGGCGCTCACGCTCGATCTCTACCTCCCCGCCACCCCCGCCGCCGACAAATCCCCCGTCATCATCCGCTTCTCCCCGCATCACGAAAATCCCGCACGCCCCGCCAACGAACTCCTCGCCCGCGGCTACGCCCTCGCCTACGCCACCTACCTCCCGAACGACACGCCCGACAACCAATCTTTCTCGCGCTTCCCCAACGATCTGCACGCCGCCAAGGCCGCCATCCGCTGGCTCCGCGGCAACGCCGAAGCACAACACCTCGACCCCGACCGCATCGCCGTGTGGGCCGATGGCGACGGCGCCACCATCGCCGCACTCCTCGCCGTCACCCCCGATCAGCCCGCCCTCAACGGCACCCTCGGCGATTACCCGAAACTCTCCACGGCCATCCGCGCTGTCTGCCTCTTCGGCGGCACCACCGACTGGCGCGATGCCGAACTCTACGGCGACGAAACCGTCAACATCCCCGGCTCCCCCGCCTACCAGCTCTTCGGCAATAACCCCAAGGACAACCCCGACGACGCCCGCCTCGCCTCCGCCGTCAATTACATCCGCCCCACCTCCCCCGCCACGCTGATGGTCACGCTCTCCTCCGATGCCAACCGCGCCATGCACCTGATTTACGCCGAAACGCTGCGCCGCGCCGGCGTCGCCAGCGCGCTCTACGAAGAACCCGCGGGCGCCGCCACCGGTCCGGGCGGCCGCGCCGTCGATGAAGCCAGGCTCGATCGCACCATCCTCGACTTCTTCAACGACACCCTCTCCCCCGACAAAACCCCGCCCAAAATGAGCCTCCCCGACGAAATCCACCAGCTCGCTTCCGCCGGCCTCTTCAAGCAGGCCCGCCGCCTCATCGAAGAGCAGGTCGGCCTCACCACCGGCGCCGACCGCCAGCGCTGGCTCACCCAGATGCGCCAGGTCGCCGAGCAGCAGCGCGACCCCGCCATGCAGAAACTCATGTCCGTCATGAAGGAAGGCAAGGCCGGCCCCCACACGCAGTGGACCATCCGCGAAGTCCTCACCGATCCCGACAAGATCGGCCAGTACCAGGTGGAAGCCGCCCCCTCCATGGACGACTTTGACCGCCGCGCCGAACTCCTCAAGCAGATCGACGCCCTCAACACCCTCGTCCAGAAGAAGGAATGGCCCGCCGCCGACCGCCTGCTCAACTCTCTCCGCACCGCCGACCGCGACCCCTTCGCCGCCGCCGCCCTCAACGAAGCCGCCGCCCGCTACCAGGCCGCCAAAAACGTCAACGCCTCCGCCTGGCCCCCGCAATCCCATTCCATCGGCTACGCCAACGACTTCGGCATCGACCTCTACGGCTACTGGTTCGACCTCCGCGCCGGCGGCATCACCCAGCGCTTCCGCTACATCCCCCCCGGCACCTACGCCCGCGGCTCCGCCCCCGACGAATGGGGCCGCCTCCCCAACGAACCCCCGCTCGCCCCCACCGACGTCAAACAAGGTTTCTGGATCTCCGACACCCCCGTCACCCAGGCCATGATGGAAGGCGTCCTCGGCCAATCCGGCAACCACTCCCACTTCCACGGCCCCACCCTCCCCGCCGATTCCGTCAGCTACGCCCACGCCATCAATTTCCTCAACAAGCTCGGCATCGACGCCCGCCTCCCCACCGACATCGAATGGGAATACGCCGCCCGCGCCGGCACGCGCGAGCCCTTCCCCGCCACCGGCCGCCCCAGCGACATCGCCTGGTTCTGGAACGAAGCCTCGACCGAGGGCGGCGCCGGGGGAATGAATGTGAGAATCCTCAACGAACTCGAAACCGACCGCACCACCACCCCGCGCTCCACCCACCCCGTCAAACAAAAACTCCCCAACGCCTGGGGCCTCTACGACATGCAAGGCAACGTCTGGGAATGGTGCACCGCCACCTCCGCCGATCACCCGCGCAACCTCTACCCCCTCCACGGCGGCTCCTGGATCTCCATCCCCCAATCCTGCCGCGCCGGACGCGAAACCTGGCTCCCCATCGAAACCCAATCCTGGAACATCGGCATGCGCATCGTCATCCCCGCCAAATAGCGGAGCCGACAAGTGGAGCCGACGCCCCCGTCGGCCAATCCCGCGTGTGGAGAAATTCCCGTGGAACACTCCAACTCCCAATAATCCCAGCCCCTCCCCTAACCTGACACCCTCCTCGCAATCATTCTGGTACGTCATCTGTCGTCCTCGCCCGCCACGCTGTGTTGGTGTCCCGCGGGCGATTCACCCGAAGGAGAATAACGATGCCCTCTCTGGCCAAATCCCTCGTCCCCACCGCCTGCGCCTGCCTGCTGACTTGCGCCTTCGCCAACCTGTCCGCCCTTTCCGCCCGGGCCGAGAAACCCCACGCCGGCTCCGAAGCCCACCTCGCCCTCCAGGACTTGAAGGATGCCCGCAACCTGCTCAATCACGACGACATGAAAGCCGCCCGCGCGAACCTCAAGTCCGCCAAGGATCACCTCAAACAAGCGCCCAAGTCCGACCACCAGAAAGAGGCCATGAAATTCCTCAACAACGCCATCGACGCCGCCGATCACAGCCGCCCGAAGATCACCCTCGAAAACATCGAGAAGGCGATCGCCGAAGTCGAAGCCATCAAGTAACGCGCGACGTGCAGGCGAGCGATCCCTTCGACCGCTCGCCTGCACTCAATTCCGCCCAAGCCTCACCACCGCCGCCTCCCCCGCCGGCACATGCACGACAAACCGCCCCCCGCTTCCCCCAACCGCCTCCCATTTCCCCTCCCAACGCCCATCCCCCCCAATCTCCGCCCCACCCAGCGTCATCCCACGCACCGCCCCCAGTTCCCCCTTCGGCCCGCGCAAATAAATCACCTCCGCCCGCCATTGCCCGCTCCCCACATCAATCCCCGCCGCCACATCCCGCGCCCCTTTCAACTCCCCATGCACATTCTCCCGGTTGATCACCGTCACAAACACCTCTCGCCCGTCCCGCGCTCCATACGCCGTCAGGTTCGCCCCGCCAGCACTCACCTCCACCGGCACCACCCGCCCACGCCCCCCCCCGCCCGCCACATCAAACGCCTTTACCCCATACCCCATCGGATGCACCTCGATCCGCTCCGGCGACCGCCAGAACAAGTCATACCCGCCCGGCACACGCCCCGCCCCCGCCCGGTTCATCCCCGTGTGAAAGTTGATCCCCTCCGCCCCGTGCGTCGCCCACCACCACATGAAATCCAATCCCCACAAAGCCGACGCCGCCGTGTTGCTGATGTTCGTCGCACCCCCATGAAACAAACTGTTGCTCTCCTCCAGCCGGTATTCCTTCCCCGCCTCCATCACCGCCGGCACCATCGTCGCATAAAACTTCTCATACCCCGCCTCCATCTTCGGCGACAGAATCAACTCCCGACCCGCCCCCGAATCCGTCACCTTCTGCGCATTCCCCCCCGGATACGAATGCTGCGTCACCATCACCAGATTCTTCGCCAGAGGCCCGCTCCCCTCGTCCTTCGCAAACGCCCCCGCCCACGCCACCTTCCCCGGCGTCGAGCTCGGCCCGCACAACCGCACCCCCGGCACCTCCTTCACAATCGCCCCCGCAATCTCCTCCCACCGCTTCCGATAGGCCTTATACCCAATCCCCACCGCCCCCGAATCCCCCACGCCACCCAGCACCGCCACCGCCGGCTTCGTCGCCGCGCCCGCAGGCGCAGTCCCCACCCCGCCCGGCGCCGTATCCGCAAAATAAATGTTCGGCTCGTTCCCGATCGTCACCGCCTCCGTCAACTCGGCATACTTCCCCCACAGATACTTCACCTGCGCCACATCCACCGCGATCTCCTCCGGCGTCTCCACATCCCGCATCTTCACCGAATAAATCACCTTCACCCCCGCCGCCCGCGCAAACGCATACAGCGCATCAATATCCGCCGGCCTCACTGCATCCACCTCCGCCCGATCCAAGCTATTCCCCCCGACGCGCAAACTCTTGATCCCCAACCCCCGGAACATCCCCACCATCGCCTTGTCGGACGCATCAAAAAAATACCCGCCGGGCCCCTGCCCCGCCCCGGCCTGCACCATCCGCATCTCAAAACTCGCCCCGCTGAAACCCGCCGGAATCGCTGCCCCCGCCTTCTCCGCATGCACCCGCACCCCCACCGCCACCTCCCCCGCCCGCACTTCCGCCTTCACCCACTCCCCATTCTCCCGCCCCGCACACCCCATCATGCCCACCACCGCCGCACCCAGAATCATCCATCCCAGCTTCCGCATCGCCATCTCCAGATAAGAATCACCTCCACCCCAAACGTCTCCCGCCTCATCGGCTTGCCGAGAAACAAACCGCATCCACCAAAAAAAAAAAGTGGAGCCGACGCCCCCGTCGGCTAATCCGAGCGTGAGGGTTCCGGACAATCTCAAACCGCTTCCGCAAGCCCGCAAAGAATGGATCTTCCCCACAGCCCGCCCTGGCCGACGAGGGCGTCGGCCCCACGTCACGCACTCATCCGCATCAAAAACTGCACCGGCCCCCGCATCGGCCCGCACGTCCGGCACCAATACCGCGCCCCGCGCTGCGGCCGCTTATGCCGCCAATACTCCTTCCCGCATGTCGGACACCGCGCCTCCCAGCGCCCCCGCGGCATCACCGCCTCCCCCTTGTCGCACCGCTCCGGCTTGCACCCCAATCTCAAACACATCGCCTTCCACTTCGGCCCATGCCCCGCCCGCTGCCCCGCCAGCGCATGCGCGATCTCATGCAGCACCGTGTCCCGCACAATCTCCTCCCCGTTCACCCGCACAAAATGCGCCGACAGCTCAATCCGCCGCTGCTGGTACCGGCACAACCCCAGCGCCCGCTTCCGACGGTTCCACCCGAACGCCCAGTCCCCAACCCCATGCGCCCGCATCAACTCCGACGCCAAACGCTCCGCGTCCAACATCTCCATTCGAACCATCCTCATAACTTCTTGATTCTTGCTTCCTGCTTCTTGATTCTTCCTTATACCGGCATCGTCGCCCGAAGTCTCTCAATCACCCCCGGCAACACCGCCAGCGCTCCTTCCACATCCGCGGAAGTCGTCCGCCGGCTCAAACTGAACCGCACCGCCCCATGCGCCACCCGCTCCGGCAAATGCATCGCCCGCAGCACATGGCTCGGCTCCAGGCTCCCGCTCGAACACGCCGCCCCCGCGCTCGCACACACCTCCTGCTCCGAAAGCAACAGCAGAATCGCCTCCGCCTCCAGCCCCGCAAACCCAATGTTCGTCGTGTTCGGCAACCGCCGCTCCCGATCCCCATTCACATGCGCATCCGGAATCCGCTCCAACACCCCCCGCTCAAACGCATCCCGCAACTCCGCCACACGCCCCCACGCCACCCCGTCCCGCAGCGCCTCCGCCGCCAGCTCCGCCGCCACCCCCATCCCCACAATCCCCGCCACATTCTCCGTCCCCCCACGCCGATCCCGCTCCTGCGGACCCCCGCGCACAAACGGCTGCCACCGCACCCCCCGCCGCACATACAACGCCCCCACTCCCTTCGGCCCGTGAAACTTGTGCGCACTCACGCTGAACAAATCCACCGCCATCTCACGCAAAGCAAACGCCACCTTCCCCACCGCCTGCACCCCATCCACATGCAATGGCACCGAATGCTCCCGGCAAATCTCCCCCACCCGCGCAATATCCAACAACACCCCCGTCTCATTATTCGCCCACATGATGCTGACCAGCGCAATCTCCCCCCCACGCTCCCGCACCACCCGCTGCAAAGCATCCACATCCAACGCCCCCTTCTCATCCACCCCAATCTCCACCACCTCAAACCCCGCCTTCCCCAGCACCTGCACCGGCGTCCGCACCGCGCTATGCTCCACCGTGCTCGTCACAATCACACGCCGCGGCGCTCTTACCGCCAACACCCCCTGAATCGCCGCATTATCCGACTCCGTCCCCCCGCTCGTAAAAATCACCTCCCGCACATCACACCCCAAAAGCCCCGCCACCCGATGCCGCCCCCCCTCCACCGCCTGCCGCGCCTCCTGCCCAAACCGATGCGTGCTCGACGGATTCCCATACATCTCCCCCAACCACGGCCACATCGCCTCCCGCACCACCGGATCCACCGCCGTCGTCGCTTTGTTGTCAAAATAAATCATCCCCCCATTCTATCGCCCCCGGACCTCACGTCTCCACGAATTCAGAGTTGCTCGACGTCGAGCGGCTCCGTCTTACCTGCCTCGTGTTCCCCCCACGCCTTGTCGGCCAACTTCTTCAACCTTTCAGGTGACTTCGCAAGCACCGCGCCCCACTTTGCGTCCGCCTCTATTTCTTCCAGAATCAACCTCGCCAGCGCATCCTGCTCTTCTGCAGACAATTGGCGAGCCTTCGCAACGGCTTGTTCCAGTAGCGTGGTCATATGCGAAGAAAAACAAGCACCCCGCTCCCTTCAAAGATCTCTTCGTGGCCCTTCGTGTCTTCGTGCCTTCGTGTTTACGTCGTCGCTCCCCCCGCCGCCTTCAACTGCGAAACATACTTCCCCGGCACCGACCGCATCCCAATCGCCAGCCGGTTCCACGCATTGATCGTCGTAATCACAAACGTCAGCTCCACAATCTCCTGCTCCGAAAACTGCCCCTTCAACGCCGCATACGCCTCCTCTGACGCATGCGTCTCCGCAATCCGCGTCAACTCCTCCGTCCAACGCAACGCCGCCCGCTCCCGCTCCGTGTAATACGGCGACTCCTCCCACGCATCCAACCCATACAACCGCTGCTCGCTCTCTCCCAGCGCCCGCAGATCCTTCCAATGCATGTCAATGCAGTACGCACACCCGTTGATCTGCGACGCCCGCAACTTCACCAGGTGCACCAGCGGCTGCTCCACGCTCACCGAATGCAGATACTTCTCCAACGCATACATCCCCTTAATCCCCTCCCCACCCAGCTTCATATAATTCGCCCGCGGCTCCATAACCCACGTCCTTCCAAAAAAAATATCTTCGTGGCCCTTCGTGCCTTCGTGTTTACGTCCTCCCCCGCCGCCCACTGTTAACACCCCTGCATATCCCGTAAAGACAATCCTACAACCCCCGCGTCTCCAGCAGATGCACCCAGTTCCCCGCCGGATCCCGCAATATCGCCGTCCGCGTCAACCCATTGTCCGTGTGCAAAAGCTCGTACCGCACCCCGCGCCCGCGCAACCGCTGCAACGCCGCATCAAATTGCCGAATCAGCAATCCCACCCGCCCCAGCTCCTCCCGCCCGCGATCCAGATGAATCCGCTGCTGCTGATGCCGAAACCGCACCCCGCCATCCTCCACCTCCCCCGCCACAAACACCAGCCCCAGGAACTTCTCGTAAAACTCCCGCAGCACCCCCCGCGGCACGTCCCCCGCCGCCAGCGTCACCTCCCCCACCGCCACCAGCATCTCCACCGGCACCATCGGCGGCGCCTTGGCCTTCAACCGCCCCGCCGAAAACGAATTCAATTCTTCGCTCGCCATGCACTACCCCACGAAAACCCGCCGCCCACTCCCGAATCATACACGCCCTCCCCGCTCTTTTTAAGACGCAACCCAAAAACTCCCCGCGCTTTCTCACCCGGCGTCCCGCAATAACTCCACCCCCGCGCAGTTGTTATTGACACCCCCTTCCGGCGCGACTAGCCTGCGCACAGCGCTCAGCCGCCCACGTCCCGTTCTTCAACCCCGTCAGGAGGAACTCTGTGAAACAAGCCTTTTTGTCCATCGCCACCCTCTCCGTCCTCTTCGCCGCCGCCTCGTGCAGCGTCAACGCCGCCGACAACCACCCCGCTTCCACCAACAACACCCCGCAGCCCATCTCCCAGCGCGCCGACAAGGCCCAGGCCGCCAACGATTACTCCTGGGGCGACTGGCCCGAAGGAAAAGACCCCGCCTCCACCGGCAAAAAACTCGTCCAGAATTTCCTCAACCGCAAGCCCGGCACCGCCAAGGCCACCGACTACCGCCCCAACTCCATCATCTACCCCGAAGCCTGCACCGTCTACGGCGCGCTCCGCTTCGACAACTCCATCGGCGACAAACAACAACTCGACGCACTCCTCGCCAAGTACGCCCCCCAGGTCGGCGAGCCCGGCACCGAAGGCTCCCGCATGCTCAAACCCTCCAACGAAGATGCTGAAGTCTGCGCCCTCATCCCCCTCGAAATGTACCTCATCACCGGAAAAGAAGAATACCTCCAGACCGGCAAAAACTACGCCGACGCCCAGTTCGACCCCGCCTTCGCCAAGGAACACTTCAAGGTCAACTCCGAAGATGTCCTCGCACGCGACAAAAACAACCCCACCCATCCCCCCGAAGGCCTCTCCTGGCAGACCCGCTACTGGATCGATGACATGTTCATGATCACCGCCGTCGAACTCCAGGCCTACCGCGCCACCCACGACCAGAAATACCTCGACCGCGCCGCCAAGGAAATGGTCTCCTACCTCGAAAAACTCCAAAAGCCCAACGGCCTCTTCTACCACGAACTCTCCGTCCCCTTCTACTGGGGCCGCGGCAACGGCTGGTTCGCCGCCGGCATGGCCGAAATCCTCGCCGACCTCCCCGAGTCCCACCCCGACCGCGCCCAGATCCTCGACGGCTACAAAAAAATGATGGCCGCCCTCAAACAATTCCAAGGTACCGACGGCGCCTGGCACCAGCTCATTGACGACCCCACCGCCTGGGGCGAATCCTCCTGCACCGCCATGTTCACCTTCGCCGTCGCCCAGGGCGTCCGCCACCACTGGCTCGATGACTCCTACAAAGACACCGCCAAGAAAGGCTGGATCGCCGTCACCAACTTCCTCGACAATGACGCCAACATGACCGAAGTCTGCATCGGCACCAACCGCAAAAACGACCGCCAATTCTACCTCGACCGCCCCCGCGAAACCGGCAACCTCCACGGCCAGGCCGCCGCCATCTGGGCCGCCTGGTCCGTCCTGAACAACCAGTAAATCGAAACACAACCCCACCGCTAACCCCAAGCCCAGGAATTGAATTCCTGGGCTTTTTTCATGCCCGCAATTTCCACGACTCGCTGTATGATCACCCCCAAAATCCTTCAAATCACCCCGCGGAGGAACTTCCCATGGCAGTCACCGAATCCGATTGGCAACCCATCGGCACCCTTGTCATTACCAGCGGAAAGGTCGCCCTTCTCGACCCCGGCACCTTCGATGCGACCGACTTCCAACTCCCCCGCGGCGAGTACGCAATCCAGATCAAAACCGTGAAATACAGCGAAGAACAACACCTTCGCGTTTCCCGCCTCCGCGCCGCCGCCGCCCCCGAAACCACCCCCGGCAAACCTCTCGGCACCGTCGGCACCGATGTCGCCACCCTCGCTGTCGTCGACGCGAACGCCCTCCACCCCGACTTCTCCGAAGAATGGAAAAGTCACTCCGCCGACATCGAAAACACCTGGCAGTCCGCCGAACTCCACGCCGCCACCCAGTGGGGCGACACCGACGACGCCACCGTTTTCTTCACCACCACCGGCTTCGGCGACGGCACCTTCACCATCCAAGAACTCCTCTCGAACGACAAACGCGCCGGCTTCGAAGTCGAATTCATCAAACCCGGAACCCCCTACCCCTTCAAAAAGAAATAACTCTTCCCCCATGGTTCCGTACTTTCCAGCCCCTCCCAATAACGCGTCCCTCTAACAACCACAAAGGCCCGAATAACCGGCCCTCTTCGTGGTCCTTCGCGCCTTCGTTCCTTCGTGTTTCCGTCCGTCGGGGGGGGCCCCGTTTCGTCATTCGTCATTCAACTTCCGTTCCAACTCCTCCCACCGTGCATACAACCCCGTCACCCGCTCCTGCGCCGCATGCGCCTTCTCACATGCCTCCGTCATCTTCCGCCCATCCGCCATCACCGCAGGATCCTCCATCGCCTTCTGCCACTTCTCCACCTCCGCCTCCGCCGCCTGGATCGTCTCCTCCATCTTCTCCCACTCCCGCTGCTCGTTGTAATTCAACCGCTTCCCCACCGGCTTCTTCCCTGCACTCGGCGCAGCCGCAACAGCAGGCGCACTCTCCGCACGCTTCGCCGCCTCCGCCTCCCGCTCCGCACGCACCCGCTCCTTCTCCATCCCCTCCACCCAATTCGCATACTGCTCAAAATCCGTCACCACCGCATGATTCCCCAACCCATCCAACCCCAATATCTCCGTCGATAACCGATCCAGCATGTACCGGTCATGCGTCACCAGCACCAGCGCCCCCGGAAACTCCGACAAACTCTCCTCCAGCACCTCCAGCGACGGGATATCCAGATCATTCGTCGGCTCATCCAATATCAACACATCCGCCGGCACCAGCATCAACTTCGCCACCAGCACCCGCGCCTGCTCCCCACCCGAAAGCTCCCCCACTGGCCGATCCAACTGCTCATACCGAAACAAAAACCGCTTCGCCCACGACGACACATGCACCAATTCCCCGTTATAAACCACCGAGTCCGTCCCCGGCGCCAACGCCTCCTTCAACAGCAACTTCTTATCCAACTGCTTCCGCTGCTGATCAAAAAATACCACCCGCAAATCCGCCGCACGCTTGATCGTCCCCGCATCCGGCTGTAGATCCCCCGTCAGCAACTTCAAAAACGTCGACTTCCCCGACCCGTTCGGCCCCAGCACCCCCAGCTTCGTCCCCGGCGAAAGAATCAAATTCACCTTCTCAATCAACTTCCGCGCGCTCGCCCCCTCTCCCATCGCCTTGCACAATTGATGCGCCGCCAGCAGCTTCTTCGTCTTCCGCTCCGTCGCCGAAAACTCAATCTCCACCGACTGTTCCGACTCGTTCCGCGACCGCACGTCCGCCAGCTCCCCAAACACCTTCTCCGCATCCCCCAGCCGAAACTTGCTCTTCCGACGCTGCGCCTTCGGCCCCCTCCGCAACCACGCAATCTCCGCCCGCGCCCGATTCTCCAACGCCTCCTGCTCCTTTGCCTGCGCCGCCAGCACCTCCTCCCGCCGCTCCAAAAAGTCCGAATATGTCCCCGGCACCGACAAAAACCCCTCCGAAAAAATCCGGTTGATCTCGATCACCCGGTTCGTCACGTTCTCCAGAAAATACCGGTCATGCGTAATCACCACGTACGCAAACTTCGACGAATTCAGCAGCTTCTCCAGCCACAATATCCCCTCCAAATCAAGATGATTCGTCGGCTCATCCAGCAACAAAAGATCCGGCTCCAGCAAAAGCTCCCGCGCAATCGCCAACCGCTTCCGCCACCCCCCGGACAAGGTGGCAATCTTCACCTCATGATCCTCAAACCCCACCTTGCTCAAAACAATCGCCACCCGCGTCTCCGCCTCCACCTCATCCACTTCTGAATTCTGAACTCTGAATTCTGAATTTCCCCTCAGCGCCCCCAGCAACTCCTGGCGCGGAGTCTCCGCCGTAAACCGATCCTCCTGCGCCAAATACCCCACCTTCACCCCACGCCGCGCCTCGATCGTCCCCTCATCCGCATGCTCCCGCCCCGCCAGTATCTTCAAAAACGTCGACTTCCCCGCCCCGTTCGGCCCAAACATCCCGCACCGCTCCCCCTCATACAGCCCCAGCGTAATCCCCTCAAACAACGCTCGCGCCGAATAACTCTTCGACAAGTTCTGACAGCTCAACAGCAAACCCATACAACCTCTCGCAAAATGCCAAGTCCCCCATCGTACGCGAACCTCGCACGCCAAGGCGAGAGCGCTCACCAAACCCCCCGCCTGAACATTTTGTGTAACCAAGCCCACGCCTTCCACGGCGTGGGGATCATGGACTCCCCCACCTGCAACGCCGCCGACTTTCTCCAAAACGTTTCTACACCGCACCAATGCCGCCACGCGACCTCACCCGCGAATCCCTGACGTTCCAAACAGCCGACATGTCCGCCCCACGCGACATTCTGTTTAGACCTGATAAACCACCCGGACATCTTGCAAATCCCGCCCCGCTCCTTAGGTCACTAACTTAAAGGATTTCCCAAAGAAAACGCATGTAATCGATTTATCCGTACACATCGATAATTCGTGAGTTTTTTTGTTGTATTCGCAGGCGCACTCGTTATCATGCGCCTTCGCTGGAACGGCAATTCAGTCAGAACAGGGGGCGCTCGTTCCGCGCAAGAAGTTGATTCCCTGGCGTGATGGAAAAATTAATCAGCGGTTGCAGTCGCGGTACGTATGAAGCGCATCGCTCGCACCCCGCAGGAAAATCCCTGTGCGCCCCCGGCCCCCCCCCACCCGGCGGCCACGCGGATCAGAAATCCGACGGCGCGGTGGAATCGCGGTAACAGGATTGATGTTCCCGGTCACGGAGGATCTCAACCCATGATCAACGCCAGGAGCACGCATGAGTGCCAAATCCGGTATCCAGCTCTACGTCGAAGCCATCCAGACTGAACCCCTCCTTACCGCCGACCAGGAAAAAGAATTCGCCCGCCGCATCATCCGACACAATGACCACGACGCCCGCAAACGTATGATCCAGTCCAACCTCCGCCTCGTCGTCAGCGTCGCCAAACGCTACGCCAACCGCGGCATGGCCCTCCTCGACCTCATCTCCGAAGGAAACCTCGGCCTCATCCAGGCCGTCGATGCCTTCAACCCCGCCATGAATATCCGCTTCTCCACCTACGCCTCCTGGTGGATCAAGCAATCCATCCGCCGCGCCTTCTCCGACGGCGGCGGCTTCGTCCGCGTCCCCTCCTACATGTACGAACGACTCGCCTCCTGGCAGGAAGCCTTCGACAAACTCGCCCACGCACTCGGCCGCGAGCCTCGCATCGATGAGTTCGCCCACCACATGAAAAGCTCCCCCGAACAAGCCTGGGCCATCCACTGGGCCATGCAACGCTCCTGGTGCAACACCAAGGAATCCGTCGCCATCCAGGAAACCGCACCCGACCAGCGCACCCCCACCGCCGACGAAATCGCTGCTCGCCGCGACGACATCCGCCACATGCGACACCTCCTCCAGCGCCTCGACCACCGCGCGGCCACCATCCTCGAACTCCGCTACGGCCTCACCGGCGAAGACCCCATGACCCTCAACGACGTCGGCGCACGCATCGGCGTCACCCGCGAACGCGTCCGCCAGATCGAAATGGAAGCCCTCTCCGAACTCCAGAACGGTCTCACCTCATACCCCGCCCGACACGCCCGACGCGCACGCGAGCAGGTCGCCGCGAGCCCCGCAAGCACCGGCGGCCGCCTCCTCGCCACCTCCTGACCTCTCAAAAGCGCCCAAAACCGTGCAGAAACGGTCCAAAACCCGCCCGAACCCGTCCCGGAACGGTGCACACCCGCCCCGTTCTGCTCCCTTTTTTTCGCCCGTTGGCGATCACCTCCGCTCGTGTACAAAGAGCTGAGTATTTATCGGATTCTCGCAAAAAAGGGGTTGCCCACGCCCCCTCGCTATCGGATAATCGTATTCGAGAAACGCAACCGCACCAATCGTGCAGGAGGTGCCCCTCCAAAACAGCGAATTCAGCATGCCCTGAGTTCAGAAAACCGCATCCAGCAAGCCCGGGACAATTGAGGCTTCGGCTGTCGTAACAACGGCCTGTTTATACGTCATACATACCCTACCGGAGAGGTGTCCCCCGCATGCAGTGCGGTTTTTCTATGCGCACACAAACCCCCACCAACCCTCCACTTACACCCACTCATTCCCCCCGGTCCGCCAGGTCGATCACCAGGTACGCCGAGTTGTTGAAAATCACCCGCCGCCGCCGCCCCAACCCCTCCAGCGTCTTCTGAAACGCCAGCGATTCCGCCACCTGCCGATGAATCACCGGCCCATACTTCGCCGCCAAAAACGCGCTGTAAATCTGCGGGTAAAAATTCGCATGGCTCGCATACGAATACGCCACGTACCGTATGTGATGCACCAGCAGGTAATCCGACAACGCCTCCGGATCTTCGATCGGCATCCCCCCCACCGGCGGCGGCGGACGCGGTTCCCCCGGCCAATCCACCACGGAAATCCTGTTCCGCTCCAAATTTAAAAGCGCCGGCGCCCGCAGGTACCCCC
>JBQCGD010000029.1:0-13315 GCA_051955985.1 Phycisphaerae bacterium | reverse complement strand
CTCGCGGGTGTCGATCGAGCACGATTGAGTGCCGCTCCACGTCACAACCAGAAGCGACCGGCACGTTCCTCAGTCCTTATGCTCCCCCTGTTCTTCCTTTTCCCCCTTCTCCCCCTTCTCGGCGCTCTCATCATCCACCTTCTTACTCACCAGATTTCCATCCGGATCCACGACGATTTCGTAATTCGTCCCGCCGATCACCGCATCCGCCTCGTACACCGTCTTTCCGCCGTCCGACTCCTGGTCCACCTCACGGATCGCCACGCCCTGCGCTTCTTTGCTGAAAGTCGCCTGCACCGGCGCCGGCAACGACGCGAACGCCACCTTCACCTCGCCCGCCTCCTCCCCGTTCGCCGATGCCCCGCCTCTCTCCGCGTTCATGCATCCCATCGGCCCCACGCCGCACGCGACGGCCAACACGCCCAGCATCAACCAGTTCTTCACCATCCGTTGCTCCTTCAAGAAACCGCGAAGCAGACCGAGCTCCGCACGCTAACAGGGTACAACGCCATCATGAAGTCAGAATGAAACACAGTTAAAAGCGAGCATATGGATCGTGGCCGCCTCCGGAGGCGCTCGACGCTTTTTGCTGTCGCCAACCCCTCCCACCGGTTACCTTTTCAACACGACCGTTTTTCCACGAGTGCCCGCCATGCCAATTCGCGCCCGCCTGTTGTCCGCCCTCACCGCGATCGTCCTGACGACCGCCGCCGCTCGCGCCGCCGAACCTCTCAACTCCGGCATCGACCGCGCCGGCATCAACCCCGCCGTCCAGCCCGGCGACGACTTCTTCCAATACGCCAACGGCACCTGGATCCAGCAAAACCCCATCCCCCCCGCCTACCCCACCTGGGGCGCCTTCAACGAAGTCAGCGAGCGCAACCGCGCCATCCTCAAGGAGATCCTCGACGGCCTCGAAAACTCCTCCGACGCCTCCCTCGATCCCGACTCCCGCAAACTCCGCGATTTCTACGCAACCGCCATGGAGGAAACCAGGCTCGAACACGACGCCGTCACGCCCCTCGCCCCCGAATTCGACCGCATCCAGCACATCGCCTCGCGCGAAGACCTCCTCGCCGAGATCATCCACCTCCACGCCCTCGGCGCCGATCCCCTCCTCGACATCTTCGTCAGCATCGACCAGAAGCACGCCTCCCGCTACGCCCTCTACTTCTGGCAGGGCGGCATGGGATTGCCCGAAAAAAGCTATTACTTCTCCGACGATGAAAACTCCAAGGAAATCCGTCGCCAGTACGATCAGCACATCACCGCGATGTTCACGCTCCTCGGCGATTCCCCCGACCTCGCCGCCGCCCACGCCAAGACTGTCTTCGCCCTCGAAACCCAACTTGCGCAAGCCTCCCGCACCCCCGTCCAGCTCCGCGACGACGAAGCCAATTACAATCTCAAGACCGCCGCCGAACTCGCAACCCTCGCCCCCAACCTCAACATCCCCACCCTCCTCCACGCCATGAACGTCGCCGCCGACCAGCCCCTTGTCGTCGGACAGCCCGAATTCCTCGCCGCTGCCAGCAAGCTGCTCGACACACTCCCCCTCGAAGACTGGAAAACCTACTGCCGCTGGCGGCTCATTCACACCGCCGCCCCCTTCCTCTCCGCCACCTTCGAAAAGGAAGACTTCCACTTCTACCAGCAGGTCATGCGCGGCACGAGGGAAATGCTCCCCCGCTGGAAACGCGCCCAGATGCAGATCGACCGCTTCCTCGGCGAACCCCTCGGCCGCCTCTACGTCGCCCGCGCTTTCCCGCCCTCCGCCAAGGACCGCATCCGCCAGCTCGTCGACAACATGCGCACCGCCTACCGCCACCGCCTCCAGTCCTGCGACTGGATGTCCCCCGAAACCCGCGCCACAGCCATCGCCAAGCTCGAGGCCATCCACCTCAAGCTCGGCTACCCCGACAAGTGGCGCGACTTCTCCGGCCTCGACATCCAGCCCGATTCCTACGTCCTCAACGCCCTCCGCGCCGCCGCCTTCAATGAACACTTCTGGCTCGCAAAACTCGGCGGCCCCGTCGATCACTCCCTCTGGCAGATGTCGCCCCCCACCGGCAACGCCTACTACGAGCCCACGCTCAACGAAATCGTCTTCCCCGCCGGCATCCTCCAGCCCCCCTTCTTCCAGCCCGATGCCGACGACGCCGTCAACTACGGCTCCATCGGCGCCATCATCGGCCACGAAATGACCCACGGCTTCGACGACCAGGGCAGCAAGTACGACGCCAACGGAAACCTCCACGACTGGTGGACCCCCGCCGACCGCGCCCGCTACACCGCTCGCACCGACAAAATCGTCGACGAATTCAACGCCTGCATCGCCCTCGACGACCTCACCGTCAACGGCAAGCTCACCCTCGGCGAAAACATCGCCGACCTCGGCGGACTCACCATCGCCTACGACGCCTACCACGAATCCCTCCACGGACAACCCGCCCCCGTCATCGACGGCCTCACCGGCGACCAGCGCTTCTTCCTCGGCTACGCCGTCTCCTGGCGCGGCGTCTACCGCCCCGCCGCCCTCCGCCAGCTCGTCCGCACCAACCCCCACTCCCCCGACGAATTCCGCACCAACATCCCCCTCTCCAACTTCACCCCCTTCTACGAAGCCTTCCACCTCACGCCGGAAAACAAAATGTACCGCGACCCCAAGGACCGCGCCGCCGTGTGGTAACGCATTCCCCGCGCATCCCGCGCCGCTGCAAATCGGCGACGAAGCCATCGGCAATGCGGAAGCGTAATTGGTAATTGGTAATTCGCGACACGCAATTCGCCCACCGCCCGATCACACGCGCGCACAACTCACCCCCGCACGAGCGCGGGCCCCCTCCGCCCAATTACCAATTACAAAAAAAAAGGGCCAGCCCTCACGGACCAGCCCTTTCATTTCAACCCAACCCCCGCCCCGATCCCTTACCGCCCTTCGATCCGGAAGCCCGGCTCCACACCGTTCCCTTCCGTCATGCTCGGGCTCGCCGGATTCGTCGGCAATCCCGTCGGCCGGTCGTAACCCTGGCCGAACAGGTTCTGCTCGATCTCCGACTGGATGATGATCTTCGGACGCACCAGCACCAGCAGCGTCTTCTCGTCCTTTTCCATCGCCCGGTTCGTGAACAGGCGGTTCAGGCCCGGGATCTTCGAAAGGATCGGCACGCCGACTTCCACTTCCGTGTTCCCGATGATCTTTTCGCCGCCGACCAGCAGCGTCCCGCCGTCCGGCACCGACACCGTCGCGTTCAGCGTCGTCACGTCGATGTTCGGCAACTGCAGGAAGATGCCCGCCAGCGTGCCGCCCGAGGTCGACGACCCCAGCTGACCGATGTTCGTGAACCCTTCGTTGCTCGCCAGCGTCGGCGTCACGTTCATGATCACATACCGGCGATCGGCCGAAACCGCCGCCCGCACCACCAGCGTCACACCCGTGTTCAACGCCGACGTCTGCAGCGTCGTGGCTGTCGTCACGCCGCCCAGGATGCCGCCCGTCGAGTTGATCTGCTGGTTGAAGTTCGAAATGTAGCCCTGTTCACGCGAAATCGTGATGCTCGCCTGCTGTCCGTTGAACAGCGTCACCCGCGGCGCCGCCACCGATACCGCACGCACATCCATCTGCGTCGCCTGCAGGAACAGGCTCAACTGGAAGTTGTCCAGCACCGTTCCGAACGTCCCGGTCATGTTCAACGCACCGGCGCCCAGGAAGCTCGACTGGCTGCCCGAAAGCGTGCCGCCCAACTGCCCCAGCGCCACGGTGTTTGCACCCGTGCCCGAAAGACCGTTGTTGATCGAAACCGCGCCCGCCGACGGTCCCAGTGCCCCGGCCGGAATCGTCAGGCCCCAGTTGATGCCGAACTGTTCGAAGAACTCGTTCGTCACGAACATGATCCGCGATTCCACCGAAATCTGCACCGCATGCGCTTCGCGCAGCTTCTGCAGGATGTCATGCTCAATCAGGTAATGATTCTGCGGCGTCTGCCGGATCAGCAGCATCCCCGAGAAGTACTGGATGTCGCCGATGCTCCCGCCGTTGTCCACCCACGACGTCGGATCCACCGTCTTGATCGCCGTCTTGATGTCGTTGACGATCGCGGTTTCCGCTTCCTGCGGGTTCTGGTTCTGTGCGTTCCCGCCGTTGTCGTTGAACAGGCCCGAGCCCCCGCCGCCGCCGCTCGATCCCTGCTGCGTCGCCTGCTGCAGGCTCAACTGCGGAGGAGCCACGTTCGTCGGCTGCACCAGCAGGTCGCGCACGTCGTACGTCATCAGCACCGGGTGCACCGTCGCCACCAGGTCGTCGTGCGTGCTGATCGTCACCACCCCGTCTTCCACCGTGTAATCCAGCGGCGTCGTCCCGCCCACCGACGCCAGGATCGTGCTCAACGCCTTGCTGATCGGCACGTCGTGCAGGTTCACCGTCACCGGCGTGTTCTTGTCGATGCCCGCGTTCAACAGCACCGGCCAACGCACGTCCATGTTGATGCCCGTGTTGTCACGGATGAAATTCAAAATCTTTTCCAGCCCCTGCCCGTCCGCCACCAGCTCCTTGATGTTCTCCGCCAGCCGCTGACGCACCAGGCGCGTCGCCGCCGATTCCTGCTCCGACTGCCCGCTCAAACGGTTCCGGCTCAGTTCCACCCAGTTCTCCGGGTAGATCAGCAGGTCCGCGTACGGAATCACCGATTCCGCCGCCTGGTTGCTCGTCTTCTGGAATTCCCGCGACGCCACCTGCGTCAGCCGCGAATACGACCGGTACGCAATCCGGTCCGTCACCAGCGACAGCATCAGTTCCGCGCTCGAATTGTGCGGATCGATCACCAGGATCTGCCGCAGCGTGTCCGCCGCTTCCTTGTACTGCTGCGTGTCCACGAAGTGCTTCGCATCCCGCATCAACCCATCGACGCGGCGTTCCCGCGCCGTCTTGTTGCGCTGTGCGATTTCCCCTTCCGTCTTCCGCGCCCGCGCTGCGGCTTCCGCCGCCGCCTGCGCGTCGTACGTCCCCTTCAGCGTCGTCGCCGACTGTTCCTGCGCCGAAGCCTGCGCAATCAGGTTGTTTGCTTCCGCATCCGAAAAGTACTGCCGGTTGTTGTTGACGACCGCCCCGGCTTCATGCGCCTGGCGGATCGCGTCGTCATACTTCGGCGGGTTCGCCTGCACCGCGTCCGCCGAATTCTTCATCGCAATGTTGTACAGCGTCAACGCACGCTGCCGCGCAATTTCATCCGCGGCAATCGTCTGGTTCATCGCGCTGTTCGCGTCCGCATTTGCCGACGCCGACGCCGCCGCCGGCGCTTCCGCCGGTGCTTCCGCCGCCGCAGGTCCCGACGTGGGCGCCGGCGCTTCCGCCGCCGCTGGCGCCTGCGCGCCCGCCGCTTCCGCCGTCGCCGGAGCCGACGCCATCGGCGCTTCCGCCGTCACCGTCGCTGACCCCGCCGCCGCCGGACCGCCGTTCGCATCGGCTGCCGCCGTCTGCCCCGGAGCCGCCGCCGCGCTCGCCATCGCCGCACGCTTGTCCGCAATCTTCTGCTGCAGCTGCGCCGGCTTCGCATTGTCCTGCCACCCCAGGTCGCTCCCCGTCGCCAGCACGGTGTTCACCGCGCTCTGCGCTTCATCCAGTTTCCCCTCCCCGTAAAGCGACTCCGCCTGCGACAACAGCTCCTTCATCTGGGGAGCCTTGTCCGCCTGCTCTTTCTTCACCAGCGCCTGCTGGATCTTCGCCTTGTCTTTCAGATCGCCCGACGCCGTCGGATCGTCGATCACCCCCTGGAACCCCGCCTTCGCCGCCACCAGTTTCCCCGCGTCCAGGTCCGACTGCGCCTGGTCGAACGCCGCCGACGCCCCCTGCGCCTTCGACAACGCCATGTCCGTGTTCTTGATCAGATCAGCCAGCTTCGTCCGCTGATCCTCCGGCAACTGCGCCGGATCGATGTCCAACAGCACCTTCTTCGCTTCGCCGTACTGCTTGTCGTCATAGAGCCGGCCGGCTCGTTCCAGCTGGTCGGCCGCCGTCGGCTTGTCCTGCGCGGTCAGGGCCTGTTGGAGGAAGGGGAAAGCACCGAGGCCAAGCACGGTCGATGAAACCATACCCGCCGCGAGGACACGAGAGCGAATACGCTTGTTCAAGGCGTTACTCCTATACCGCACGAACCCGAAGCATCTTGACGTCTATCGAACGGCGAGCGACTTGCATCCTGATTCTTTCCCACACCGGGAACCCGGGCGCGGCACGGAGATTTGCCATCGTGCGCCACGCCGCTTCAGAGCTTCAGGAGTTAGCCACCACAACCACCCGTTTCAATTGGACCTTGCCATCCTTGGATTTGCTGCCCCGCGCCTAAGCTGGGGCGTAACAAGGGGACATCCTAAGAGCGACTGCCAAAGCCCGCAAGCGTTTCTTTGCCAAAATCCGACACATCTTCTGACGCTGCAGGCCCCTCTGAATTTCACTTATTTCACCTTCTTCGCCTCAACCGCACACGCCTTTACTGGTTGTCGATGTTGTCGTCCGGGTTGTCCGACCGGCTCCCGCCGCCGTTCCGGTTCATCCGGTTGATCAGCGGCTGCTGCGGCGGCTTCGGCACCACCGGCTTCGCTATCGGCTTCGTCTCGTCGTTCAACTTCTTGTGCGCCGGATCGCTCGAATCCGCCATCGAATTCCGCGTCACCAGCTCCTCCCCGCTCGGCGACAGCAGCGTCACCGTCACGTCTCCACCCTTCTCCAGCCGCGCATCCACCAGCGTGTACCCCGTGTCCACGTCCGTCCGGAACGGATGGTTCGCGTCCATCGACATCACCGACCCCGCCACGTGCCCCGCCAGGTCCACCGTCGCCCCGCCGCTCGTCCGGCACCACATCCCGTTCGTCCACTTGAAGATCGCAAACTGCACCTTCGTGATGTTCCCACGCGTCCCGAACGGATTCTCCACGAAAAACGCCGTGTCACCCTGGATCGGCACCAGCGTCGGCACCACCACCCACGGCGATGCAACCGTCCCCTGCTGCGCCGACTTCGGATCCGCCAGACGCTTCGGATCCGGATACCGATACAGCGGGTTGTACATCACCAGCCGCACCCGGTACTGATACGTCTTCCCCGCCTCCACCGTCTCGTCCCAGAACCAGAACGGCACCGTCCCCTGCTGCTTCATCGTGTTCACGTCCAGGTTCAGCCCCGGCACCGGCTGCGGCGCCGTGAACTGCTCCGTGTCCGTCTCGTCGTCCGTTGAATCTATGTTGTTGTAGTTGTTCGGCGTGTACATCGGACGACCCGCAAATCCGCCCGGCGCAATGCCCGTCGGCGGCACCATCGGCCGGCCCGGTATCGCCCCCGGTTGCCCCGGAACGAAGCCCGGCTGCCCCGGCCGCAGTGTGCCCGGCGCCCCAGGCGCTCCCGGCGTACCCGGCGCTCCCGGAGTCCCCGGTGCCCCAGGCGTCCCCGGCGGCGGCGTCATCATCGCCTTCACGTTCGGCGCCAAAATCGGCGTCGCCGGCTGCGTCAGCGGATCCCGCGGTGCCAAATAATAAAACAGCGGCTCCGCTATCCGCTGGAAACTCGCATCCAGTTGCGTCACCGTCGATATCCAGTCCGTGTCCGTCAACGAATTCCAGTCAATGTCCGGTATCGCCGGACCCCCCGCTGTCGTCTGCGGCACTTCCGCCCAATCCTTCCACCCCGTCGCCGTCCGCTCGCGACGCTGCACGTCCACCTTGTACAGCACGTTGTGCTGCTGGTCGTCCGGCAGCTTCTTGTCCGCCGGCAGGTTCTTGAAGTAGTTCACGTAATCCCCCCACGGAATGTCCCCGCTCACGCATACCCAGTTCTTGTCCACCGGCTGCGGCGCCCCAGGCTGGCCCGGCGGCGGCAATGGCTGCCCCTGCACCATCGGCGGCAACACCGACCCCCGGTCCGATACCGCCGTCACGTTCTTCGGTGGCGGCACCTTCGCGTCCGCTATCTTCATCGCACTGTTGTTCTGCACGTCCCCGCCGGGCACCCCCGCCTCCCCGCTCAGCGGCTGCTGCAGCGGCGCAAACCGCGGCAGGTTCGTCGCCACCAGGTTCTCCGACAGCGGATGCTGCAGCATGATCCGCTTGTAATCCGCCAGGTAATCGTGCAGCGACGACGACAGCTTCGCATCCGGAATCGCCGCCGTCTGCTTCCGCGCCGCCTCCAGATCATTCACCGCCTTCGTCACCTTGTCTTCCACCGTCGAGGCCGTCGCCGTCTGATCGCTCGGCAGCGTCGTCGGCTGCATCCCCGACCACGCAATGAACCCCGCCCCGGCCACCGCCACCGCCAGCACGATCTTCTCCACGTGCTTTTCCAGCAGATTTACGATCTTCGCGTTCATATCTGTCCTCCAGCAAGCTCTCGCCCGGGATTCTTTTTCTTAACCGTCTCTTCTACAACTCGCTCGCCACTTCCACTCGCTCGTCCACTTACTGCGGTGCCCCCGGCGCCGGCGCTGCCGGTGTCCCCGGCGGCGGCAACAGCGGAATCCCCAGCGACGCGCGAATCGGGTCCGGCATGATCGGCACCGTCCAGCTCCGGTACAGCAGCCCCTCCACAATGATGTCCAGCCGCACCACCTGCGTGTTCCCGTACAGGTACCCGTTCCCCGTCGCATCGAACGGATCCACCACCAGCGTCTTGATGTTCAACACCGTGTACCCGTTGTTCTGCCGGTACAACGCGTCCAGGAACTTGTTCTGGTACGCCGGATCCATATCCACAATCACTTCCATCAGGCACACGTCGTACTGGTCGTTGTCCACACGTCCAGTCATCGTCCGCGTGAAATCCTGCCCCGCCGGCACCGCCGGTACACCCGGAACCTGCCCCGCCTGCCCCTGCGCCAAAAACAACGCGCCCGTCATCTGCCCACCGCCCGTCGTCCCGCCCGGGCCCACCCCGACGCGTATCGCTTCCAGCCGCTTGATCGGCGATTCCCCCACGTTCCGCGATCCCTGGTTCACATCCAGGATCGACCTCACCACGTCCTTCATGAACCAGCAGTCCACCAACGCATGGAACATCCGCGACTCGTCCGGTGCCGCCGCCCCCGCCCACCAGTCCCGGTGCTGCAACGCCATGTTGTCCACGTACATCTTGACCGACGCCGCTCGCGCCGTGATCTGCTGCCGCTCGTATTTCTGTTGCGCCTGCGGATCCTGCGCCGGTGCACCGCCGCCCCCCGCAAACATCCCGCCCGTCTGCGCCGGAAGCATCCGCGCCTGCTGCTCCCGCTCAAACCCCATCTGCATTTCCGTCTGCGTCGGCGGTATCCCCGGCACCTTGTCCGTCCCCACCAACGCCGTGTTCCACCGATTCAGCAACGCCACATAGTGATTCTTGAACCGCTGCGGATTCGCCAGCACCCCAGTCGTCATCACCGGCAGGTAGTTCGGCTCCGGATCGTACCCCAGGATCGGCACTTCCGTCGCATTGTTGTTGATCGTGCTCCGCGGATACTTCGCCCGGAACTCCTGCGCCGTCAGCACACGCCCAGACCGGTTCTGGTCCCCAGCCCGCGACACCAGTTGCTTCGCCGCCTGGTCCATGTTGTCCACCGCCTTCGCCCCCGCCTCGATGATCCGCGGCTCGTACGTCGCATGATTGAACGTCGCGCCCCCCGGAATCGTGATCGTCCCCACCGCCGACTGCGCCTGCTGGATCACCGCCGCTCGCCCCGCCATGTCCGCCTGCAGCTTCGCCTGCCACGCACCGATCGGCCAGAAATACGCCCCGATGAACAGCAGCACCACCACGCCACAAATCAACGGAACCAGGTTCTTCTTCACAAAATTCATACAAGTGCCTCGATCTTTCAGCTTCTTGCTTCTTGCTTCTTGATTCTTGCTTCCCGCAGGCCGCTCACTTCACATGCACCTTGAACTGAACCGTGAACTGGTAGTAGTTGTACATGTACTTGATCCCTTTCGTCGGATCCCGGTAAAACGCGTCCACCGGCCCGCCAAAGTTCCCCTGCGAAATCTGATCGTTCACCGTCTGCTGCGCCTCCTGACCCGGCAGCGTGTTAATCACCGGCGGCAACGGCTTCGCACCCGAAACCTCCCGCGCGAAGATCTCCCGGAACGGACCCGACGACTTCCCCCACGGCCCCGTGTTCTGACCCTGGTCACCCATCATCGACGGATCCATCCCCGGCGGCGGCGGCGGTATCGTCAGACCGCTCGACGTGAAGTCCGTAAAGTAATACAGCGTGTTCGCCTCCGACGCCGATGCCACCGGATGCCGCGACAGCAGCTTCGTCATGTATTCCTGCACCACGTCATTCAGATCCACCCCTTGCACGTCCGGCACATACCCCGTGATCGTCACCACGAACCCGTGGTCCGATGGCCCTTCCTTCGCCGCCAACGCCGGATCCACCGTCGGCGCCACCGGCGGCGGCGGCACGTCCGAGTCAATCCCCCCGTTGTCGTCCGGATTGTCGCTCATCGACGGCGCCTGCATCACCGGTAGGTTCGCCGCCGTCCCGTTCAGGTTCACCGACGACAACAACCCCGTGTACGTCGAATCAATCTGCGTCAGCACGATCGTCGGCGTCACCGATGGCTCCGTCGTCGCCCCCGCCTCCTGCGTCGCCGCCGGCTGCGTCGTGCTGCTCGCCGACTGCGTCGCCGCTGGTTGCGTCGCCGACTCCCCCTTCCCCTTCTGCGCCTGCGGCAACGCGTGATAAATGTCCATCGTCAGCATCGGCCAGATCCGCCGCGCGCTCGCCAGCGCCATCGACTGCTCGATCTGCTGCTTCTCCGTGTCAAACTGCCCCTGGTTCACCTTCTGCTGCCACTGCGACTTCAGCTGGCTCACCTGCCCGATCACCGTGTCATTGTGCGTGTGCTGCTCGCTCGCCTGCGTGTTCGCAAACGTCGCCCGCTCGTTCCACACGTACGCCCCCACCAGCGCCACCGCCACCCCCACCGCCGCCGCCGCTCCAATAAACCACGGCTGCTTCGACTTCCACGCCATCGCCCGCGCAATCTCCGGCGGCAACAAATTCGTCTTGATCGGCGCCTGCCCCAGCCCCTGCACCGCCAGACCATACGCCGCCGCCATCCCCAGCGCCGCCTCGTTGAACCCCGCCGCCAGCTTCCCGTCCGTCCGCACGCGCCGGAACCCGTCCAGCCGCACCACCTCCATCTTCAATTCCTGCTGCAGGTACTTCTGCAGGTTCGGCAGCTTGAACGGATTCCCCATCCCCACGATCCGCTCCAGCTTCGAATCCCGGTGCGACGAGTTGTAGTGCCCGATCGACCGCTGAATCTCCGCCACCAGATCCGCAAAGATCGGCCGCATCGCCTGGAAGATCTGCTTCTGGTACTTGCTCGTCGCCGCCCCCTTCTTCAGCGATTCCGCCTTCGAAAACGACTGCTTGAAGCTCTTCGCCAATGCATCCGTAAAGTGATTCCCGCCGATGTTGATCGTCCGCAGCCACAGCCGCCCCTGGTCCATGATCACCAGGTCCGTGTGCTCCGCCCCCATGTCGATCAGCACCGTCCCCTTCTCGTCCGTCAGCCCGTCATACGCCGCCGCGTTGTAAACCGCCAAGGGCGACATCTGCACGCCATGCACCGTCAGGTTCAACGCCTGGAAGTTCGACAGGACCTGCGCCACCAGTTCCTTCTTCATCGCAAAGATGCCGACCTCGACATCCGGCGAGTCCGGCGACTGGAACGTGTGGTAATCCCAGTTCACCTGGTCCAGCGGAAACGGTATCTGCTGGATCGCTTCAAACTTCACGATCTCCGGAACCTTCTTCGGCTCCACCGGCGGCAACTTCACAAACCGCGCAAATGTCGAGCTCCCCGGCACCCCGATGAAAATCCGGTCCCGGCGAATCGGATGATGCGCCAGAAACTTCTCCAGCGTCGCCCGTATCGTCGCGTCCCGATCCACGTCCGGGTCCGACAAAAACTTGTCGTGCTCCACCACCTCAAATGCTTCAACCGACACCTGCTCCCCGTCCCGCCTCAATTTGATCGCCTTGAGGCTCGTGACCCCAACGTCAAAACCCCATGCAGATGGTGCGCCCGCCATATGATACCTCCAGAGTTCCCTGCCGAGTTGAGAGCAGGGAGCGTAAACCGAGTCGGTTAAAACGGCAACCGATCAATCCCATATAGCCCCGGCCTTGACCGGGGTCGATCGTATGGATGGAAGCGTGGCAAGAAACCGAGCCACCGAAAGGAGGGTACTCAATTGCAGGTCTGGTAGAGCGGTCGTCCGTCGCGTGCAGAATAAAGAATGGAATGAAATCCGCGCGCTCAGGTTAGATAAGAGAACTCACTTCCGCCAGGCCGGTCACCACGCAATACATCAGTGCGAACTGCCTTGACTCCGAGACGCCTGCCAGAGAACCTCGCAGTCAGCCATCCCTACTAAAGCATCCCGCCCGCCCTCAGTCAAGAAAGAAATCAACGAAAACCCTGCAACCACGCCACTTTTCGCAACTCCCCGCCCGCTCCTCCAACCGCATCCCCGAATTTCACCCAGCTCACCGCCCCTCCCCCCCACCGCCCTCCACCCCAAGCGCCCTCTCCACCTCCTCCCCACTCCCAAACTTCCCCGCCGCCCCCTCCGCCGTCACCGCCTCATACCGCTTCGCCTGCTCCCCCTGCTCCACCGCCTGCCGCTCCTCCAACGCCTCCATCTGCTTCTTCATCCCCTCCGGCATCGCCGCACCCTTCGCAATCCGCCCCATCCGCCATATCCCATCCTCCCCCTTCTGCATCACCATCACCGGCACGTCCTTCACCTGCATGTTCGGCAACGCCACGTCCGGCGCATTCGCCGGCCGCTGCCAGTCCCCCGCCACATACGCCCGACCCACCCGCTTCACCCAGATCCGGCACGCCTTGCACACCCGCTCCACCTCCTCCCCCGAAAACCGCTTCTCCAACGCCCCCCGAAACCGATACTCCGCCTCCATCACCCGCGCCGTCCCCTTCCGCCGCTCCGCCGGCAAATTCCACGAATCCCCCACCACCCCCAAATCCCCCCGCTCCAACGCCCCCTCAAACACATTCATCGCCCCCTCCGGCGTCCCCCGCTCCCCCACCCCCGCCTGCGTCGCCGGCCCCGTCGTCTGCCCCACCCCCACCACGACAATCCCCAACAACACCAACCCCGCAACACACCAATCACGCATAAAAATCCTCCATCCCCCCATAAAACCGCCCCCCCCCCCACCAACCCCAAGCCCCAGGCGTGCCCGCCAAGGGGGTAATGGGACCCCCCCCCGCACCACAAATACCACACGTGGAAAAACGCAATAGGGGGCCGGAGTGT
>JBQCGD010000028.1:0-47684 GCA_051955985.1 Phycisphaerae bacterium | reverse complement strand
TAACGCACCGCCCATCAAATCCCAAGAAATGCCGGCCAAATACCGCCCGCAACTCCCCCCGCGCCAGCAACCCCGCAATCTCCGCCAACTGCTCCCCCTTCGCCTCCACAATAAAAAACGCCCCCTTCACCCGCTCATCCGCCGTCCCCTCCGCATCCGCCGCAATTGTCACCACCCGCCCGCCGCTCCCCACCAAATCCCACGACCGCTCCAACGTCTCCCCACCCACACAATCAAACACCACATCCACCCGCCCCGCCTCGGCCACAAAATCCACCGTGTGATAATCAATCACCCGCTCCGCCCCCAGCTCCTTCAAAAACGCCTCGTTCCGCGCCGACGCCGTCGTCACCACCCGCGCCCCCGCACGCCGCGCCAGCTGCACCGCATACACCCCCACCCCGCCCGACCCCCCATGCACCAGCACCCGCTCCCCGCGCTGCATCTTCGCCCGCTCATACAACCCCTGCCACGCCGTCAACGCCCCGATCGGCACGCTCGCCGCCTCCGCCCACCCCAACCCCGCCGGCTTCGCCGCCACCCACGCCGGCCGCGTCACACAAAACTCCGCCGTCGCCCCCTCCCCAAACCAGTCATTCATCCCAAACACCTCGTCCCCCGCGGCCACCCCGCCCTCACCCCTCCCAACCCCCTCCACCACCCCCGCAAACTCGTGCCCCACCACCGCCCCCTCCCGCACCTTCCCCTCCTTCGTATGCGTCGTCGGCCACCACAAAAGCTCCGTCGCCGTCACCCCCGCCCCCTTTACCCGCACCAGGATCTCCCCTTCCCCCACCACCGGCCGCTCCATCTCCTCCACCACCAATCCCGCACTTCTCAACCGCAATGCCTTCATAAATCACCTCCACTTCCTGAGCGTACCCACAAGTCACCCCATACTACTCTCTCCCGCACCCGCCGTATGTAAGTGTTTACCACCCTGAGCCAGCGTTCCACTCGCGTCTCCCTCTCACCTCCCCCGGCATTCTTGGCGATCCTTCGTCCCTTCGTTTCTTCGTGAACAAGTCCGGGGGGGGGGTAAACAGTTACCGCCGCACCCCCGTGAAACTTGAAGTTTGGTAAAAGTAAGGTATACTCCCTTAAAGCCGGTCGGGGGATACGAGCCATGAGTCCATCATTCATTCCAACACACGCCCTCCATACCACGCGCCTTGCGCACTGCTGCCAACCCATTCCTCGACCGGCCAAAATCGCGCATAACTTCAATTTTTGGCGCGCACCACATTTTTCTTCTTTTGCGCCAAAAATCTCCCCCTCGGCCCCCATTCCTCTCTTCAGCAACTTGATCATCTTCGGCTGGCGCTATCAAAAACGCGGCGACCAATTCGGCAACTTGATAATCTTCGGACGGCGCGGTCAAAAACGCGGGTCGAACTTGATCACCTTCAGTTGGGGCTATCAAAAATGCGGCTTTTGCCCCCAATTCCCACCGACGGCCCACCAATCAATCCCCGAAATTTTAACGTTTCACGCCACACCGGAAATTCGACTTACATCCACCGCCCCCGCTCTTCCAACCACTGTTTTGCGTTTCGAGTTTTGTGTTTTGAGTTTTCCCCCAGACCCATTTCCCCCTCACCCACAACCCTCTATAATCCCCCAAACTTTCCCCCAAGGAGCCCCCCAAGAAATGTCGACTCAGCAGCAAAACATCGCCAAACTCGCCCTCGAAGACGGCACCATCTTCACCGGCACCGCCTTCGGCGCTTCCAAAACCAACCCCGGCGAAGTCGTCTTCAATACCTCCCTCTCCGGCTACCAGGAAATCATCACCGATCCCTCCTACCGCGGCCAGATCGTCACCATGACCTACCCCCAGATCGGCAACTACGGCATCGCCGATCTCGCCGACTACGAATCCGCCCACCCCCAGGTCGAAGGCTTCATCATCAAGGAACTCTCCCCCATCGACTCCAACTTCCGCTCCGTCGAAACCCTCGACGCCTACCTCAAACGCTACAACATCCCCGGCATCGCCGGCATCGACACCCGCGCCCTCGTCCGCAAGCTCCGCATCCAGGGCGCCATGAAAGGCGTCATCTGCACCGACCAGTCCATCGTCAACAACGACGTCGAACTCGTCCGCCAGGCCAACGCTTGGCCCGGCATGAACGGCCTCGACCTCGTCAAAATCGTCGCCCCCAAATCCCCCTACACCTGGGACGAAAACAAGGGCGAATGGGCCCAGCTCACCGACAACAAAGAGAAACCAAGCTGCCACGTCGTCGCCATCGACTGCGGCCTCAAACGCAACATCCTCCGCAACCTCACCCAAGCCGGCTGCAAGGTCACCGTCGTCCCCGCCGGCACCACCGCCGAACAAATCCTCGCCCACAACCCCGACGGCATCTTCGTCTCCAACGGCCCCGGCGACCCAGAACCCGTCCACTACGTCCAGGACGCCCTCAAAAAACTCATCGGCAAAAAACCCATCTTCGGCATCTGCCTCGGCCACCAACTCCTCGGCCTCGCCATGGGCGCCTCCACCTACAAGCTCAAATTCGGCCACCGCGGCGGCAACCAGCCCGTCCAAAACACCGACACCGGCAAAGTCGAAATCACCAGCCAAAACCACGGCTTCGCCGTCGACCCCGACTCCCTCCGCAAGCGCGGTGGCGAACCCACCCACATCAACCTCAACGACAACACCCTCGAAGGCTTCCGCCACTCCTCCGAACCCGTCTTCGCCGTCCAATACCACCCCGAAGCCTCCCCCGGCCCCCACGACGCCACCTACCTCTTCGACTGCTTCCGCGAAATGATCAAAACCGGCAAGAGCCCCACCGCCGAACAAATGAACGAAGCCCAACGCAAACGCAATAACGTCGGCGTAGCCGAAGCGAAATAATCATGCTCTTTGGCATCGTCATGGGATTGGGAGCGGCCTTCGGCCAGTCGTTCTCCTACATCTCCACGCGACACTACGTCCAGCGCCGCCCCGCCGGCGCCAGCCGCCAACTCCTCGTCCTCGGCCACCTCTGGATGGGCCTCCTCGCCCTCATCGCCCTCCCCTTCGTCTGGCCAGCCGGCGGCATCAATTGGTCCGCCGTCGCCTTGCCCCTCCTCCTCGCCACGATCTTCTACATCGTCGGCCAGATCGGCCTCACCATGGCCCTCAAATACGCCGAACCCTCCCGCGTCAGCCCCCTCCTCACCTTCAAACTTTTCGTCCCCGCCATCCTCGCCTCCCTCTGGGGCCAGCCCGTCGGCGCGACGCAACCCGGCATCACCGTTTGGCAATGGATCGCCGTCATCATCTGCGTCACCGCCGCCTACATCCTCAACCTCACCGGCGGCACGCTCCGAAAACGCGCCATCCTCGGCCTCGCCCTTGCCACCCTCGTCTTCGCCTGCTCCGATTGGTCCATCGGCTGCCTCATCCGCGACCTGCTCCCCGCCGTCAACAAGAGCAACCTCCACGCCTCCCTCCTCGCCGAAGCCATCGCCTACCTCACCACCGGCCTCCTCGCGATCCCCCTCCTCGCCTGGCAGGGCACCAAAAAGCCGCGAGACTGGCTCGACGCCGCCCCCTTCGGCCTCACCTGGTACATCGCCATGGTCTTCCTCTTCATCGCCTTCTCCGAAGTCGGCGTCCTCCTCGGCTCGATCCTCCAATGCACCCGCGGATTCCTCAACATCCTCCTCGCCGGCGCCCTGATTCATCTCGGCCATGAACACATCGAGCCCGCCCACGCCCCCGGCGTCCTCCTCAAGCGCCTCGCCGCCGGTTTCCTCATGTTTATCGGCATCACTTTATACGTGATCCGCGATCCCGTTGAGTTTAAAATGAAGTCCGGAGCCTACGAGGGGAGCGTCGGCAACGGAGTAAAGATCGTGTCGATCGACTCCTACCACGAACTGCTCACCAGTCGATACGTCTGCGAATCCTGCCTGACGCGCTACTTCGCCCCGCGCCGGTATTGCGCTGCCTGCAAACAGTTCGGCCGCATCCGCCCTCTCCAAACCCATCTGCAGAAACTGGCTGACAACGACGCCGACCTCCGCAAAATGATCGCCCGCGGCCAATACTTCGTCCCGCCTCCGCGCCCCGCCGGATGACGAGGCGTAAAAAGAAAGCCGACGGATTCGCATCCGTCGGCCTTTGAAATCAGTAGGGGGGTTACCGACTGGCGTTATCCACCAACCGGCATCGACCGCTTCAAGCCGGCCGGCGCCTTTTTCTTGCCGGTCTCGGAAGCCGCCTTCACCTTCGCCGCGAGCTGCTTGTTCGCCATCCCGGCGCCACGAGCCGCTGCTTCAATCTTCCCGGTGAAGTCCTTCGCCTTGCGCTTCTTCCAGCCGCCCTTGTGATACGCATAACCCGCGATCAGCGGCAGCGCGATCGTCGCTTCGGCAAAGACCATCTGTTCGAACACCACGTCGACCTTGCCCCACGAGCAGGCTTCCTTCAGCGTCGAACCGGAAAGCGCGCCATCGCGCTGGTCGGCGACCGTCACCTGCACCGCATACTTGTGCATCGGTGCATCCTCAACCAGGATTTCCGCCGCGACAACGATGTCCTGCGTGAAGTTCTTCGGAACGCCGCCACCGATCATGAAGATGCCCGTTTCCTTGTTCATCAGCTTGATCTGGGTGAGTTCGCGGAAGTCCTTCGCGGAGTCGATCGAGATGTGCGCATCCGGGTGATTCACCTGGTGCACGAGAAGGCCGAAGCCCGCCGAGCAGTCGGAGAACGCCGGGCAGAAGATCGGCACGCCGCGCTTGTAGCACTCCAGCACGATCGAATCCTTGTCCTTCGCATTCTTCTCGAGGTAGTGTCCCATCTCCTTGATGAACTCGCGCGAGCTGTAGGCCTTCGGCGGCATCGAATCCGCAATTTCCCGCGTCGTGTCATCGCACACCCGGAGCTGGTCTTCATCGATGAAGGTGTCGTAGATGCGGTCGATGTGCAGGTCGCGCAGGATGGTGTCATCGATGAACTGCGTGCCGATGTAGTGCTTGAACCCGAGCGCTTCGAAGAAGTCCTGGTCGACGATGTTCGCACCGGTGGAGACGATTGCATCGACCATGTTGTTGCGGACGAGCTCAACGATGACCTTCTTCAGGCCGGCCGAGATCAGCGAGCCGGCCAGGGTGAGGATAATCGAGCATTCCGGATCGCGGATCATGCGGTCGAAGATGTCAGCGGCGCGGTAGAGCTCGCGGCTTGAAAACGCCATGTGCTGCATCGAATCGACCACCTGCAGGATGCCCGGGTGTTCCTTGATGTCGATGTGCTTGATGGTTTCCTTGAGGAGGTCTTTGCGAGTGAGTTTGGCCATGGTAAAGGCTCCGTTCACGTTGGCCCGGCTCGTTGGAGCGGGCGGATATCAATCACGCGTCGTGAAGACGGGACGCGATCACCGTTCTGGAGTCAAGCGAGCTTTCGCCCGCAAACACGCAACTGGACCGATCTCAATGAGGTGGCAAAAACGAAAAAAGCCACCGCTTGAGGGTGGGCAATTCTTGAGGAGGCTGTTGACACCATGTCTGATCGTACTTGACTGGCTCTTCCAGTCCTCTGGCTCGTGCAAGCTCGCTGGCTCTGGCCAGGCCTACTGACCAGCCGTGCTGGCTTTTCGGCACCCTTCCGGACATGGTTCCGGGGCACCTTCCGTGCCTTTTCCGGTGTTGGGTCCGGCGATCAGATCCCCCGGCGCGTTCAGTCCGCCGTTGAATCACCCAGGCGGTCGCTACGGGCATCCGGCACTCAAGCTGGGGGAGCGTGCTCAACCCCATTTTTTCGGTGAACCCGCCATCGCGACCTGCGGTGGCTACGACATCACTATACGATGATGGGAGGAGCGATGCAAAAGGAAATCACCGTGAATCGAAGTCAGTTTTCTCCCTAGGAACGCTGTGCGGAGTTACGGCACGACGATGTCGAGCTTGCCCGTGTCGGGATGCATCAGCAATCCGTGGACGGTCAGCGTCCTGGGGAGCAGCGGGTGATCCTTGATCATTTTCACCGAGGCCTGGACGCCTGCGGCGGGGGACGAAAAACCGGTGAGCCAGCCTTCGAGATCAATCCCGGCATGCGCGAGGGTATTGATGGTGTCCTCCTGGACGCCGGCCTTGCGGGCGGATTCGAGGATGGCGGCGTGGCCCATGCCGGTCATGCCGCAGTCGTGATGGCCGATGACGAAAATCTCCTCGGCGCCGAGGGAATAGATGGCGACGAGGATGGAGCGCATCACGGAACCGAAGGGGGCCGCGACGACGGCGCCGGCGATCTTGATGATCTTGGCGTCGCCATTGCGCAGGTTCATCGCCTTGGGGAGAAGCTCGGTAAGGCGCGTGTCCATGCAGGTGACGATGACGATCTTCTTGTCCGGATAACGATCCGTGATGAACGGCTCGTAGGACTTGGAAGCGACAAACTGCTTGTTGAATTCGAGGATTTCATTGAGTTTTGACATGGGTGGGATTGTACCTTCGGCGATCGGCGCTTGGAACCCCGTGGGGGGATTTTTGGTGCCAGTATTAATAACGGAGGGTGCCGGATTCGTGCATGAAATAGGAAAGGAGGCCGTTGCAGACGGAGTGGATTGATATGGAGGAACTTTCATGCGGCATGGGAAAATTGTCGGCGTGTCTCTGGCGGTGTTGGGGATGGCGGTGGGAGTGGGGTTTGGGGAGGAGGTAGCGAACAGTTCGAAGCCGTGCATGCGGGTGCTGGATCAGTTTGCGGGGGCGCCGGAGATGGGGCCGGGGGAGGAGGCGGTGGGGCCGACGAAGGCTTCGACGCAGCCGTCGGCCGCGCCGGCGGATTTGCCGGGGAAGGGGTTGGCGGAGCATCCGATGATTTACGTGGGGGAGGGGTACAACAAAATGTTTGTGGTGAATGGCGGGAAGGTGATCTGGACGTACCAAACGGGGAAGGGGAATGAGTATGACGATGTGTGGATGCTGTCGAATGGGAATGTGCTGTTCACGCGGATGGCGTACATCGAGGAAGTGACGCCGCAGAAGGAGGTGGTGTGGCGGTACGATGCGAAGATGAGTGCGGATGATCCGACGAAACATACGGAGATTCATGCGTGTCAGCCGATCGGGTTGGACCGGGTGTTGTTTGTCGAGAACGGGCTGCCGCCGAAGTTGAAGGTGATCAACATCAAGACGGGGGCGGTGGAGGTGGAGCATGATCTGGATTATTTGAAGCCGGCGAATCCGAAGACGATTCATCCGCAGTTTCGGCGGGTGCGGATGACGGCGGATGGGCACTACCTGGTGCCGTATTTGAACATGGGGAAGGTGGTGGAGTACGACAAGGATTTCAAGGTGGTGTGGAGTTTTCCTGGGGAGGAGGGGATTCCGGCGGTGGCTCCTGCGGGGGCGACGAAGCCGGCGACGGGGTTTGCGTTGCCGGACGGGGAGAAGTTTTCGCCGTGGGCGGCGATTCGGTTGAAGAATGGGAACACGCTGATCACGAATGAGAGCGGGAAGTCGCAGATGGAGGTTTCGCCGGACAAGAAGGTGGTGTGGGACTTGAAGCCGGAGGATTTGCCGGAGCAGTGGCGGTACATCAACACGCAGACGTGCACGCGGCTGGCGAATGGGGACACGATTGTGTGTTCGCGCGGGGGGAACGGGAAGGGGCCGCAGTTGGTGGAGGTGACGCCGGAGAAGAAGGTGGTGTGGGTGTTGTGGGATTGGAAGGAGCTTGGGCCGGCGACGGCGGTGCAGGTGCTGGATGATCCGGGGGTGCCGGAGGTGCCGGGGGAGTCGGGGCATTAAGGGGCGGGGGGGAGAGATTGCCAAGGGTGGGTACGTCATTGGCAATCTGTCGATTTTGAGCTGAAAACGCGGGTTGAGGGTTGCCTATTTTGACATCGGCGAGCCGGGGGGGAGTCCGCCAAGGGTGGGTACGTCAATGGCGGTCTCCTCCCTATTCCTATAGGAATAGTAGGAGATCGCGTGATGTATGCCCTCATCCCACCCCCAGTACCAACCTAACCCCCAATGACCCCGGCAGATTCGCAACCCTTTAGCAGTGCGGAAATGAAATCGCTGTATGCGTCTTTCATCGGAAGTTCCAAATCTCTCTTCACGCGCCAGCGTGTCGCGGTCATTGTCTCTCCAGTCTTGGGATTTAGTCCTTCCTTCTGAAAGGGTTCCCAATACAAGCCGATCCCGCGTTTCTGCCAGTTCGGAAGATCGTTGAAGTTGATCCCGGATTGAAACAATATCTCGTTTTTCTGGGCAGTCGAAAGTTTCATCATCGACCCGGTCGCGTCCTTTGCACTGTTTCCGTTCTTTCGAAGCAGCCAGTAACAATGGGCATTGAGCGCATTGCGATGGGCATCCTCGTTTCGCCAACGAAAGTAATCTACAACGAATTTTTTCGATGGTAGTTCACATAATCTGCAGTCGAAGCATGCAAAGGCTCCGAGACCGAGCGAAAACTTCGCGCTCGCACTTCCCGCCAATACGGAATTCAGTTTTCGATGTTTGCGATTAAACAAGTCGCAATTCACCGAAAACAGTATTGAAATTTCATCGCTCTGCGTATAGCCATAGATTGGCTGGAATTCCGTCATGAGGTATTCGACAGTATCCAGCATCAGGTCGCGGAATCGCACGTCGAAGGGCGCGTCGAACTTGTGAACTTCCTTAGTAAGGCGGGTGAAGGACCGGCCGTCGATTCGGGCAACCATGTAAATGCCAGGGAGCACGCAGAGATCATTCGTTGTTTCGAAGGCGCGCATCTGTGTGTCCAGGTCGTCAAATTTCATTGCGCCACTCCTCAGTGATGAATTGGCCCTGTTCGTCGATCCGCACGTAGAACAATTGGTCGAAGCCCTCGTCGAGAGATGGGGTTTCGAGGCGGGAATACGTCCCCAAAAGGCCGGGCAATGGAACCACTTGAGCCTCGGGTCTTTGGCTGTTGCGGCGTTTGCAGTCTTCAACCTTGGACTGGAAGTAATAACCCCGTACCTGAAAGTGGGCGTCGCGAGCAGGCTGTATGTAGTGTGCTCGTTCGGCGCGGGTGGGATTCGTGTTGTCGATCACGGTTGGGGTTTTTGACTCCAGGCATGCGTGAAAAAGGATCTTCTCCCGGTGACGCGTGCGAAGCATGTCCATGCTGAGACGGAGGTGAGAATCGGCAAATTGCCGTTTGTAAAAGGTCGATTTGCCGCATGCCTGAATGCCAGTGAATATGATCAATTCCACGAGGATGCCTCTAGTGCTGGATTTTGCGGTCCATGGCGGTGGCGATTGTTTTGAGGGTTCCCATGACGATTTCAAGGGTCATGGTGGCACGGGTCGCGGTGTGAAGAATTGGGCGGGGCATGGGGGTTCCTTGTTTGGAGATTGCCGATTTTAGTAGGGAGTGAGGATGATAGACAGCATTTGATATTACCCCGGGCGGAGCCCGGGGCTATGTGTGTTGGGGGATGAGGTTGGTTTCGGGGGTGAGGGAGAGGAGGGTGTGGGCGAGGAGTTCGGCGGCGTGTTGGAGGTCGGAGCGGGAGACGACTTCGACGGGGGTGTGCATGTAGCGGCAGGGGAGGCCGAGGAGGGCGGTGGCGACGCCGCCGCGGGAGATTTGGATGGTGTTGGCGTCGGTGCCGGTGGCGCGCGGGGCGGCCTGGCGTTGGAGGGGGATGTTGTTTTTTGTGGCGGCGGATTCGAAGAGGGAGTTGAGGGGGGCGTTGATGTTTGGGCCGTAGGAGAGGGTGGGGCCTTTGGACATTTTCACGTTGCCGTGGGCTTTTTCGTCGGAGTTGGGGGTGTCGATGGCGTGTGCGACGTCGATGGCGATGCCGACGGTGGGTTCGACGGAGAAGGAGGCGGTGGTGGCGCCGCGGAGGCCGATTTCTTCCTGGACGGTGGCGACGCCGACGACGGCGGCTTTGAGGGCGGCGCGTTTTGCGGGATCGGAGGCGAGGATGCGGAGTGCTTCGGCCATGACCCAGACGCCGACGCGGTCGTCGAGGGCGTGGGCGGTGATGAGGTCGGGGCCGAGTTCGGCGAGGCCGAGGGGGAAGGTGACGGGGTCGCCGATTTGGACTTTTTCGAGGGCTTCTTTTTCGGAGGAGGCGCCGATATCGACGTGGAAGTCGGCGAGATCGAATTTTTTGCCGCCGTCGCGTTCTTCGGGTTTCATGAGGTGGATGGCCTTGCGGCCGATGACGCCGGTGACGGGGCCGTTTTTGGAGTGGATGATGATGCGGGAGCCGGGGACGACGGCGAGGTCGACGCCGCCGACGGGGACGAGGTAGAGGAAGCCTTTGTCGGTGATGTGGTTGACGAGGAAGCCGATCTGGTCGATGTGTGCGGCGAGCATGACGCGTGGGGCGCCTGAGGGGTTAAGGGTGAAGAAGGTGTTGCCGTGGACGTCGGTGCGGATCTGGTCGACGTGGGGTTGGAGGAAGTCGTGGACGACTTTTGCGGCGCGTTGTTCGAAGCCGGTGACGGAGGGGGTGGCGAGGAGGGTGGAGAGGAAGTTGAAGGAGGATTTGTGCATGACGTGGCCCTTTAAAAGCGGCGAGAAGACTGGGGTAGTGTAGCGGGGGGGCGGGCGGAGGGCGCTGTGCTCAGGTGAATGGGGGATCAGAATGGGATTAAGATCAAGATGAAGATTAGGAGTGGTTGCGGGGTTTGCGCCGCAGTGCGAGGGGTATTGCGAGGAGGGGGATGGCGAGGGAGGAAGGTTCGGGGGCGGAGGTTGCGTTGAGGGAGATGTTGTCGATGGCGAATTGGGTGCCGGCGCCGCTGGGGATGAAGGCGGGGTTGGGAGTGCCGGCGCTGCTGGTGAAGGAGATGGTGGTGATGTGGAGGAGGTTGAGTTGGAGGAAGTGGGGGGTGGTGGTGGAGAGGGTGAAGGTGCGGGAGTAGATGGGGGAGTCGTTGCGGGAGGCGGTGATGGTGAGTTGGAGGTTGTCGTTCCAGCCGGCGGTGAACCAGGCGGAGAGGAAGTCGAGGTCTGGGGCGGAGAGGGAGGCGTTGGAGCCGATGCCGTTGAAGGCGAGGTTGGGGGCGGAGGCGAGGGCGTTTTTGTAGCCGTTGTTGTGGAGGGAGTCGTTGAGTGGGGAGTAGTAGACGAAGTTGTCCCAGGTGAGGAGGGAAGAGGCGTAGTGAGTGGGGAGGTTGAGGGTGATGCCGGCGGAATCGGTTTGGGGGAGGTCGTCGAAGGTGATGAGGGAGGCGTGCGCGTGGGTGGGGATGAGGAGGGGAGCGAGGAGGGCAGCAAGGGTGGCGGTGCCGCGGGGGAGGGGCATAAGACTGCTCCGGCAAAAATGGAGGACCCACTGAGGGGGATGGCGGCACCGGTGGGAGTATCGGTTTTTTGGGAGTGGAAGGTGCAGCGAAAATGGCGGCGGGCAGCCACGTTGGTGTCGCGGCGGGAGTTGCGATTTTGGTGCAGGAACGATGATTTTTCAATTATTTGGAAGTGCGCGGGCAATTGTTGTGGAAAGTGGTTAGAGTGGCGTGCGGTTGGTTGTCGTTCTGAGCCGGACACGCGTCGGCTGAAGTTTGTCTCGCCTTTCTTTCTCGCTCGTTACCTACCAAATTGGGCCGAAGTGTCGGCCTCTTTCGATTGGATCCGGAAAGTAAAAACGGATCGTGGCCCATTTGGTAAGGAAAAATACGATGGGTAAGAAGTTGTATGTCGGGAACCTGGCTTATTCGATGACGAACGAGGGGCTGAGCGAATTGTTCTCGGCGCACGGGTCGGTGGATTCGGCGCAGGTGATCATGGATCGCGAAACGGGCCGCTCGAAGGGGTTCGGGTTCGTGGAGATGGGGAATGCCCAGGAAGCGGACGCGGCGATTGCGGCGTTGGACGGGCAGGAGAATGGCGGGCGGTCGTTGAAGGTGAACGAAGCGAAGCCGCGGGAAGAGCGGTCTGGCGGCGGGAGCCGGGGTGGGTTTGGTGGCGGCAATCGCCGCTATTGATTGGCCGGTCCGTTGTGGACCGGAATGCCGTTTGAATTGAAGGGAGGCTCCGCTTTGGCGGGGCCTTCTTTTTTTTTGCGAGCCCGGCGGGGTGAGTTCGCCGGGCTCGCGGTATTCATGCTTTGGCTTTGAAGTGGTCGGCGTTGAGCTGGATGAAGTGTTTCCATTGTGGGGGCACATCGTCTTCGTCGAAGATGGCTTTGGGGGGGCATTCGTCGACGCAGAGGCCGCAGCCGATGCAGGTGTCGGGGTCGATGAAGAGTTGGGAGGCGGCGTGGAAGTCGGGTTCGTCTTTTCTTGGGTGGATGCAATCGACGGGGCAGACGGCGACGCAGGCGGTGTCTTTGCAGTTGATGCAGGGTTCGGTGATGACGTGGATCATGGGGGGCCTTTCGATTCAGAATTCAGAGTTCCCCTTCAATTCAGAATTCAGGGTTCAGAATTCAGAAGTGGTTCAGAGGGTCAATACACGCTGCTGCTGCGCGCGCGATGGGGGCGCGTGCGGGCTGGTTGTGAGTTGGGGAGATCGAACGGTAGGGGGGTCAACAGGCGGGATTGGCGGCGGCGCGGCGGGCGCGGGAGAACCAGCGGGGGAAGATGCGGGGGCGGGGCATCATGGAATTTGTTTTAGGGAGTTGGGGTGGGGAATGCAAGGGGAATTTTTGGGGAGTGTGGTGGAAGCGGGAGTGGGCGATTGCCACGGGAGAGCGCATGAAGAATAAGAGCCAGGGAACCGACGCGGATCTTTAGAGAACGGAGTCGGCGAAAATGCATGTCGGCATCCTTTGTGTACGCGACGACACTCATTTCGCGGAACGTCCCAAGATGCTCGAGTAGGCTCCATAGGCTTCAATTTCGGCGTCCGGCGAGGGGGCCTGAGCGAGCTTTTTAAACCAGCCGCGAGTTTGTTCCTCATAATTGATGACGGTGGTGGCGATTTCGTGTTCTGCGCTCAGCGCCGTGAGACGATCGCGGAGTTGTTTGGAGTAAAGGCTGCCTTGGCGTTCAAGAAAAGTGATTGCGTCGGTGTCGAGGATGATCATTTGCGTTTCTTCCGACGGAGCGACTTGCGGTTTTCCGATTCACGCCATTTGCGGCCCAAGCGCATGGCTTCGTCGAACGCGGGGTCGTCGGCGAAGACACCTGCGATCTTGTTCCACCACTGGGGCTTCGATTTGGAAGAGGATTTGAGGCTCGCCACTTCTGCTTCGAGGGCGGCGAGGCGTTTTTCGAATTGCGCTGTCGTCATTGGTGGCTCCTTTACTTCCATTACATATCGTTCCGGCTGACGCTGGGGCGATAAGTTAGATTTCGCGATCAACGGCGGTGGCGATTTTTTTCAAGGTTGCCATCATGTCTTTGAGGGTTTTGGGGGTGATGGATTGGGCGCCGTCGGTGAGGGCGTGTTCGGGGTCGTCGTGGGCTTCGATGATGAGGCCGTCGGCGCCGGCGGCGATGGCGGCTTTGCACATGTCGGGGACGAGGTGGGCGTGGCCGGTGCCCTGGGAGGGGTCGATGATGATGGGGAGGTGGGAGATGCGGTGGACTTCGGGGACGATGGCGAGGGGGAGTGTGTTGCGGCAGTAGTTTTCGAAGGTGCGGATGCCGCGTTCGCAGAGGATGACGTTGGGGTTTCCGCGGGAGATGATGTATTCGGCGGCGAGGAGGAATTCTTCGAGGGTGGCGGAGAGGCCGCGTTTGAGGAGGACGGGTTTTTGCTGTTCGCCGACGGCCATGAGGAGGTTGTAGTTTTGCATGTTGCGGGCACCGACCTGGAGGACGTCGGCGTATTTGGCGACGAGTTGGACCTGGTCGACGGCCATGACTTCGGTGACGACGGCGAGGCCGGTTTTGTCGCGGGCTTCGGCGAGGATTTCGAGGCCTTTTTCGCCGAGGCCTTGGAAGTCGTAGGGGCTTGTGCGGGGTTTGAAGGCGCCGCCGCGCAATGCCGTTGCGCCGGCTTCTTTTACTTCGTGGGCGCACTGGAGGAGTTGTTCGCGGGATTCGACGGAGCAGGGGCCGGCGATTAGGGCGACTTTTTTGCCGCCGGCGGAGGAACCGAGGGCGCCGCCGAGGGGGATGACGGAGCGGTCTTTTTTGACTTCGCGGGAGGCCATTTTGTATTTGGCGAGGACGGGCATGACTTTTTCGACGCCGGGGGCGTTTTCGATGTTTTCCTTGTTTTTGGCGCGGTCATCGCCGAGTGCGGCGATGACGGTGCGTTCGGTGCCTTTGATGACGTGATCGCGGAGGCCGAGTTCGCGGATCAACTGGGAGACGTGGTTGATTTGGGAGTCGGTGGCGCCTTGTTCCATGACGACGATCATCGGGTTCTCCTGAGGATGGGAGCAGGATTGCTCGGTTTTCGGGATTCGGGATTCGGGGTTCGGGGGGGAGACGGGTAATTGGGAATCAGTAGTTGGTAATTGGGTAGGTGGGACGCCAAAGGGACTCCTGGATTTCTGTGGCGAGGGTGAGGGCGGAATTTGCGCGGGACAGGGTGTCGTGGAGGGTTTGTTCGATTTGGGCGACCATGATTTGGCTCCTGAATGGGGGATCAATGAAAAAAGCCCTGGACTTTTGAGGGTCCAAGGCTTTTTTTAGGGTTTAGTGAGTTTGTGAGCGGCCTGGCCCTCGGGTTATGGAGTGTGGGTAAAAAAGAAGTAGCGCCAATAGCGGGTTGGCCGATAGGGGAGAGGTGCGAGGATTTGTGAAGACGTTGCCGACATCATTGGACACTATGCCGCTGGATTTGAGGAAAGTCAAATGTGGGGGAGCGGAGCATTTGGTGTCGGGGGTGGGCGCGCGCGGGGGGAAGTCGGTGGACGAGGTGTTTGCGGCGTGGGTTATCGGGCCGAAGGGGGGGGCGGCGACGGTTCCCGCGAAGTCGAAGCGGGCGGGGGTGCAGGCGGTGCTGTTTGATCTGGATGGGGTGCTGGTGGATACGGCGCGGTTTCATTACCTCGCGTGGAAGCGGCTGGCGGATGAACTGGGGATTGCGTTCAACGAGAAGATCAATGATGGGTTTCGCGGCGTGGGGCGGATGGAGTGCCTGGAGAAGTTGCTGGGAGCGTTCGGGAAGAGCGTGGCGATGGCGGAGAAGGTGATTTTGGCGGAGCGGAAGAATGCGTATTACCTGGAGCAGGTGATGCGGCTTGGGCCGGGGGATTTGTTCGAGGGGGCGCGGCACCTGGCGATGGAGTTAAGGGCGAGCGATGTGCGGATGGGGCTGGTGTCGGCGAGCAAGAATGCGCGGCTGGTGGTGCAACTGCTGGGGATTGAGGAATGGTTTGATGTGATTGTGGATGGGAATGATGTGGGGGGAAAGGCGGAGGGGTTTTTGCTGGCGGCGCGAAAGGTGCGGGTGGAGCCGGAGCAGTGCGTGGTGGTAGAGGATGCGGAGGCGGGGATACGGGCGGGGCAGGCGGTGGGGATGATGTGCGTGGGCGTGGGGGCGAGCGCGGTGGGGGCGGATGTGGTGGTGAAATCGGTGGGGGAGTTGACGGTGGAGGGGATTGAGGAGATGTGGGAGGAGCGGGGGAATGACGAATGACGAAGGACGAATGACGAATCAAATTCGAATGACGAATGATTGAATGACGAAACGGGGGAGGGGCGGGCATAATGGGGGGATGAAGAAGACTTTTGCTTTGATCGTGAGGGGGTTGTTTTTTACGGGTGCGGTTCGCGCGGGGTTTGGGGAAGAGGGGGCGGTGAGTGGGCCGGCGACGCGGGCAGAGGTGCGGGTGGAGTTGACTTCGCCGAAGGAGTGGGAGGTGTTTCAGCGGAGGGATTCGAAGGGGGGAGAGGTGGAAGTTGCTGGCGTGGTTACGGGGGCGACGGGGCATGTGCTCACGCTGGCAACCTCCGCGCTTGTATCGGTTTCGGATAAAGATCTGGGCAACGGGGCGCACGCCGGCGTGGGGGAGGGCATCAGTGCATCTCGCGATGTTCCGGCGAGCGGGAAGTTTGATCTGCGACTGACTTTGCCGGCTGGCGGTTGGCATTCGATACACGTGGAGGTGAGGGATGAGATGAAGGTATTGGGTGAGGCGAATGTTGAACACGTTGGTGTGGGGGAGGTGTTTGTGGTGGGGGGGCAGTCGAATTCGACGAATTATGGGGAGGTGCGGACGAAGACGGTGACGGGGATGGTGACGGTGTTTGATGGGACGGGGTGGACGGTGGCGGCGGATCCGTTGCCGGGGGGGGACGGGAAGGGCGGTGGGCCGTGGTGTCATTTTGAGGATGACATGTATGAGAAGTTGAAAGTGCCGATTGGGATTGTGCCGGTGGGGAAGGGGTCGACGAGTGTGCGGCAGTGGTTGCCGAAGGGGGACATTGTGAGGATCGAGCCGTCGCGGGATTATGGGTTGAAGAAGCTGGGGGATGGGACGTGGGAGAGCGAGGGGACGTTGTTTGATCGGATGGTGGGGCGGATGAAGCAGTTGGATGCGATGGCGGGTGGGGCGGGGGGGCATGGGTTTCGGGCGATGTTGTGGCACCAGGGGGAATCGGATGCGCATCAGAAGGATGGGCACACGTTGCCGGGGGAGAAGTATCGGGCGGATCTGGAGCGGGTGATACGGGAGTCGCGGAAGGAGGTGGGGTGGGAGGTGCCGTGGTTTGTGGCGACGGCGACGTGGGGGAGCCCGGAGTCGCCGGCGGATCCGGATATTCGTTCGGCGCAGGAGGGGGTGGTGGCGGATGGGGTGGCGATGGCGGGGCCGGATACGGATACGCTGCTGGGGGAGAATCGGCAGAAGCATGGGATGGGGGTGCATATGAGTGCGGTGGGGTTGAAGGCGCATGGGGGGATGTGGGCGGAGGTGGTGGGGAAGTGGGTGGAGGGAAAACTCGAAACGCAAAACACAAAACACAAAACGGAGTGAGGGGGACCTTCGCTTCAGCGTTTGTGGTGGTCAGATTGTGGCGGGGGCCGGGATTACGGGGAAGGCGGCTTTGGGTTTGCGGAGCTTTTTGTAACCGCGGATTGCCGGGGGAGTGGCGAGCAGGATGAAGAGAGGCCAGGCAGGAAAGAGGACTCGTTCATATTTGCCCGAGTCGCGGTAGTGCTCAAGGTAAATGGATGCATGCGGTGAAGGGGTGGGGTTCGGATTCGAAGATCCATTCGTCGCGGTCGGGGTTGTCGTTGTGCCAGCGGACGAAGCGTTGGCGGGCATCGGGGGTGAGGGTGGGCCATGCGGGGGAGTCGATGGTGCACATGCGGGAGTATCGGCACGAAGGGTGCTGGGGCTTTGGCGAGCAGATTTGCCCGCGCCGTTTGAAACGGCGGGCTTTATACTGGGAAGCATGGTTGTGTGGGTGTTGAGAACTTTGTGGACGTTGCCGACGACAATGGTGGGGGTGGTGATTGCGTTGCCGTTTACGTTGTTTGGGGCGCGGTGGCGGGTGCGGGGGTTTACGTTGGAGTGTCATGGGGGGCGGCTGGGGACAGTGTTGGATAACTGGCCGTGGCCGAAGGGGGGGATTTCGGCGATTACGTTTGGGGATTTGATATTGGGGCGGGACGGGCGGGTGCTGGATGAGTGCCGGGTGCATGAGCAGGTGCATGTGCGGCAGGCGCATCGGTGGGGGCCGTTGTTTTTGCCGGCGTATCTGGGGGCGAGGTTGTGGGGGTGGTGGCGTGGGGGGGATGCGTACATGGACAATCCGTTTGAGGTGGAAGCGTACCGGGTGAGCGATCCGCGCTACTTTGAGTGAGCGATTTTGTTCTTGCGGAATGGGTGCAATGGGGGTTTGATAACAACGTTCAGGAAAAGGCACCTCGCGGTGTTTGCCGCGCCTGTCCCGGGTGTTTACGGCCTTTGACATATTGGAGGAAACCATGATTCGGCGGACGTTGTTCACCACGTTGGCGGTATTGGCGGTCACTTCCTTGAGCGCGTTTGGGGATGCGAAGGAGGATTTGACGGCGGCGATCAACAAGACGGCGGATGCGGCGAATTATTCGTGGACGACCAATGTGGAGGGCGGGTTTGGCGGCGGGCAGACGCAGGGTAAGGCGGAGAAGGATGGGTACGTGTGGGCCGAGTTGCCCGGGCGGGACGCGCCGACGGAGATGGTGAAGAAGGGGAAGACCACCGTGGTGAAGACGGAGGACGGGTGGAAGACGACGGAGGAGTTGACGGCGGCGGCGGGGGACAATGGCGGCGGGCGGAATCCGCAGCGGTTCCTGGCGATGATGGCGGCGAATTTTCAGCCGCCGCTGCAACAGGCGCAGGAGGCGGTGAAGGGGTTGGAGAACGTGAAGGCGGAGGGGGATGGTTTCACGGCGAACCTTTCGGAAGAGGCGGCGAAGCAGATGCTGACGTTCCGGCGCGGGCGGCGGGGCGGGAATGGCGGGAATGCCGGGCCGCAGGTAAGCAATGCGAAGGTGGAAGTGCATGCGTGGACGAAGGACGGGATGATCAGCAAGGTGCAGTACCACGCGACGGGGACGTTTTCGTTCAATGGGAATGATCGGGACATTGACCGCACGACGACGGTGGAGATCAAGGACGTGGGGACGACGAAGGTGGAAGTGCCGGCGGAAGCGAAGAAGAAGCTCGAGGGGTCTGACGCGCCGAAAGGATGATGTGTTCGGCGGTCTTGAATTGACGGGCCACGGAATCTCTGGATTCCGTGGCCCGGTTTCGTTTGGTGGGGGCGATGGGTGTTACTTGGGTTCGGAGATGCGGAGGGATTCCTCTTCGGCGATTTCGCTGACGTTGCGGTCGGAGCGGGCGTCCTTGGTGTCGGCGATGGAGGGTTTTTCGGCCTCGAGCGGGGGGAGGCTGGGGAGGCTGTTGAGGGTGTCGATAAGGAGGCGGAGCTTGGCGAGGGAGCGGCGGTCGAATTTGAGGACGATGCGCCAGTAGTCGGGGACGAGGGTTTCTTCGTCGACGGTCTGGGTCCGGCGGAGTTCGATGTTGCCGGAGGTGCAGATTTCGCCGAACCTGGCGTTGATGTCGTCGAGCTCGCCCTGGGTGGGGGCGTGTTTGACGCGGAGGAAGAGTTCGTCCTTGACGTACCGGCAGGAGTGGTAGTTGCGGTAGAACCTCTGGATGTGGTCGACGGCGTCCTGGGCGTCGTTGGTGATGTAGTAGAGGTGGGTGTCTTCGGGGGAGATGAGGCCGTCGGTGAGGAGTTCGTCTTTGATGTAGCGGTCCCAGGATCGCCAGTAGGTGCCGCCGGGTTGTTCGACGAGTACGATGGGGAGGGGGTCGCAGCGGCCGGTCTGGACGAGGGTGAGGACTTCGAAGCCTTCGTCGTGGGTGCCGAAACCGCCGGGGAAGAGTGCGATGGCGTGGGTTTCCTTGACGAAGACGAGTTTACGGGAGAAGAAGTAGCGGAAGTGGACGAGTTTCTGGTCGCCTTCGATGACGGAGTTGGTGCGTTGTTCGAAGGGGAGCTTGATGGCGACGCCGAAGGAAGCGGCCTGGCCGGCGCCTTCGTGTCCGGCGGCCATGATGCCGCCGCCGGCGCCGGTGATGACCATGAATCCGTTGTCCGCGAGGGTTTTGCCGCACTTGGCGGCGAGGAGGTAGTTGGGGTGATCGGGCGGGGTGCGTGCGGAGCCGAAGATGGAGACTTTTCGTTTCTGGCGGTAGGGCTTGAAGACCTTGAAGGCGTAGCGGAGCTCTTTGAGGGAGCGGTCCATGAGTTTCATTTCGCCGCGGCCGGGCTCATCCTTGGCGAGTTTGATGACGGCCTGGAGCATGTCGGCGGCGAGTTCCATGTCCTTGGAGACGCCGGATTCTTCGAGGAGTGTGTAGAGTTTTTCCTGGAGAGCGGCGTCGGTAGAGCGTGTCACAGATACGACCTCACAACAGGGAGCGGAGACGAAAAAGGCAAACCATTCCAGCATACGATTCCGCGGATAAAACTCAATGTGCAAGCTGGCATTTTTCGGGCAGCGGTTAGAATGTGGCGGCCACCGCGGTCCCATCCGGGGGCGTTTTGGATTCGCTTGGAAGTTTTATGATTTATTCGTTCTCGCCCACGGCGCTCGCGATTTTCCTGGTGTTCGTGGGGACGGTGCTGGGGTTGTCGTTTTACCTGGGGCGGCGGGCGAGATCGGCGCGCGGGTATTTTGCGGCGCATGGGGAGATTCCGTGGTTCATCAACGGGGTGGCGTTTGCGGGGGATTACCTGTCGGCGGCATCGTTCCTGGGCATCTGCGGGATGATCGCGTTTTACGGGTATGACGGTTTTTTGTATTCGATCGGGTTTTTGGCGGGGTGGGCGGGGGCGCTGTTTGTGATTGCCGAGCCGATCAAGCGGCTGGGGAAGTTTACGTTTGCCGATGCGCTGGATTCGCAGTTCAATTCGCGCGGGATCAAGCTGGCGGCGGCGATCTCGACGCTGGTGGTGTCGGTGTTTTATTTGATACCGCAGATGGTGGGGGCGGGGGCGCTGATCAAGCCGCTGCTGGGGTTGCCGCCGTTTTCGATGGGGCCGCTGGTGGATGGGCCGTTTGCGCTCGGGGGGGTGGGGGTGGGGGCGGTGGTGATTTTGATCGTGGTGACGGCGGGGATGGTGTCGACGACGTGGGTGCAGTTCATCAAGGGATCGCTGCTGGTGTTGTTTTGCCTGGCGTTGACGGTGGCAATCCTGCGGCGCGGTCTGACGACGGAGCCGTCCCTGTATAACGCAGACTTCCGAAAGCCGGAGGTGATTGCGCTGGTGAATGATGCGTATCTGCAGGCGCATCATCTGAAGCGGTTGCCGGAGGAGGGGGCGTGGGCAGGGCCGGTGGGGCGGAACTACGTGAGGCTGCAGGATGAGAGCGGGCGGGTGAGGATTTTTCGGAAGCAGGAGACGGCGGGGTGGACGACGATCGACACGCCGGCGGAGGAGACGCAATACAAGGAGGTGCGGAAGGACGGAAAGGTGCTGGTGAACGGGTTACCGCCGGGGAAGGGCGCGGGGCACGCGGACTTTTTTCCGGTGGGGAACATTGTGAGCCTGCCGCCGCAGTACAACACGCCGGGGTCTCCGGGGGCGACGACGACAGGGCCGCTGGGGCCGTCGGGGTATCTTGCGGCGTTTTCGCGGAGCACGATTGGGGTGTGGCGGACGGACACGGTGACGGAGAAGGATGGGACGGTCACGACGATTTATTACCGGAAGAAGGTGGCGGGATCGGAACTGCTCGCCCCGGGGAATCACCCGATGTTTGCGGGGATCAGGTCGAACAAGTGGTCGGACAAGCTGAATTTTCTGTCGCTGATGCTGGCGCTTTTCTGCGGGACGGCGGCGCTGCCGCACATTTTGATCCGGTATTACACGGTGAAGAACCAGGCGGCAGCGCGGAAGTCGACAGTGGTGGGGATTGTGTCGATCGGGTTGTTTTATGTGTTGACGCTGTACCTGGGGCTGGGGGCGATGACGTCGGGGGTGCTGGATCCGACGGATTCGAACATGGCGGCGCCGCTGTTGGCGAAGTCGTTCGGGAACCTGGTGTTTGCGTTGATTTCGGCGACGGCGTTCACGACGGTGCTGGGGACGGTGTCGGGGTTGATCATGGCGGCGGCGGGGGCGGTGGCGCATGATCTTCTGCACAATCTGTTCGGCATGGACATGGATGATGCGCGGAAGGTGCGGGCGGGGAAGCTGGTGTCGGTGGGGGTGGGGATTCTGGCGATTCTGCTGGGGATTGCGTTTCGAAAGATGAATGTGTCGTTCCTGGTGGGGTGGGCGTTTAATGTGGCGGCGTCGGCGAATCTGCCGGCGATCACGATGCTGTTGTTCTGGAAGCGGACGACGAAGCAGGGGATTGCGGCGTCGATTTTCGTGGGATTGGCGACGTCGCTGGTATGGATACTGCTGTCGGGGGATGCGTACAAGTATTTGTACGAGACGCAGGCGGCGTCGCCGATGCCGTTCAATCAGCCGGGGCTGGTGACGATTCCGCTCTCGTATTTGACGCTGATTGTGGTGAGCCTGGTGACGCCGAAGGTGGAGCGGATTCCGGTGGCGGCGCGGTGATGCGTACCGCTTTGCGGGGGTTTTCTGTATGCTGTTCGGCATTCACGCAGCAGAGGAAACGGTCCGCGCATGTCCACGAATCCGCACGATTTGATTGCCCTTGTCGAGAAATTCGGCCGTCCGCGCATCATGCTGGTCGGCGATGTGATGGTGGATGAATACATTTATGGGAATGCGGAGCGATTGAGTCCGGAAGCGCCGGTGCCGGTGGTGCAGGAGAAATATCGCGAGCAGCGCGCGGGCGGTGCGGGGAATGTGGCGGCGGGGCTGGCGGCGCTGGGGGCGGAGGTGCTGTGCGTGTCGGTGTGCGGGGATGATTTTCAGGGGCGGCTACTGCGAGAGCTGTTTGCGGCGATCAAGGTCAATACGGAGGGGTTGCTGGCGTGCGCCGATCGGCCGACGACGGCGAAGATCCGGCTGGTGGGCCTTGCGCAGCACCGGCACCCGCAGCAGATGTTGCGGCTGGATCAGGAGACGACGACGGGGGTGACGGCGGAGCAGGAGGAGAAGCTGCTGGCGTTCATCCGGGGTCAGTTGCTTTCGTGTGCGGCGCTGGCGCTGGAGGATTACAACAAGGGACTGCTGTCGGCGTCGCTCTCGCAGAAGATCATTGCGATTGCGCGGGAGTTGAAGAAGCCGGTGCTGGTGGATCCGGCGTTGATTTCGGATTATTCGAAATACGACGGGGCATCGACGATTACGCCGAACCGGTTTGAGGCGGAGAAGGCGTCGGGGTTGAAGCTGTCGGATTCGCCGGAGGATGCGCCGGCGCTGGCGAAGGCGTTGCTCGAGAAGCATCGACTGGAGACGTGCCTGCTGACGCTGGATCGGCATGGGATGTATCTGCTGGAGCGGGGGAAGGAGGGGGAGCCGATTCCGACGCGGCCGCGGAATGTGTATGACGTGACGGGCGCGGGGGACATGGTGCTGGCGTCGATGACGATGGCGGTGGCGTGCGGGGCGACGTGGTCGCAGGCGGCGGCGATTGCGAACATCGCGGGCGGCCTGGAGGTGGAGAAGTTCGGCATTGTGCCGATCACGAAGGAAGAGATCATCGACGAACTGCACCGGATGGATACCGATTCGCGCGGGAAGGAGCGGACGGCGGCGCAACTGGCGAAGGAACTGGGGCGGCGGCGGAAGGCGAATCCGGAGCAGAAGGTGGTGTTTACAAACGGGGTGTTCGACATTCTGCATGCGGGGCATGTGCAGTACCTGGAGTTTTCGCGCAAGCAGGGGGATCTGCTGATTGTGGGGGTGAATTCGGACGAGAGCGTGAAGCGGCTGAAGGGGTCGACGCGGCCGGTGAATACGCTGGCGGATCGGATGGCGGTGCTGGCGGGGCTGCAGGCGGTGGATTATGTGGTGAGTTTTGGCGAGGACACGCCGGCGGAGTTGATTGCGCAGGTGCAGCCGGATGTGCTGGTGAAGGGGGAGGATTATTCCGGGAAGGAAGTGGTGGGGCGGGAGGTGGTGGAGGGGCGGGGGGGGAAGGTGGTGCTGGCGCCGTTTCTGGCGGGGCGGAGCACGACCAATACGATCAAGAGAATCAGCGAATGATCATCCCGGCCGTTTGACGTGCATCTTTAAGAAGTTGCGGATGCGTTGTTCCTGAAATTTGGCGTGATCGCCGAGGACGGTGACGGCGAGGCGGCCCTCTTCCCAGTTGCCGCGGATTTCGTATTTGCCGGGGATCTGGCAATCATCCACGAGGAACTGGGTGACGAGGAGTTCGAGGTTGCTGGGGAAGCGGCCTTTGAAGTTGACGTCGCCGCCCTCGACGAGGATGCGGAAGTCGGCGAGGCCGCCGCCGGGCTTGTAGGGGCGAAAGAAGTAGACGAGGGCGATGACCACGCCGGCGGCCAGGAGGCCCATCACCATTTCGTGGATCCAGCCGTAGTCGATTCCCGGCGCGGGCCGATCCTGCTGGGCAAGGACGGCCGCATGGGCGACCACCGGCATCAGGAGCGGGAGCGCGGCGGTAGCGAGGCGGTGAAGGTGTTTTGGAAAAGGTGTTCGCATGCCGACACTCTACGCGTGCAGGGGCGCTGCGACAACGGCAGTTGCTGGCGGCGGCGGGTCAGTTGAGGTAGGCTGCCGCCCCCGAAGCGTTGCAGGAAATCCGTGTCTTCGAGGTCGTCGAAAAAGTTGATTCTTTTCCCCAATTCCCCCACACTTCTGAGCGACGTGCCGCTCTTTTCGCAGGAACCCTCCCTCATGGCCGAACGTGCCGTATTCCTGGACCGGGACAACACCATCATCGACAACGATGGTTATCTTGGAGATCCGTCGAAGGTGAAGCTTTTGACAGGCGCGGCGACGGCGCTGTCGGCGATCCGGGCGCTGGGGTACCGGCTCGTCGTGGTGTCAAACCAGTCGGGGGTGGCGCGCGGGATGTTTGATGAGAACGCGGTGGAGGCGGTGAACCAGGAGATGTGCCGGCAGTTACGGGAGCAGGCGGGGGCGCACATCGATGCCTCGTATTATTGTCCGTATCACCCGGAAGCGCCGATCGCGGAATACAAGATCGATCACGAGTGGCGGAAGCCGAAGCCGGGGATGCTGAAGCAAGCGGCGGCGGATTTTGGATTGGACCTGTCGCAGTGCTGGACGATCGGCGATCAGCCGCGGGACATCGCGGCGGGGGCGGCGGCGGGGACGCGGACGATTCTTCTGCGCGATCCGGACCACAAGCCGGCGGATGCGGATCCGCCTTCGCTGGAGGTGTCGCCGAATTTCATCGTCAAGACGCTGGCGGATGCGGCGCGGATCATTGCGCGGGAGGGGAAAAACAACCCGGCGACGGCGGCGGGGCAGGTGCGGGGAGCGGATTCGCCAAGCCAGGTGTTGCCGGCTTCCGCGCCGAATGCAGACCCGGTGCGGAATGAAGCGGCGGTGGAACCGAGTGCCGTTTCCAATGCGGCGACCGCGGCGGAAGTGGCACAGACGACGGCAATGCCGGCGGGGATTGATGAGAACTCGCTGGTTGAAAAGTTGGCGCAACGGCTGGGCAAGGTGCAGCCGGCGTCGGCGTCAGCAAGCTCCGCGCGGTTGGAAAAGGCGCTGGAAGATCTCGCCGCGCAACTACGCCTGCAGAATCGGGCAGCGGAAGCGCCGCCGGATTTTTCGGGGACGAAGTTTGCGGGGATGATCGTGCAGATTTTTGCCTTCCTGGCGCTGGCGGCGGGGCTGTACGGCCTGATGAATGCCAAGGCGGCGTGGAAGGACTGGTCCGAAGTTGCCGTGGCGTTTACCACGTTGCAGCGGGCGATGATCTGGGTGCTGACGGCGATCGCGCTGCAGGGGTTTGCGGCGATTCTGTTTCGGCGGAAGTAGCGCCAATCGGACAGAATAAAAGTTGCCACGAAAGACACCAAAGACACGAAAGGGTTTTGGTGGGGGGCGTTTTCACGCGGTGGCGTAGTCGCGGAGAGCGACGGCCGAGAGCGCGTTGGCGACGTATTCGATGTCGGGGACGTTGAGGAACGGGCCGAAGCTGAGGCGGGTGGTGCCGCCGGCGGCGACGGTGCCGAGATGGGTGTGGGCGAGGGGGGCGCAATGGAGACCGGGGCGGGTGAGGATTCCAAAGTCCTTTTCGAGCAGGTCGGCGAGCCTGCCGGGTTCCATGCCGCGGATCTGGACGCTGAAGACGCCCATGCGGTTGCGGATGCCCTGGGGGCCGAAGTAGTGGAGACCATCAACGCCTTCAACGCCGGACATGAAAGCTTTGCAGAGCGTCTGGTCGTGCTGGTAGAGCGCGGCGACGGTTTTTTTGAGGATCCAGGAGACGCCTTCGGCGAGGCCGGCGAGGCCAATCGCGTTGTGCGAGCCGGCTTCGAATTTGTCGGGCATGAACTCGGGCTGGACAGCCTGTTCGGAGATGGAGCCGGTGCCGCCGTGGCGGAGGGGGCGGAGTTTTCCTTCGAGCCCCGGGCGGATGTAGAGGGCGCCGGTGCCGAGCGGGCCGAGGAGGCCTTTGTGTCCGGGGAAGGCGAGGAAGTCGATGTGGTCGGCCTGGACGTCGATGGGAATGTGGCCGGCGGTCTGTGCAGCATCGACGAGGAAGGGGATTCCCGCCTCGCGCGCGATTTTGCTGATGTCGCGGATGGGCTGCACGGTGCCGGTGACGTTGGAGCCGTGGACGACCGCAATGAGCCTGGTGTTGGGGCGGATGGCTTTTCGGATGTCGTGGGGATCGACAACGCAGGTGACAGGATCCACGGGGATGTGGGTGTATTCGAGGCTGTTTTCGGCGGCGAGGGCGTTGTACGGGCGGAGGACGGAGTTGTGGTCCATCCAGGTGGTGATGGCGTGATCGCCCGGGTTGAGCATGCCCTTGATGGCGAGGTTGAGGGCATCGGTGCAGTTGAGGGCGAAGATGAAATGGTTGGGATTTTCGCCGTTGAAGAGGGTGTTGAGGCGTTCGCGGCAGGTCTTGAGGACGGCGGCGGAGGCCTGGGCTTCGGCGTAGGCGCCACGGCCGGCGGAAGCGCCGATTTCCGTGGCGTAGTGAATCATTGCCTGGAGCACTTCGGGGGGTTTCGGGAAACTGGTGGCCGCATTGTCGCAGTAGAGGCGCCGTGCGCCGGCGGGGGCGCTGCCCGTGTTGCTGTCGGATTGTTCAGAAGTACTCACCATCGCCGTTGAATCCTCCAAACCGCCCATCATAGGGGGGAATGGAGTTGGCGTTCAATCCACTGGGAAGGTTCCTTTGGCGACGCCCGGTCTTGTGCCTCTGAGGGGAAGGCGCGTCATGCGCATGTAGACGAGTGCGAGGAAGATGGCCATAAGGATGAGGGCAATGCCATAGCCGACGGCGAGGTTGACGCCGCCGAGGGCAAGGAAGCGGTCCTGGCCGAGAGGGATGATGCTGTCGCTCATGACGCGGGGCGCAAAGATGTTGAGCAGGAGGAAGCCGGCATAGAAGGCGAAGTAGAGGACAAAGAGGCCGAGGCCGATCCGGGCATTGCGCGAGATGACGGCGGGGTGATCTTCGTGGGGCTCGTGGATTTCTGGGGACACGCGTGCCTCCTGGGGGGTAAAGCGGCGCCACCGCTGTCACCGGAACGCAGCATACCGGAAGGAGAGCGGACGCAACATCGGGAAATCTCGGGAGGGAACAGCGGAGAAGTTAAGATGGGTAAGCTTGTGAGGGGGCGTGGGCGTACAGAATCGGGGGGGGCGAAGCGCGACGGACTGGCAGCCGCCGTTTTAGCGGACGTTCGGCGCCTCATCCGTTGAGGCGGGGAGGTGGTTCCTTTATCGGACGGATGAAAACCTCGAAAAACCCGCGGGTTTTTGCGGTTTTTCTGCCATCTTGCGGCTGGCTGAAGTTTTTCGCGCAGGTCGTCCGATAGCTCTGGGTCGCCCGCATCTGAGAGCCGGCAGGGAGTGACCGGCCGGATGCACACGGTGGAATCCGTCGCGCCAGAACGTCCCGGGGAGCGGGACACCGGACACATGGAAGTCGTGTCCGCAGCTCAGCAATGAGGAGTGCCCATGAGCAAGCGTGAACTTATCGACGCGATCATCAAACACAACCGCACGGCCGCCCCGGAGTTCCTCGCCCGCTTCGCCGAGAGCGAACTCAAGGCGTACCTGGACCGCGTCTGCGGCGTTTCAAATTCGATCAGCACGAGCAAGAGCAGCGCCAGCAAGCCGCGCGAGCTGGTCGCTGCCTGACGAACTCTCCAAGGCCGCGCCACGGGCCGGTCTTTAACTGAATTTGTGATGGGAAGTGAATAGGCGGCGTCGGGCGACATTTCGCAGGCAATTCGACTCTGGATTCCTTCCTTCTCAAGCGTTCTCCGCAGTCTGGCTCGCGGAGCGCAACCCGCCGGCGGTCTCGCCGGGCAGCGGGGTAAGCCGGCTCGTCGTCGCGCTTACTGGTCCACCCGCTGCTCGGCGAACCGCCGGCGGTTTTTTTGCCGCATGCACGCTGCGACGGGGGAATTGACGTAAAGGGCAATTTTCGAAAAAAGGTGTAACGGCTCCTGACAGCCCGGCGACTTTCCCTTGCCTCCCGCCACACGACGCGGCTACGCTTACGAAGGCTTCGCGAGGGTCTGATGCACATCCACTGTCCATATTGCCGCCACCGGATGCGGGTCAAAGGGGCCCGACCGGGAAGCTTTCGTCCGCTGTGCGAGCGTTGCGGCGACCAGTTTCTGCTGACGATTCCGCCGGACCCGGAGGCGATGCCGATGATTGTGCCGATTGAGACGTTCCGGCGGGAGCGGGAGAAAGAAGAATCCCGCGCGGGGTGAGGGCACTTCGGAAATGCCACGTGTCGTGTCAGAGGCCGGCGTTGTTCACCTGTATCTGGCTTTCCACGTTCTTGACGCCGTAGACCGCGCGGGCGATCTTTTCTGCCCGGGCACGCGTGGCCCCCGAGCCGACGTTACCAGTCAAAGAAATCGTTCCGTTCTGCGCCCGGGCGCGCACGTCGCGAAAATCTGAACCACCGCGTTGCAAGGCGGATTGAACACGCTGCTGCAGAACATCGTTGTCCAGCAGGTTCGGCTCATGGGACTGGGGCGCGGAATGGAGGCAACCGCATAACGACATCACTACGCAGAGGACGGGAGCTTTGATTATCCGCTTCATTGGGCACCCGCACTTTGCTGGGAGGGCGCAGGGGGTTCGTCGGAATTCCGGTCCAGGACAATGTCGGGGGACCAGGTCAGCCATGCATCCTGCGATTTGTCGTACAACCGGAAGGCGGTTCCGGGCGGGGCCTGTTTCTGGCGGGTATCCGGGGTGGCGAAATCGACGCCGCCGCCGAAGAGAGTTTTCGCTGACTGGGCGCTGATGTCTGCACCCGTGAGACCGACGTTCACATTGATTCCGCCGGAACTCCAGAAGACCGAATTCATCCGCACGAGCGGTGCGAAATGCTTTCGGATTTCGACCGTGGCACGCACGGTCTGCGAGTGCGGCCCGAGTTCGCAGCCGGCCACTTTTCCCACGGTGACTCCACGATAAAAGACCGGGGTTCCCTCCTTCAGCGAGGACTGCCGCTCGGCAAGCAGCACGATCCGCAGGACGTCGGGTGTTTCCACGACGGGGGCCTGCGCGAGACCTTCGAATTTCGTCTCTGGTTTTCCATCGCCGGGTTCGACGGTGATGTAGTCTCCGGAGACGATGGTGCCGAGGCCGGTGATTTGGGCAGCGCTCACCTTCGGCTTGACGATCCAGAATTTGGAGTGTTCTCTCGCGATGACACGGGCGGATTTCTTTAATGAAACGGTCACATCGACGTGCTTCGCATCGGGAGCCAGCACAATGTCCTGAACCTCACCCACCTCAGCCCCGCGATATTCCACAGACGCTTTTCCCGCCTGCAATCCGCTGGCGTCAGAAAACTGAATGTGAAGCGTCGGCCCTTTGCGTATCGCATCGGAGTAGATGAACCACCCTGCGAGCAGCACGGCCGCCACCGGCACTACCCAGAAGAGATACGATTTCCAATCGCGTCCCACTCTGGCCTGCGGCAATACCTCTTCCCCGTGCGCCTCAACATCCCCCGGATTCATGTTGGATGCTCCTGTTTTGCGTCCCAGATCAGCCGCGGGTCAAAGGCCAGCGTCGCGGCGATCGTGAGGACGACGACGGCTGCAAATGAAAAAACGCCGGCCCCGGGATGGACCGTCGCGACTTTGCCCAGTTCAGCCAGCGCGACCAGGATGGAAAGCATTGTGACCTCGAGCATGTTCCACGGATCGACGATCTGGATGATGCGGTACACCCAGGTGCGGAACCGCTTCCAGCCGGGGCGGTGGATGGTAGCGCTGAGCAGGATCAGGCCAAGGATTTTAAGTCCGGGCGTGAGAATGCTGGTGGTGAAGATAAGGCATCCGACGACGTAACTGCCGGTCTGAAACAGTCCTCGAACCCCGTCGAAGATCGTTGTGTTCTGGTGCATGCCCCAATATTCCACCTGGACGATGGGAAGCAGGTTGGCCGGGATGTAGAGTGCGAGTGCTGCCAGAGCGAGGGACAGTGTGCGGGTGGCACTGTCCCGCTTTCGCCGACTGATTTCAAAATTGCAGCGTGCGCATTTGGCCCGCATGCCGCTGGGCAGTGCTGGAACGTGTTGAACCAGCCCGCAGACACCGCAGCTTACAATTGGCTCCGTATGCACCATGTCTGTCGCCCCGTGTCCGCGGTTTCACGCCGCGCGGCGATAGATTTACCGCAAAATCGCGGCCACGCCTGCAACTGCTCTATGTTGTGCGGTTGGCGGTTGTTGTCGCCAGGAGATCTGCCAAAAGCGCGGGCCGGGGTCATTCGAGTGGGACGCGTATACTGAGGGCGCCCGAGATGTTGCGGCAGCGGCGTGAGATGAAGCGACCGCACATGTCACATTCTGTAGCTTCAGCGAAGAAGACATCAAAACTTACGAAAATCGATTGAAGGCGTGATTTCGTCCGCGGGGACATCGAACCAAAGAAACCTCGGCGGAAACTTCGGCAAAAAAGAAGAGAGCCCCGCGTGGCGAGGCTCTCTCGAGTTTCGGATTCGATTGCCGGAACTTACCACGCGAAGTGGGCGAACGCCTTGTTGGCGTCGGCCATCTTGTGGACGTTTTCGCGGGTGGTCATCGCGGCGCCTTCCTTGCGGGAAGCGGCGATGAGTTCCTCGGCGAGGCGTTCGTGCATCGGCTTGCCGCTCTTGGAACGGGAGGCTTCCAGCACCCAGCGGATCGCCAGCGACTGCTGACGCTTCCGGCCGACAGCCATCGGCACCTGGTAGTTCGCACCACCGACGCGGCGGCTGCGGACTTCGATCGCCGGCTTCACGTTGTTGAGGGCGTTTTCAAAGACGTCGATCGGCTTCTGGTCCTTGACGCGCTGCTCAATGATCTTGAAGGCGCCGTAGACCACGCGCTGCGCCGTGGCCTTTTTGCCGTCGTACATCAGGCAGTTGATGAACTTCGAGAGGAGCAGGCTGCCGTAAACGGGGTCCGGCTTGAGCTGCTCGATGGCGGAGGTATAAGACTTTGCACCCATGGGGATCCTTTCGTTTCTCCCGGATCGGTCATGACAGACCGGGGATACTTTTTGAGAAGTCAGAAGACAGGAGTCAGAAGACAGAAGTTCTCGTTCAGAAGCCTCACAGTTCTACTGTCTTCTGGCTTCTGACTCCTGTCTTCTCCTTAAATCACTTCGGCTTCTTGGCGCCGTACTTGGAGCGGCTGCGGCGGCGGGCTTCAACGCCGGAGGAGTCCAGCACGCCACGGACTATGTGGTAGCGGACGCCGGGCAAGTCACGCACGCGGCCACCGCGGACGAGAACAATCGAGTGTTCCTGCAGGTTGTGGTCGATGCCGGGGATGTAGGCCGTGACTTCCTTGCCGTTGGAGAGACGGACACGCGCGACCTTACGCAGCGCCGAGTTCGGCTTCTTGGGGGTCATCGTCTTGACGACGAGACAGACGCCGCGCTTCTGCGGGCTGGCTTCGAGGTCCTTCACCTTATTGATGCGCTTGAGGGGCGTGCGGGGCTTCTTGATGAGCTGGTTGATTGTCGGCATGTCGTACCTTCTGTCCGAACAGAGTGACGGAGGACCCGCGTCCGGATCCACCTAAATGGCCATAGCTCCGAGGGTTTACGTCGCGACGTGTGTACGCCAAGCGCAAGGCCGCCCAGAGACGAGCCGATTAATGTAGCGAAAAGCGATAGGAGATGCAACCACGCGGGTCGCATCGCTTGAATGTTCGCATTTGCAGGCGGGAGCGTGGTCAAACCGGCGCGAGGACCTGCGCGGTCCGGCTGGGCAGGTAAAGCTGCACGCTTTGCCCGCGGCCGTACATCGGCACATCCTGCTTCGGATAGACCGCAAACTCCGGCACCCGCCCCTGCCCCTCAAACTGCGGCGAATCCGTGTTCAGCACCACGCGGTAATCGCGCGGGTCCGGCACCGGAACGCGCAAGCCGACATAACTCTCCGTCGGATGGAAGTTGAAGACGAACACAAGGGGGCCCCGTCGGAAGATGAGCTGCTTCGTGTCCTGGTGACACGCCAGTTGCTCGATGAACGGATCCTCCAGCAGGTTGAACTGTTCATCCAGCATCTGCATGGCCCGGTCAAAGTTGTTCAGTCCGACGTATTTGAGATGTTCCTGATCGACGAGCGACCACTGGCGGCGGGCATGGTGGTAGGACCAGCCGTTCCCTTCGCGGGGGAAATCGATCCATTCCGGATGGCCGAACTCGTTCCCCATGAAATTGAGATACCCCTCGCCACCGAGCGCGAAGGTGATGAGCCGGATCATCTTGTGGAGCGCGATGCCCCGGTCCACGATGATGCTCGGCGTGAACTTGCTCATGGAGAAGTACATTTCCTTGTCCATCAGCCAGAAGGCGAGGGTCTTATCCCCGACGAGCGCCTGATCGTGCGATTCAGAATAGCCAAGATGCTTCTCGTTCCGCCGGCGGTTGAGGAGGGTGTGGTAAATGTCGTTGAGGTTCCACTGGTCGTCAGTTTTTTCCTTGAGGGTTTTGATCCAGTAGTCGGGGATTCCCATGGCCAGGCGGTAATCGAAACCGAGGCCGCCCTCCGAGACGGGCCGCGCCATGCCGACCATGCCGGACATGTCCTCAGCGATCGTGATGGCGCTGGGCTTCACGGTGTGGGCGACGATGTTGGCGAGTTGCAGGTAAGCCAGTGCATCGCCATCGGTATTCAGCGTGAAATAATCGTCGTACGAGCCGAAGGTTTTGCCGAGCCCGTGGTCGAGGTAGAGCATCGACGTGACGCCGTCGAAGCGGAAGCCGTCGAAATTGAATTCTTCGAGCCAGTAGCGCACGTTCGAGAGGAGAAAACGCTGCACTTCGTACTTCGAGTAATCGAAGACGAGGGAATCCCACGCGACGTGCTGGCCGCGGGCGCCGCCGTGGAAATACTGATGATCGGTGCCGTCGAAGCGGTTGAGCCCCTCGTTGATGTTTTTGACGGCATGGGAATGGACAAGGTCCATGATGACCTGCAGCCCGAGTCCGTGGGCGGTGTCGATGAGCTCCTTCAAATCTTCCGGCGTCCCGAAGCGGCTGGAAACGGCGAAGAAATTGGAGACGTGGTAGCCGAAGCTGCCGTAGTACGGGTGCTCCTGGATCGCCATGAGCTGGATGGCGTTATAATGGAGGCCGGCGATGCGCGGAAGGATGTTGGCGGTGAATTCCTTGAAGGTGCCGACCTTGCCCTCTTCCTGGGCCATACCGACATGCGCCTCATAGACGCGGAGGCCGCCTTTGCGCGTCGGAAGCGCATTGCGGAATTCGTAAGCGGTGGGGGGGCTCCAGTAGATGCCGACGAAACTGGGAGAGCCGGGAGGATCCTGGACGACCCGCTTGATGTAAGCGGGGATGCGGTCGAGACCTGTATCGTCGGCGCCGACCACGTGGAGTTTGATGCGCGACCCATGGACGAGCCGCGTGCCGTACTGTTCATCGGGGAGAAAGACGTGCCAGGTTCCCCACTCATCGCGGGTGAGGGGCGTGGCGCCGCGATCCCAGCCGTTGAAGTCACCGACGAGGCGTAGCGATTTGGCGCCCGGCGCCCACTCGCGGTACCAGATGCCGGGCTTTCCATCCTTTTCGCCGCGGTTAAAGCCGAAGTAATGATGGCCGTCGGTCATTTCGCCAAGCGGGCCGCCATGCTCATCGAGAAGGCGTTTGAAGCTGAGGAAATGGAGGTAGCGGTTGCGGAGGTGGCCGGCGTAGGGCTCCAGCCAGGGGTCAAACGCAACCAGCCCGGTGCCGTCGTGCCGCTGGAGCCACGGCACAAAAGGCTCCTTGGGCGGCTCCGTGGGGGCGGTGTTTTTCGCCTCGGCCGCAGGGGGAACGGAACCAGCCATCAGCGTACTCCGACGAAGGACATGACAGAGGCATTCTCTCCCCCGATCCGCGCACTCTCAAGCACGAATGCAAATAATCTGCCGGGACGCTGCCGGACAATGTGCAGGGAACTACAGGATTTGCGACATCGCGGGGACTAAACGCCGCCGCTCCAGCCGCTGCCAACGAGTTCTTCTTCGTTGCCAAGGATGCGAACGGAGGAAACGGTGATCCGCTGCGGGACGGGGCGATTTTCGGGCTGAGGCACCGCCGTGACGACCACCGGTTTGGTGCGGAACTTCCGGTACGCCTTCCACGCAACCCAGGACATGCCGGCGCCGGCAAGAAGGACGAGCACCGGCGCGAAGATGGCGACCAGGGACATCACCGTGCTGATCAAGTCTTCCAGCACCGACACCACCGGTGCACCCACCCCCGCGGTGGTCAAGTTCACGACGGGACGAACGGCCATCTTCGTGCCGTGCACCAGCCCGCTGAACAGCAGGCCGATGACGATCCAGACGCCGGGATGAACGCCGGTGATCGTGCCCGTCTGGGAGGCGAAGAGGATGGCGCCCGCGGTCGGCCGCACGAACGACTGGATCACGTCGTTAACGTGATCCGCCCCCGGAACTTTGTCCACGATCAGCTCCACCACGCAGAGCACCGCCAGCAGGATGACGCACCAGTTCTGGCCCATCACATCGTATGGCGCCGTGAGGTGCACCACGCCGGTGCGAGCGAGGATCGAGATCAACAGGAGAGGGATGTACGCATTCAGCCCGGCAGCGGCGGAAAGCCCGAAGGCGGCCGACAGGTTCAGCATGGCGTTCATGTTTAAGCTCCAGAGGTGCGCTGAAAATCAGCGCACTGCCAGTATACGCGACACTCTCGGTATTCCACGCAAACTCTTCGCATGTTGCGGTACGTTGGGGATTATTTCATCTTGTCGGCCAGGTAGGGGCGAATCTGCGCGATGTTGATCCGCTCCTGCTGCAGCGTGTCGCGATGGCGAACGGTGACGGTCTGGTCCTGCAGGGTCTGGCTGTCGATGGTGAAGCAGAACGGCGTGCCGGCTTCATCCATGCGGGCGTAGCGCTTGCCGATCGCCTGCTTGACATCAATCTGCACATTCCAGGTCTGGCGAAGATCGTCATAAATCTTGTGCGAAATCTCCGGCATGCCATCCTTATCGACTAGCGGGAAGATGGCGGCCTTGATCGGCGCCATGCGCGGGTGGAATTTCATCACCACGCCGGAAGGTCGGCCGGGATCATCGGTGTAGGCCTCGCACAGGAGGGCAAGCGTGCCGCGATCGGCGCCGGCCGAGGGCTCGATGACGTGCGGGAAGTACTTGCAGCGCTTGTCGATCTCTTCCTTCGCGACGCCCTGGGCCATGAGCTGCACCTGCAGGTCCTGGTCGAAGTACTTGAGCTTGTCGCCGAGGCCCGAGTGCTGGGCGTGCTGGCGCAGGTCGAAGTCGGTGCGGTGGGCGACCCCTTCGAGCTCGCCGAAGCCGGGATCGGTGAACGGGAATTTGTACTCGATATCCGAAGTGCCGGCCCCTTCCTTGGCATAGTGGGCGAGTTCGTCCTTGTCATGCTCGCGGAGTTGGAGGTTCTCGCTCGTGAGGCCGATCGACTGCCACCACTTGAAGCGGGAATCACGCCAGAACTTGTACCATTCGTGGGCGGTATCTGGGCGGATGAAGAATTCGATCTCCATCTGCTCGAACTCGCGTGAGCGGAAGGTGTAATTCCGCGGCGTGACTTCATTGCGGAACGCCTTGCCGACCTGGGCGATGCCGAACGGCACTTTCACACGCGACGTGTCCACGACATTGCGGAAGTTCACAAAAATGCCTTGTGCGGTTTCAGGACGAAGGAACGCCTTTGAACTCTCGTCACGCACGGCTCCCACGAACGTCTCGTTCATCAGATTAAACTGGCGAGGCTCCGTGAGGGTGCCGGGCTTTTCCGCCTCAGGAGCCACCACGCGGTGATATTCGGTAAGTGGAACATCCGCGAGTGGCTTCACGTGCGTCGACGTTGATGCTATGCCCGAAGTCTTTTCATATTTTGCCAGCCGTTTCGTTGCGTTTGCCGTCGACTTGTCATCTCCACCAACGAAAGCAAACATCAAATTCGTACCCGTGTCATTGGTGCTTCTTATTACAAAAAGGTGGTCGGCGCGATAACGAGCCTTCGTCTCTCGGTCGTCGACCATTGGATCCGAAAAACCGCCGACGTGGCCGGAAGCGACCCACACCTTCGGGTTCATGATGATCGTCGCATCCAGCCCGACCATCTCCAGGTACTCGTTGTTCGGCCCTTTCTCCGGCGCCCGGACAATGTCATGCCACCAGGCGTCCTTCAGGTTGCGTTTGAGTTCCACGCCCAACGGCCCGTAATCCCAGAACCCGTTAATGCCGCCGTAGATTTCGGAGGACTGAAAGATGAACCCACGGCGTTTGCAGAGGGCCACAAGCCGGTCCATTTTGGACCCTTGCGGGGCGGCGGCGGGTTTCGACGACTGGGGCTGATTCGACATGGAAGAATCCTTTGGGTTGCCCCTCACACACTGCGCATTGGCATTGCGCCAGCGGAGGGAAGACCGGTGAGTGTAGCGGATTTTCGTTAGCGTGGGGAGAGAAAGATCCAACTTCCCTGGGCCGAGGAAAGAATTTGCCAGGGCCAATATTCCGCCGTTTTGCGATCGAGCCGCGAGACTGGACGTGTGTCGTCGAGGCTGGTGGCGCAGAAGAAATTCGCCCATAATTCAGCCAGGAACTGTCTTATACTGAGATGCCCAGTGTCAAAAAGAATCCTTTTCATCATTTGGACGGCCGTGCTGTTCATTCTCCTGTACTTGCTCCTGTGGCCGATTTTGCTGGGGATCTGGGCGGGCAGCCATTGGGATAAGGTGCCGTGCGGCGTCACGAACAATGGCTCGGTGTTCGTGTATTCTTACCAGGGGGAGAACTATTACAGCGGCCATATGGATTTCTGGAACAAATACCACGACGAAGCAGTTCTTTCCGGCCGGGATATCCCCCTGCCGCAGTTTGACCACATCTGCTACGTATTCCCCGGACACCCGAAAACTGCGGTGCTGAACGTCGACAGCTTCGAACATCTGGATCATGCGTCCAATGCCGTTGTCGTTTCGGTTTTCGTTGTCATCTGCGGAGGCGTGTTGACATACGCTGCCCAAAAGCGGCGCAGGCCGTTGCCGCCCGCACAATGTTAAGCAGTTGAAGAGTCAAGCAGTTGAAGGGGCCAGCGGGTACTGCGTGTGCTGCTCCGGGGCCTCCGGAAAATCTGTGGGGTCGTCAATCAACAAGGCGCATGCGGCCAAGATGAACAGCAAACTGCCCGGATTCCCGAGGCTGAAGAACATTGTTTCCGCCCCGGATTCCACAAACCCGCCGACCAGCAGGGCCAAGAGGATGGTCCCGCGTTCGGTGTGGCGAAGCTTCCAGCCGCGCTTGAACGCCACCATCACCCACAAAATCAGCGGCAACGCTGTCGCAAGGCCACCCTCCACGAGATTCCGCAAGATGCCATTATGGGCGCCCGGAATGCCCGCCAATGCTTCGATTTCCATCTCGGCATTCGACGGGCCAATGCCAAAGAGCGGATGCGGGAGCCAGAGATCGCGCACGATGATTGCCCAGCCGGCAAAGCGTCCCGTGCCCGAGTCGATTGAGCGATATTTGTCCGAGAGTGAGAAGACTTTTGAGATTTCGGAGCCGGTCTCACCGAAGTTGACGACGGCGGAGAGAAAGAAAGCCATGATCGCCGTGAAGATCAGAGTGGCAACGGCCGCTCTTCGGCCAAGTTTGAAGAAAAAGTACGTTGCCGTCCCGCACAAGAGTGCCAGCGTCGCGGTGCGGGACTTCGTCACCAGCATCACCAAAGCGCAACTGGCGATCAGACCGATCAGCCCCGCCTGCAGCGGCAGCCCGATGACGCCCTTGCGTAAAAAGCGGTAGGCGTAATCCAACAGGCTGATGCACGTCATCGCCGAGATAAATGCGACTCCGTTTGGGTTTAGGAACGCCCAGTAGCGATAATGAGGATTGAGTAACTGCCCCCAGTCCGCGTGACTGAGCGTGGAGAACACGAGTGTCAAACCCCCGATCGTCAGGCCAAGCCGCATGGCTCCCACGAGCGACGCATTCGATCTGGCCATCCCTGCAAACATGATGGTCGTCGGCAAAAGCAGCACATATCGCATCACTGATGTCGGTTCTGAGTTCGTCATGACGGTCGCCATCGCGGCGCCGATAACGTTGGCCAGTGCGAAGACAGTCGGCCAGGTTCGTGCACCTCGCGCCCAGACCGCGGGATGCCCGAGGGTCGCCATCAGCATGCCAATCAGCAGCCCGCCTCCCTGCACAGTCAACGCGGACGTCGAGATCGACGCCAGCCCGAGGGCAAATGCCGTCAGTGCGCCCCACACAATCCCGCCTATGCACATGCAAACCTGGGGGACTCCCATCCTTCTGGGAGGGTCATACATCAGAATAGGGGCGTCCATCTGGGTCATGGCACAAACCTTCTCATGCTCAGGTCAGAACGATCAAATATGGGACTGAAACAACGAATATAGCAAAAGCGCGCATGAAAAGTCTTTCATCGCGAAAACATTGGCCGATCAATTTGCTTTCGGCGGAAAATGGCACAAAATTAACAGGATATTGTTTCGCGAAAGTGATTGACGACCGGCGACAGCCATGACCCAACAGAAAGCCGCCTTCCTCGTAGTGCCGCATACCGGGGGAACTTTCACGGTTTTTACCGCCTTGCGCGAAGCCCTCGCGTCGCTGAATGTCGCTCTCGACTGGGTCGGCATTACATCGAGTCCACAACGGATCCTCTCTGACCCCGCCTTCCATCGCGAAATGGCCCGCGGCCGCCTCATCGATTCATCCGGCCGATCTCCGGCTGAAAACGGTGCCGCCTTGCTCGAGGTGCTGTCCGGATATCAAATAGTATTTATCAACGTCCTGACTAGTCTGCTTGAAATGAGCGTCGCGGCGTACCTCCCGGATCACGTCAAGCGGGTGATGATCGTCCACAGCATCACTCCCGGCACTTATTCAGCTGCCAAGGCGGTTGCTCCCTACGTTCACGCCGTCGTCGGCGTTGCGCCGCGGGTCAAAGATGACCTCCGAAAACGACTGAATCTCAACCTTAATGCTATTTATGCAATCCCCAATGCCCTCAGCTTTCAGGCGTATGACCACTTTCAACGCGGCCCGGATGGTCCGACCTCCCGCCTGCTTTCCCTCGGCCGTATTGTCGACGCGGACAAGGGCGTCTACTGGCTTCCGAGAATACTTCAAAATCTTGTCGATGTGCCTGTACACCTCACAATCGCGGGAGACGGCCCCGACCTGCCCGAACTTCACCGACGGTGCGAACCCTATAAAACCAAGTGCACTTTCCTCGGCCGTATCTCCCCCGGCGACGTTCCACACATCATGGCTTCCCACGATGTGCTGTTGATGCCTTCTCGGTTTGAAGGATTTGGCTATACGCTGATCGAAGCGATGGCCGGGGGCTGCGTTCCCGTCGCCTCTCGCATTTCAGGCACAACCGATTTCGTTGTCCAGGACGATATCACCGGAATGCTTTTTCCGATCGGCGATGTGATCGCGGCTGCCTCCAAGATCCGGCGGCTCGTGCAGGACGTCGCCTTACGCGAAAAAATGGCTATCGCCGGGGCCCAGGATGTCCGCAATCGCTTTTCGGTGGAGGCGATGGCGCGGAACTACGAACCCGTACTGCGCGACCTCCATTCCGCCCCCCACATCGCAAACCGTCACGGACAGCCTTTTGTTCCCCTGAAAATCGGAGGCGGCTGGCGACGATTCGTGCCGACAGGCATCAAAAATATGCTCCGCGCACGTATGATGCGTTGACGTCGACGGTGCTCACGCCTTCGGCATCAACAGATAAAACAATTGCGGCACTCCGCGATGCTCCACAACCAGCTCTTCCAACTCCCGTGGAGTCATCGAATACCCTTCCGGTAAGTCAGACATGCTTCTGCCGGTTGTGCGATAAACCGTAACATCGTGCGTTGAAGCGAAGCGTTCCCGGACACGGTCCGAAACGCCGGCCCGCTCGTGATCGTGCAACTCCACGAGAATCGCCGCTCGTCTCAACTCCGGAATTGCCGTCGGATCCAGAAGGAAATCCTCCGCCCCTTCGCAGTCGCAGATCACTGCCGGGCGCTTTGCTTTCCGCAACGCGGCGCTTAGTTTTTCCGCCGTGCACATGCCGGGCCGCACAAGTCGATTACCGACCCCATTGAGTTTCGCTACACGATGAAGAACGTGGTTCGCCGGCTTGAACATCTCATACCCGATGGTGATCGCGCTCTTATTTTTCAGCAGCATCCCCACGGCGTAATAGCCCTCTCCCGCGCCAATGTCCGCCAGTACATCAAATCCGAAATTGCAGAGCGCCTCCACCGCCGGATGGATTTCCTTCTCGTAGGTTCCTAGCAGCGACGGAACCAGCGCGCTCGAATACGTCTGTCGCGTAAACACCATCCCTTTGAAAGGGCCTGCAACCACGATCGGCGGATCGGGCCACTTTGCAATGTACTCCAGGTGCCGCGACTTCCCGTGTTTCCCCGTGAGGATGTGTATGGTGTTGTGAATGTGAAAGACGATCGGCGTGGGTAGAATGTTCACGACACGCTTGATGGCGTTTTTCATGGACGCTCCATTTGAACAGTTCCGTTCGGGGGACATGGTTTATACACGTGTTCGGAAGTCGATGCTATTGGGGGGGTATTAGAACTTATTTGCAAATTCAGGCCCCCTGCCTTCTCCGGCGGTGAGCGATGAAATCGCTGACCCTTGCGGCTGTTGTCCTTACCGTGCGTCGCATCAACACTAAGGCACCGAGTCCGTAGACTGCGGAACCTGCCAGCAACGAAACCGCGGCTCCTGCATATCCCATTACGCCGCCGGGAATCAGCTGCCCGACGAAATATCCCGCCGTCGCACCAGCAATCGCTATCAAAAAAGGCGGCAGAATACTCATCAAAATGTTCAGACGGTGGCGGCCGGACGATGGCGAAGCTGCGGCCGCACAAAGTATTGACGTTACCACATAAATGGTTACCACCGTCATCGCCACCTGCTGCACGCTTCCTCGCGCAGTCGTCGGCCAGATAATCGCGGAAAATCCAAGCCCGAGCAGAATGTTCGTTACCAGGTACCGGCGGAACATACCCCGCGATTGCATCGATGTGAATGCAATTGCATACACGACCAAAAACCCCATTCCGAAGAGGAATATCTGGAACAGCGACGTCGCGTTCGCCCACTTTCTCGAAAAGACGGTCAGCACAATGAGCGGTGCCGCTGGAATTGGCAGAATCGTCACGGGCATACTTACCGCGCACGCGAGCCGCAGCGCTTCCAGGTAGCTTCCCTCTCGCCTCTGTGCATCCTTCTGCAACCCGCTGAATGCCGTCAGCAGCACGCTTCGGAGGCTCTTCGACAGCAACTGCACGAGTTGGCAGGAGAGCGCATAGGCCATTTGGTACGGCGCAAGCGATCCACGCTGGTATAGGCCGACAAAGAATGTGTCTGCCTGCATGACCAATTGTGAGAAAAAGGCGCCAACAGACAGTGACATGCTTGGCCGAATCAGCAGAATTGCCCGGCGCAGGCGCGCCGGCTTGCCTGGGCGGAACTGCGAATCGCGAACGTACAACACGAACATTGCAATATTGGCGATCAGCGTGGGGATGACCATCGTCCAGGCCCCCATCCGCAGAATGGCCATCCCAATTGTCAGTGCGGCTGTAATGATCGAGCCCACAACCGCGATTTGAGCGATTTTCCGGAAACGGAATGCAATCGTCTTCTCCGCCACCCAGACCGCGGGAAGATTGCCAAACGCTGATGTTGCGCCGGCGAGAACCACCAGTACCACCACCTGCCAGCTGTGGTACCACCATCCGAAAACGGGAGCGAGTATCGCGCCACTCACCAACGCTAATGTTGAAGCCGCCGCCGTTACCCAGAAGGCAGTGTTCGCCCAACGAGCGAAGTGCCGCTGCCGCTGCACCAGGACGTCGCCAATCGGCGGGGCAAGCCAGGAAAGAAACATACTGGCGCTCAGCGACCACGTGGCAATCGCAATCTCGTCCTCGCTGAGCCGCCGGTATACCACCACCCGTGCCCCGAGTTGCAACGCCTGCGCCACGACTGACTGGATCATGACCCACGAGCTACCCGCTAGCACGCGCGTTCCCACCGAGGGCGCCGCTTGAACTGTCGACTCTTGCACCGTCAGCGGGACCATCACCCCGGTCGGTGAGGTGTCCCCAGCCGGTCGCTCGCTGCTCCCAGCCATATTTTTTGCAGACGGTATCACTCTAACACCCTTGCGAGCAGGTCGCGACGCGCTATTCACGGTCAAACGGAATCCAGCCAGTGTACACAACCTAGAATCCGTCCACTACCTGTATCGGACGTACGGGTGCCGCGCTTCCGTTATTTGACCTATAATGGCCCGAAGACTTTGTCTGGTTACAGCAGAGATACGTTATGCCGAGCAAAAGAGATTACTACGAAATCCTGGGAATCGGGAGATCCGCTTCCGCCGACGAAATCAAAAAGGCGTACCGAAAGCTCGCCCGCAAATACCACCCGGACGTCAATAAGAACGACGCTGCCGCAGAAGCGAAATTCAAGGAAGTCCAGGAAGCGTACGACGTTCTGAGCGATACCAAGAAACGCGAAAACTACGACCAGTTCGGCCACGCCGGCGTCGATAGCGCCGCCGCTGCCGAAGCCGCCGCCCGCGCTGCCGGCGCAGGTCGTGGCGCCGGCGGTTTCCGCTACGCCACCCAGACCCCCGGGGGCGCGACCGTCGATTTCGGCGAGGTCGACCTGAACGATCTGTTCGAATCCTTCATGGGCGGCGGCGCCCGCGGTCGCCGCGGGGCCGGCACCGGCGGAGGCCGTCGCGGCGGTGGGGGGGGCAATCCCTTCGGCGGCGCATGGCCCGGTGCGGCCGGCGGCGGCAATGGCGTCTCCGAACGCGCCACCGGCGACGACATCTCCTACCCCGTCACCATCTCCTTCGAACAGGCCATCCGCGGAACCACCGTTGAAGTCCGCCTCAATTCCCCAGACCGCTCCATCGACGAAACCATCAGCGTCAAGATCCCCCCCGGCGTCAACGAAGGCGCCAAGGTCCGGGTCCGCGGAAAAGGCCAGCCGGGCCCCGGCGGACGCGGCGACCTCCTCATCCTCGTCCACGTCGAACCCCACGCCTACTTCCGCCGCGAGGGCAACGACATCCTCCTCGACCTTCCCCTCTCCATGGCCGAGGCCCTCAACGGCGTCACCATCAGCGTCCCCACCATCGACGGCCGCGTCGAACTCAAGATCCCCGCCGGCATCCAGAGCGGCAAACGCCTCCGCATCAAGGAAAAGGGAGTCACCCAGCGCGACGGCTCCCGCGGCGATCAGTATTGCCGCATCCTCGTCCTGCTTCCCACGGGCCTCTCCGACGAAGAAAAGCAGCAACTCGCCGACATCGAAAAACGCCACCCGTTCAACCCCCGTCAGGACACCGGCTGGTAACCTTTTCGCAAAGGCTTCACATGCCCTATCGAGCCATGCTCGTCACGATCGTCACCGTCGCCCTGGCGCTCCTGGCCCTGGGGCTCTGGATCCGTGGGGTGGAACCGGTCCTGAAAGGCGCGGAAGAGGCCGACAAAATTGCGGTTGCGACGCAACCCAACACCCGTCCCGGCCTGCACGAGGCACCGGAAAGCGCCAAGGCTCGCTGGATCGTCCAGATGACAATGCTGCTTGCGTTCGTGCTCATATGCATGCTGCTGCTCGTCGGTTTCTTCGCCACCTTCCGGGAATGGGTCCGCTATGGCGACCGCGGAAGTATCCGCCGCCGCGAGAAGACCCAGTACGTGGATGCCTGGAAAATCGCCGGCGAACGCATGCACGTCGCTGGCGAAAAGCCGCCTGACGAGGAAGAACCCCCCGCCACCGATGCATGATCGGCCTCGTTGATTCTCCGACCTTTCCCGCGCCCCTTACTTCCGCTTCGCCGCCAGCGCCTCGTCCCTCAGCCGCGTCGGAAATCGATTCCCATCAATCTCCACCACCGGCACCACCGCGTCCCCGTTCCCCGCCGGGCTGCCCCCATTCCGCGTGAATCGCACCGTGTTGCTCTTCGAGTCCTTCTCAAACCGCGCCGCCCCCGTCTTTGCCAGCACCTGCAGCCATTTCGACGGCGGCGCAATCGGCGCGATCGGCTTCACCAGCAGGCTCCCCGTCCCCCAGCCCAGCAGACCCGCCGAAGCCTCCTTTGCCGGCTTGAAAAACGCGTCCGCCAGCATCCCCGGTTCGCTTTCCGAAATCCGCCATTCAATTGTCGCCGGCGCCCCGCTGCTCCCCGATCCCGGCTGAATCCGGTATTCCAGCAACACCTGAATCTGCGTCTTGTGATCCTGATTCCACTCTCCCGCCCACCCCGCCAGCGTCTCCACCGCCTCCCGAATCTGCCCCACCGTCGCGTCCGCAAGATCCGTTCGCGAAAAAATGTCCGCCACCATCTGGTTGATCCCCTGGGCGCACACCAGCGCCTCCGATCCCCCCAGCGTAACCGTCCCCTCCGGCGCCCGACTTCGCAGCGATTCCTTCCACTCCAGCGCCTGTTTCAACGTGTTCAGCAGGTCATCCGGCAGGAATGGCTTGTTCATGTAATACAACGCCCCCGACGCAAACCCTCGCTGCTTGTCGCACTCCTGGCACATGCAGGAAAGAATCACGATCGGAATATCGTACGTCGCCCGCTTGGTGCTCAGCGATTTGGCCACCTCGAACCCATTGATGTCCGGCAGCATCAAGTCCAGAATCATCGCGTCCGGATGGGTGGAAGCCGCCTGGTGAATCCCCGACTGCCCTGTCGTCGCCTGCAGGTACTTGATGTTCTCCAGCGACAGGTACTCGCCGAGCAATTCGTTGATCTCGAGGTCGTCTTCAACAACCAGAACCGTGGTGGACATACCTGTACTTCCGCCCTTTCTCGTCTCCGCGGCCCGCTCTCGCAGCCTCGGGCCACTTATTGTACGTATATCGGGCCGATTGTCGCCCGGTTTCCGCAACTCTTCGCTGCTTCCTAAAGCTCATAGGACTGTCCCTCCGGTTGCAGGGCCGATACAATCGTAGGCGCCTTTAGGAAGTTCGGCATGACCCCCATCCCCGCTTATATCCTCCAGCAAGCGATTGACTTGTATCTGAAGAATGCCTATCCCTCCGGCAACGTGCCCCCCCCGACCCAATCCCGCGCAAAGCCCATCCAGGACCTCTCCCCGTCCGAAAACGTCCCCGAATTCCTCCTTGAGACCGAAAAAAGTGCAACTTTGCACGGTTTTGCCCTGCGACTCGGGCAGCCCCTCTACCCCCACATGAAACTCATCATCGAACCCGCCCCGCCCCCCTCCACCATGCTCCTCCTCCGCGTCGACGCCCACGACCGTCACCTCCACGCCGCCCCCGGCTCCCCCGATGAAACCTGGCTCGCCTCCATACGCACCAGCAACAAGGAACTCGGCGAGCGCATCGAAGCCGCCTGGTCCAGCCATGGCCTCCCCACCTTCAAAGACTTCCTCCGCTCCCAGCTCGCCGCACGCAAAGCCCAGCAAAGCCACCACTGACCCCCTCTCTTCCCTTCTGTCTCCTGACTCAAGAAAATACTTCGGGAAAATATTCACGTTATTGCATGCGTCCCGTCCCGCCGGTATGGTGCAGGGAACACATCTTCCCCGATTTTCCCGTCGGTTCCGGTTCCATTTCTTGAGGTGACCCATGGCCACAGTCGCGGATTTGCTCGCCAAAAAAGATGCTCGCGTCCACTGCATTTCCCCCAGCGCCACCATCCTCGAAGCCACTCAAATGATGAACCGCCACAAAATCGGCTCCCTCGTCGTCTCCGTCGAAGGCGACGGCTGTGAACACGTCGTCGGCATGTTCACCGAACGCGATGTCCTCACCCGCATCGTCGCCGCCCAGCGCGACCCCCAGTCCACCCTCGTCGAAGACGTCATGTCCGCCGACATCGCCTACTGCACCCCCGATACCGATGTCGATGAAGTCGGCGCCATCATGAAGGAACGCCGCATCCGCCACCTCCCCGTCTGTGAACGCGACGGCCACCTCGTCGGCCTTATCTCCATCGGCGACATCAACGCCTTCCACGCCGTCGGCCAGGCCATCACCATTCACTACCTCAACGAATATATCTACGGCCGCGTCTGAATCGAGAAGAAGCCAGAAGTCAGTAGTCGGTAGTCAGTAGTCAGAAGAGCCCTGACCCCGAAACTTCTGCCTACTGGCTTCTGTCTTCCGACTTCTCCGCTACAATGGTCCCTCTTACCCCATCAGAGGAACCATTCGCATGTCCACCATCTCCCTCGGCATCTCCGGCGCCGCCGGCCGCATGGGCAAACGCCTCATCGCCCTCGCCGCTGAACAGCACGACCTCTTCAAAATCACCACCGCGATCGACGCCCCCCAGTCCCCTGTCCTCGGCAAAGACGCCGGCACCATCGCCGGCGCCAACGCCATCGGTGTCGCCCTCACCGCCTCCCTTGCCGGAAACCCCGACGTCATCATCGACTTCTCCTCCCCCGCCAACACCCGCGCCCTCATCAAAGAATGCGTCGATCGCAAAATCGCCCTCCTCGTCGGCACCACCGGCCTCACCCCCGCCGACCAGGACCTCATCTCCGACGCCGCCAACACCATCCCCATCCTCCAGGCCACCAACACCTCCCTCGGGGTCAATGTCCTCCTCGCCGTCGCCGCCCAGGTCGCCAGGCAACTCGGCGAACCCTACGACATCGAAATCGTCGAAGCCCACCACAACCTCAAAAAAGACGCCCCCTCCGGCACTGCGCTCTCCCTCGCCGAATCCATCTGCCACGCCACCGGCCGCTCCATGGAAAAAGACCTCATCCACGGCCGCGAGGGCCACGACGCTCTCCGCAAAAAAGGCACCATCGGCATGCACGCCGTCCGCATGGGCGACGTCGTCGGCGAACACACCATCTACTACGCCACCCCCGGCGAACGCATCGAAATCAAGCACGTCGCCACCAACCGCGACACCTTCGCCAGAGGCGCCCTCCGCGCCGCCGCCTTCCTCGCCAAACAAAAAGCCGGCCGCTACACCATGGCCAACGTCCTCGGCCTCTGACCCCGGGGAAGAATCAAGAAGCGAGAGTCAAGAAGCAAGAAGCAAGAAACCCCTCCCCCTTTTTGATTCTTTATTCTTGATTCTTGATTCTCAACCCTCCCTCCTCTCCTCATCCTTGCTTCTCCGTCGCCCCCCCTGTATACCCACTCCCATGCTCGCAAGAAAAACCGTCAAACTCACCTCCTGGCCCGATCCCCTCATCCAGGAACGCCTCGAAGACATGGGCTTCTTCTTCGACCAATCCCTCCGCGCCTGGATCCGGTTCTGCGACGAAGACGAAGTCCAACCCATCAACGAATGGCTCAAACGCCACCACCTCGCCCACGAAGTCCTCCCCGCCCGCGGCCGCGGCGAACTCAAAAAACACCCCAAACTCTCCGAACAACTCGTCCTCAGAAACGGCGGTTCCCCCACCATGTGCGCCCTCTGCGGCGCCACCAACGTCGCCTGCCGCCAGTGGGTCGAAGGCGACGACACCGACTCCACCGACTACCCCAACGCCGCCAAATTCTTCCTCTGCGGCAACTGCGTCCAAACCCGCATGCAACCCCACCCCCCCCGCCATTCCCCCGTCCACGAACAAATCTAAAGTGTTGGCGAAGCCCCCGGCGGCGGAAGAGTAACCGCACAAAAAGCGCCCCAAAAAAAAGATCGAGCCCTCCCAACC
>JBQCGD010000027.1:0-106309 GCA_051955985.1 Phycisphaerae bacterium | reverse complement strand
GGGTGATTGTGGTGGGCAATTGGCTGCCGGGGGGGGTTTTGACCGGGGGTTTCACTGGGGCGCTGGCTAGGGGGGCGGCGGGGGTGGGGGGGGGCAAGATTCGGATTTCGCTGGAGAAGGGTGATGGGGCGCGGGTAGCGTTGCTGATAGAGGACAATGGGCCGGGGATACCGGAGAAGATCCTGGAGAGCGTGTTTAATCCGTTTTTTACGACGAAGCATTCGGGGACGGGGCTGGGGCTGGCGATTGTGCATCGGATCATTGAGGCGCATGGGGGACAGATTTTTGCGGAGAATCGGGTGGCGCCGGATCGTGGGGCGCGGTTTCGGATCGTGCTGTGAAGGATCGACTCCCCGGCCCGAGGGCCGGGGCTAAACATTGAAGCAAGGAAGCGGATATGGCCACTGTGCTGATTGTTGATGACAAGGAAATGATGCGGGATTCGCTGTCGCTGGCGTTGGCGCGTGCGGGGCACAAGGCGGTGACGACGGCGGATCCGACGGAGGCGCCGGCGCTGGTGCGGCAGCATCGGCCGTCGTGCGTGATTACGGATTTGAAGATGCCGAAGATGGATGGCATTGAGCTGTTGCAGAAGATTCGCGGGGAGCAGCCGGATGTGCCGGTGGTGTTGATGACGGCGTTTGCGACGATCAGCACGGCGGTGCAGGCGATGCGGCTGGGGGCGTTTGATTACGTGCAGAAGCCGTTCGAGAGCGATGAGATCCTCGTCGTGGTGGATCGGGCGGTGGAGCACACGAAGCTGGTGGCGGACAACCAGGCGTTCCGGGCGAACGCGGAGGCGACGCCGCCGAAGGTGCTGGTGGGGGGGAGCCGGCAGATGCGGGAGGTGCAGGAGCGGATCAAGCAGGTGGCGGCGAGCAGCAACGCGACGGTGCTGATTTCGGGGGAGAGCGGGACGGGGAAGGAGAACGTGGCGCAGGTGATTCATTCGCAGAGCGCGCGGTCTTCGCGGCCGATGGTGTGTTTGAATTGTGCGGCGTTGCCGGCGAACCTGCTGGAATCGGAGTTGTTCGGGCATGAGAAGGGGGCGTTTACGGGGGCGGACAAGCTGCGGAAGGGGCGATTTGAGCTGGCGGATCAGTCGACGCTGCTGCTGGATGAAATTTCGGAGATTGACCTGGGGATCCAGGCGAAGCTGTTGCGCGTGCTGCAGGAGCGGGCGTTTGAGCGCGTCGGCGGGAACGTGACGCAGCAGGTGGATGTGCGGGTGATTGCGACGACGAATCGCAACCTGGCGGACTGGGTGAAGCAGGGGAAGTTCCGGGAGGATTTGTTTTACCGGTTGAACGTGGTGCCGATTGCGTTGCCGCCGTTGCGGGAGCGGCTGGAGGATGTGCCGCTGTTGTGCGAGCATTTCCTGCAGCGGATTGGGCAGCGGGACGGACGGCCGGTGCGGGTATTCGAGGCGAAGGCGATTGACCTTTTGCAGAAGTATCATTGGCCGGGGAACGTGCGCGAGCTGGAGAACATCTGCGAGCGAAGCGTGGTGCTGGAGATGGGGGAGACGATCCGGGCGAGCACGATCAGCCCGTGGCTGGCGACGATCGGGGTGAACGAGGAAGTGGTGGCGAACATGGTGGAAGGGAACGGGGTGCTGGAGGAGCTGGAGCGGCGGACGATTTTGAAGGTGCTGGAGAAGCACAACGGGCATCGGCTGCGCACGGCGAAGGAGCTGGGGATCGGGCTGCGGACGCTGGGGATGAAGCTGAAGAAGTTGAAGGATGATGGGATCCTGGTGGAATCGTGAGCGTCTCGCGCAGCGGTTGCGCGTGGAGGCGCAACACCTGCGCTCCCCTGGATGGGGAGGTGCAGGATTTCCCGAGGTTTAGGGACGGGAATCCACTGGCACGATCGTTGCAATAGAACCAGCGACCTGGAAATGGAATCCGCATGATCGACTCGCTTATCTCCAGCCCCACGATTCGGATGCTCGAGCAAACGCTCGACTTCACGGAGCAGCGCCACAATGTGCTGCTGGAGGACATCGCGAACGTTTCGACGCCGGGGTATGTGCAGAAGGACGTCTCGGTGGCGGCGTTTCAGAAGTCGCTGCAGGAGGCGGTGGCGCGGAAGTGGGCGTCGAACAACAACGACTATGAGCCGGAGTCGAACGGCGTGGTGGATTTCACCCCGGGCGTTTCGACGGTGCAGGTGAAGCCGGCGGAAGTGGTGAATAACGTGGGTTTTCATGACCGGGGCGTGCGGAGCATGGAGTACCTGATGGGGCAACTGGCGGACAATGCGATGGCGCACAACACGATTTCGCAGTTGCTGAAGAACCGGTATGACCTGACGGCGAAGGCGATCAAGATGCAGGCGTAAAGCGGCCTGCTGAGGAAGAGAATGGCCGACGAGGGCGTCGGCTGCACTTTAGGGGAATGAATGTTCGGTGCTTTTGACATTTCGACGAGTGCATTGAATGCCCAGCGGCTGCGGCTGGACACGATTGCCTCGAATATTGCGAACGTGGACACGGTGATCGGCCCGGACGGGAAGCCGGCGCCGTATCGGCGAATTTTTCCGGTGTTCCAGGCGCAGCGGACGGCGGAGGGGGGCGTGGGCGTGGGGGTGAAGTCGATCGAGGAAGACCAGAGCGAATTCCGGAAGGAGTTCGAACCGGGGAATCCGGCGGCGGACTCGCAGGGGTGGGTAAGTTATCCGAATGTGAATCTTTCGACGGAATATGTGAACGCGTTGGAGACGACGCGGGCGTATGAGGCAAACATTACGGCGGTGGAGACGACCAAGTCGATGATGAATTCGACGTTGCATCTCCTGGCATAAAAGTGGCAAGATAGAGCAACCGTTCGGGGATGCGGAAGTGAACCGGACGCCGAGGGAATAAACCGTGGACGCACTGAACAACACTCTTCGTGGCTTGCAGGTCGGGCAATCGACGACCGGCAACTGCACGCAGACGCAGACGAACGCGACGCCGGGCGAGGGCGGCAGTTTCAAAGACCTCCTGATGAAGAACCTCAACGAGGTGAACCAACTGCAGCAGGATGCGGACAAGACGCTGGACAATTACGTGACGGGCAAGTCGCAGAACATGGCGGAAGTGATTTCGGCGAGCCAGAAGGCGACGATGGCGTTCAGCATGCTGACGCAGATTCGCAACAAGCTGCAGGACGCTTACGACGAAGTGAAAAACCTGCGGGTGTAAGGGGCGGGTCTCCCGGAAAAACGAACCTGAGGGAACGCAAAATCTGCGCGTCGCGCAGGTTCTGCGGCTCATCTGCAAAATTCTCCTGATGGGCGCTGCATCCTCTGACCGATGAACACGATACGACTGCGGAGCGGTCGACTTCCATCATTGATGATGGAACCGGACAGTGTTCACACGGTCCCACGAGGCATGGACGCCATGGAATTTCTCCGGAAATATCTCAATACCCTTCGCGTGCAACTTGCCGCCCTGACGGTGAGCCAGCGGCTGACGATCGGGCTGCTGATCGTCATCATGGTGGCGGTGATCTTTTTCACGGTGACGTTTTCGGCGAAGCCGGAGATGGTGACGCTGATTCCGCAGTCGATGTCGGCGGAGGAGATCAACCGGGCGGAAATGAGCCTGAAGGGGAAGTACGAGTACCAGGTGCAGGGGGACAAGATCCTGGTGCCGGCGGACAAGGCGTACCAGATTCGCGGGGAGCTGTTTGCGGAGCAGGCGCTGCCGAAGGACACGACGACGGCATTTGCGGCGCTGGTGCGGGACAGCAACCTTCTGGAAACGGATGGGATGTCGGCGCGGAAGTGGAACGTGGCGCTGGGGACCACGCTGGCGAACACGCTGGAAAGCTTTCCGTACATCCAGGATGCGACGGTGATCATCGGGATGGGGGAACGGCCGACGCTGGGGCGGGACCAGATTCCGACGAGCGCGACGGTGACGGTGAAGACGCGGGGGGGCGAGGAGCTGAGCGCCCAGAAGGTGATGGCGATCATTGCGACGGTGCAGGGGGCGGTGCCGGGGATCAAGCCGGAAAACATCCGGCTGACGGACGGGATGCGGAGCTACCGGGCGCCAAGCGACGACGCGCCGATGCCGTCGGACCTGCTGGCGTTCAAGAAGTCGATTGAAGACAACCTGGCGGCGAAGCTGTACACGATGTTCGGCGACATTCCGGACGTGAAGATCGCGGTGAACGCGGTGCCGGATTTGTCGATCCGCAAGCAGGAGATCGACACGTACGACCCGAAGGGGAAGGTCACGGCGGTGAAGAGCTCGACGAGCAAGGACACGAGCAGCAACGAAGGGAGCGGCGGCGGTGAACCCGGAGTGAAGCCGAACGTGTCGGCGGTGGCGAACGATGGGGGGAACGGGCGGCACACGTCGACGACGGAAAACGAGACGACGACGGACAACGAGGTGCATTTCAGCCACACGCTGGAGAATGCGATCCTGCCGGCGGGGACGAATTTGAAGGATCTGACGGCGAGCATCAGCATTCCGCGGAGCTATTTTGTTTCGATCTACCGGCGGGTCAGCCATTCGAAGGATGCGGATCCGGACGACGACAAGCTGCGAGCCACGATCGACGAGCAGATCAAGCTGGCGAAGACGCGGGCGAAGAACACGATCGGGGCGAAGAGCGACGACCAGATCAACGTGGACTGGTTCGACGACACGATCGCGCTGCACCCGGCGGACGTGGCGCAGGCGGGGATGGTGAGCAGTTCGCTGGTGACGACGGCGAAGCAGTACGGCAAGCCGCTGGTGCTGCTGGCGTTTGCGACGGTGTTCCTGGGGTCGATGCTGATGATGATCCGGAAGGCGGCGCCTTCTGCGGCGGGCGGCGACGAGATTGATCCGAGCGTGTTCTTCGGGGGCGGCGGCGTTGCGGGCGCGGGCAAGAGCAAGCGGAAGCCGCACGATCCGGATGCGCTGGACACGGGGGACGACATTTTCGGCGAAGCGGGCGAAGGGGAGGCGGTGCTGACAGGCATCGAGCTGGACGACGAGACGCTGCAGAGCCGGAAGATGGTGGATGAAGTCTCGACGATGATCAAGGAAAACCCGGAAAACGCGGCATCGCTGATCAAGCGGTGGATGGCGAAGGGCAAGTAAGAGCGGAGTGCACATGGCACAGGACGCGGGAGAACTGAGCGGCGTGCGGAAGTCAGCGATATTGATCCTGACGCTGGAGCAGGCCGTGGCCGCGGAGATTCTGAAGAAGCTGGACGAGCCGCAGATCGAGGAGATTTCGCGGGAGATCGCGGGGCTTGGTCCGGTGACGCAGCAGATGCGGGACGAGGTGGTGGGGGAGTTTTACCAGCTTGCGTTGGCGCGGAGCTACGTGGACGAGGGCGGGTGGGACTACGCGAAGACGCTGCTGGCGAAGAGCCTGCCGCCGGAGTCTTCGAAGAAGATCATCGACCAGGTGAACCAGACGATCCAGAGCGCGCCGTTTTCGTTCCTGCAGAAGGCGGAGAGCGAGAACCTGCTGACGTTTATCCAGGATGAGCATCCGCAGACGATCGCGCTGATCCTGGCGCACCTGAAGCCGGCGCAGGCGTCGGAGGTGCTGGTGGGGCTGGCGGGGCAGAAGCAGGTGGAGGTGGTGAAGCGGATCGCCAACATGGAGCAGACGAACCCCGAGGTGATCAAGGAAGTGGAGCGGGGTCTGGAGCACCGGCTGTCGGCGATGATCACGCAGACGTTCGAGAAGGCGGGCGGCGTGGACACGGTCGCGGAGATGCTGAACCTGGCGGACCGGGCGACGGAGAAGTCGATCATGGAGGGGCTGGAGGCGGAGGACCCGGATCTAGTGGAGCAGATTCGCCGGCTGATGTTCGTGTTCGAAGACATCATGATGGTGAACGACAAGGGCATCCAATCGATGCTGAAGGAAGTGGACAACGACGATTTGGCGCTGGCGCTCAAGACGGCTTCGCAGGATTTGAAGGACAAGATTTTCAAGAACATGTCGGAACGCGCGGCTCAGTTGATCAAGGAAGACATGGAGTACATGGGGCCGGTGCGTGTGAGCGACGTCGAGGCGGCGCAGCAGAAGATCGTGGATGTGGTGCGTCGCCTGGAGGAATCCGGCGAGATCATCATCGGCGGACGCGGCGGCGAGAAGGATTTGATCGTGTAACCGGGACGCAGGCGGCCGGCCCGTGTTCCTTGAATTGCGGTGTGTTGTATGCCCCTGATGAAAGCTCAAACCGCGCCGCGGGTGATGCAGAGCGCGATCGTGATGGATCTTTCGGACCTCGAGCGCGAGGCGTCGCAGTTGATTGCGCGGGCGCGTTCGGAGGCGTCGAAGATCGTTGCGGAGGCGAAGTCGAACGCCGAGCGCGAGGCGATGCACATTCGCGACGAGGCGCGGAATGCCGGGCACCAGGAGGGGTACGAGGCGGGCATGGAGGAGGGGCGGAAGGCGGGGCACGACGAGGCGCTGGGCATTTACTCGCAGGCGTTGAAGGACCTTTCCGCGCGCTGGACGCAGACGCTGGACATTGTTCACCAGCACATGCCGACGCATGTGGCGGATGCGAAGGTGGACCTGGTGCGGCTGGCGATCGGGATTGCGGAGCGGGTGACGCGGCAGGAGGCGCTGCAGAATCGCGGCGTGTCGGAGGCGACGGTTGCGGAGACGCTGAAGATGGTCGGCAACGCGCGGATGGTGTCGCTGCATGTGCACCCGGAGGAAATTGAGGCGATCGAGATGTACCTGCCGGACGTGCTGGCGAAGATTCGCTCGGTGGAGTCGGTGGAACTGCTGCCGGACGAGACGGTGACGGCGGGGGGGTGCATTGCGAAGTTCGGGTCGGGGCAGATTGATGCAAGGATTGAGACGCAGTTGCAGCGGATCGCGGACGAGCTGCTCGCCGGCGAGTAAGTGTTTTTCAGTGGATGCCCATGACGCTTTTGGACAACTACATTCAGCAGCTTTCGATGATTGAGCCGAAGGTGGCGCGCGGGCAGGTGGAGTCGGTGCGCGGGCTGACGGTGCGGGTGGTGGATCTGCCGGTGGCGGTGGATTCGTCGGTGGAGATCGAAACGGAAACGGGGTTGAGAATTCCGGGGCAGGTGGTGGGGTTTGAAAATCAGTACGCGATGGTGATGGCGCTGGGGCCGCTGCATGGAATTGCACGGGGGAACGCGGTGCGGGCGAAGTCGCTGTCGCAGCGCGCGGTGTGCAGCCCGATGCTGATCGGCCGGGTAATCAACGCGCTCGGGCAGCCGATGGATGAGAAGGGGCCGATTAAGCTGCCGGAGCATCGGCCGGTGAACGTGCGGTCGGTGGATTGCATGAAGCGGGTGCCGATCAACCAGCCGATCGGGACGGGGATACGGGCGGTGGACGGGCTGCTGACATGCGGGCTGGGGCAGCGCATGGGGATCTTTGCGGGTCCGGGCGTGGGGAAATCGACGCTGATGTCGATGATTTCGAAGAACACGTCGGCGGATGTTTCGGTGATCGCGCTGATCGGCGAGCGTGGCCGCGAGGTGCAGGACTTCCTGCAGCATTCGCTGGGCGAGGAGGGGATGAAGCGGGCGATCGTGGTGGTTTCGACGGCGGACGATCCGCCGATCCTGCGGGTGCGGGCGGCGAAGGTGGCGTGCACGATTGCGGAGTATTTCCGGGATGAGGGGCTGAACGTGCTGCTGCTGCTGGACTCGCTGACGCGCATGGCGCAGGCGCAGCGGCAGATCGGGCTGTCGGTGGGCGAGCCGCCGGCGACGAAGGGCTACACGCCGTCCGTGTTTTCAATGTTGCCCGAAGTGCTGGAGCGTGCGGGGCGGACGCAGACGGGGTCGATCACGGGGTTTTACACGGTGCTGGTGGAGGGGGACGATTTCAACGAGCCGATCGCGGATGCGGTGAAGGGGATCACGGACGGGCATTTGTGGCTGGACCGGAACCTGGCGAACCGGGGGCATTTTCCGGCGATCGGCGTGCTGCAGTCGATTTCGCGCGTGCGGCCGGATGTGACGGACAAAGAGCACCAGAAAATGGCTCGGCGTGTGAACCAGCTCCTGGCGACGTATGCGGACCTGGAGGACCTGGTGAACATCGGCGCGTACACGCCGGGGGCGAATCCGCTGAACGACCTGGCGGTGCGGATGAACGCGAAGATCATCGAATTTCTGCAGCAGCGGACGGATGGGCCGACAACTTTCGCGCAGGCGAAGCTGCAACTCCTGGATTTGTACAACCTGATTGAAAAAGAGGCGCGTCTTGTGGAGCAGAATCGGCCGGCGCAGCAGCAGGCGGCGCCGAAGAAGAAGTAGCGACGAGCCAAACGAGTGACGCGTTAAGGGTGCATGATGGCCCAACCAAAATTCAACTTCCGCCTGGAATCGCTCCTCGAGCATCGCAAGCAGCTTGAGAAGGAGCAGCAGCGCCGGGTTGCGGAGATCCAGCAGCAGATCCAGAAGCTGGTGAATGAAATCCGCGAATCCGAGGAGCGCATTTCGAGTGAGAACCGCGCGCTTGCGGCGGAGAAGCTCGTCGGGAAGCTGGACATGCAGTACATCGCCCACGAGAAGCGGTTCGTGGGCAATTTGCACATGAAGATCGTGCTGACGATGCAGCAGATCTCGCGGGTGGAGCAGTTGCTGGCGGCGGCCCGCGCGGAGCTCCTGGCCGCCGCGCGGGCGCGCAAGGTGATCGAAAAGCTGCGTGAAAAGCAATTCCGCCGCTGGCGCGAAGAGCAGGACCGGAAGGATTCCGCCCTGATGGATGAAATCGGCACGCAGACGGCGATCCGCGAGATGCTGCGCGTTTCCCTCGATGAACAGGAACCAGGCGACCCCGCCTGAACAGGTGATCCATGAAAAAGATCGGCACCCTTCTTTCGCTTCTCTGCATCATGAACGTGCTCGCCGCCGCCGGCCTGGTGGGGTACCTGTTCGGCACGGGGCGGCTGGACAAGCAGAAGGTCGGCGCGATCGTGGCGATCGTGCAGCACAAGGGGGCGCCGGAGAAGTTCAACGAGAAGATCGCCGACATGCTGAATCCGCCGGCGGCGACGAATCCGGCGACGGCCCCCGCGACGCAGCCGGGCCTCGCAGACGGCGGAACTCCCGATCCGACGCTGGGTGCCAGTGCCCAGGACCGCCTCGCCATTGCGGCGCAGGCGATGCAGCAGGAGCGACTTCGGCTTGATGCGCGGGCGCAGGAGCTGCGCAACCAGCAGGATTTGCTCGTTCAAAAGCAGGCGGACGTCGAGGCGGCGCTGAAAAAAATCACCGACCAGAAAAGGGCATTCGAGCAGCAGGTGGCCGCGGCCCAGAAGAAGGCGGTGGACGACAATTTCCAGAAATCGCTCGACCTGTACAACGAACTTAAAGCCAAGCAGGTCAAGGACCTGTTCGTCGCGATGGATGATCCGAACCTGGTGGCTTCGTTCCTGCAGGCGATGGACACCTCGCGGGCGGGGGAGATCATCGGCGAGTTCAAATCGCCCAGCGAGACGGACTTTATCCGCAAGGTGCTCGACCGCATCCGCACGGCTGGCACGAGCGCTGCATCAGGGTCCCCCACGGCCGGCAGCAGTGGTGGCGCCGCCGCACCAGGCACCTGACCAGGAAGTATTATGTCGTTGATCGCGAACCTCTTCGCTCCCGTCCGCACGACCAAGTCCTCCTCTTACCCGCCGACAAGCTCTTCGCAAACCAGCAGCGAGAATTCCCCCTCCTTCACGGATGCTCTCGATTCCGCCCGACAGCAACAGGCGCCGGTGAAATCAGAGCCGCCTGCCCAGAGCGCTTCCAAGCGGGAAGCGCATTCCCGGCGTGCGGAGAAGAGAACTTCGGACGCCGATGGCCCCGCCGAAGACCAGGCACAAACCACCGACGATTCCGCCACGCCCTCCAGCACCGATGCTTCGACGCAGCGCCCCTCCGGCACGGACGAATCCGAGGATGCCAAGCCGAAGAGGGCTGCGGAGAACGATGACGGCAAGGATGCGGATGATGCGTCCGGCGATCCGACCGCGCAGCAGATTGCGGCCACCGCCGTTCCGCAGCAGCAGCAATCCCCGCAGGACGAGCGTGTTTCCGCGGAACAGATCAATGGGGTGCATTCCCGCGCCGACACCGCTCAGGCCGTGCCGGTGAATGCACCTGCCTCGCCGGACCCAGGCAAGCGCGTGGCGAAGCCGGCGGGCTCCGGCGCGTCGGCAGGGCCAGGGGATTCTACAAAGGGACAATCCGATGCTCCGCAGACGCTCGCGCCGGATGCCTCGGCAGAAACCGCGAGGGCGCCCGTCACGCCGATCAATGCTGGGCCCAAAAAGGACGCGGAGTCGCCAAGTGCAGCCCTTGCCGTTGCTGCGAAAAGCAGCGGGAAGACGGACGCCGCCGCCGCCAAAAATACCGTCGCCGACTCGAAAGGGGATGCTGCCCCCGCTCCTGTCGCGAAGAATCCGCCGCTCGATCCCGCCGCGACCAACCCCATCGCCGCACAACACGCGGATCAGAAGGCGTCGGCCCACACCCCCCACGACGGGCAGCCCGCCGATGCTTCTTCAACCACCGCAAATTCCACGGTGCCCGCCCAGGCCCAGGCATCGACGCCCGATGCGGCGCTGATCGCCCAAGCCATGAAGCCGGTTGCAAACAAAAACACGGAAGATTCCGCCCCTGCGGCGCCGCAACAGAGCACCAACTCCGTCAACACGCTTCCGGGCAACAATTCGCCCAACCACGCGGTCGACAATCGCGCAACTCCCGCCTCGGCCGCGCAGAATTCGCCGCGGACGGAGTCGGAGCAGACGTTCGACCAGATCGTTCTGGGCCTTCGCACCAAGATGGATGCGACGCACAGCAAGGCCGAAATCAGCCTGAATCCGCCGAATCTGGGCACTTTGCACGTGTCGGTGTCGCTGCAGAACGGATCGGTGACGGCACAGTTTCAAAGCTCTTCTGAAGTGGTACGTGACTTGCTTAAAGGCAACATGGAAAGACTGAAGAGCGTGCTCGAGTCCCAGGGCGTGACGGTCGACAAGCTGGCCGTCGGGGCGCCGCAGGACAAAACGGAAATGGCCTCCGCTGCTCCCGGCACGGCGCAGACGCACCAGTCCGCCAACGACGGCCGCAGCGCCGGGCAGTACAGCCAGGACTCGCAGCAGAATCGCAAACGCTCCCAGGATCCCGGCGCGTTCGCCCGGACCTGGCAGCAAGCCAACGCCAAGGCCCCGATCGACCTTGTCGCCTGACCACCGGACTCCTGAATTCTGGACGCTGAATTCTGAACTGATAAAGGTGCACGATGTCCACAATCAACACCAATGCCCTGAACTCCGCGACCGTCGCCAACTCCAAGAACTCCTCCAACAACGGCCTCAACGCCCTCTCTTCCGCGGACTTCATGAAGCTCATGATCACGCAGCTTTCCAACCAGGATCCGCTCAACCCCACCGACTCCAACCAGATGCTCGGCCAGATTTCGCAAATCAGCACCCTGCAATCCAACACGCAGATGACCCAGAGCCTCTCCACCCTCACGCTGCAGCAATCGATCGGCGCCGGCGGCAACCTCGTCGGCAAGACGGTCACCGGTGTAGACACCGACGGCAATGATGTCACCGGCGTCGTCAACGGCGTGAAGGTGATGAGCAACAAGGTCTATCTCGCCGTCACCGATGCCAACGGCAACACCAGTCCGGTCTCGATGGAGAACCTGTCGCAGATCAGCAACGCGACATCCGACGCCTCGCTCGTCCAGCAGGGGATGCAGACGCTCGCCGCGCAGCAGTCGCTCGGCAATGCCAGCACGCTGATCGGCAAGTCGATCACCGCCGCCGGCACCGGCAACACGACGATCAGCGGCAACGTCACCGGCGTGCAGCTCCTGAACGGGGTTGTGAACCTGAAACTCGACAACGGCCAGACAGTCCCGGCCGCGAACGTGACGTCTTACGGAAACCCGATGCAAACGGCGGTCGGCACTCTCGGCGCATAGGCCGCCGGTATCACCGCGTGTTAAAGGTCGCCGGAGGTGACCTTCCAATCTCGTGCGCGGCGTGATCCATCGGAGTGGCGGAGTCCACTCCATCACGTCGTGTTTAAATTCCCTGCGGGTTCGTGGTCCATACGCACCCGCTCGCCATATCCATGGAGGTCCATCATGGCCGGCATTACGTCCTCACTGAACACCGCGCTCAGCGGTCTGGCCACTAGCCAGCAGCAGATCGGCGTCGTGGGCAACAACATCGCCAACGTCAACACGGTCGGCTTCAAGGCTTCCGCCCTCGATTTCAAAACGCAGTTCCTCCAGAATTTCTCTTTCGGTTCGGCGCCTTCGGGCAATCTTGGCGGCACCAACCCGCTGCAGATCGGCCTAGGGGCAACCTCCGGCGCGATCACCAAGAACTTCTCCGACGGCTCGCTCGAAGCCACCGGCGTGAACACCAACCTCGCCATCCAGGGCAACGGGTTCTTTGTCCTGCGGCAGGGGACGCAGCAGGTCTACACGCGCGACGGTTCCTTCCAGCTCAACGGGCTGAACCAGCTTGTCAGCGGGACCGGCCAGCTCGTCCAGGGATTCACCGTCGATAACAACTACAACATCATTCCGGGCACGCTGACGAACATCACCGTTCCGGTCGGCGCCGCCAGCGTCGCGCAGGCGACGACCAACGTCAACATCTCCGGCCAGCTCGACGCCAACGGCAATATCCCGACGCAAGTCGCGCAGCTCAACACGCCGCTCTATCTCACCAATGGTTCCGGCGGCATCAGCGCCACGCGTCCGGCCAGCACCGATCTTCTCACCAACCTCACGGATGTCACCGGCAAAATGCTTTTCAACAACGGCGACGTCATCACCCTCACCGCGACCGAAGGCACTTCGCCCGCCAATGCGGCCAGCGCCACCACCCGCACGATCACGGAAACGTTCACCGTCACCGGCACTTCGACGCTGGATGACCTGCGCTCCTTCATGGAGGGGGCGCTTGGCATCAATACCATGACGGGCGCGAATCCCTCTCCGCTGCCCGCACCCGGCGTCACCCTCACGGCCGACGGGACGGATCCTAAAGCAACCGACCTCTTCGTCGTCGGCAATCCCGGCACCGGCAACGACATCACCCTCGATCAGAATTCGCTGCTCGTCAAAGACAGCACCGGCACCGCCACCGGCGACACCTTCACCTGGAACAAAACCTCCGCCGCCGACGGCGAATCCGTCTACACCACCACCAACGTCTTCGACTCCCTCGGCAACACGCTGAACCTCAACATCGTCGTCTCGCTCCTCGGCAAATCCTCCACCGGCACCACCTGGCAGGTCTACGCCGCGTCGCCCGACGGCACTCCTTCCGGGGCGCAACTCAAAAACTCCATCGGCCTGGGCACGCTCACGTTCGATGGCAACGGCAATCTCCTCTCCTCCACCACGCCCTCGGTCACCATCGACCGCTCCAACACCGGCGCGATTCCAAATCTCCAGTTCAAAATCAATTTCAGCGGCGTGCAGGCACAAGGCCCCACCAATGGCGTCACCCAGGACAACAGCCAGTTGAACGCCACCGCCGACGGCGCCATCCCTGGCGTGCTGAAAACCTTCTCCATCGGGCCGGACGGCATCATCACGGGGGCATTTTCCAACGGCCTGAACCGCACCGTCGGCCAGGTCGTCCTCGCGACCTTCCAGAACAACGAAGGCCTCGTCGATGAGGGCGGCAACACCTACATCGCCGGGCCCAACTCCGGCAACGCGATCATCACCACGCCGGGATCGCTCTCGGCGGGTAAGATCACGGCGGGCTCGCTCGAAGGCTCCAACGTCGATCTCTCGACCGAGTTCGTGAAACTCATCGCCGCCTCCACCGCCTTCTCCGCCAGTTCGCGCGTGATCACCAGCTCAAACCAGTTGCTGCAGGACCTTCTCTCCGCGGCGCGGTAATCTGATTTCCGGCTTCTGACTTCTGGCTTCTTTAAAATGATTGCCCTCACCCGCCTCAATTCGCAAGCTTTTGTGCTCAATGCCGAGCTGATCAAGTTCGTCGAGTCCACGCCCGACACGATGATCACGCTGACCACCGGCGAGCGCTTCATCGTGAAGGAATCGAGCGATGAGGTCATCCGCCGGGTGATCGACTACGGTCGCATGCTGCGGCGACTGCTTGAACCGAGCTGACCTAGCCGCATTACGCCTCTCCGGTTAGGCTATCGCCCATCAACGTCACTCGCGAAAGGGCCCCCGATGTTGCGAAAAGCCTCCTTCCTTCTCTCGCTGACTCTTCTCACCGCCTGCGCCACCAACGGCTCGATCAAGAACCCGTTCGAGAAGGAAAAGCCCTTCGTCGCTACCGCGGTGCCGGCCGATTTCTCGATCGTCGTGGATGAGAATCACGACACGTTTTACGCCCGCCAGCACATCCGGCAAACGATCTCCGCCTCCGACGCCATGTCGCAAACCACCTACACCACCTTCCGCGATTACAACAACACCGTCTCCGATCAGTACTCGCAGGAAACGCCGCTGTCGGCCGTGCAACTGCAGAACATGTGGAACGATGTCTCGCGCGACAATCTGCTGCAGGGCTCGCACCTCTGGATCAACTGGCTCTCGGATGCGGACCTCTACAAGCGCAACACCTACACCGTGCAGATTCGCGCCAATGGCCAGACACGCTCCTACCGCGCCGCGCAAAGCTTCGCCCCGGCCCTCCGCCCGCTCATGCTGCAGGTGAACGCGGTGCGGTTGCCGATCACGCAGAACTCGCAGACGCGCGTCGTCGGCACGCCGCAATCGCCTGCTTCCGAGCCGGCCACCGAACCCGCCATGGACAACACGCTCCTCCCCGCCACGGCCCCCGCGACGGAGCCCGCCTCGGAACCGACCACCATCCCCAGCATGCAGTGACCGGGAACACCCGGAGCGCCCACATCGGCCGGCAGCAAAAACACCGCGGGCCTCGTCACCGACGAGGCCCGCGTTCTTTTATTCAGAGCTGTGTTTCGATTGTGACGAGGCCGTCAGACTTCTTCCGTCGTGGGAAGGGCCTTGGCGCGTGCCCGGGTGGTCGCCGAGCTGGCGCTCAGCCGCTGCACCGGCCGCTTGGCCGGACGCACTTCTTCCTCGTCGGCGAGGGCTTCGCCGCCGTTCGCACCGCTGTCGCTGTCATTGGAATCCGTGCTGTTCAACCCCTTCTTGAACTCCACGATGGTCTTGCCCAGGTTCTTCCCCACTTCCGGCAGCCGGCGGCCAAAAATCAGCAACGCAATCCCGGCCAGCACCAGCATGTCCGGCCCGGCCAGATTCGAGAAAAATGCCAGCACCGGCGCGTGAACCACCATCATGACGTGACCCTTTCTATCCGCGGCGACTGCCGCAAGTGAATTCCAACCAACTATCCTAGCGGTACAGCCCCCCCATGTACAGATGAACGCCCCAGACGCCAAAATGTTCCCCAAATCCCCCGCGGGCGGGCTGCTGCCGATAAATTCATATCTATCAATCGACTAAACGGCTCCCCGCCCATGATTTATCTCATTTCGCCCCTTTCATGAGCGTTTCCGCCGATGCCGCCAGCCCCTTGAGCACCTCCGCCTCCATTTCCTCCACGCTGACCTCGTTGGCGGCCTCTTTGTACGCCCGCCAGCATTTCGCATCCTTGCCGCCGAGGAGCCCGCCGCCAAACCCGCCAGCCCGCTTCTCGATCTCCAGCGGGCTGAACCGTTCGCGGTACTTTTTCGCGAACTCCTGCGACACCTGCCCCAGCGAGGCGATCAGCGCCGCCAGCAGCGTCCGCGTGCGCTCGAGGTCGTACGCCACCTGCCCCTTCGGCGTGGTGCCTTCCGCAGAGACGTAATTGCCGAACGTCCGCCGCAGGTTCGTCGAGCCGATGCCCGCCGCGCTCCCGTTCCCCTGCCGCCGGATCTCGCTTCCCGGCGCCATCGTCTTCCACGTCCCCCACACCAGCGTGTCGAGCCCCGCCGCGAACTCCGCCAGCATCACCGTCAGCTCGATCAGCCGCCCCGCATCCACCTCGTCGGTCGCCGGCATCTGCAGCTTGTTCCGCAGCATCATCACGCTGGCCATCGGCAGCCCCTTGCCGCTCGACTTCGCCGCCACCCCGGCCGCCATCAGCCGCACGACGATCTCCTGCTGCTCCTCCACGCCGAGCGTCGGAAACATCGCCACGAGCCGGGAGGCAATCTCCTGCGCCCCGATCTCCACCGCGACCGGCGCGCTTGCCGCCAGCGCCGGCAGGGGGGTGACGCCATTTAACGCCGCGCCGCCGCCCGCTGTCCCGTTCTTGATCTCCTCCAGTTCCTTCCGCTCCGTCACATCCCGCAGCACCACCACGAGCCCCTTGATCGCGGGTTGATCCAGCAGGTTCGTCACCACCGCCTCGACCCAGCGCGCCTCGTTCGTCTGCGGCATCACGCGGCGGAAGACAAACGCATCGCCCGTGCCGCGCGTCTTCTCCGCCTTTTCAATCGCCTCGAACACATCGCGCTGCCCCTCCGCGGGCACTAGGTGCAGCAGCATTTTCCCGACGACCTCATTCGCCTCCACGCCGAGCACCTTCTTCACCAGCGGGCTCGCATAGCGGATCGCATGCCGCTCATCCAGGATCAGGTACGCCACGGACGCATTCTCGATCAGCGCCCGGAAATACGCCTCGCGCTGCGCCACCGCCGCCTTCGCCTCGCGCATGCCCTTCTCCCGTTTCTTCACCTCGCCGGCCATCACGAGGAACCGATCCGCAAGCTGCCCCACTTCGTCGCCGCGCGTGCGCGATTCCTCCAGCGATTTCCCCGCGTTCTCGTCCTCCTTGCCCAGCGCCTCGGCCGCCATCGCCACCTCGCGGATCGGCCGGATCACCCCCTTCCGCAGCAGCCAGTTGATCGCCCCGATTCCCGCCGCAAAGATCAGCGCATAAATCCCCGTCGCCATCCACGCGCTCTTCTGCGCAATCCCCGCCACATGCCCCGCCGGCACATACACGATGCGCGTCGCAATGATGTCCCCCAGCTTCCACCCAAACCCGTTCTGCGGCCCGTACTCCTTCACCATCGCCGCCGGCGCCGCTTCCGGCGTCGAGTGGCACCGCAGGCAGCTTTCATCGGTCAGCCGCATCGGCTCCGCCGTGTAGAACCGCCGCTCGCCGCCGTAGTCCTCCCGGAACCCGCTCAGCATCTTCACCCCCGGATCCCTGGCAAACGCCTTCAGGATTCCCTCCTCGAATGCATCCGCCTTGTCGTCCTTCACGTTCGTCGGATTCGTCCCGGCTTCCTTGTAAAAGTATTCCCCGAACCCATCCGCCCGGAATTTCTCGAAGACGCTCCGCGCCGAAAACCCCGGCACCGTCTCCGCGAGAAAGCGGTCCCCCTTCTCCTGCAGCGGCAACAGCAAATGATTCACATCATCGCTCGTGTACTGCCGCACCCCCTTCGTCGCGCCGAGCAGCAACTCCGCCTTGGAGGCCACGTCCGCTTCCGCCTGCCGCTTCGCCATCGACGAGACAATCCCCCACGTCACCGCCATCCCCACCAGGAAGACCGCCGCCAGCAGGATGTTGAACTTGGTTCCAAGCGTGTACCCACGGCCCATGCTGCACCTCAAAAAGTTTCCACGCCGGCCCTACTTCACGCTCAGTGCAGCTTCTTTCCAAGCGCAGCGCGGCCTTGAGAAAACTCAGCGGTAAAAGCAGCTCATCCATTGGCAGGAGGCGCATCTCCCAGCGCCGGCGGAATTCCCCCCACCGGCGGCGCCTGCAGCCGCGCTTCCGCCGCCTGCACCCGCATGCCCGCAAGCTCCACCTGCCGCGTCATCTGCCGGCGCATCCGCACCAGCAGCACGATCTGCAGCACTGCCACAACCAGAAGGCCAATCCCCGCGGCCACCATCACGCACCCGACCGCCATTCCGGCCGCCCCGGCTGCCGCGAGAAACAGCCACATCGTCGCGGAAATCAGCACCAGCGTCCCCATCAGGATCGCATACGCCGTCCGGAGCCCGCGTGCCATTCTGGCGAGCTCCCAATGGGGGACCCGCTCCGCCAGCCGCGCGATGTACGTCAACTGCGCCAATTCGCTGACCAGGCCTGCCACCTGTCCCGCCATCGACAGAACCTGTGAAACGGTAAACGCCCACGCGCCCAGCACCGCCGGCGAACTCCCGATTTCCATCGCCGCAAGAACCACCGACACGACCAGCGCCATCCGCACCACGCGCCGCGCCTTCGTCTCCTTCCGGACAGCCCCAAACGCCTCCCCGGGGTCCGGTTCCGTCACCAGCCACATTCCCGCAAGCGACACCATCCCTGCGGCAAACGCCGTGATTTGCACCAACAACGAGTTTCCGCGAAAAACCGCCGCCGCCACCACGATCCCTACGACCTGCACCAGGATTCCCCACAGCACCAGCGTAAACCCCAGCCGCACCTTTTCGAGCCAAGGCCCGCTGGAATACTGCAGCAGATCCCCATGGATCGAGTTCTCGACCGCCGCCCCGCACTCCGGGCATTTCCCGATCACCTCCAGCCCGCGCAGGTTGTACCCGCACTGCCGGCAGGGCGCATCGCCCTCCACCCGATCACCCGCAGTCGCCACGCTGTCCGTCATGTGCCTTCTCCTCAGACGCGCTGAGCGTATCCGCCCTCCGGGGCGTCGCCAAGAAAATTCCGCCGCTCTCGCCACTCTGCAGCACCGCCGTGGCGATTTGTCCCCACGCCGTTTCAACGTCCGCCGCACAGCCGCGAAGCACAAAGACAAATCATCCACTTCCCCGCGTAGGCATGACCCTTGCACGCGGCATCACCTGTCAAGCTTCGTGGCAACCGCCACTTCCCCAACACGGAGATGCTCATGATTCTCGCCGATACCGCCAACGCCCAAACCCGCACGCAGGACGCACAACGCAACACCTCCCCGCAGGAACGCACCCGCTTCCGCCAAGACCAACCTCAACAGGCCAAACCCTTCAGCACCAACGTCGGCGCAGACGAACGCGCCGTCTCCATCGCCGCCGGCTCCATCGTCACCCTCATGGGCCTCGCCCGCTCCGGCCTCCCGCGCCTCCTCTTCACCGGCCTCGGCGGAGCGATGCTCTACCGCGGCATCAGCGGCCAATGCTCCATGTACAAGGCCCTCGGCATCAACACCAACGACCAGGATCTCGAATCCACCGGCATCCACGTCGCCGTCTCCTACCTCATCAACACCACGCCCGAAGACCTCTACAACCGCTGGAAAAACATGGAGAACCTCCCCTCCATCATGTCCAACCTCATCTCCGTCCAGAAACTCGGCGAGAAACGCTCCCGCTGGACCGCCGCCGCCCCCTCCTTCGCCGGCGGCCAGATCGAATGGGAAGCCGAAACCGTCCGCGACGAACCCAACACCGTCATCGCCTGGCAGTCGCTGCCCGGTTCCTCCGTCGATACCCGCGGCGAAGTGCGCTGCGAAAAAGCCCTCGGCGACCGCGGCACCATGCTCCACGTCGTCCTCGACTACAAGCCCCCCTTCGGCCAGACCGGCCACTACATCGCCAAGCTCTTCGGCAAGTCCGCTGACTCCCAGATCAAGGAAGACCTTCGCAAACTCAAACGCCTCATCGAAACCGGCGAAGTCCCCACCACCGAAGGCCAGCCCACCGGCTCGTGCGCCGGCAGCTAAGTTGTTCGAACCACATACCCCATACCCCAGTCCCCAGACCCCGACATTCCAACCATCGGAGAATCCCATGAAAGCCCTCACCTGGTGCGCCCCGCGAAAAGTTGAAGTCGAAAACGTCCCCGATCCCAAGATCCTCAACCGCCGCGACGCCATCGTCCGCATCACCTCCACCGCCATCTGCGGCTCCGACCTCCACCTCCTCGACGGCTTCATCCCCTTCATGAAGCCCGGCGACATCATGGGCCACGAACCCATGGGCGTCGTCGAGGAAGTCGGTCCCGGCTGCGATCAGAACAAAATCAAAAAGGGCGACCGCGTCGTCGTCCCCTTCCCCATCTCCTGCGGCAATTGTTTCTTCTGCAAACGCCAGCTCTATTCCTGCTGCGACAACACCAACCCCAAGGCGTGGCTCGCCGAGAAAATGTTCGGTCAGTCTACCGCAGGCATCCTCGGCTATTCGCACCTCACTGGCGGTTACGCCGGCGGCCAAGCTGAGTACCTCCGTGTCCCCCTCGCCGACTTCAACCTCCAGAAAGTCCCCGAGGACATGAGCGACGACAAACTCCTCTTCCTCTCCGACATCTACCCCACCGGCTACATGGCCGCCTGGCACTGCAACATCCAGCCCGATGACACCGTCGCCGTCTGGGGCTGCGGGCCCGTCGGCCAGTTCACCATCCGGAGCGCCATGCTCCTCGGCGCCGGACGCGTCATCGCCATCGATGACGCCTCCACCGTCCCCGAACGCCTCCAGATGGCCCGCGATGCCGGCGCCATCACCATCAACATGCACGACGAATTCATCTACGACCGCCTCCAGGAACTCACCGGCGGCATCGGCCCCGACGTCTGCATCGACGCCGTCGGCATGGAAGCGCACGGCTACGGCCCCGACTTCGTCATGGACAAGATCAAAACCACCATGATGACCGAGACCGAACGCCCCGTCGTCGTCCGACAGGCCATCAACTGCTGCCGCAAGGGCGGCACCGTCTCCATCCCCGGCGTCTACGGCGGCTTCTCCGACAAGATCCCCATGGGCGCCCTCATGAACAAGGCCCTCACCATCAAGACCGGCCAGACCCACGTCCACCGCTTCGTCCCCGAACTCCTCGACTTCATCCGCCAGGGAAAAATCGACCCCTCCTTCGTCATCACGCACCGCGTCGGCCTCTCCCAGGCGCCCGAAGCTTACGAAATGTTCCGCGACAAAAAAGACGGCTGCATCAAGGTCGTCCTCGACCCCACCAGATAGAAGGAACGTCCCCAGTCCACTGGCCCTTAACTCATTTCACCACTTAACCAGCGAGGATTCCCATGTCCAACAAACACGTCTCCTACGAAGCCGCCCCGACCGCCCGCGTCCTCGGCCTGGCTTCCTTCGCCATCGGCATCGCTGAACTCGCCGCCCCGGAACGCCTCCAGTCCATGCTCGGCCTCGAGCCCACGGAACAGCGCTCCGGCATCCTGCGCGTCCTCGGCGTGCGCGAACTCTGCCACGGCCTCGACATCCTCACCCAGAAACAACCCGCCAAGGGACTCTGGGGCCGCGTCCTCGGCGACGTCCTCGACACCGCCCTCTTCGCCGCCGCCGCTCCGCAAACCAAAGACCCCATGAGCTTCGCCGCCAACGGCGCCGCCCTCATGGCCATCGGCGGCGCCGACTTCGCCTGCGCCTCCAAACACACCATCATGTAAAGTGGAGCCGACGCCCCCGTCGGCTATTCGACCAAGTTCCCAAACCACGGGTGAAACGACGAACCCAATCGTTTCACCCGTGCCATTTTATAAATCAAAACACCGTGACGCGCTCTTCGTTGCCCTTCATCTCTTCGTGCCTTCGTGTTTCTCGTCGAGGGGGAGTCACACCCGCGCGATCAACTTCTCCGGCAACCCCGCAGAATTGCCGAGCTCTCCTTTATTCCCCCGCAAGAATCGCTTATTAGCTGCGTTTAGAAAAAGCGATCTCTTTCCAGGAGCCTTACCGTGCGCAAACCTCTCGCTGCCCTCGTCCCGCTTCTCCTCCTCTCCGCCACCCTTCACGCCGCCGACACCCAGCCCGCCCGCAAACCGACCCTCTACATCATCGGCGACTCCACCGTCAAAAACGGCCGCGACAACGGCTCCAACGGCCAGTGGGGCTGGGGACACATCCTCCCCTTCTACTTCGACCAAAACAAAATCAACGTCGAAAACGACGCCCTCGGCGGCACCTCCTCCCGCACCTTCTTCGAAACCCCAAAGCTCTGGCCCGCCGTCCTCGACAAGCTCCAGCCCGGCGATTACGTCATCATGCAGTTCGGCCACAACGACAATACCCGCCCCCCGCAATCCGACACCCTCCGCTATCGCTCCACCATCGGCGGCAACGGCGAGGAAACCGTCGAAGGTCCCAAGGCCCCGGCCCTCGGCGGCGGCGATGAAACCATCCACACCTACGGCTGGTACCTCCGCCAGATCATCCAGCAAACCAAGGACAAAGGTGCCACCCCCATCGTCTGCTCCCTCATCCCCCGCGATTCCTGGAAAGACGACAAGGTCAACATCTCCCCCTACGCCAAGTGGGCCAGGGAAGCCGCCGACCAGATGCACGTCCCCTTCCTTCCGCTCAACCAGCTCATCGCCGACACCTACAACGGCATGGGCAGGGAAAACGTCACCGCCAAGTTCTTCCCCGCGCCCGGCGCGAACAAACGCCAGGAAACCACCCACACCAACTGGGAAGGCGCCAAGCTCAACGCCAAGCTCGTCGTCACCGGCATCAACGACCTCGACATCCCCCTCAAAAAATTCCTCCTCCGCAATCCCCAGGACATCCCGGCGCCCGCCGCGCCGGACTCCCACGTCAAACCGGATTCCGCCGATCCCCCGCTCCCCAAATAAATCGATCGGCATCCGCCCGCAGCCAGTTTATTCCCTCGCCAGCGCCTCAATCGGATGCAGCCGCGCCGCGCGCATCGCCGGATAAAACCCGAAGAAAATCCCGATCCCCGTCGAAAACGCCAGCGACAGCATGATCGACCCCGCCGACACAAACGTCCGCAGCTCCGTGAAGTGCTTGATCAGCCAGCTCAGCCCGATCCCCCCGCAGATCCCAATCACGCCCCCCAGCACGCTGATCAGCACCGACTCCAGCAGGAACTGCTTCAAAATGTCCCGCTTCCGCGCGCCCAGCGCCTTGCGCACCCCGATCTCCCGCGTCCGCTCCGTCACAATCACCAGCATGATGTTCATGATCCCGATCCCCCCCGTCAGCAGGCAGATCCCCCCGATCCCGCCCAGCACGATCGCAAACACCGCCATCGCCTTGTTCTGCGCCTCCAGCAGCGACCCCTGGTTGAAGATCCCGAAATCATCCTTGTCCGTCGCCTTCAACTTGTGCATCTTCCGCAGGATCACCCGGATCTGGTCCTCCGCCGCCTTCATGCGGTCCGTCGCGCTCCCCTGGATGCACAGCGATCCCACGTCCGCCGACCGCCCCATGATCTCCCGCTGCAGCACCGTGTACGGCACCATCGCCAGGTTGTCGTTGTTGCTCCACCCCTGCGCCCCCTTGCTCTCCAGCACCCCGATCACCCGGTACGCCCGCATGTTCAGCTTGATCGTCTGATCAATCGGATCCCGCGCGCCGAACAGCTTCTCCGCCGTCTTCGCCCCCAGCACCACCACGTGCGCCACCCCGTTCACCTCCCCGTCGTTGAACATCCGCCCCCGCGCAAACGCCATGTTCCGCACCGTCGTGAACGGCGGCGCCACCCCGTCCGTCTCCACGTTCACGCTCTTGCTCCCGTATTTCAGCATCGCCCCGGTCCCGATCTCCGGCGACACCCGCACCACGTCCTTCGCCTCCAGCACCGCCTTCGCATCCTGGATCGACAACCGCGCCACCGCCCCCTTCCCGCGCGACGCCCGATAGTCCGGCCACACGTACAGCACATCCGTTCCCAAACTCCCGATCAACCCCTCCATCCGCCGCCGCGCCCCCTCCACGATCGACAGCATCGCAATCACCGCCCCCACGCCCATGATGATCCCCAATATCGCCAGGAACGAGCGCAGCTTCGCGCTCCACAAGCTATGCAGCGACACCTTGATGATCACCCAGAACAGCACGCTTCACCCCTGCAAAATCACGCCCGTCGTCACGCCGCACCGCGATTGCTCAATCATCCCCGCCATGCGCCTTCAACTTCGCCCAGTCCCCCCCGCTCACCGTGTCCACCACCACCTTGTCCCCCTCCTTCAACCCGCTCACAATCTCGCAGTTCGTCCCGTCATCTATCCCAATCTCCACCTCCCGCTCCACCGTCGGCCGCTTCTTCGGCTCCGTCCCCGTCCCCTCCTTCTTCTCCCCTTCATCCGCGACCGCCGGCGCACTCGCCGCCGCGATCGTCGTCGCCCCCGGCTGCGTCCCCGCCCCCTCCGCCACCGGCAGCAGCACGTACTTCACCTTCTTCTTCTCCCTGTCCTTCCCCACCTCCTTCGTCCGCACCGCCTCCGACGGAACCCGCAGCACGTCCTTCTTCTCCGCCACCACGATCTGCACGTCCGTCGACATCTCCGGCTTCAGCAGCTCCTTCCCCTCCCCAAGCACCTCGATCTTCACATCAAACGTCACCACGTTCTGCGTGTTCGTCCCCTTCGCCGCAATCCGCAGGATCTTCCCGTCAAACTTCTTCTCCGGAAACGCATCGCACGTGATCGTCACCGGCTGCTCTTTCCGCACCTTCCCGATGTCCGCCTCATCCACAGGGGCAAGCACGAACAGCCGCGACAAATCCACCACCGTCATCACCGACGTCCCCCCGCCAAAGTTCGTAATGCCCGACGACACGATCGTCCCGATCTGCGCCGGCCGCGTCGTCACCACCCCGTCGATCGGCGCATACACCTTCGTCTCCTTCAGCCGCTGCTCCGCATCCGCGATCGCCGTCTTCGCCTTCTCCACCTCCAGCTCCGCCTGCGTCACCGCATTCTTGTTCAGGTCAATCTGGATCGGCCGCGTCTTCAGCGCCTCGATCGCATTCTGCGCATCCTCCACCGCCAGCTGCGCCTTCTTCGCGGTCGCCTCGTCCGTCTCCAGTTGCTCCTCGCTCTCCTGCTTCTGGTCGTACAGTTCCCGCGTCCGCTGCGCCCGCGTCCGCGCATCGTGCTCGCTGATCTCCGCCGCCTTCAGCGTGCTCTTCGCCTGCACCGTGTCGGTCAACAGTTGCTGCTCCGCGATCGCCAGCGTGTCCTTCGCCTGCGTCACCTTGCACTGCGCCGCCGTCAGATCCGCCTTCGCCTGGTCCAGCGCCCGCTGCTCGTCAATCGGGTCCAGCTCCAACACCGCGTCCCCCTTCTTCACCCGGTCCGATTCATCGAACGGCAAACTCACCACCTCCCCGCTCGCCTTGCACTTGATGTCCACTTCGTTGTTCGCCGTGATCTTCCCCGACGCCACCACCACCTGCTTCACCTCCCCCTTCTCCACCGTCACAATCTTCGTCCCATCATCCGCCGCCTTCACCGCATGCCCCGACCCCAGCCACAACCACCCCCCAATCCCCAGCACCACCACCGCAATCGACCCAAACCACCACTTCTTCCTTCTCATCGCACCACCACGCTTCCTTCCTCGCGCCGCCACGCCCGCGCTCATCGCCACGACCCCGCGCACCACCGCAGGATCATCCCCAATGACGTTGCTGCCACTCCCCCAATCACACCCCAAACTCATCCATTTTTCCACAAAAATCCCTGAATCCCCACCCGCACGCCCGTCGCCCGCAGGCGACGTGGGCGCCATGCACCAGCAAATGGAACGCTCCTCCCCAACCCCCTTTCTTCGTGGTCCTTCGTCTCTTCATCCCTTCGTGTTTCCGTCGTCGTCCCTCGTCGTCGTCGGTGGGGGGGGGAACTCACTCGCCCGCCAGCGCCGCCAGCCGATCCGCCCGATCCTGCCGCTGCAGCGCCGCGATCAACTCGTCCATCTCCCCGGAAATCACCTTCTCCAGCGGAAAATTCTCATTCAACCGGTGATCCGTGCACCGGTTCTGCGGAAACGAATACGTCCGTATCCGCGCATTGCGATCCCCCGACCCGATCATCGCCTTCCGCGTGGATGCCCGCTCCGCCCGCCGCTTCGAATCAAAATGCTCAAACACCCGCGACCGCAAAAGCCGCCACGCCTTCTCCCGGTTCTTATGCTGCGACCGCTCCTCCCGCATCCGCACCACAATCCCCGTCGGCAAATGCGTCAACTGCACCGCCGACTCAATCTTGTTCACCCCCTGCCCCCCGGGACCGCCCGCCCGCGACACATCCTCCCGCACGTCCGCCGGATTGATCTCGATCGCTGACTCATCCGCCTCCGGCAACACCGCCACCGTCGCCGCACTTGTATGAATCCGCCCCTGCGTCTCCGTCGCCGGCACCCGCTGCACCCGATGCCCGCCCCCCTCAAACCCCAGCGCCCGATACACCCCTTCCCCCTTGATGTTCACAACCAACTCCCGAAAGCCGCCCACATCCCCCGGCGAAAAATCCAGCACCTCCCACTTGAACCGCCGCCGCTCGCAATACTTCCGATACATCTCCGCCAGGTCACCCGCAAACAGCCCCGCCTCATCCCCACCCGTCCCCGCCCGAATTTCCAGGATCACCGAATCGACCGCCATCTCCTCCGCCGCCAGAAATTCCGAAACAATCCCCTCCAGCGCCGCATCGCGCTCCGTCACCAGCGCCGGCAACTCCGCATGCGCCAAATCGCGCAGATCCGTATCCTCCGACCGCCCCAACTCCTCCGTCTCCTCCAACTGCTTCTGCACCCCCTGAAACACCCGGTATTTTTCCAACTGCCGCGAAAGCCGCCCATGTTCCTTCGCAATCTCGACCATCTTTGCCGAATTCCCCGCCATCCCCGGATCATTCATCGCACCCTCCAGCTCCGCGTGCCGCACCTGCAGCGCCTCCAACTTCACCAAAATCGGCCGATACATTTCAGGGATACTTGTCATGAGAATCAGCACCACACCGCGTTAGTCAAACGAATACCCTGCGAACAAGATCTCGTTTGGCGAGTCATCTTTGTAGAGCACTATATAAATTGCCTGCCCCCGCTCAACCTCACGAAAGAAGGGCTTCATGATTTGATCGACGATTGCGTGCGTTGGCTTCGACGTCCCGTAGAGCCTCATCAGAACTTCCCCCGGTAAAGGGCAAGCCCGAAAATCCTGCGGCGTACTAGAAATTCCGGAGATGTCCAGAATTGAACGCGTTCCTTCGTACCCGCTGCCCTTTAGCGCCTCGGCAATCGATTTATGCTGATTACCTGGAGCCCGCTTTTCACGCGCGATTGGAAAACGTAGCTCTGTAATGACGGGATTGTAGCGGCCGGCGACGAACTCGCGCTGACGGAGCTTCTGTAACGCCGCGTTGACGTCCTCTTCGTAAGGCACCGTGTACCAATAGGGATGTGCACCCATGGTTTTCACTCCTTACGCGATGACAAAGAAAAACGCCGCGCTCGCTTCACGAGCACGGCGTCTCTTCATTTTGGCGCGACGATCTACTTCTTCGCAGCTTCCGTCTGCCCGCCCGCGCCGCCCGCCTGGGCCGTCGCAAACTTGGCATACTTCTTCTGGAACCGCTCCACGCGCCCAGCCGTGTCGACAAACTTCTGCTTGCCGGTGTAGAACGGGTGGCACACGCCGCAGATTTCCACTTCGATGTGCTTCAGCGAGGAACCCGTCTCAAACGTGTTCCCACACGCACACCGTACCTTCGCGTAGTTGTACTGGGGATGAATCTTCTCTTTCATGACAACCTCAAGTTTCAAAGGCAAATTCAAAAACCGCAGCAGGGCCAGTGGTGCCTTTGTGCCGTCAGCACCCGCCGCGGACCCCGCCGGCTGAGCCGGCAGGGGGGTAAACAGGAAAGTAGCAGCGCCCGGATTCGAACCGGGGACCTAGGGCTTATGAATCCCTCGCTCTAACCAACTGAGCTACGCTGCCGGATTTCCGAGCGAAGTATTCTAGCAGGGTTGGGGGGTGATTCGCAACCGTCGTGAATGTGGAGATTGTGGTGTTTTGTGGAAGGAGGGGCCGCAATACCCAGACCGCCAAGGTGTGTGTCTCATTGGCGGTCTCCTCCCTATTCCTATAGGAATAGTAGGGATTCGTGCTTTGCTTAAGCGTACCGCAAGCGGAACTCGTGCGGTATATTGGACGTTCGAGTCGCAAATCGAAAGAGGAGGCACCCCAAAATGGACAGTGCAGCGTCGCGGGCAAACCAAGCTCTGCGAAGTATTTGGGCAAGACGAATCGCGTCCGGTTCGTGGCCGGCGGCGATTCCAAAATTGTGGCCGCTCCAATATGTCGAAATGGAGCCGGGGCGAATTGTCTTTGTCGGGATCAATCCTTCCCATAAAGAATGCAATACCGCGAAATTGCGGATTGGGCGAGACTTCGAATGCGAGCTAAATTCCACCGAGCGGCTAGCGGAGGTGCTTGAATACGAGCGTGCAGTTCTAGGCTTAACCGGTAAGACTCTACACCCTTATTTTAAAGAATTTAGCAAGTTCTCTCCGGATGGGACGTGGAATCATCTGGACATCCTTGCAGTTCGATGCACGAATCAGTCGACAGTGCGTCATGCTTTGCAACTAGAGCCGGAAAAACCAGCTGCAAACGAGTTCGTTCGGGAGCAACTGGATGTTTTCCAATCTCTTCTGAGTGAAATTGCGCCCGCTGCAGTCGTGGTGGTGAATGCCTTGGCAAGTTCGCTTTTCATTCGCCAATTCGGAATTACAGCGGGCCCGTCAGCTTCCAATGGCGGACCGCTTGATGAGGAAGCGGGTCATAATTGGGGAACATTCGGCGGACGACGCGTTCCGTTGTTCTTCTCCGGAATGTTAACTGGCCAGAGAGCCTTAGATGGGCATTCTCGCGAGAGATTGATTTGGCACGTACGGCGTGCACTATCGAGAATATCGACCAACTGAGGAACACTCCTGGCATGCGGTTTACATATGCGGCATGCGCGTTCACGTCGCGGTTGTGGCGGGGAGTGACATGAGCCAGTGTTGGGTGGTGCGGTCGAAATAGACGGTGATTTGGAGGTGGTGGCGGGCGCGTTCGAGGGTGCGTTGGGAGAGGGCGAGGGCGCGGGATTGTTTTAGTACGTCGGCGGAGGGTTGGGGACCGTCGGCGAGGGTGGTGCGGAGGAAGTCTTCGGCGAGTTCGAGTTGGGAACGCTGGATGGGGTCGGTGGGGGGGGTGGCTGTGTTGGTGAGGAGGGAGTGGTCGGTAATGGCGGTGGGGTGCCATTCTATATGGGCGGCTGGGGCCGCAGGGATTGCAATCCCTGGGCTTTGGGGGGGTGGGGTGTCGGAGATGTTGAAGGCGAGGGCGTGGGTGGGGGCGGCGAGGTTGGATTTGATGGGGATGAGGAGTTTGCGCGTGGGGTTGGTTTGGTCGGAGGTGAGGAGGAGGACGGAGCGGGCGAGGGCGACGTAGGCGATGGAATTGAGGGCGCGGTGGAGGGGGAGTTTGGATTTTGAGTTGGATTTATTGAGGTGGGTGATTCCGAGGATGGAGAAGTGGTAATGCTGCGCGAGTTGGAGGAGGGGTGTGAGGAGGCGTCGGATTGAGGCAGCGTGCGAGCAATCGTAGGTTCCGAGGAGTGCGGGGAGGGGATCGAGGATGAGGAGGCGGATGGGGCTGTGGGTTTTCTGGAATTTGGGGAGGAACATAGATAGGGTGGCGAGGAGGGAGGGATCTTCGCGTTCGTCCGGGAATTGGTTTTTCGGAGGGATGAGGGTGAGCGTGTTTGGGAGCGGCAGGATGTGATTGGGGAGGGAATCGGCGGCAGCGGCGCGTGCGGTGATGGTTTTTTCGGAGTCTTCGGTGGAGAGGAGCAGTGTGGTGGGGGTGACGTCTGGGGCGTCACCGTTTGAACTTTCATGCCCATTCTCGAGATTCGGGAGCGGGGATTGGTTTCGAGAAAGGCGGGCGGCGATTTCGATGGAGAGGAGGGATTTGCCGGCGCCGGGTTCGCCGAGGAGGAGGGTGAGGGAATCGGGAGGGAGGAAGGGGTTGGGAGGTGTGGCGGTGTTGGTGGGATTGGGTTCAACCGTGTTTATGATGTGCATAACGCCCCCTTTGATTGGTCGTCCAATGGCTTATGAGGTAGGCGACAGGTTCCTTCTGGGCTCGATTGCCTCCAGAGGAGTGTACGGTAAATGTTTGGGTTTTCAAGAAAATTCTTGGTTGTAATGGATCGGACCGGGATGGCCGTAGAAAGAGCGATGTGACTGGGTGGGACGCGACAACACTTATTCAGTCCGCCTATACTTCGCTTCCACGTTCCTTACCCGGAGACCCCTGTGAACCTCAGCCTCGCCATCGACGCCGCTATCGACCCCGCCGCCTTCCTCGGCCACGGGGACCGCAACATCAAGCTCCTCCGCGAGCTCCTCGACGTCCACCTCTCCGCCCGAAACGACACCCTCCGCATCTCCGGCGAACCCGCCAACGTCTCCCGCGCCGCCGCCGTCGTCGCCGAGCTCCAGCGCTACCTCCGCCACCACCCCTCCGTCGACCGCGACCAGCTCGTCTCCATCGTCCGCCGCACCGAAGCCGAAATCACCGGCGACGCCACCTCGTCCGGCCCCGACGAACACGGCGCCCTCGACGTCACCGCCCGCGGCCAGCTCGTCCACGCTAAGACCGACGGCCAGAAACGCTACCTCGACGCCATCGCCCACAACGACCTGGTCTTCTGCGAAGGCCCCGCCGGCACCGGCAAAACCTTCCTCGCCGTCGCCATGGCCGTCTCCCTCCTCCGCCGCTCCATCATCCGCCGCATCGTCCTCGTCCGCCCCGCCGTCGAAGCCGGCGAAAAACTCGGCTTCCTCCCCGGCGGCATCGAAGAAAAAGTAAACCCCTACCTCCGTCCACTCCTCGACGCCCTCTCCGACATGATGACCTTCGAACAGATCCGCCGCTACATGGCCAACGACGTCATCGAAGTCGCCCCCCTCGCCTACATGCGCGGCCGCACCCTCAACGAAGCCGTCGTCATCCTCGACGAAGCCCAGAACACCACCCCCGCCCAGATGATGATGTTCCTCACCCGACTCGGCGAACGCTCCAAAATGATCGTCACCGGCGACCCCTCCCAGGTCGACCTCGAACGCGGCCAGGACTCCGGCCTCATCGACGCCCACCGCACCCTCAAAGGCATCAAAGGCATCGGCTTCGTCAAACTCGACAAAGCCGATATCGTCCGCCACCGCCTCGTCCAAAACATCGTCCAGGCCTACGCCGACCGCAACACCCCGCGCGAATGATCCGGCATCGCAAGCAGGAATCACTCGTGCCAATCGAAAATCGAAAATCGAAACTCGAAAATCCCCTCCCGCCCGGCCCGCGCTCCCGCTTCCCCGGCGACCTCTTCCTCCAACTCCGCCGCGACCCCCTCGCCTTTCTCACCCGCCTCACGCAGCAGCACGGCGACATCACCACCTTCACCTCCCTCGGCCGCCGCTATATCGTCCTCAACCACCCCGACCTCGCCAAAGAAGTCCTCCTCACCCAGGCCGACGCCTTCTGGAAAGGCCCCGCGCTGCAGAACTCCAAAGACCTCCTCGGCGAAGGCCTCCTCACCGCCGAAGGCGAAACCCACAAATCCCAGCGTCGCCTCATGCAACCCGCCTTCCACGCCAAGCACGTCGAAAACTACGCCGCCGACGTTCTCGACTGCACCCGTAACTTCGCCCTTCCCCCCGCCGGCGGCACCCTCGACATCCGCCCCCACATGATGCGCCTCACCCTCCTCATCGCCGGCCGCACCCTCTTCGGCACGCTCCTCGAAGAAGAAGCCCACCTCGTCGCCGAATCGATGGAAGCCCTCATGGGCAACTACTCGCGCACCGTTGTCCCCTGGGGAAAACTCCTCAATCGTCTCCCGATCCCCTCCACCCTCCGCCTCCGCAAAGCCCAACTCCAGCTCCGCGACCTCGTCGCCCGCATGATCGCCAAACGCCGCGGCGAACAATCCTGGACCGGCACGCCAAAGAACGACCTCCTCTCCACCCTCATCGCCGCTACCGATCCGGAACACAAAGGCGCCAAGCTCACCGACATCCAGCTCCGCGACCAGGCCATCACCATCCTCACCGCCGGCCACGAAACCACCGCCAACGCCATGACCTTCACGCTCTATTTGTTGGCGAAACACCCGGTGGAGCAGGAAAAACTCCGCAAGGAAATTGCCCAGGTGCTGGCCGATCGTGACCCCACCCTCGCCGATCTGGACCATCTCAAATACACCCGCAACGTCCTTTCCGAATCGATGCGCCTCCTCCCACCCGCCTGGACCATCGGCCGCCAGAACCGCCGCGAACTGGTGTTGGGGAATCACCGGATTCCCAACAAGTGCACGGTGCTGATCCCGCAGTGGACGTTGCACCGCGATGCACGATTCTTCCCCGATCCACTCTCCTTCACCCCCGACCGCTGGAAAACCCCAACCCACCCGCGCTTCGCCTACCTCCCCTTCTCCACCGGCCCGCGCAACTGCATCGGCGAATCCTTCGCCTGGCTCGAAATGCTCCTCGCCCTCCCCATGCTCATCCAGAAATTCCACTTCACCCTTGCCGATCCCTCCGCCCCCTTCCCCCTCACTCCCGCCATCACTCTCCGCCCGGCCGCCCCCGTCCTGCTGAACGTCGCCCCGATCCCCCAAACCACGCCCGCTCCCGTCGCCGTGCCTATACTCTGATGTGGAGGTGCCCCATGCGTCTGTTCATGGCCATCGACATCCCGGTCGAAATCGTCGAGAAAATAGTCCCCCTGCAAAAAGTGCTCGTCGACACGAAGGCCGATGTGACGTGGGTAAGCCCCGAAAATTTCCACATCACGATCAAATTCCTCGGCGAGCTCGACGAAGCGCTCATCCCCGAAATCACCGCCCGCATGAACCGCGCCGCCGCCGAAGTGCCGTCGTTCCCGCTCGAAGTCGAAGGCCTCGACAAATTCCCCGAAAAAGGCCCCACCCGCGTCATCATCTCCCGCATCCTCTCCCCCGATCACCGCCTCACGAAACTCCATCGCCTCCTCGACTCCGGCATCGGCGGCATGGGCCTCCCTATGGACACCCGCGTCCTCGTCCCGCACCTCACCCTCGGCCGCGTCCGCTCCAACCACGGCCTGAACCGCCTCGTCCGGCTGCTCGAGAAGCACGATCTCGATTTCTTCGGAACATTTTCCGTGAACGAAGTCACGCTTTACCGTTCATTGCTCGGAGACGGCCCGGCAAAATACGAACCGCTGCACCGCGCGCCGCTGAAACCCGCGGAAAAAACCACGGAGAAGACAGAGGGCACAGAGATTACGACGAATCGTTAGTCCGCCTCCGTGTTCTCTGTGCCCTCTGTGGTTTTATACCGTCGCTAACCGCCCGATCAGGCGCCGAGTTCCTGCAGGTTCTTCTCAATCGCCCGCAGCTCCTCCTCATACTTCGTGAGCTGATCGCGCCATCCCTGAACGACAGCAGCCGGCACCTTTGCAACCGCCGCTTCATTGCCTAGCTTGTTTCGCTGCGAGGTCGCCAGCTTGGTCAGCTCATCGCGTCGCTTCTCCAGCTTCGGCTTCTCGACCGCCTTGTCGATCACCCCGGCGATGTACACCTGCACCTCGGGAAGAACCGCTGTTGCCGCATTCTCCGGCTTCTTCGCGGTAGGGGAGTTCTCGACAACCTTCGCCGCGGCCAGCGGCTCGATAATCGTCCGCGATTTCTCAATTGTCCCCTGCACCAACGCATCGCGCGGCTGCAGCACAACATCCTTTCCCTTCGCCGCCGGATAACGGTTCTGGATCTCGCGAATCGCACTGGTGATCGACTGGATGAGGCCAATCTGCGATTCCGCCGCCGGATCGATGCGCGAAGCATCAGCCACCGGGAACGGCGACGTGATCAGCATCGCCGATCGATTCGGCAGCTTGCTCCAGATTTCCTCCGTGATAAACGGCATAACCGGATGCAGCAGCTTCAGCGTCGTCTCCAGGCAGTGCAGCAGGATCGACTGCACCAGCGAATCGCCGCCCTTGATGCGGGCCTTGGCGATCTCCAGATACCAGTCGCACAGATCGGTCCAGAAGAAAGAACGCAGCGCCTCGGCAAGGTCCGCGAATTTATAGGCGTTGATCGACGCCGTCACCGTCTGAATCGTGGAATTCAGCCGCGAGAGAATCCACCGGTCTTCGAGATGCTCCACGGTCGCAACCGACGACTGCGTGTTCTCCGCGACATTGGTCAGAATAAATCGCGACGCGTTCCAGATCTTGTTTGCAAAATTCCGTCCAAGGTCAAACTTCGGCGACGTGTTCACGCCCGTCTTCGCATCCTTCACCACCGGCATGCGAATGTCCTGCGTTTCGGTCGCCATCGACGCCAGCGTAAACCGCAACGCATCCGCCCCATGCGACGCCACGATGTCCACCGGATCGACGCCGTTGCCGAGCGACTTCTTCATCGGCCGCCCCTCGCCGTCCTGGATCACCGCGTGGATGTAGACGTTCTTGAACGGAATGTCGCCGTGGCAATACAGCCCGAACATCACCATACGTGCCACCCACAGCGTGAGAATTTCGCGCGCCGTGGAGAGCAGCGACGTGGGATAGAAGTACGGGAGCAACTGATCTTCCGGTTTTTCCGACGTGCCGTTGGCCGGCCACCCCATCGTGGAGATCGGCCAGAGGGCAGACGAAAACCACGTGTCGAGGACATCGGGGTCCTGGATGAAGCCCCAGTCAGTCAAAGCTTTTTCAATGTCGGGCCGATCTGGTGCGACGCAGACGTAAAGCTCGAAGCCTTCGAGCGGTTCTCCGTCGCGACTTTCTGCAGTCTTACCTGTCGGGAAGTTTTTGATGGCGATTCGGTCGTCGGCCATTCCTTTGAGTTTCTCAAGGAACTCGAAAACTTCCACGGGATCCGCGTCTTCTGGCCGAGTCCAGATGGGGATTCTGTGACCCCACCAGAGTTGCCGCGAAATGCACCAGTCACGCTTCTGGCCGAGCCAATCGAGATAAGATTTGGCGTAGCGTTCGGGGGTAATCTTCACCCGGCCGTCGGTGACGGCGTCCATGGCGGCTTGTCCAAGACCGGGGGCTTTCTTGCCGTCAGCGAGCGTGGCGCCTTCTGCGAGATCGCCCATGCGCACGAACCATTGGTCGGAAAGATACGGCTCAATGGGCGTCTTGGAGCGATCCGAGTGACCAACTTCGTGCTCGTGCACTTTGACTTCGGCGATGAGGCCGAGCGTCTCAAGGTCCGCGAGAACCTGCTTGCGGGCCGCGGTGGCGAACTTGAGGCCGACATACGAATACTTCTTGCCAAGGAACTCGCCCTGGCCGTTCTCATTCACTTTGCCATCGGGCGTAAGGAGGTTGATCTGCTCTAGGTTGTGGCGTTGCCCCGTCGCGTAGTCGTTCGGATCGTGCGCCGGCGTCACCTTCACCACGCCGGTGCCGAATTTCGGATCGACGAGCAGCCCATCGGTTACCACCGGAATACGCCGACCCACCAGCGGCAGAATGACGAACTTGCCGTGCAGATGCGTGTACCGCGGATCATCCGGATGCACCGCCACCGCCGTATCGCCAAGCATCGTCTCCGGCCGCGTCGTCGCCACGATCAAATACTCGTTCGGCGAACCGTCCACCGGATACTTGATCGACGTCATCTGCCCTTTGACGGTCTCATGATAAATTTCGTCATCCGCGACGGCGGTCTGCAACTGGGCATCCCAGTTCACCAACCGCTTGCCCCGGAAAATCAGGCCATCCTTGAACATCATGAAGAAGGCCTCGCGCACGGCCTTGGCACAGATCTCGTCAAGCGTGAAGCGCGTCCGGTCGCAGTCGCAACTCGAGCCAATGGAGGCGAGCTGGTTGAGAATCCGCGTGCCGAACTGTTCCTTCCACTCCCAGATGCGGCGGACGAGTTCCTCACGACCAAGATCGTGGCGAGACTTCTTTTCTTTTTCGAAGATCGTCTTTTCGACGACGGCTTGGGTGGCGATGCCGGCGTGATCGATGCCGGGCATCCACAGAGTGTTGTCGCCCTTCATGCGGTGGTAGCGCGTGAGGATGTCCTGGATCGTCCCATTGATCGCATGGCCGAGGTGGAGGGCGCCGGTGACGTTTGGCGGCGGAATGACGCACGAAAACTTGTTGGTGCGCGCATCCGGCACGGCGTGGAAGGCCTTGGAGGCGAGCCACTTTTCGTAGATGGGCTTTTCGACGGATTGGGGGTTGTACTGCGGGGGCAGATCGATGTTCATGATGGCTGTCGTTTCCTTCCGGGGGATTACTTGTTTTTGGATTCTTCGTCGTGGAGCAGGTGGTATTCGATGCCGTCGACGAGGGCCTGCCAGCTTGCGTCGATGATGTTTTCGGAGACGCCGACGGTCCCGAAGACTCCGCCCACGGCGTGGGGACTGCGGAACTCGATGACGACGCGGACCTTGGCGGCGGTGGCTTCGGCGGAGTTGACGACGCGCACCTTGTAGTCGACGAGGCGGAGCGCTTCGAGGGACGGGTAATGCGGGATGAGGGCCGCGCGGAGGGCGTTGTCGAGGGCGTTCACCGGGCCATCGCCTTCGGCGGAGGCGTTTACTTCGTGGCCGCCCACCAGCAGCGTGAGCGTGGTTTTGGTAACCGGATTGGCGGAGCCGGCCCGGTTGACGGCGACGCGGTAGTGGTCGAGGTCGAAAAACGTGCGGTACTTGCCGATCTGCTTGCGAACGATCAACTCGAAGGAGGCCTCGGCGGCTTCAAACTGATATCCGGCGGCTTCGAGGCGGGTGACCTCATCGAGAATTTTCTTTTGAGCCGCCTTGTCGCTTTCGATGTTGAATTTTTTGCCGGCCTTGGCGGCGATGTTGGAGACGCCGGAGAGTTCGGAAACAAGGATGCGCCGCGTATTGCCGACGGATTCGGGCGGGACGTGTTCATAGGATCGCGCCAGCTTGTTCACGGCGTGAACGTGCATACCGCCCTTGTGGGCGAAGGCGGAGAGGCCGACGTAGGGCTGGCCGTTGTTGAGGTTGAGGTTGGCGATTTCGTAGATGTAGCGGCTGGCCTCGGTGAGGTGTTTGAGGGAACCCTCGCCATCGCGGAGGCATTCGTAGCCCATTTTGAGTTTGAGGTTGGCGATGACGGTGGTGATGTCGACGTTGCCGCAGCGTTCGCCGATGCCGTTCATGGTGCCCTGCACGTGGGTGGCGCCGGCCGAGACGGCGGCGAGGGCGTTGGCGACGGCGAGGCCGGAGTCGTTGTGGGGGTGGATGCCGATGGCGGAGCGGCTGCCGACTTTTTCTTTGGCGAGTCGTACGAATTCGGCAACACGATCCGGCAGTGAGCCGCCGTTGGTGTCGCACAGGCAGACGACTTTGGCGCCGGCCTGGGAAGCGGCTTCGATGGTCTTGAGGGCGTACTCGCGATTGGCGGCGGTGCCATCGAAGAAATGTTCGGCATCGTAGAAAACGGTGCGTCCGAGGCCCGCGAGGTAGGCGACGGAGTCGTGGATCATGTCGAGATTTTCCTGGAGCGTCACGCCGAGCACTTCGGTGGTGTGGAGGTCCCAGGTTTTGCCGACGATGATGACGTGGGAGGTTTCTGCATCGCGGAGTGCGTTGAGGCCGACGTCGTCCTGGGGCTTGATCCCCTTGCGGCGTGTCATGCCGAAGGCGACGAGCCGCGCGTGGTGGAGTTTCAGGGAGCGCGCTTCGTGGAAGAAGGTGGCGTCCTTGGGGTTGGAAAGCGGGTAGCCGCCCTCGATGAAGTCGACGCCGAGTTCATCGAGTTTTTGCGAGATGAGCAATTTGTCCTGGACGGAGAGCGAGACACCCTCGCCCTGGGTGCCGTCGCGGAGGGTGGTGTCGTAGATGTCGATGCGGGTCCGGGAGCCCGTGGTGGTGGTGGGGGTGGCGGACGATGCGGTGCTGGAAAGGGGGGTCATGGAATCCTCTAATGAAAACGCCCTGCTCGGGGGCAGGGCGTCCATTTTTCAGTAAATCAGAAGGAAGCCCTACCGTAAAATATTCTCCGGGATGACGGCGACTTCAATAACGATGCGGACAGGCACGCCGGCGGCTTCATCAGCCCCGAAGTGAAACAGCACCGCCGGCCCGGAGGCCAAGACTGCTGTATCTGTCCGCATGGAGGCACCTCAAAAAAACAAGAGCGGTAATTATCGTGAAAACGGGCGATCGGGTCAACCGGTTGGAGATTTGTTGCCATTGGATTGGCGGCGGCAGGGGTGAAAGGGTTGAGAAGAGGTGGCAACACCTCACCAACGGGACGGTGCCTTGTCTCAGGGGAGAGAAGCGACCTACGATCCATTGTGGTAATGCGAAACCGAGTGAAAGTGAGCCTTGATGAAATGGGGACAAACAGTCCGGGCGGCTGCGTTGATTTCGCTGGCAGCGGCGGAGGCGCGGATGGCTGCTGCGCAGCAGGGCTCGCCGTCTCCCATCGATGCGGCCGAGAAGAAATTGCTCGGGGCGGAGGGTTTGCTGGGGCGCGGGCAGTACGACCTGGCTCGGCAGGAGTTTCAGGATTTCCTGCGCACCTATGCGAACGATCCGCGCAGCACGCGGGCACGCTACGGCGCCGGCGTGGCGGAATACAACCTGAACGACCTGCGGGCGGCGGAGCTGGATCTTGCGGCCGCCGCGGCGAGCAAAGGCTTTGACAAACGGGACGAAGCGCTGGCTCTTCTGGGCACGGTGCAGCTTCAACGGGATGAGCTCGCGCAGGCCGTTGCGACATTTCAGAGCCTGCAGCACGAATATCCGAAAAGCTCGCAGGTCGAAAGCGCTGCCGTCAATGAGGCGCAGGCGCTTTACCGGATGAAAAAATTTGGTGAATCGCTCGATGCAGTCCGTCGGCTGCTGGCGGCTTTTCCGAAAACGGGGTACCGGGCGTCGGCTCTTTATGTCGGCGCTCTGGACCAGCGGGCGCTGGGCGATGATGCGGAGGCCGCCCGCACGCTGAATGCGATCGTGGAGACGTATCCCAACTCGCCGTTTATTTACGATGCGCAGATTCTGCTTGGCCAGCTTCTCGCGGCGCAGGGGAAGTTTGACGAGGCGATCGGGCATTTCCAGAAACTGCAAGAGGACGCCCCGGAGGCGGAGAAGCCGGCGATCGAGTATGGACTCGGGATGGTTTACCTTCAGGCAGGGAAACTGGCGCAGGCGGAGGAGACGTTCGAACGTGTCGGGAGGCAGTATGCGACGACGCAGTACGCGGCTCCGGCGATGCTGGAACGGGGTGTTGTCCAGGTGAAGGCGGGGAGGCGGGAAGAGGCGCGCAAGACGCTCGCGGCGGCGGCGCAGCGTTACCCGTCCCTCGCGCCATCGGTGGAGTACTGGCAGGCGCGCTGCGACCTGCTGGATGGGAAGTTCGATGCCGCGGCCCGCGCGCTGGAGCGTCTTACCGGCGCGGCCATTCCTGAAGCCGCCGAGGTGGAGTTTGACCTTGCGTACTGCGAGCTTCGCCTCGGGCACGATGATGTGGCGTTGCAGCGGCTGGAGGCGTTCCGGCAGAAGTATCCGCATTCGCCGCACACGTGGGAGGCGGTCTATTACGAGGCGTCGGCCCTCTACCACTTGAACAGATTTGAGAAGTCGGTCGAGTTTGCGGAGGCGGCGGAAAAGGGGGGCGATCCGCGGATTGCCCGGGAATCCTCGCTGCTCCACGGGGAGTCGCTTTTGATGATCGGCCAGTATTCCAAGGCGGACGCGATTCTCGCACCTCTGGAAAAATCGCCAGCGAATGAAGGCGAGCGGCTCCGCATTCAGTGGCGGCGTGCGCAGGCGGCGTATTTCAGCGGCGATTACAAATCGGCCGAGGAGCGGCTACTGGATGTTACGAAAGGGGGCGCGGCGAACGAGGACCCGGCCCTGGCGGACGCGAATTTCCTTTTGGGCGACGCGCAGTTGCAGCGCGGCGAAGATGCGCAGGCCGTGAATACTTTGAAGGCGTGGCTTACCGGTCCGGGCGCTGCATCGCCGCGCTGGCTTGAGGCGCAGTACAAGCTGGCGATGGCGCAACGGCGGTCGAACGACGTTGCGGGGGCGCAGGAGACGCTGCATGCCCTGCTGCATGATGGCGATGCGAAATCACCCTGGGTGCAGCGTGCGTGGTATGAAACGGCGCAGCTTGCGTGGCAATCGCACGACGGCGATGAGGCCGCAAATGCTCTCAACAAGGTGCTTGCCGCCGATCCGGACGAATCCATTGCAGCCCCGGCGCTCTATTTGCTGGCGCGCGTCGAAATGAGCCAGCACAAGGAAGCAGATGCGGCGGGGCACCTCGATCGGCTGCTGCGCAGTTATCCGCACAATTCATTGGCGGAAGAGGCGGCGTTCGTCCGAGCGATGGCGACAAAGGAATCCGGGCAATTCACTTCCGCGGCCGATCAATTCGCCGCCTATGTGCAGGATTATCCGCACGGGAAATATGTGACGGAGGCCCGCCACCAGCGTGCTGCGTGTTTGACGGCTTTGCACCAGCCGAAGGATGCGATTGCCATTCTTTCCGATCTTGCGAGGACCGCGCCCAGTGACGCCATTCTGTACGATCTTGCCTGGGCTTATCGCGGCGCAGGCGATTTGCCGCACGCAATCGACACTTACAACAGCCTCGTGAAGAAGTTCCCGGAAGGCGCGCAAACGGGCGCGGCACGCGTCGAGCTCGCGCAGCTTCTGTACGGGCAGAAGCAATATTCGGAAGCACAGGAACAGCTCAACGCTTCGCTGGCCGAGAGCCATGGCGATCCCCATCTTCGCGGCGTGGCCATGTACTGGCTCGGATGCTGCGAGATGCGTCTGGGCCACCCGGCGAGCGCCTCGAAAACCCTGCAGCAGTTTGCGGCAGGCAATCCGCGCGATCCGCTGGCGGCGCAGGCGCTCAGCGATGCAGGCGACGCGGAGGCGCAGCAGGGCAAGTTTCCCGAGGCAATTGCGCTGCAGCAGTGCGTCATCAAACAATATCAGGGCGCGGAGGTCGCTCCACTGGCGCAGTTGCGGCTGGGTGAAACGCAGAACCAGGCGAGCGATTACGCGGCTGCCGAGGGGACGCTCGAGGCGTTCCTGAAGGACCATCCGAATTCGCCGCTGGCTCCGCGCGCCGACTTCGGCATCGGGTGGTCCCTGGAAAACCGGTCGCAATACGAGGAGGCTCGCGACTGGTACGCGAAGGCAATCGCCGCAGATAACGGCGAAACGGGTGCCCGCGCCCAGTTCCAGACCGGCGAAACTTATTTCGCACAAAAGCAGTTTGAAGCGGCCGCTCGCGAACTGCTGAAGGTGGACATTCTTTACAGTGCCCCGCAGTGGTCGGCCCGCGCTCTCTACGAAGCGGGCCGCGCTTTCGAAGAACTGCATGAGCCGGACAAAGCGCGGCAACAGTTTGAACTGGTCGTCCAGAAGTACAAAGACGCGGACGTCGCCCCGCTTGCCAGGAAGCGGCTCGATGCGCTCAGCAGCGCCAAACCTTAACGGAGAACCGCACATGATTCGTGTGTTGCGTCGATTGTTGCATCCCCTTCTTCTTGCTGCCGCCATTGTGCTCGTTCTGTCCGTCTCGACATCGCGGGCGCAAACTTCGGCGCCGCGCCTGGCGAGCGAGCAGACAGACACGCCACCCGCGGAGAACAACACGGCCCCCGAGAACACCTCCAAGCTCTCCTTCCTTCACCTGCTCACCCAGGGCGGATGGGCGATGATCCCGCTCGGCGTCTGCAGCCTTGTCGGGCTGGCGCTCATCATCGAGCGCGGCATGGCGCTTCGCCGGTCGCAGATTCTGCCGCCGACGTTCTTTCCCGGACTGGATAAAGTCTTCCACGGGGCAAACGCCGATATCGAGCCCGCCCTCGCCTACTGCCGCCGGAATCCCTCGGCGGTTTCGCGGATCACTTCGTCAGCGATCCGCAAGCTTCCGGATTCGATGGCCGCCGCCGAACAGGCCGCCGCAGACCAAGGCGCCACGGAAGTTGCCCGCCTGCGCCGCAATCTCCGCCTGATGCACGGCATCTCCGCGATCACCCCGACGCTCGGCCTGCTCGGCACTGTCTGGGGGATGATCCGCGCGTTCGAAGCCGCGTCGCGCGTCGGCTTGGGGCACTCGGAGGCGCTTACCACCGGCATTTACGAAGCGCTCGTCGCCACGATGACAGGCCTGCTGATCGCCGTTCCCGTCCTTTTTTTCTACTACATCTATCTTTCGCTGATCGACCGCAGCGTTCTCGAACTTAATGATTCGGTGCAGGCGTTCCTGGAACGCCACTCCACCTCGGCCGACCTCAGCACCCCCGTTCCCGCCGCCTGAAGGAGCAAGCATGCGAATTCCCTACGAGCCGCCGGACGAAACGTATCCGATCAATGTCACCAACATGATCGACGTCTTCCTGCTGCTCCTGATCTTCTTCCTCGTCGCCACAACATTTGCAAAGGAGGAACGCGACGCCAAAATCCAGCTGCCCGGCACCGCTGCAGTTCGTCCCATCTCGGCGCCCAGCAAGGATCTCGTGCTCAACATCCGCCAGGACGGAACCGTGGTGATGGACCAGAAGGAACTCACGGGAGATCAATTGCTCGCGACGCTCCAGCAGGCGCAGAAGGCCGATCCGGAACGCAACCTCCTCATCCGCGCCGACGAGCGCAGCATCATGAAGTATTTTGCCGGCGTGGCGCGCGAGGCACGCGAGGCTGGTTTTTCCCAGCTCAAGATCGGCTACGTGATCGAGAACCCCAACACTGGCCAATGACATGACCGAACTTCTGGACAGATCGACAAGCAACGACGGCCGCGCGAAATTCGCGGCGGTCGCCAGTTCCCTGATCGTGCTGGGCGTCATTGCCGGCGGCGTGTGGGTCATCGCCTACGGTCTCCCGTCGGGAGAGGTGGCGAACTGGTGGGTCTTCGCCAGCACGCTCTGCCTGCTGATCCTGGCGATCGCAGGATTCCGTTACGTCGATCCGCGCCGCATGAGCCTGCTGAAGAAATGCCTTATCGTGTCCGTGCTGCTGCATGTGCTCATCGCCCTTTTGTTCAGTGCGGTCGGCGTCACCCACCAGATTGTGCGGTGGGTGCGCAACGAGCCCATGACGCCGGCCGTGAATGTGCAGCTTTCCCGGGAATTTGAGGTGCGGGAGCAGGTTCGCCAGCAGGTGGCCAATGCGCCGTCCCCGACCAAAATTGCCGAAACGCCGCAGCAGCATGTCGATTCGCCGCTTCCGCCTGCCGCGCCAACGCTCGCGCCGGCAGGCGTTCCCCGCGACGAACTGCGGCAACTGTCTTCGAGCCAGAACCCGATCGCGCCGACAATCCCTTCCGCCCCGCCGGCGCCCGACGTTGAGACACCCCTCCTCCCGGTTCGGCCGGAAATCACCCCGATGCGAACCTCCACGCCGCTTCCCGCCCCGCAGGTGGAAGGCGCCCACGAACAAGCCCGCATGCCCGGCCCCGTGGACGCCCGCCTCGGCCGTGCGACGTCGCCCGTCCTCGGTGCCGGAATCGGCTCGCTCGGGGCCCCGCCGGCGTCGCTCGCGCAGGGGGAAGGGTCCGGCGGCCATGGGGCCGGCTCCGGCACGGGCCGCGCGTATTCCATGCTCACCAACCAGGGAATTCCCGGCGAGTCCGCCCATACCATCGATCACCTGCCGCCGCCGATTGCGCCCCCGGTTGTTCCGTCGAATCCCGGCGCGGTGATGCCGCAACGCAGTTTCGATGAGAGACAACGCGCCCTCGAAAAATTCGGAGGCACCCCGGAGACCGAGGCCGCCGTCTCCCGCGCGCTCGCGTATCTCTCGCGAATGCAGCAACCCGATGGGCATTGGACCAAGGTCATGGGCGAAATGCGCGAAGGGGACAAGGACGCCCACGACACCGCCCTCACCGGCCTTTCGGTCCTTTGCTTCCTCGCCTCCAACCACACGCCCAATCACGCCGGCCCGTATCAGCAGACGGTGCGGAAAGGAATCGATTATCTTATCGCGCGCGAAGGGGCCGACGGCGATCTCCGTGGCGACGGCAACATGTACGACCAGGGCATCGCGTCGCTCGCCATGGGAGAAGCTGCCGCAATGACCAACGATGCCCGCATCATTGAAGCCTCGCATCGCGCCGCCCAGTTCATCCTGGATGCGCAGAACGGCGCCGGGGCGTGGCGCTATTCGCCGCGCGATCTCTTCACCGACACCAGCGTCACCGGCTGGCAGGTCATGGCGCTTCATAGCGCCGAACGCACCGGTTTCAAAATTCCCGACGAGGTCCGGCGAAAAGTGTTCGACTATCTCGGCAGCGTCAGCACCGGTCGAGAAGGAATGCTCGCCGGTTATCTCACAGCCCTTCCCACCTCCACCATGACTGCCGAGGCCACCTTCGCCCGGCTCCTCCTCGGTCAGCAGATCAGCGCCGCACAGGCCCAGGAGGTTGCCGATTATCTCGACCGCAAACTTCCCTCGCGGGATTCCCTGAACTTCTACTACATCTACTACGGTTCGCTCGCGCTCATGCAACTCCAGGGCGAACCCTGGCGACGCTGGAATGCCCGGATGTCGCGCCTCCTGCTGGAGCTGCAGGACCGGACCGGCGCCACGGCGGGCAGTTGGACCACCGACAGCGAATGGGGATCCCGCGGCGGCCGCATTTACACGACGGCCCTTGCCACGCTTTCGCTGGAAGTCTATTACCGTTATGCGCCGATGAAGGCCGCCCGCTAATCGCTCTGGCGCCCGCCCGTCGGAAGATGTCCGCGCTCTTCCTGGAAAAGCACGGCGGCCACAAGACCGAGCACAAATAGCGTCCCTGCAAAAATGAGCAACGCCCATGCAAACCCCCAGTGCAGCGCTGCCTGAAAAACGAGTGCCCCCAGCCCGAATCCCATGAAGAGCACAAACGCATTCAACCCCATCGCCTGTCCGCGCCGCGCCGGGTCGAGGTTCGTCACGATTCCCGCCAGCAGCGGGTGGCTCATGTCGTATCCCAGCGACAGCAGCGTCGCCGCCGCACACGCAACCCAGAGGGGAACCTGCGGCGCCAGCAATCCCGCGGCGAGCGCCGCCACGACAAATCCCAGGGGGATCAAGACCCTCCGCCCGATCCGATCCGCGATGCGTCCGATCGTCGGGCCCAGCAGCATTCCCGGAATGCCGTACCCAAGCAGTGCCAACCCGATGCCGCGGTCTCCCAGTCCGTAGCGCTTCGAAAAATAGAGGCCCAGCCACGTGAAGATGCCGGAGTGAAACATCCCGTTGATCATGATGAACAGGTACGTTCGGAATCCGCGCACATTCTGGAGGAGCGCGGCGTACCCGCGAAAGGCGTGGCGGAACGTCAGTGGATGATCGCGCGTCGTGGTCCCGAGCATCGCCCGATGCACCCAGGCCATCCAGAACGTCGCAGCCGAGATCACCGCGATGAGCAGGAACACCATGCGCCACCCCAGCACGGGATTCAGCAGCGCCCCGAGCGTCGAGCCAAACGCCATCCCGCCTGCGATGGCGCCGAAGATCCACCCGATCGCGTGCCCTCGCTGCGAATAGGGAAACAGGTCGCCCATCAGCGCCAGCGCAATTGGAATGATGCCGCCGGCCGCCACCCCCGCGATCGCCCGCCAAGCCAGCAACTGCCCGATGGTCTGCGAACTGGCGGTTCCCGCCGTCGTCAGCGCCATGCAGCCGAGCAGCAGCAACAGCACCGGTTTACGGCCGATACGATCCGACAGGGGGCCGTAAAACAATGTCGAAAATCCGTATGCGAGCATGTACGCCGGCACCAGCCATCCCAGCGCCACCTGGGATGCATGCAGTTCGATGGCCAGCGACGGGATCAGCGGCGCGACCAGGTACGATTGGAAGAAAATCAGGAACGAGGCGGCCGACATGATGCGCAGCACGGTCTCGCGCTCGTGGGCCGCCAGTACGGATTCCGTTTCATCGTGCATCGTCGTCACAAATCCACTTTCGCTGGTCCAGCCCACCCGCAGGCCGCGTGGTATTATTGGCGGCACGCACCCATGGTCAACTCGCAGCCGAAGTTGAAAGGATCGGCATGACGCATGTCAGCCCCGCCCAGGCCCTCCAACTCGCCATTCAGTATCATCAGAGCGGCCAGCTCCCGGAGGCTCGGCAGATCTACCAGCAGCTTCTTGCTGCCGACCCCAATCACGCGCAGGCTCTTCACCTTCTCGGACTCATCGCCCATCAGTCCGGCGATCCGGCCACCGCCGAGAAGATGATCTGCCAGGCCATCACGATCAACCCCGCCGATCCCGAGTTTCACTCGAATCTCGGAGAAATTCTTCGCGTCTCCGGGCGCGTCGATGACGCCATCGCGCTGCTGACGCCCGCCGCGGCACGCCACACGCAAAATGCTGCGATCCACCAGAACCTCGGCATCGCCCTTAGGGACAAGGGCCGTTTCCCCGATGCGATTACAGCGTTTCGGGCCGCTCTCCAGTTGCAGCCGAACAACGCCGCCGCCCATCATCACCTTGCCGCTGCGCTCGCCGCCGCCGGTCAGCACGCCGAAGCAATCCCCGAATTCCGTTACGCCATCGCCTGCCGACCCAATTCGCCGTCGGCTTACAACAACCTGGCCAACACGCTGCTGGAAATGAATCAATTGGATGAAGCGATCGCCGCCTTCGGAAGCGCCATCGCGCTCAAGCCGGATTTCCCGGAGGCCCACAACAATCTCGGGACCGCCTACTGGCGACGCGACCGCCGGAACGACGCTGTCGACGCCTTTCGACGCGCCTTGTCACTCAGCCCGCGACTCACGAGCGCCTCGCTCAATCTCACTGGTGCGCTTCTCGCCGCCGGATCCTTTGCCGAAGCGCTCGATGCCGCAGTGCACGCCCTTCAATTCGCGCCGCGCGATGCCCAGCTTCATCGCTCCAAGGCCCTCGCCCTCGTGAAACTCGGCCGGCCCGACGAGGCCCGCGTCGCCTACGAAGCTGCCCTCGCCATCGACCCCGGCTCCGAGGTTTACCGCTTCGAACTCGCCGCGATCGCCGCCGGTGAAAGCACCCGCACCATGCCGGCCTCTTACGTCCGCATGATTTTTGACGACTACGCCGCCGATTTTGATCGGCACCTCGTCGGCGCCTTGGAATACCGCGTTCCTGAGTTTTTCCTGCAAGACGTTCTCGCGCTCCCCGGGGAGAAAGAGCGGACGACGCGTGAGATCCTTGATCTCGGCTGCGGGACCGGTCTGTGCGCCGTTCAGTTTCGCCCCCATGCCACCCGGATCGTCGGCGTCGACTTCGCTCCCAAGATGATCGATGCAGCGAGGGCCCGAGGCGTGTACGACGAACTCGTCCTCGGCGACATGAGGCCCCTGCTCCGCGAGCGCCTGGCTGCCTACGACCTCATCCTGGCCGGCGACCTCTTCCTGTACGTCGGCGAGCTCGAGGCGCTCTTTGCCGCCGTGGCCGCCGCCCTACGGCCTGGCGGTCTTTTTGCGTGCTCCATCGAAGCGTCCGACGGTCAGGACGTCCTGCTGCGAGCCACACGCCGCTTCGCGCATTCTCTGGCGTATGTGCGCCGCCTCGCCGGTGCGAGCGGCCTTCTTGAGCGTTCGGCACGCGAAGTGATTCTCCGAAAGGACGGCAACGCACGCATCCCCGGCTATATCATTCTGCTGCAAAGGACGTCCACCCTGCCCGATTGATGCACAGAACCCGCTCCCCTAACGTTGAGCCAATATGCCCACCTGCTTTGTCATCTTTGTCTGCATTGCCATTGTCGTCGGCAGCGCACTATATATCGCCATCATGAACCACCAGTGGTGGCACAAGAAGCCCGAAGACGAAGAAGATGTTCCCCGACGCTGACGCAGCGGTCTCTTTGTCCAGATTGGTTGCTGCACTTCTACGTTGCCGTGGCTGAGGTGACCGCCCTCGGCGAGTCTGGGCTGGCGGAGCGCTCACTTGAGCTGCCGTGGACACTCCCGTCAGTGCAGGCTGGCGCACGCTGGCATTTCTCTTGCGGGCCCTGTTGCTTTGAAGCGCCGGAAGATAAGCTCCAGCTCGCAGGGTGTTTTATGTTTGGGCAATTTCTTTCCTACCTCGTACTTGCCACCATGGTCTCGCTCGGGCTCATTTGCGGTCTCTTCTTCCTCGCCTACCGCCATCGCCAGGCTCGACGGTCCGCCCCGCCCATGCTCTGGGGGCTCGACCATTCCAACGATTTCATTCACGGTCATCCCGCCTCTTCCGCCCCGCGGAGGGGACTCATTGCCACCATCGGCTATGCGGACGGCTCTAAACTCGTCACCCGCAATTGAGTTCCTCTCCTCCGCCCCCTCCTCCATTCCCGTAATTCAACACCTGTCGCCGGACGCTTGATATGGCGCAGCCGATGGGTAAGATGAGGTGCTTGCCGCGAAAGCGGTGGCGGACTGGTAGCTCAGTTGGTAGAGCAACGCCCTTTTAAGGCGTGGGTCGTGGGTTCGAGCCCCACCCGGTCCATTCCTCCCCTCGAATTGCCTTTTTCCCCTTACTTATTGTAATACTCGCGGATGAGGTCCCGGTACTGCGGCGGCACCTGCTGCGTCTGCAGATCATCCATCGCGCGTTTCCGTGCCGCCGGCAACTGGGATTCGTAGGTCTGAATCGTCGGGTCGCTCTTCTCTCCCTGCCCAAGCACGTGGATCGTTCCGGCGGCCGGCGCGAGAGGATTGATCTGTCCCGAGACTTTCTCCGTCTCGCCCTGCGTCTGCGTCCGTTGCTCGTCATACACGCGCACGTACGATTCAGAACCGCCGACGGACCGCCCGATGGCATGCACGCCGTATTCCCCCGGCCCCGATGGCGCGTGCATGTTCGTCGATCCCCCACTGGAGCTCTGCGGGGTTCCACCGTTCCCCCGCCCGTTGTTCCCGTTTTGTTTACCGCTTCCCGCCTGCCCGCCGGCGGATTGCCCTGCCCCTTCGCCACGCTGGCCGCCGCCCTGTTGCCCACCACCCTGCTGCCCGCCTCCTTGCTGCCCCATCTGCTGCTGACCCCCACCCTGCTGGCCACCACCCTGCTGCTGCGGCTGCTGCGCGCTGGCCATCTGCCCGCCGTTTTGTCCCTGATTTCCCGGCCCATTCCCGTCCCGCGCGCGGTCTTCATCGCCGCCGTGCCCGCCCGCGGTTGCCCGGTCGATCGCATCCATGGCGTCCTTGAGCGCCTGGCCGGAAAGACGCGGACTTCCTCCCTTGGACATGCATTGGCCTGCCTGATTCAAATTGTTCGCCAGCCCGCCCCCATCGTTCTTCCGCACAGATTCCGCCGCCCTGCTCAAAGCGTCTTTGAGATCCGGGGCGCCCGTTGCAGATTTCGCTGCGTCCTCCAACCCCTGCGCCAGTTTCTCTTTCTCGTCCTTCGTCATCCCCCCATTGTTCAATTTATTACCCAATGCGCCGGTCGCGTCCTTGAGCGCCTGCTGGCCGTTTTTCGAATCGCCCGGGCTGCTTTGCCCATCGGCGTGGGTCGCGTCACCCTGCTTCATCTGGTCGGTCGCCTGCTTCACCTGCTCCATGTCTTTGATGTTGTCCAGCGCCTTCTCAACGCGGTCCATGGCATCCTGCTGGTCCTTTTCCTTCTGCAGGTCGGCGCGCTCCTCCGCCAGCCGCTCCTCGGCCTCGAACGGGCTCATGTTCCCCTTCTTCAATTCCGCCAGAGTGGTCTTCAAAGGCTTCAGCTTCGACTGCGCTTCCTCGTTCGCGTTCTCCGGCTTCTGGGCCAGTTCCTCGAGAATCTTCTCCAGTTTCTTCCCCTTCTCCGCCACCACCACATACTGCTTCTGGGAAGTCCGCGCCGCGGCCGGCAGGGGGGTGAGGAAACTCACCGCGACGGCCGCCACGGCAATGGTTGCCGCCGTCGCATACAGCCGCTGGTCCGCCCGTGCGTACCCGATCTTCGCCCGACCCGCCTTGTTGCACGCTTCGACCGCAGAGGCCAGCACCGGTTGCCGGAACGCGGCTTCCATGGGAGACGTCGGCGCGACGTGCAGGAATTCCAGCGCCGTCGATACCCGCTCCTTTAATCCCACCTGTTGATCAATGAAGATGGCTGCCGCTTTCGCATCCACCGCCCGAACGGTGGCCGCGCCGGCAAGTGAGAATACGGCCAACGGCACCACTGCGAAGAGCCACGTCGCGGCATGCATCGTCCCGGCATTCGCGAGCAGGATCACCGTGCCCACCGCCAGCAATGCCGTCAGCGCCGCAAACAACCGGATCACCAGTCTCGACGCCACCACCCCGTGGGCCTTGCGGGCCTCCCGCCACATCCACCCTGCCCCACAAATCGGCAATACCGCAATCGCGAAGCTCGCCCAGGGGGACCAATCCACCACCAGCCGGGCCCCCACGAAGAATAATCCGGCCACCGCCCCCCAGACCAATCCCACCACCGCCCGTTCTCCCGCGCGGACCATCCACAACCGTCGCCGCACCCGGTTCACGCTGCGCGCGATCACGCCGTACTCTTCCGCGTTTTCCGAACCCACCCGCACCTGTACGTCGGCCATGTCCCGTCTCCCGTGACTCAATGCTCGTCCATATTGTATCGTCCTGCGGGCGTTGGAGGAGTGCAAAAAGCCGCCGGCCGGCAACTCTCCCCGGGGCGGCCCTTTCGGGTGTTCTTGACCGGGTGAACATGTCCCGCAGGACCATCAAACATCTGATTCGAAGCGCCCTCGTTTTCAGCGTCATCGGTGCCTCCCTCTGGACGAGCGAGCGCCTGGGGACACCGGCGGTAATCGTCCTTTTCCCGGTCGTCATGCTTGTCCTTTTGACCGTTCTCGCCGGCGCCACGCACCACCGCCGACTTGCAACCCGGCGTCTCCGCCTCGGTCTCTGCCCCAGTTGCGGCTACGACCTCCGCGCCACGCCTAGCCGCTGCCCCGAATGCGGAACCGCCCTCGCCACCCCCAGCCCTCCCTGCGCATAAAAAAAGCCGCGATTTCTCACGGCTTATTGCACCAGCTAGGGCTCGAACCTAGGACCCGCTGATTAAGAGTCAGCTGCTCTACCAACTGAGCTACTGGTGCTCGAGCCCCATATCATAGGAAAATCTCGCCTCCGGTCAAGAACTCGTGAGAACCTGCGCTTTTTCTCCCCTTTTTCCCCCTGAAACGCCGGGGAACGCACCTAAATCGTCCCATTTTGCACCCTTTTGGCGGCAAAAAAATAAAAAAAAGCCGTGTGGACGAGGGTAGGTGTCCACACGGCTTGGCGGAGGAGGAAACGAGTTTCTTGAAACGGCGGCCGCTTGCGGTGTTGGCCACAAGCGGCCGCCGGTTGTTTACAAAAACCGCGAGGACGAGGGTAAATGTCCTCGCGGTTTGGCGGAGGAGGAAACGAGTTCCATAAAGCGGTGCCGGTAGTCGGCATCCGGTTGCTTACAAAAAACCGCGAGGACGAGGGTCATGTCCTCGCGGTTTGGCGGAGGAGGAAACGAGTCTTGGTACGCGATGGCGGCTTCTGGAGGAAACGCACCATCACGCCATGGTCGGTCGCGAAATCCGAGCACCGCACTGCCCGGTTTCGTTTTATTCATTTGTCACGCTGGTCTCTAATAACAAGGTACGTGCCAGTTCTTCGGCTCCCGTTTTCCTCCAGGCGTGCCGAGCTGGAAATCCTGGAAAAAAGGCGGTTTTTGCTGTGAAAAACGCCATTCTGCGTCTGGCTAAATTTTTGTTCAGAGCGCACAATACGGAAATTCGCGTGCCTGCAGCCTGCTCACTTGATCATCAGCATGCCTTGCACGGCGGCGCAACTGCCCAACGATGATGCAACCCGCCGACTCCTCAGACGGATGGCCCCATGCCTGATCACTCTCCCGACGCGAAGCACCGCCCTTTTTTCCGGTCCCGCCGCTCCGTGGTGGTTCCTTTTTCCGGGGTGGTTCTCCTTGCCGCGGTCCTTACTTCCTGCGCGCCGACGCCGTCGGCCAAGCCCGGGCAAGGGACGCCTGCGGGAAAGTCCGCGAGCCCGGAGGGTTCACCGCCGGCCCCGGTCCTCTGGAATCTCCATTCGGCGCGGCGACAGTCGAGTTTTGTCCGCCTGGACCTTCCCGTGGTCGTCGCCGGCATGCACATCACCCTCTCCGCGCCCACGGGACCGGCTCCGTGGATCAATACCCCGGGCGAGAGTTTTTCGCTTTTTACCAGCCACATCGCACGTGGCGAGGTCGCGGGCCCGGCGGTTGAACAGCTCACCGGGTTTGCGCAGACCTCCTCCGATGCCGGCTCCTCCCTGGTAAAACTGCCGATCGAAACCTCAAAGGGGGGGGACGAGACCTACACGGTGACGAACCCGTTCCCGCTGTACCTGCAGGTGGAGATCTCTCCGCTGCAGGATCCGGGCGACTACCTGCTGCCGGTGGCGATCGCGATTCCGAACCGGCCGGTGGAACATGCCTCGCTGGCCATTCATATCGCGGATGTGACGCTTCCGAGTGATCCGCGGGTGCTGGCGGTCGCCACGACGACGACGGCCGCGCTCACGCGGCTTCTTCCGGAGTCGTACAGCAAGATCAATGCGATCTACCTGGATCGGTCGGATCCAGAGGCGGCGCTTGCGGTCGAGCAACTGGATGCGCTGGTGCGCGAGGCCGAGCGGAAGGGGATCGCGCTGTTTGTGGAAGACATTGCGCCGCGCGTGCGTGTCGATGAGGTGGGGCGGGTTTCGCTGGATTGGAACGCGTACGACGGGCTCGTGCAGCCGTATATGGATGGAACGGCATTTGAAGACCGGATTCCGCTGCCGGTGTGGCTGGCTCCGCGGCCGCCGCGGCGGATCAGCGATTCGCCGACACAACTACGGCAGTACATTGCCGCCTGCGCGCAGCACTTTACGGAAAAGGGGTGGACGGCCACACCGGCGTTTCTTCACCCGGCGCTGGTGGATCCCGGGGCTGATCTGCAGCTGCGCAACGACATCGCGCAGACGCTCCGCCTTCACATGACGCGGGATTTCCTGGCGGTCACCATTCCGAGCGCCAAGGTGCCGCAGCCGCGTTTGTGGACGATTGATGATTCCGATCCGCGTCTTCCGCCGGCGGGGTCGCTGGCGAGCGAGCAGTCGGTTCGCGAGTGGCCATGGGTGTGCGCCGCGCGGTCAGCGCCCAGCGGGAATTCGCAGCAGGTCCGCGGATTTGTCTGGCGCGACGCAATTGACCGTTCGGATTTCCTCGCCAACACACCGGCGACACAGGCGCGAGGGGTCAATCGGCCGTTGTTCATTCTTGATCCGCCGGCGAAAGCGGACCCGGCGACGTTGTCCGTTTCTCCATCGCTTCGGCTTGTCTGGCTGACGGAAGGATTGAACGACACGGCGATGGTGGGCCTGCTGGAGCAGCGTGCCGAGCCGCGCGTGCTGAACGAACTTTTTGCGGGCGTGGTGGGCCGGACAGGGGTGACAGCCCCGCGTCTGGATTCGCCGGACCTGCCGCTGCCGGACCCCGGATATCTTTATGCGGGGTGGCCTGCGGATCGGGGGGTGTGGGAGACGCTTCCGGAGCTACTGGAGAAACTGGTGGCAGCGGGGACGCCGGGACAGGGTGCTGCGGATATCGAGAACGATCCGGCGTTCATTGCGGCGCAGCTCTGGCTGGCGAAGTCGCGTCGTCCGGTGGCGCGGATAGCGGGATACCAGTTTGCCATGAGACCAGGGCGCGACGGGGATGCCCTTCTTATCACGCCGCACCTTCTCGCGGAAAACCCGGTTGACGCAGCGGTGGCAATGGACGCACGGTTCACGCTGCTTCCAGGAGATCTCAACCTCCTCAACGAAAACGCCGCCCGGGCGGACCGGCGGTCGTTCGATGCTTCTCCCCTGGGCGTGGCGGAGATACCGCTGACGCTGGCCGGTTTCATAGATGCTTTTGATCGCGTGCCTGCGGCGAACTCGACACTCGAACTCACGGAGCGGCACAACGGAGCGACGCTTCAACTGCCGGTGCAGATTCCGGTATATCGCACGCGCGGCACGAGTTCGGCGGTTCAGATCAACGCACGTCCGAGCGAATGGCCGGCGGACACGACGATCCCGGCTTTTGGTCCGATGCGGATCGGCACACGCTATCTGTCGCGGACGGATCTCTCGTCGGGGAGGGTTCGCACGGATCCGCAGCCGGCGCTCGCCCGCTTCACGTATGACGATCACTTCCTCTACGCCTTGATTGAATGCCCGCAGCCGATCATCTCCGACGAACGGAACAACGACTGGCCGACGTCGCTTGGGCGTTGGTGGGGGACGGACGGGATCCAGATCGAGGTGGCGGGTGGGGCTGCGGCGTCGGGGGCTTTTCCGAAGACGGTGTATCAACTTGCATTCAAGCCGGGGGGCGCGATGCTGTCGCGGACGCTGCATTACGCGCCCAATAAGCCGCTCGATTACGTGGATGCGCTTCCGACAACGGGAGGGAGGGTGAAGTACGCCATCAATGCGGATAAATCGGATGGCAAGATCAGGGGGTACACGCTGGAAGTCGCCATTCCACGGGCCTGGTTTCCCGCCGTGGGAGGAAGCTCTCCATCGTGGCGGATCAACATCCTGCGTCACCGGGCGGACACGCTGACGTCCACCTCCTGGTCGGGGCCTGTCGTCAACGATGAAGACATTGCCCAGATGGGTCTGCTGATCGGCGAGAAATAAGAGGAATAGAGCGGGATTCCGCATGCTTTTTGCGGCACGCGGATGGGTGGGAGATTTCTGAAAAAAAGCCAATTTCGCGCGTTGTTCCTGCTTTGCAGCCGGCGATGGAGCGCGTATAGTCGCCCGGATTATCAGTGGGCATTACTAATTGGTTTGTAAGGCAAGTGGATCCCCATGATTTTGATCGTGGATGATGACGCGGCGATGGGAGCCAGTCTCGAACGTCTCCTCCGCGTGCTCGGCTACAACGCGATTGCCATTCCCAGCGCGATGGAGGCGTTGTCGCTTCTTGCGGTGCGTCGGCCGGAGCTGATCGTGCTGGACATGCAGATGCCGGGGGTGATGAACGGGCTGATGTTCATCCGCGCGGTGCGGCACGATCCGACGTTTGCGGGCGTTCCGATCTGGGTGTACAGCGTGGATTTTTCTGAATCGGTGATGAAACAGGCCAAAGCAGCGGGGGCACAGGAGTACCTGGTGAAGGGGGCGATCGGCTATTCGGCGCTCGCGCAGCGGATAGAATTGCTTCTCGGCAAGGGACGCGGTTGAGCGGAGTCGTTCTCCGGGGAATGCTCCTGGGGAAGCGGGCGGGGTTTTCGGGGGGGAGAACAACTCGCGGGCGATGAGCGCGAGCACGCCGACGGCGAGGAACCACACCGCGCAACAGCAGGGGGCGACTTCCATATTCAACCTCAGCCCAAGCGAATTGCGGTAGGATTTTACCGTGCGGGGTGCGGCTCACCAGTTCCGCGGAACGATTATTGCTCAACCATGTTGACGTGACGGCATTGAGGAGGAGCTTGCCATGAGCCTCGGCGGAGCAATGATCGGTGGACTCGCGGGCGCCTGTACTCTGACGCTTGCCCATGAAACGATTCGTCACAGCCACCTCCCGGGGGCGCCGCGGATGGACATTCTCGGGGCTCGCGGTTTGAAAAAGATCCTATCGACGGCGGGCATGAATGCACCGCGCGGGCAGGCACTATTCGAATCCACACTGGTCGCGGATCTTGCGTCCAACGCGGCGACGTATGCACTGGTCGGAACGGGAAAGCGGGCGCCGCTGCGGGGGACGCTGCTGGGGGCGGCGCTTGGGATCGGGGCGATACTCTTGCCCGAACCGTTGGGACTTGGGCAGCCTCCCGGGAAGAAGACGCCGCGCACGGAGCTGCTGACGCTGGCGGTGTACACGCTGGGAGGGCTGGCAGCAGGGCTGGTGGCCTCGCGGATGGGGGAGCGTTGATCGCGCGGGTGAAGCGATGGCCATGGTTGAGATATGGTCGGATAGGGGGTGAGACAGGGGGAAATGCTTCCGGGGGACCGGTAATGGCGGGAGGGGTCCCCTATGCGTGGATCCGGCGTTTTACGATTTCCCCGGGGGCGTGCGCGCTGTATAGTCCGGCATGTGGCCCCGCGCATCGGCTCTGGCGGACGCCCGTTCGCCTCACTTCGCGCCGATCCCCACGAGGCTCCCATGGGAAGGCACCCGCTTCCCGAAAGGAGCGTTTTGTATGCCCTCTGTAGGTTCCTACCGGCCCGGTGACATCCGCAACATTGTACTTGTTGGACATGGCGGGGCCGGCAAAACGACACTCGCAGAAGCCATGCTGCACCGTTGTGGGATCATCACGAGAATGGGCGCTGTGGAGGAGGGGAACACGGTATCGGATTTCGAGCCGGAGGCGAAGCAGCACAAGCACTCGACGTGCACGACGCTGCTTTTTGCGACGCACCAGGGGAAGGAGATCAACCTGATCGACACGCCGGGTTACCCCGATTTCATAGGCCAGGCGCTGGCGGCGCTGCCGGCCGTTGAAACCGCGGTGATCGTGGTGAATGCGGAGACGGGGATCGAGACGAACACGCGGCGGCTGTACCATGCGGCGGGGGAAATGGGGCTGGCGCGGATGATCGTGGTCAACAAGATCGACAAGCTGAAGGAACTCTCGCAGCTGGAGGACCTGGTTTCGACGCTGAAGGAGACGTTCGGTCCGGAGCTGCACTGCATCAATCTGCCGAAGGATTACGGCCGCGACGTGCTGGACTGTTTTGACCAGGACCGGGGCAGCACGGATTTCGGGGACGTGAAGGCGATTCACCAGGAGATGGTGGAATCGGTCGTGGAAATCGACGACGCGGAGATGGAAAAGTATCTCGCGGGCCAGGAGATACCGCTGGGGGAACTGCGGGAGTACTTCATCAAATCGATGAACGCAGGGCACGTGGTTCCGATCCTGTTCACCGCGGCGAAGGGAGAAGTGGGGATAGACGACCTGCTGCACATCCTGGTGGAGGATATCCCGAGCCCGGAAACGGCCAAGTGCAAGCGGCTCAAGAAGGGGGAGGAGACGCTGGAGATCCCCTGCGATGCGGACAAGCCGCTGCTGGCGCACGTGTTCAAAGTGACGACCGACCCGTATGTCGGGAAGCTGGCGATGCTGCGCATATTGCAGGGGAAGATGGACAGCAGCACGATGTTCGTATGCGGGGACGAGAAGAAGTCGCACAAGACGGGGCATGTCTTGAAGGTGGAGGGGCGTGATCATCCGGAGATCAGCGCGATGGCGTATGCGGGGGATATCGTGGCGCTGGCGAAGGTGGAAGACATCCACGTGGACCAGATTCTGCACGAGCCGGGAACGCCGAACGAGTGGAAGCCGATCACGCCGAAGTATCCGACGCCGATGTTCTCGCTGGCGATCGAGCCGAAGAGCCGGGGCGACGAGGTGAAGATTTCGGGAGCGCTGTCGAAGCTGGCGGAAGAGGATCCGACGTTCAAGACGACGCATGACCCCCAGACGCACGAGATGGTGATTCACGGGGTGGGGGACCTGCACCTGCGGGTGATGCTGGAGAAGATGAAGAACCGGTTCAACCTGGAGGTGACGACGAAGCCGCCGAAGTTTGCGTACGGGGAGACGATCACGAGCATGGCGGAGGGGCACTATCGGCAAAAGAAGCAGAGGGGGGGGGGGGGGCAGTTCGGCGAGGTGTACTTGCGTGTGGAGCCGCTGGAACGTGGGCAGGGGTATGAGTTCGTGAACGATGTTTTTGGCGGGACGATCCCGGGGCAGTACATTCCGTCGGTGGAGAAGGGGGTGCACGATGTGCTGTCGGGCGGGGCGATTGCGGGGTATCCGGTGCAGGACATCAAGGTGATTGTGTACGACGGGAAGCACCACCCGGTGGATTCGAAGGACATTGCGTTCCGGACGGCGGGGAAGTATGCGTTGAAGGATGCGATCCAGAAGGCGCGGCCGGCGCTGCTGGAGCCGATCGTGAACATGGAGATTGCGGTGCCGGAGAAATATGTGGGGGACATCACGGGTGATTTGAACGGGCGGCGTGGGCGGATCAACGGGGTGGACACGCTTCCGGGGGGAATGTCGGCGATTCGCGCGGTGGCACCGCTGGCCGAGGTGATGACGTACAACAATCAGCTTCGCAGCGTGACGAGCGGGCAGGGGAGTTTCATCATGGAATTCAGTCATTATGATGTGGTTCCTCCGAACGTGCAGTCGAAGATTGTGGCGGCGTACAAGCCGAAGGAGGAGGCCGAGTGATGGGGGAGGGGGGGCAGCTATCTTTTCAAGAAGCGGCGCCCGGCGGAGGGCGCCGCTTCTGCTTTTGCGGGAGTCAGCGGGAGAAGAGAGGTCGTGTCGAAAAATGCGAAGACAATGGCTGGCGAACCGCGCTTCCGCGTTATCGTATAAGGGGAAGGCAGATCGATTTTGCGGGAGTGCCGGATGCCGCAATTCAAACGCGTTTATCTGATGGTCCTGATCGTGCTGGTGGGAATTGCCACGACTGCCACGGTCGCGGCGATTTTCCTGGGAGGCCGGCCGTTGCTGTATGACAGCATCCTGGTGAGCGCACTGGGGGTGGGTTTCATGATCCTGCTGAGTTTTGCCGCGCTGCCTGCGATGGAAAGGCGCGGGCTTCAGTGGATTGCCGCGGTGGGGGCATTGCTTGCAGGCATCAACGTCGTAGTACTGCCGGTGTTCATGATCTGGATCGATTCGCGCCGGTTCCGCGGACCGGTGGCACCGGGGGACCAGAAGCTGCTGGAACTGGCGGGCGAAGTGGTGGGGACGGGGATCGTGTGGGCGGCTTTCCTGTGCCTCATCGCGTTTGTCTACGCGCAACGTTTGAACGTCCTCGGAAGGCTGCTGCAGATCGGAACGGTGGCGTCGATGACAGTGGCGACGGCAATTTTCATGGGGTTGATCTGGGCGGACAGTTGGTCGGTGATGCGGGACGCGGAGACCTGTTTCCTGGCGTCGATGGTGTTGAGCGTGGCGGGCGTCCTGGCGGTGCTGCTGTTGGGGCGTTTTCTGGCGGTGAAGGTCCCGGACGTTCTGAGCATGGTAGGGGAGGTGATTCACCTGCAGTGCCCGCGCTGCAAGAAGTTTCAAGACGTGCCGCTGGGGTCGGGGTACTGTTCCGGGTGCCGGCTGCGGATAAGGGTGGAGGTGGAGGAGCCGCGGTGCCCGAAGTGCGGATACAACCTGCACCAACTGACGCGTCCGATATGTCCGGAGTGCGGGGAGCAGTTGGCGCCGGAGGTGGCGGCGGGTTCGGGGCTTCCGGGGCCTGCGGCGGCGGGTGAAGGGAGGGGGGAGGACGCAATGGCGGGAAGCGCCAAGGTAGGGGGTACTGTCGCGGGGTGAGATCCGATAAGCGTCAGGAGGGTGGTCGAGCGGTGGCGACGTCGGGGGTTGCCGTGGCGGGAGCTGTCGGAAGGTTGGTTTGACGCTGCGGGGGCGGGCGGTCACGCCGTGCGGCAACAAGACTGGGGCGGGCGATATTATTGCGCCCTTCGGGTTGTCTTTATTGTGAATACCCACCATCCCATCTAAACCACCCAAGTTGCCCCGTCGATAGTTTCCACGTGCGGGAAGGGCTCTCCGCGTTTTTGTCGGTTGGCCCTTCGCTCGGCGCCCTTGTTGTGGTGAGGCGTATGGTTCTTTCCTGGTTTTCAAGTCGCGTGAATCCGATCGCCGTGGACATCGGCACGGACACGATCAAGCTGTTGCAGGTGGAGCCCGGCAAGGAGGGGCAGCACCGGCTGGTGGCGGCGGTGTGCGAGGTCATCCCGGAGGAGGTCCGCAACAAGCACGCGGAGCGCGACAACTTCATCGGCGAGGCGATCCGCAAGGCGACGGCCGACGGATTCCGGGGGAAACAGGTGGTGACGTGCCTGCCTTCGAGCCACATGGCGGTGCAGCATCTGCGGGTGGGGAAGATGTCGAACGATGAACTGGTGAAGGCCCTTCCGTTTGAAGCGGCGGGCAAGCTTCCGTTCGATGCGGGGCGGGCGGTGATCCGGCACACGATCGCGGGGGAGGTTTACCAGAACCAGGAAGCGAAGCAGGAAGTGATCGTGCTGGCGGCGCCGCGGGATACGGTGGACCGGCACCTGAACGTGCTTTCGAAAGCGAAGCTGGAGGTGGTGGGGATTCACACCGAACCGGCGGCACTCATCGAGTGTTTCGGGCACATCTTTCGGCGAAAGAGCGATGAGACGGTAAGCACGCTGTTCATCGACATGGGGGCCGGCGCGACGCACGTGGTGATCGCGCATGGGAAGAACATGGTGTTTGCGAAGCACATCGCGATTGGCGGGGACTACTTCAACAAGCGGGTGGCCGAGGCGACGAAGCTGGACGTGACGAAGGCGCGGGAGCTGCGGGTGCACGTGACGCATCGGCTCGCACTGGCGCCGCGGCTGCCGGCGGGGGTTGTGGCGATCGGCGGCGATCCGCAGACGCATCCGCTGGGCAAGCAGAACGGCACGGCGGGGCAGGAGGGGGCATCGGAAGAACAGGTCACGAAGGTGGTGCAGGCGCTGGTGGAACCGGTGAACCAGCTGGTCACGGAGCTGCAGTTGTGCCTGCGGTATTACGAGAGCATTTTTCCGGGGCGGACGGTGGATCGCGCGATCTTCACCGGCGGCGAGAGCCGGCACATCGCCTTGTGCCAGGAAATTGCGCAGCGCCTCGGCGTTCCGGCCACGCTGGGAGATCCGCTGGCGCGCCTGTCGAAGGACGCGGTGGCGAAGACGACCGTCGATCTGCGTCAGCCGCAGCCGGGATGGGCGATTGCCGCCGGGCTGGGGATCGGGCTGGTCCCGCAAACGAACGAAAAGTCTGAGTAAGAGGTCCGCATGAGCCAGATGACCAATTCGTCGATGAACTTCCTGCCGGAGGACTACGTTGAGAAGCGACAGGCGGCGCGAACGGCCGTGATTTGCGTCGGGCTTCTCGTCGTGGTGGTGTCCGGGATTGTGGCCACGTGGTGGTACAAGGAGCACTTCGCGGCGAAGGCGATTTACGACTACGAGGCGCAGGTGAACCAGCAGTTTGAGGATGCGAACAAGCAGATCCTCGAGGTGCAGGAGATCGACCGCGAGAAGGCCAAGATGATGCAGAAGGCGGAACTGACGACCATGCTGATGGAGAAGGTCCGCCGGAGCGCGTTGCTGGAGGAGCTGGCGCGACTGCAGCCCAAGGGGGTGAACCTGGTTGACTTCGAGCTCAAGAGCAAGGAACTGCCGCGGCCGCCGATCAGCGAAGAGGAAAAGAAGAAGCGCGAAGCGGCCCATCTGCCGCCGGAGCCGGAGAAGCCGCCCGAGGTGCAAGTGAACATCGACATCGTGGGGACGGCGAGCAACGACAGCCAGGTGACGCAGTACGTGAGCGCGTTGAACAAGAGCAACCTGCTGTCGGACGTAAACCTGCTGTTCGCGGAGGAGGCCAAGAAGGACAACACGGAGGATTCGGAAGTGATCCGGAAATTCCACGTGGAGATGAAGATCAATCCGAAAGCGGACCTGCGGCAGATGACGGGCTCGGATGCCCTGAGTTCCGCGGCTGATTCGCACTGAGTAACAGAAAGGCCGGCCTGCCGGAAGGTGAGATATGCAATTCGGACCACGGACATTCATCTTTTTCGTGCTGCTCCTGGCGATGCCGGTGGCGGCGTATTTCATGCTCTTCAAGCCGCTGGACGTGCATCTTGCCGACGTGAAAGCACGGACACAGGAGAAGGCGGAGAAGCTGCAGGAGCTGGCGGACAAGCTGCAGAAATCCCCGACGAAGAACATGGAAACGGAGATCCAGCAACTGCACGAAGTGGTGGCGTTGCTGGAGCACAAGCTGCCGACGGCGAAGGAGACCGAGGCGGTCTACAACGACGTGTGGAACCTTGCGGTCAAGAACCACCTGAACATCAAGAGCGTGCGGACGAACCCGGTCATTGAAAAATCGACGTACAGCAGCCAGTCGATCCGCATGGTGATCACGGGCCCGATGAAGGACGGTTTTTACCGGTTCCTATCCGATGTGGAACGGCAACTCAAGCGGCTGACGCGGATCACGGATATGTCGATCCAGGCGGACGAAAAGGTGCCGGGCAACGTGCAGGTCGACATGACGCTGACGGTTTACTTCGAGAGCGGCGAGAAAGTGGCGGTGGCACAGTGAGCGAAGACTGGAAAAATGCAGACGAAGACGTGCAGATGCCGCTGGGCGTCGGCGGCGGCGAAGGCAGCGGCGGGGCCGAGTACACGGACGAACCGAGCAAGCCGAAGGTGAACGGGCCGACGGTCGTGCTGTTCGCGGCATTTGCGGCGGGGCTGCTGGTGATCTACCTGCTGGGCATGCAGAGCAAGCCGCGGGCGGCGACCGCTGACCAGCTGGCGCACGAGGCGCAGGTGAAATCCGCGATTGCCGACCTGCTGGGAAAGAACGGCAAGGCGGACCAACTGGACAGCCTGTTCCGCGACACGGACAAGCTGATGAAGATGTTCCACGCGTATTTCGGCGGCGATTCGAAGGAAGCGCCGGAGCTTGCGCACGATCCGTTCGCCAACGACGACAAGGTGGAAGTGCCGTCGGGCCCGGCGATGGTGACCGAGGTGCCCAACGAGAAGCTCAAGAAGGTGGCGGAAACATTCGCCACGCTGAAGCTGCAGAGCGTGATGCTGGGTCGCACACCGATCGCGATGGTGAACAACCGGATGCTGACGATCAATGCGAAGATCGGGGACCTGACGGTCGCGTCGATCGAGGCGAACCGGGTGATTTTCAAGTACGGCGAGAACCGCTTCGAGCTGAAACTCGCGCAGGCGAGCATCGATCAGTAACAACGGCGCGCGACCAGATCCCTGTGAGGAACAGCCCATCATGGCGAAAACCAAGGTAGACCAACTTCTCGAGGACATGGAAGCCGAGGCCGGCTCGAATGCTCCGGTGGTCGATACGGCGACGGGTCTGCTTTCGCTGGGCGAAATGGGCGGACGGGGCGCGCCGCTGAGCCCCTCGAACGGGGATGCGCTGGCCACTCTTTGGGCGCCGGAACCCGGCGCCTCCCCGTGTGTGCGCAAGACGGTGGAAGACGTGCTTGTCGCGATGGGGAAGCTGGACCAGGACAAGCTGCTCCAGGCGCGGACGGTTCAGAACACGAGCAAGTCCAAGAAGATTTCGCAGATCCTGCAGGAGATGGGCGCGGCGGCGGAAGAAGACATCCAGCAGGCGCTCGCGGAAGTGCTCGGCCTGAAATACCACCGCCTTGATGCCAAGCACCTCGATCGGCGGGCGTTCGACTATCTCACCTCGGATTTCATGAAGACCCGCGGCTGCTGCGGGGTGCATTTTGACGAGGGCAAACTGACGCTGGGGATGGTTGATCCTGCAGACGTGTTCCTGCTGGACGAGGTAAAGCGGCGCGTCAGCGCGAAGATCACGAAAATCGTCGTCGTCTGCCAGAGCCACATCACGGCGGCGATTGAAGCGGGGAACGCGACAAGCAGCGAAGGGGAGAAGTTCGACGAAATCATCAAGGACATGGGGGAAGAGGAACTCGAAATCGTCGAGGAGGAAAAGGACGAAGTCACGGACCTGGCCAAGGCCTCGGGCGAAAGCCCGGTCATCCGGCTCGTGAACTTTCTGATTTTCGACGGGATCAAGCAGGGGGCCAGCGACATTCACATTGAGCCGCACGAGAAGCGGCTGGTCGTGCGCTACCGCATTGACGGCGTGATGTTCGAGGCGATGAACCCGCCGCACCAGATGCAGGCGGCGGTGGTTTCGCGTCTGAAGATCATGGCGAACCTGGACATCTCGGAGCGGCGGCTTCCGCAGGACGGCCGCATCCGCACGATGGTGCATGGCCGGCACGTGGATCTTCGCGTTTCCACCGTCCCGACGCAGTATGGCGAAAAGACGGTGATTCGTATCCTGGACAACCGGTCGATCATGCTTGGTCTCGAGCAACTCGGATTCTCCGAGGACATGCTGACCATCCTCCGGAAACAGATTGACCGTCCCAACGGCGTCATGCTGGTCACCGGTCCGACGGGCTCGGGCAAGACGACGACGCTCTATTCGTGCCTTCGCTGCATGGACGGGGCGAAGATGAACATCAGCACGGTGGAAGACCCGGTGGAATACCACCTGGGATTTGCGAACCAGATCCAGGTCGTGGATCGCATCGGGATGACGTTCGCGGCGGCGCTTCGGGCGCTGCTGCGTCAGGACCCGGACGTGATCATGCTGGGCGAAATCCGCGACCAGGAAACCGCGCACATTGCGGTGCAGGCGGCGCTCACGGGGCACCTGGTGCTCTCGACGCTGCACACGAACGATGCGCCGAGCTCCGTGACGCGGTTGATCAACATCGGGGTGGAGCCGTACCTGATCAGCGCCGCTGTGAACACCGTTCTGGCGCAGCGGCTCGTGCGGCGCATCTGTTCGGAATGCAAGGAAGTGCACAGGATCGAGGACGAGGACATGCGCGAGTTCCTGACGACGCATGGCTTCGATCCGGACAATATTTGGAAGGGCAAGGGGTGCGACCGCTGCCGCAACACGGGCTACAAGGGCCGGGTGGGCATTTACGAACTGCTGGTGCTGGATGACGTGGCGCGCGACCTGGTGGTTCGCAATCCGAACGTGACGGAGCTGCGGCGGATCTGCACGGAGCGCGGCATGGTCAGCCTGCGGCAGGACGGCCTGCTCAAGGTGGCCGCCGGACAGACGACCGTCGAGGAAGTCATGTCCGCAACGGAGAACACGATGTAGGCCCGGGTTGCGTGGTTGTTCCGCGCGGCAAGTGCCTGTTTGGAGTGGTTATGTCGAACATTAACGAAATTCTGAAAACCGCCCTGGATAACAAAGCCTCGGATATCCACATCGTGCCCGGGCACGCGCCGATGATTCGTCTGCACACGCAGATGACGCCGACCGACTTTCCGGTGGTGACGCCGGAGGCCGCGATGGGCATTCTGCGCGACATGCTGACCGAAAAGCGTATCGAAGCATTCATGGAGAAGCGGGATGCCGACTTCTCGTACGAACTCCCTGGCCTGGCCCGTTTCCGCGTGAACGCGCACTTCCAGAAGAACACGGTGGCGTTCGCCTTTCGTGTGATTACCGAAAAGGTCCGCCCGCTCGATGCGCTCAATCTGCCGGACGTCATCACGCGACTGACCTATCTCCCGCGCGGCCTGGTGCTGGTGACGGGGGATACGGGTTCCGGCAAATCGACGACGCTCGCGGCGATGATCGACGCGATGAACAAACGCTACCACAAGCACATCATCACGATGGAAGACCCGATCGAATACATTCTGCACTCGAACAAGTGCACGATTGAGCAGCGCGAAGTCGGCAGCGACGTGCCGACGTTCGCGAGCGGCCTGAAACACGTGCTGCGTCAGGACCCGGACATCATCCTCGTCGGTGAAATGCGCGACCTCGAAACGACGTCCGCAGCAATCACCGCGGCGGAAACGGGCCACTTCGTGCTTTCCACGCTGCACACGAACAATGCGGCGCAGACGATCGAACGTATCATCGATATTTACCCCGGCGAACAGCAGAACCAGATCCGCTCGATGCTTTCGAACACGTTGCAGGCGGTGGTCTGCCAGGTGCTCTTCAAGCGCATCGACCAGCCGGGCATGGTGCCGGGCGTGGAGATCCTGATTTGCACGCCCGCGGTGCGTAACCTGATTCGTGAGAACCGGATCTATGAAATCCAGAACGTGATCGAAACGAGCCGCGCGCTCGGGATGCAGACGATGGACACGTCGATCAAGCAGCTTTACTTCAACGGGAAAATCAGCAAGGAAGATGCGCTCTCCATGGCGCACCATCCGGAGAAGCTGGAGCGGCAGCTTGTGGCCTGATAACCATCAGCCCGCTATTGGTGATAACGCCGTCTTAACCACTTTGCCTAATCGGTCGAAGAGAAGTTTGTATGCCTAGCTATCGTTACGAGATCAAGACGCCCGCAGGACAGGTCCAGGCCGGCGTCCTCAGCGCAGCCTCGATGAGCGCCGCTTCCGAGATGCTCCGCGCGCAGCAGGGCTACATCCTGGCGCTGGCGCCGATCGATGCGACCAAGGCAAAGAGCTCCTTTTCCAGCGTCTTGAACTTCTCCGTCAGTTCGGGACCGGGGCTGAAGGATGTTGCGAACTTCACCAACCAGCTGGCGGTCATGATCAAGGCCGGCATCTCCATCCGCGCGGCCATCGAAGGCATCGCCGAACAGACGGAAAATCCCAAGTTCAAAGAGATCCTTGTCCAGATCAAGAAGGATGTCGAATCCGGAAAGTCCTTCTCCGATGCCCTCTCAAAATATCCCAAGGTGTTCAGCCCGCTTTACATCAACATGGTGAAGGCGTCGGAACTCTCCGGCTCGTTCGGGCACATGCTCGAGCGCATCGTCGAGTATCTCAACGCGCAGCTCGAAACGAAGCAGATGGTCGTCGGGGCGATGGTTTACCCGTGCATCATCTTTGTGATGGCAATCGGCACCACGACGTTCCTGCTGCTCTTCGTGGTTCCCCAGTTCGTGACGATCTTCAAAGGCCATGAGCAGATCCTGCCGGTGCCGACAAAGATCCTTCTCGCACTTTCGAAATTCATGCGTTCCTATTGGTACGTGCTGATCGTGGCAGCCGGCGCCGCGGCCTGGAGCTTCTGGACGATGATCCAGACGCAGTGGGGGAAGTTGTGGTGGGACAAGACCAAGCTCACGGTGCCGCTGTTCAAGAGAATGTTCCGTGCCCTATACATCACGCGCTCGCTGCACACGATGGGCGAACTCGTGAACGCCGGCGTGCCGATGCTTGACACCCTCGCCATCACGGCCGACATCGCCGGCAACCAGCTTTATCGCCGCATGTGGCGGGCGGTGTATGCCAGCGTGAAGCAGGGGAAGAAGATCAGCCAGCCGCTGCAGAAGAGCCCTTTCCTCCCCAAGGCGGTCGTTCAGATGATTTCCGCCGGCGAGGAATCCGGTAAGCTTGGCGAAACGCTCGACAGCGTCTCGAAGTTCTACAACAAGGAACTGAAAGCGACCATCAAGGCGGTCACCAGCATGATCGAACCGCTGATGATCGTCTGCATGGGCGGCATCGTCGGCTTCATCGCCATGTCCATCATCCTGCCGATCTTCAAGATGAGCCAGCTCGTCAAATAGCCGGGGATCAACGACCGGAACCAAGAACCAGGAGGGAGCGCCAACCGCCTCCTTCCAGGTTCTCGCTTCATAATTCCCGATTCCTGCGTCTCCATTGACGCCCCACCGCCCAGTCCCCTAGGATTCAGGGAATGGCGCAGGAAACCATCCAATCCGAAGCGGGTCTCGAAGATATCCAGCCGCACGTCTTTCGTCCGGAAGAGCGGCTTGGCGTTCATTTGATTCCCCAGAAGCCGACGATCGCCTCGGCGCCGGGGCCGCTCGCCATCATTTCGGATATTCACGCGAACCTGGAAGCCCTGACGGCCGTGCTCGCGGACATTGATTCCCGGGGAATCAAGCGGATCATCTGCCTCGGGGACGTGGTCGGCTACGGGCCGAACCCGCTGGAGTGCATCGACCTGGTGATCCAGCGGTGCGAGTTCTCGCTGATGGGCAATCACGATTTCGCGATCTTTTTCGAGCCGTTCAATTTCAACACCGCCGCCGAGAACGCCGCCTTCTGGACGCGGACGCAGTTTGAGAACGATCCGGACATCGAACGCCGCAACCGGCGGTGGAAGTATTTAGGGTCGATGCCGACGCGGATGTCGAACGACCGCTTCGTCTGTTTCCACGGTTCGCCGCGGAAACCGATCAACGAATACGTTTTCCCCGACGACATTTACACCGCCCCCACGAAGATGGCGGCGATTTTTGACCGGTTCGAACGCCTCTGCTTCGTCGGCCACACACACGTGCCCGGCGTTTTCATTCCCGACCCGGACTTCTACTCGCCAGAAGAACTGAACAACCGCTACACCGTCACCGAGGAGCGGGCGATGATCAACGTCGGCTCCGTCGGCCAGCCCCGCGACCGCAACCCGGACGCCTCCTACGTCATCCTGCACGACGGCGACGCCGAGTTTGCGGGCAATGGCGACGGTGGCGCGGGCGAAGCGGGTGGAGTGACCGTCGGCGGCGGCGGCGGGGAGCCGCGCGGTGCCATCGAGTTCATTCGTCTTCCCTACGACGTGCAGAAAACCGTCGACAAGGTGCGTTCCATCGACGCCCTGGACAACTTCCTCGGCGCCCGGCTGCTGGACGGCCGGTGATGGGGCCGGGGGGGCTGCGGCCGCGGAATCTTGCGGCCGCGCAGACGGGGAATCACAGCTTCCACCCGCTTTGAGTTTTGCGGCCGTTTCCCCTACGATGAGCGGTCTGTTTTTGCGAATCCCGAATCCCCCCTGAGAGGTTGCATGGATACCCGGCAGATCTTCACCACCCTCCTTATTGCCATCGCGATCTTTTTCGCCGTTCAGTATTTCACCGGTTCGAAGAACAACGGCGGCGGCGCCACGACGCAGGCTGTCGCGTTCGCGCCCCCAGCCACCACGCAGCGCGCCGCGGAACAGGGTGCAACACCGATGTCGGTTCGTCTCGGCGACCCGATGGGCACCACCGACAAAGTCTCGATCGTCGTGAACAACATCACCGCCGGCATCGATGAAGTTGACCTGAATGTCCATCAGTACGCGGAAACACCGGCTCGCAAAGAACCTTACAAGCTGCTCGCCGAAACGCCCGGCGCTCCGAAACCGTATTCGACGCTCACCATCGAAGTGAACGACGGCACGCTGCACAAATTCGATCTCTACGCCGCCCAGTATGTCTGGAAAATTGAAAATGTCTCGGCCGACAAGACCCAGGCCACGCTTCTCTGCACGCTGCTGGACGACAACAACAAGCCGCTGGTCGAAGTCCGCAAGATCTTCACGATCGATCCCGACACCTACAACGTGCGCATCGAGCACAAGTTCAAGAATCTCACGGACAAACCCATCACGGTGCGCGTGGATGAACTGACCGCCCCGACGCTTGTACGCGCCGACCAACGGGTTGACGATCGCGTTATCGGCGCCGGCTACCTGGTCTCCTCCACCCATGTCATCAAAACCGATCGCACGCTCCTCTACCACACCACGCTCGTGAAGGAGGCGATCCCGACCAAGGCGATCGGCCAGATGGACGATTTTGCCAAGGACCCCAACCTCTGGGCTGCGTCTTCCGACCGGTTCTTCACGGCGATCAACCGCCCGCTGCCGGAGCCCGGTGCGCCAACCACGACGACCTCCACCAGCGAAACCATTCCTGAACCCCGCCATGTCGCTTCTTCCGAAGTCGATGAAATCTTCAAGGCGCCGGCGCCGGAAGACAACGTGTACGCCATCAAGTTCACCGGCGCACCGATCACCGTCACCGCCGGTGCCGAAACCGACCTTCCCCTCACGGCGTACCTCGGGCCCAAGGACCGCCATATTCTCAGTGATTCCGCTGCCGCCAAGGGCACCGCCCAGTATGACTACAAGGTCTTCGCGTACGGCGACGTCATCCAGTTCACCACCAGCGGCTGCTTCATTTACTCCTATTGCTCCTTTGCCTGGCTCGCCGTCTTCCTGCTCGGCATGCTCGACTTCATCGCCAAGTACATCACGTTCCACAACTACGGCATCGCCATCTTTGTTCTCGTCATCCTGGTGCGGGCCATCCTCCACCCGTTGACCAAGTCGAGCCAGATCAACATGGCGACGATGGCCAAAAAGATGAACGTCATCAAGCCCAAGGTCGACGCCATCAAGAAAAAGTACGCCAACGATAAGAAGCGCGAGCAGGAAGAAATGATGCGCATCTATCGGGAAAACAACGTCAATCCTGCCGGCGGCATCATGGGGTGCCTGCCGATGGTCATTCAGATGCCCATCTGGATCGCGATGTACCAGGGCCTCTGGAACGACCTCGACCTCCGCCACGCCGCGTTCATCCCGGGCTGGATCAATGACCTCGCCGCGCCGGACGCCCTCTTCGCCCTGCCCGCGTTCACGTTGCCGCTGCTGGGGAAGGTGCAGTCCTTTAACCTTCTGCCGATCCTCCTGGGCATCGGGTTCTTCTTCCAGATGAAGATCCAGACGGCCTCCCAGCCGAAGCCTGCCGATGAACAGCAGGCCCAGATGCAGAAGATGTCGCAGTGGATGTTCCTCATCCTGCCGATCTTCCTCTACAACGCGCCCGCAGGCCTGAACCTCTACTACTTCGCGTCGACAACCGCCGGCCTCGTCGATATGTACATCGTGCGGAAAACGCTCAAAAAGCGCGGCATTCTCGCCGCCAACGACCCCACGCTTCCCACGCACTTCAAGGAAGATGACGAAGACGACAACAACGAAAAAAAAAACTAGCCCACTAGCGCCGCCTGTCAGTACGGCGCTAGTGTCCGCGCCCCCCGAAGAAAAGCGCGCTACGAACCTCGACGACACCATCCTCGCCATCAGTTCCCCGCCCTCCGGTGGGGGGGTAAGAGCTATCCTCCGCCTGAGCGGGCCCAGCGCCTGGCCGCTCGCCAGGTCGGTCCTCTCACTCGCCGAACCCGAAGCCGGTGGATCGCAACCCGTCGGCGTTTACGGGCCTTTCCCTATCCCCCTCCTCCACCCTCACGCCAAACTCGCCAAGCTCCTCCTCTTCCGTGCCCCGCACAGCTTCACCGGCCAGGACATCGCCGAAGTCCACATCCCCAACTCCTCCGCCCTCCTCAAAGCACTGATGTCCCAACTCCTGGAAAACGCAAAACATCTCGGCACTCCCGCCCGCCTCGCCGACCCCGGCGAATTCTCCGCCCGCGCCTTCTTCCACGGCAAAATCGACCTCACCAAAGCCGAGGGCATCGCCGCCACCATCAACGCCTCGAACGAATCCCAACTCCGCGCCGCCGCTTCCCTCCGCACCGGCGACCTCCACCAATGGATCGCCGCCACGACCGAAAAAATCGCCACCCTCCTCGCCAGCATCGAGGCCGGCATCGATTTCGTCGAGGAAGAAGACGTCCGCTTCATCACCCCCGAAACGCTCCATCAGGAAATCACCCAGCTCCTCCGCGACATCATGCGCTACCAGTTCAGCGCCCGCAGGCTTGAAAGCTACAGCGATCTCCCCACCGTCGTCTTCACCGGCCGCCCCAACGTCGGCAAATCCTCCCTCCTCAACGCCCTCACCGGCTCCAACCGCGCCATTGTCTCTCCCATCGCCGGCACCACGCGCGACGCCCTCGGCTGCATCATGCCCTCCGCCATCGGCGACATCCGCCTCCTCGACGTCGCCGGAATCGAGCACGAAGACTCTCCCCTCGCCGAAAAGATGAACGCCGCACGCTACCACGCCCTCGCCACCGCTGACCTGATCCTCCACGTGCAGTCCCCCGACATCCCCTCCGACAAGGCCGACGCCGCCGACAAACCCGAAGGCATCCCGCTCATCCGCATCCTCAACAAGTGCGACCTCGAGCCCGGCATCCGCCGCCTCGCCAACGCCCTCCAGGTCTCCGCCAAAACCGGCGAAGGCATCGACCTCCTCCGCAACACCATCGTGGAAGTTCTCGAGCCCGCCGAACTCGCCGGCACGCAGCGCACCATCCTGAACCAGCGCCACCGCGAAATCCTCTCGGATGTCGACATCACGCTGAACAACGCACGCCTGATGTCCGCCGACACCGCTTCCGCCAACAAACACCCGGAGCTGCTCGCCGCCGAGCTCCGCCGCGCCCTCGATCTCCTCGGACAGATCACCGGCGCCATTTCCCCCGACGAAGTCCTCGGCCGGATCTTCTCCCAATTCTGCATCGGCAAGTAACGCGCACGCGGAAAGGCCCCGCGGCGACGCCCGCCGGCCGTGCTTCACTTCCCCTCCACCCACACCGGCGACATCCAATCCACGCCCACCATCACACCCATCACCCCAATCGCTACCAGCAATGCCAGAATCCCCATGACCCGCAACAGCACCGCCCCCGAAATGCCTCCACCAAGGTAGCCAAACCACAACATCCCCGCGAACCCCGCTTCGCGCGCTCGCTTCTGCCGCCCCAGCACCCGGAGCACCCGCCGCACCCGCCGCGGCCGCCCCGTCTTGAGCCGATCGTACCCCCACAGCAATATCGCACATGCGGCATCCATCGCCGCCAGCAGCGTCCCCGTCACGTAGGTATGGACATTCTTCAGCGCCCCGACATGATGCAGCGATCCATTCTGCACCCCCATGGCCCCCCCGGCCAGCCCGATCAGCACGACGAATGCCGCCCGCCCATGCGATTCCAGCTTCCCGTGGTTCCCCAGAATCCACACGCCGATGAGGATAAACGCCCCAATCAGCAGCATCTCAAAAAGGAGCGCTGGCGCCAGTGCCGCTCTCGCCTTCCGCCGCTTGCTCCACTCCACCATCAGCATGCCGACCAGCAGCCCCGGCATGAACGCAAGAGCCGGCAACAGCCGCGTCAGCGCATCCGCCCAGTCCGCACCGGCGATCCTGATCCCCAATCCCACCGTGTTCCCGCTCATGTTTGCTGAATAAATCTTCGCCAGCACCAGGTACCCCACGGCATCCACGTACCCGGCCACCCATGTCAACGAGGTGCCCAGCAGCAGATTTTCATCCAGCTTCGCCAGCTTCCTGCTCGCCACGAGTAAGCTCCCATCCCGCACGCATCTCCCATACAATAGCGCTCCCGCGGTCGTTTGTGTTTCCAATTGCACTCGTGCCCCCATGACCAACCTGAATTCCGACATCCACTTCGTCCGCCGCCTCGGCCGGCTGATGCTCATCCTCACGGTGCTGCTTGCCTGCGTGCTCGTCATGTACGCCTGGCCGCTGATTCACTCCTGGCTCTTCGCCCCTTCCGGAACCCCTCGGCCGATCACCCCGCGCGGCGACCTCATGGCCGCCGAAAAAACCACCATCGAGATCTTCAAACACGCCTCCCCCTCCGTCGCGTTCATCACCACCAACACGCGCGAATACAACCCGCTCTTCCACACCAGCACGGAAGTCCCGCAGGGCTCCGGCTCCGGCTTCGTCTGGGATGAAGAAGGCCACATCGTCACCAATCTCCATGTCATTCAGAACGCCTCCTCGGCCCAGGTCATCCTCTACGACCAATCCTCCTACGCCGCCAAGGTCGTCGGTTACTCGCCCGACCACGACCTCGCCGTCCTCAAAATCAACGTGCCCGCGACCGTCCGCCTCATCCCCCTGCCCCTCGGCACTTCGCATGACCTGCAGGTGGGCCAGTCCGTCTTCGCCATCGGCAACCCCTTCGGCCTCGACCAGACCCTCACCACGGGCGTCATCTCCGCACTCAAACGCACGATCAGCGGCGAATCCGGGCGCCCCATCGAAAACGTCATCCAGACCGATGCCGCCATCAACCCGGGCAATTCCGGCGGGCCCCTCCTCGATTCTGCCGGCCGCCTCATCGGCGTGAACACCGCCATTTATTCCCCCTCCGGTACCTGGGCCGGCATCGGCTTTACGATTCCCGTCGACACCGCCAACCGCGTCATCCCCGAAATCATTTCCACCGGCCACTACACCCGCGGCCGCATCGGCGTCCGGTTCGACGACCTTCAGTCCGAGCGCCTCCTTACCCCGCTCCACCTCAAGGGGCTCGCGATCGGCCAGGTCGAACCGCGCTCCCCCGCAGACAAGGCCGGCCTCACCGGGCTGTCGCAGGACATGAACGGAGACGCGGTGCTCGGCGATGTCATCGTCCGCGTTGACGATCAGCCCATCGCCAGCACCAAGGATGTCTTCGCCGCAATGGATGCACTTCGTCCGGGTGACTCCGTAACAGTGACGCTCTGGCACAACGGCAAAACCCGGAAAATCACCCTGCACGCCGCCGCATTGCCTGCGGAATAATCTTCACTTTTCTCCCGCCTTTCTCGAATCCGGCGCCCCCGTCCCCTTCCACCGCGCGCTCACTCCCCCTAAACTACCCCACTTCCTCAAAGTGGACGCATAACTCATGAAAAAAGCCTCGCTCCTCACCATCTTCCTCATCGTCTTCATCGATCTCGTCGGCTTCGGCATCCTCCTGCCCAACCAGCAGTACTACGGCGAAACCTTCGGCATCCATAACGTCTTCCTCCTCACCCTCATCGGCCCCGCCTACTCCATCTTCCAGTTCATCTTCGCCCCCATCCTCGGCAAATGGTCGGACCGCGCCGGCCGCCGGCCCGTTCTCATCCTCTCCCAGATCGGCACCCTCGCCGGATTCCTCCTCCTCTTCGGCGCTCACTTCCTCGCCACCCCCGACGGCTCCGGCTCCGGCGCACTCGCCATCTTCCTCCTCTACTTCTCCCGGGTCCTCGACGGCATCTCCGGCGGAAACATCTCGATCGCCTCCGCCTACATCGCCGACATCACCACCCCCGAAAACCGCGCCAAAGGCATGGGCCTCATCGGCGCCGCCTTCGGCATCGGCTTCGTCTTCGGACCCGTCATCGGCGGCATCGTCGGCAAACACCTCGGCCTCCACTACGTCCCCCTCACCGCCGCACTCTTCTCCGCCACCGCACTCACCCTCACCATCTTCACCCTCCCCGAATCCCACCACCCCGGCGACGTCGTCGAAGGCCTCCGGCGCTACGACGCCGCCACCATCTTCCACGCCCTCACCCGCCCCGTCATCGGCATGCTCATCCTCATGTCCTTCGTCAACGGCTTCGCCTTCGCCGGCATGGAGCAGACCTTCTCCCTCATCATCCAGTCCCGCGCCAAACTCTCCGCCCAGGATGCCTCCGGCGCCTGCGGCTACCTCTTCGGCGGCATCGGCATCATCATCGCCTTCGTCCAGGGCGGCATGATCGGCCGCCTCACCAAAGCCCTTGGTGAAGCCACACTCGTCATCCTCGGTCCCTTCCTCATTGCCATCGGCCTCACCATCGTCGCACTCGCCGGCATCATCACCGGCCCCTGGACCGGCTTCATCGTCGGCTCCGCCTTCCTCGCCTTCGGCTCCTCCCTCTTCAACCCTTCCATCCAGGCCCTCGTCTCCCGCCACGCCTCCAACAAGGAACAAGGTGAAGTCCTCGGCGCCTTCCAGGGCATGGCCTCCCTCGCCCGCGGCATCGGCCCGCTCGTCGCCGGAGCACTCTACGCCTACGCCTGGTTCAACACCTCCTACGAAGGGGCCGCCCCCTACTTCTTCTCCGCCGCCCTCTCCCTCCTCGTCACCTTCTGGGCCATCGCCGCCCGCAGAAAAATCGTGCCGCCCGGCAACGCCCTCCAAGCCGGCGGCTTCCCCGTCCAACCCCCCAGCACCGACAAACAAAATCCCGCCTGATCCAATATGCTACAATACGTTGTCTCACACGGAGCATGCCATGTCGCAATCCGTCATCAAAGTTGATCCCGAAATCCTCGGCGGAACTCCCTGCTTCGCCGGCACGCGCGTCCCCATTAAATCCTTCTTTGACCACCTCAAACTCGACTACACCATCGACGAATTCATCGAGCAGTTTCCCACCGTCGAACGCGCACAAATTGAACAACTCCTCGCCGAACTCGAAGGCGAATCTGTCTCCCTCGCCCGCAATGCCACCGCATGAAACTCCTCCTCGACGAAAACCTGCCCCACGAACTCCGCCTGCGACTTCCCGGCCATGACGTCTACACTGCCCAATTTATGGGATGGCGCGGCATTTCCAACGGCAACTCCTCGCCCTCGCCGCCTCGTCTGGGTTTGCTGCGCTTATCACCATGGACAGCGGCATCCAATATCAACAGAATCTTGCCGCCCTCCCCTGTTCCGTCCTCATCATCACAGCGCAAAGCAACGCACTCGAGCACATCGAACCTCTCATCCCCTCCATCCTCAACGCACTATCAAATCTCCCACGCGCCGCGATAGTGCGCGTGCAATAAGGCGGAAACCTCGTCAGAGAAATCCCTTCGGTGTCCTTCGTGCCTTCGTGCTCTTCGTGTTTACGTTCTCTTCTCGCCGATAGCGGGAATCACCCGATCCAGCCGCACCGTCACCCACCATCCCACCGTCCAGCCCAGCACGCTCCCGAAAATCGCATCGCTCCAGAAGTGCGCCTGCATCACCACCCGCGCCACCGCACACCCGCCCGCCAGCACGATAAACAACCACCGCCCCCGCGGACACAAATACGTCAGCACCGCCGCCGTCGCAAACGCCAGCGTCGAATGTCCCGATGGCCACGACAAATCCCGTCCCTCATGAAACCCGCGCAAAAACGACCACGTATTGGCCCCGCCCGTTTCGATCGGCCGATACCGCCCACCCGTCATCCGTATCAACGCCCCCAGCAACCCCGCCGCACCCGTCCCCGCCAGCAGCATCACCCCCGCCTTCCACCGCCGCCGATCCAGCAAAATCACCGTCGCCAGCAGCACCACCGTCAGCTCCGGCTCCCCCAGGTCCCGAAACAGCCGCCACCACTTCTCCGTCCGGTTATAAAACCGCGCCTGCACCACCCCCTTCACCTCGCGCGTGAAAGGCGGATCCACCCGCTCCCAGAAGGGCGCGTTGGGCTCGCCCGCATGCGCCTCTTTGAACTTCGCCCACTTGTACGCATCCTGGTCCCCCGTGAACCACCGCGTCGACCGCCAGGCCAGCGAATCCAGCGCCGCATTGTTCCAAAGCAGAACCGCCTGCACCACCACCAGGGCGATCCAGAGGCCGACCCATGCGCCCGTCCGACCGCGCACCCCCTGGCCAAGTTGTGGTTCCGTTAAAGTCATGGACGGTGCATCATACTCGCCAGCCGGCTGGTACCATACTCCGTAACAATTCAGGAGCTTCTGATGCAAAATTACTTCCACACGCTCGCCCAATACGATGCCTGGGCCAACGGCGAACTTTTTAAAGCCCTGACATCTCCCAACAATCCGGCCGCCACGGACGATCGTGTCCTGCACCTGCTTGGCCATCTCGTCGCCGCCAAGCAGGTCTGGACCGCCCGTATCCGCGGAGAGGAGACCGTCACGCGCAACCTCTGGCCGATCCACCCCGTGCCCACCGCCCAAACCCTCCTCGCGGCCGCCGACAAGGAGATGCTCTCCGTGACAGCTGACCCCGCCGCAGATTTCGACCGCATCATCCGCTACGCAAACCAGACCCGCCGCGTCTTTGAAACCCCCCTCTGCGACATCCTCATCCACTTGGTCAATCACTCGACGTATCACCGCGGCCAGCTTGCCACGGCCATGAAGAACGCGGGCGCCACGCCCGCTAGCACCGATTACATCCTCTACGCCCGGCAACTCGCGGGTCAGTTGTAGCGAGGTGATCCGGCGAAGCGCATAAAAAAAGCCCCAACCAGCTCTTACGAGCCGCGGAGCTCAGTGGGTGCGGCAGGATTCGAACCTGCGTAGGCGTGAAGCCAACGGGTTTACAGCCCGTCCCTTTTGGCCGCTCAGGCACACACCCAAAGGGGAATTCGAGTCGCACATCTTACCAGCAGGGGATTTTTTTTCCAACTCTTCGGGGAGGGAGGATTCGTGAAGGGGGGCGGGAGGTGCGTTTTTGATAGCGCCAGGGGGAGACCGCCAAGTGTGGGTACGTCATTGGCGGTCTCCTCCCTATTCCTATAGGAATAGTAGGGATTCGTGGATTTGGGTTGTTTGGGAAGGGGGTCTCTGGACCGTGCGGGCGCTGCGGATTATCCTGCTGGACTTTCCAAAAAACAGTCAAAAGGACTTGCCATGCATACCCCGACGCAATCGACGACCCCTGACCTCGTCCCCGTCCGCCGCGCCCTGATCTCCGTCTCCGACAAGACCGGCATCGTCGATTTCGCCCGGGCCCTCCAGGCCGAATTCAACGTCGAACTCATCTCCACCGGCGGCACCGCCAAGGCCCTCCGCGACGCAGGTCTCAAGGTCGCGGACATTTCCGACGTCACCGGCTTCCCCGAAATGATGGACGGCCGCGTCAAAACACTCCACCCCCTCGTCCACGGCGGCTTCCTCGCCCTCCGCGACAACCCCGACCACCTTGCCTCCATGAAACAGCACAACATCCAGCCCATCGACCTCGTCTGCGTCAACCTCTACCCCTTCGAACAAACCATCGCCAAACCCAACTGCACCTTCGAAGAGGCGATAGAAAACATCGACATCGGCGGCCCCGCCATGATCCGCTCCGCCTCCAAAAATCACCGCTCCATCGTCGTCGTCACCGACCCCATCCAATACGAAAAAGTCCTCAAGCACATGCGGAACAACCAGGGCCAGACTCCCTACAAATTCCGCCTCGACCTCGCCATGTGGGCCTACACCCGCACCGCCCAGTACGACGCGGCCATCTACCCGTACCTCGCGGCGCAATATTTCAAAAACGACCCCGAAAAAAACGCCGAACAGGCCGGCTTCCTCCCCGCCCTCACCCCGCGCCTCAAGCGCGCCGAAGTCCTCCGCTACGGAGAAAATCCCCACCAGCTCGGCGCCTTCTACATCAACCCCGACAACAAAGAACCCGGCATCGCCACCGCGAAGCAGCTCCACGGCAAAGCCCTCTCCTACATCAACATCCTCGACGCCGACGCCGCCATCGAACTCGTGCGCGAATTCTCACAACCCGCCGCCGCCGTCATCAAGCACACGAATCCCTGCGGCTGCGCCATCGGCAACACGTTGGCCGAAGCTTTCGACAAAGCCTACGCCGGCGACCCCGTCGCGGCCTTCGGCGGCATCGTCGCTCTCAACCGCGAAGTCGACGAACGCACCGCCGAAGAAATCGTCTCCGGCAAACGCTTCCTGGAAGTGATCATCGCCCCCGCCTACTCCGCCCCCGCCCTCGACATGCTCAAGGAGCGGTGGAAAGACTGCCGCATCCTTGCGACCGGATCACTCGACGCCCCGCGCGACTCGCAGCTCCATTACCGCTCCGTCACCGGCGGCATCCTCGTCCAGCAGCGCGACCTCGCCGGTTTCGACCGCAACGCCTGCACCGTCACCAGCGTCCGCAAACCCACCGAAGACCAGTGGACGGACCTCGCCTTCATCTGGCTCGCCACCAAGCACGTCAAATCCAACGCCATCGCCATCGCCAACAACGGCCAGCTCCTGGCCGCCGGCGCCGGCCAGATGTCGCGCCCCATGTCCGCCAAGATCGCCATCGAGCTGGCCAACAAAAACGGCCACGCCGAAAAACTCCGCGGCTCGGTTGCCGGCTCCGACGCCTTCTTCCCCTTCCCCGACGCCCCCGAACTCCTCATCAACGCCGGCATCACCGCGATCATCCACCCGGGCGGCTCGAAGAAAGACCAGGAGACCATCGACCTCTGCAACCGCCACAACATTGCACTCGTCACCACCGGCCAACGCCACTTCGCCCACTAAGCGCGGCCAGCGGCAATCCGAGGGGAGGGAACATGAAGACGGCGAAAGGCTTCCAACGCGGGCACGCGTCTCACGCCTGGCTGCACCTATTGCTTATCCGTCCGGAACGGCGCCGCCGGAAGCCCGGCCGCGTTATACAAATTGCACCCCTCCGGATAATTCGCCCACGCATACCGCACCGCCGCCGGCGACGTCACCTCCGGCGAAGACACCACCACCGTTTCCCCCTCCACCTTCGCGTACGCCGGCACAAATTTCCCATCCGCCCCCGCCACCTCAAACGTCTTCAGCTCCCCGCCCTTCCCGGTCAACCCCTCCGCATGCGTAAACTTCACCCGCACCGCGTCCCCCTCCACGCTCATCCCTTCATACACCGGCCCCGAATACTCGATCTGTTTCCCATACACATTCGCCAGCGCAATCCGCGTCAACCGATCCCCCACGTCCTGCTTGTCCTTCGGATGAACGCTCTTCGCATCGCCGATATCGATCGTCACCGCCATCGCCGTGTGCGGAATCTTCAATGCCTCCGCCTGCATCTCCCGGACCTCCGGCGAATTGCTCGACGCCTTCAACGCCGCCAGTTGGCAGAAATAGAACGGCAGCTCCGGCGCATTCCACAGCTTCCGCCAGTCCTCGATCAACATCGCATTCAACTTCGGAAACTGCTTCTTATCCCCCGTGATCGACTCACCCTGGTACCACAGCACCCCGCGAATCCCGTACGGCACCGCCGGCGCAATCATTCCGTTGTACATGACCGTCGGATTATGCTGATTCTGCACCGGATCCTTGGGCCCGCCCCGCGCCCGTTGCGCCTTCGACCCCGCAGCCGCCGGCTCGCTCGCCGGTGGGGGGGCCGCCTTGAACTTCTCCACCGCCGCGTCAAACGCCTCGATCAACGGCGCCGTCTCCGGATCGCTCATCAGCTTCTCGCGCCGAATCCACGCCTGCGCCGTGCTCGCCCCGTACGTCATCGTGACGATCCCCACCGGCACCTTCAGCTCCTTCTGCAGGTCGCGCGCAAAAAAGTACCCGATCGCCGAAAACTCCCGCACATTCTCCGGATTGCACACCTTCCACGTCCCCGCAATCCTCGACTGCGGCGTGTAACTCTTCGTCCACTCCCCGGAGAACATCCGAATCTCCGGATAATTCGCCGCCGCCACCTCCGCCGCTTCGTTCTGCGTCCCCGCGAACCGGTACTTCGGCGTCCGCGCCACCGTGAAATCCATGTTCGATTGCCCGGAACACAACCACACCTCCCCAACCAGCACATCATGCAGCGTGACAGTATTCTTCCCCTCGATCGTCAATTCGTACGGCCCGCCCGCTTTCAAATCCGCGAGGTGCACCATCCATTTCCCATCCGCCCCCGCTGTCGCCGTCTGCGTCTGACCCGCGATCGTCACCTTCACCTGCTCGCCGGCATCCGCCGTTCCCCATACCGGCACCGACGCGTTCTGCAGCAGCACCGCATGATCGGTGAAAAGCGATGCCGGCGTGACATCCGCGTGCGCCCCAGCCGCGACTGCAAACCCCAACAACGCCGCCAAAGAACGCATGCGAATGCCCATCGTGACTCCTTACTGAGTTATCTCAACGGAGAAAACGCCCCGCCTCTCCCCCTATTGCCGCCCCGTTCTTACCAAGATTGTCGATTAGATAAACCGAATCTTCCGCGCCGCAAACGCACACATGCGCAGGAGCAACCACCCATGCCGGAACCGGGAAATGTTCGTGCTCCCATACACCCGCTGCTTGTAATGCACCGGCACATCCGTGATTTTCAAATTCAACCGCGCCGCCCCGAACAACAAATCAAAATCCCCGAACGGATCGAAATCCCCGAAGTACGCCCGGTTCGCCACGATCTTCTCGTAATCCGCCTTGCGCAACACCTTCGTCCCGCACAACGTATCCCGCAACCGCTGACTCAAGAGAAACGTAAACATCCACCCGAACATCTTGTTGGCGATCATGTTCAAAAACTGCATCGCCTCTTTTTCCATCGGGTACACCAGCCGCGACCCGTTCGCAAACTCGCACTGCTGCTTCGCAATCAAATCCACGAACCGCGGCAACTCCTCCGGCGGCACCGAAATGTCCGCGTCCAGGATCATCAGGATCTCCCCCGTCGCCTTCCCAAAACCCAGCCGCACCGCATCCCCCTTCCCCTTCCCTGTCTGCTTGTAACAACTCACAGAGAACGGACCCTGGTATTCGGCGACCGTCTTCTGAATTACCTCCCACGTGTTGTCCGTCGAATTCCCCTCGATAAAAATCACTTCCGTCTTTTCCCCCATCGCCGGCACCCGATCCAGCAGGGGCTTGATGTTCCCCGCCTCGTTCCGCGCGGGGATGATCACGCTCACGCTCCGCGGAATTTCCATCCGGTTCGTCCGCGGCAAAATCCGCCCCACGGTCACCGTGCACAAATTCGCCCAGTCCATCATCGGCGCCACCCACCGATTCACCAGGTTGCTCACCAGCGGAATCCCCACCGGCAACAGAATCCCATCCTTCTGCGCCACGATGTCATAATCGCACTGCCCGAGAATGCTCCGCACCTCCGCCGGCGGAATCCAGCTCTCGTCCGGCACCCGCGCCTTCCACCCCAGCACCTCCCCAATACGAATCGCCGGCTGCCACACCCGGCTGAACGTCGTCACGATCACCCGCGTGCGATCATGGCACACCGCCCGAATCGCCTCCAGCGCCGTGTGCAGGTCATACAACTGCGGCAACACGCCCGACACAATCACATAATCAAAGGTCTCCCCCAGCTTCCCCACCTCTTCCGCCGCCATCTCGTGAAACGTCAGCTCCGGATGCCGCTGCCGCGCCTCCGCGATGGCCTTCGAGTTGATATCAATCCCCACCCCATACGCCGGCTTCACCGCCGCCAGCATGTCCCCCGCCGCACACCCGATATCCAACACCCTCGACCCCGGCAGAATCTGGTGGCTGACAATCTTTGTGAGGTACCGATGAAAATACCCGTTCCGCCGCCGCGACCGCTGCAATGCCGCGTGCTGCGCCTCCCCAAACGCCCGGATGTTCTGCCGATACAAAACCTCCGGCGCGACATGTTCGGAAGCAGTGGGGGGGCTGGAAGGCTGCGCGGTCATCGTTCACCAGACATGAAAAAAGGGCCCGGAACGTCACCGCTCCGGGCCCTTTATCATACCAGAACGAAGGCGCTTATTCCTTGTCTGCTTTCTTCTCGGACTTCTTCTTTGTCTTCTTTTCGGCCTTCGGTTCAGCCTTCTCTTCGGCCGGCTTTTCCTCAGACTTCTTTTCTTCCGACGCCGGCGCCGAGTGCGACACGCCCGTCACGTTCGGCCCGATGTTCGACAGCGGCGGCAGGTTCTTGAACTCTTCCGCCAGCGTCTTCTCGTCGACGTCGCTGATCTCCGCCGTCTCCAGCAGCTTGTCCACGACCTTGCCGTCGCGGATCTGCAGGAAGAGCTGCTCGATCTGGTTCGAAGCCGCCATCTGGCTGCGCAGCTTCTCGGGACGACGCCCGTACTGTGTCGCGATCGCCGCAATGCGTGCATTCACTTCTTCCTCGCTCACATCGATGCCGAACTGGTCGGCCAGCTTGCCGAGGATGAAGAACAGACGCAGATCCACCGCCGCCTGCTGTGCCGACGAAATGCGGAGCTGGTCGATCTGGTGAACGATTTCGCTTTCCGGCACGCCCTTCTGCATCAACTCGGTCGCCCGGCGACGCAGCACGTTGCCCATCTGCCGCTGCGAAAGCTTCGCCGGCAGGTCGAGCGACGTGTTGGCGAGGAGGTAACGGTACACCTGCTGGGCCATCGCACCCTTGGTCTCCTGTTCCAGCTGTGTGACCAGACGTTCCTTGAGGTCACCCTTGAGCGCATCGACGGTGTCGAAGCCGAGCATCTGGGCGAACTCTTCGTTCACTTCGGGCAGGTGCTGGTGCTTGATGCCCTTGATGGTCAGTTCGACCTTCACCTTCTTGCCGCGGAGTTTTTCTTCCGGGTGATCGGCCGGGGCCGTCGCCTCGAGCGTCACGGTGCTGCCGACAGTGGCGCCTGTCAGCTTGTCGCCCAAGTCCTCAAACCGAACACCGGCGATGGAGCCCGCCTGCACGTTGAACGAAACCTGCGGCTGCTCCGCGATCACTTCGCCGTCTTCGGACGTCGCCTTGGCATCAGCAATGACCGTGTCGCCGGCCTTCGCCGGTTCGGTCGTGTCGTGCCAGTGGCCGAAGTACTTGCGGAGGTTCTCGACGGCGAGGTTGAGACGCTCATCGTTCGCTTCGAGCTTCGGCCGCTTGACCGCGATCTTCTCGATGGTCGGAAGCGCGAACTCGGGCGTCACTTCCACTTCGATGGCGACGGTGAGGTTCCCGGCGTCGGGAAGTTCGACGTTGTTCAGGTCGATTTCCGGTTCGCCGATGGCGTCCAGCTTATTGTCTTCAACAGCCTTCTGGTAGGCCTCGGCAACGAGCTGCTGCTTGACCGTGTTGCGCATCTCGCCGCCGAAACGCTTTTCGATGAGACGCTTCGGCGCACGGCCGCGGCGGAAGCCCGGCAGCACCGCATCACGCTGCAGCTCGCCAAACGCTTCTTCCAGCTTCCCCTTGATCCGCTCTTCGGGAATCTCGATCTTGATGCGCTTGCGCGCCGCGCCGGCCTCTTCGATCGTCGCCGTCGCCTTCGGGAGATTGTCTTCTTCTTCCTGGATCTGCTCTGCCTGGGTCATGGGGTGCTCCACATGAAAAGAGTTCCTGACCGGCTGACCGACATGCGCATGGAATGCAAAAACACGTTCGGCCAAACCGCCAGGCGTTAGGTGCCTTGTGTTCCGTCGCTTCTCGGGAGGGGCGAGGGAAGCAGTCTGGCCGATCCATTTGCCGCGACCAACGCCTGGTGGAGACCGGTATCTCGCGGCAATGCCCTCTCGAGCGAGAGGGAACGGAATTGTACCAAACCCTTCCACAAATAAAAACAGGGCGGAAGCCGCGAAGACTTCCGCCCTGCAAAGTGCTGAAAGGGGGCTCAGGAAACCGGGGCGACCGGCGTTGCGGGCTTGCCGGCGTATTCGTAGAAGGTCCGGTAGTTTTCCTTGAAGTACCCCGAGCTGTGCGTCTGGGCCGCGTTGAGCACCACGCCCAGGAGGTGAGCACGGACCTGGCGGAGCTGCTCGCGGATGCGGACCACGGTGCCCCGGCTGACTTCGCCGGCACGGACGACGGCAATCACACCATCGACGCGGGCGGCGAGCGATACGGAATCGGATACGAGGTTCAGCGGGGCGCCGTCGAAGATCACGAGGTCATAACGGCTTTCCAGCGTCTCAATGAGCTCCTGGAACGACTTGCTCTCCAGGAGTTCGCCGGCGGCTGCGTGCTGGCGTGCACCTGCCCCAAGGAGATGGAGGTTCGGCATATCGGGGTGAGCGACGACCGCAGAGTCGATGCGCGACGGGTCCGTAATGACATCGCCGAGGCCGATATTGGGGACGTTGCGATACTCCATCTGGATACCGGGGCGGTAGAAGTTCGCATCGACGAGGAGCACGCGCTTTTTGTTGAGCGCGATCGCGTTGGCGAGATTGCTTGCCACCGTCGTTGCGCCGCCGCCGGGGGCGATCGACGCCACGAGGAGGCAGCGGAAGGGGCTTCCGTTGGCTTGCGCGATCAACTGGCTGCGGATTTGCCGGAACGATTCGGCGATCATGGAGGTCGGCGCCGTCCGCACGGAAGTTCCAAGCGAACCCGTGAGAGTGCTGTCGTCCACGCGGTCGGGCACGAAGCCGAGCAGTGGGAGCTGGATGTTCCTGGTGATGTCGGCGGGGGTCCGCACACGGGTGTTCGTCGTTTCAAAGAGGTAGGCGATGCCGAAGGAGAGGACAAAGCCGATGAGCATGCCCGCGGGAATGCCCGGAGAGATGGGACGGATTGAGGGCATGTACCAGAGCGGGCCCGAGATTTCTTCGGGCGGAATGGCATCGCCGCCGAACCGGCGAATGCGGGAATCGTCCGTGTTTGCCTGGAGAGTCGAGAACCGAAGCTTCTGCTCAAGATCATTGAGTACGTCGGTCTGGTTCTTCAACTCCTCGGCTTTCTGGGAGTCCTGCACCAGGAAGTGGTCAAGGTCCCGAACTTTCTTTTCCTTTTCATCGTGCTGCTGCTGCAGGTACGTCGTTTCGGCCAGCAAATTGTTGTATTCGCTCTGCGCCCGCTCGAGCATGCGTTGGCGAGCTTCGCTTTCCAGCATGCGGCGGGTGTCCGCGATCTGCTGCGTGACGACCTTGATGCGTTCATCGATCGCGAGTACCTGCTTGGACTGACTGCCGTCCAGCTTCAGGGATACCTGTCGGTCCTGTTCCAAAGCCAGCTTGGTCTGCTCGAGATTAATCATCTGGGGCTGTTGTTCGATCCACTGCTGCATGTCTGAGGAGACTTCCAAGTCCCCGGCCTTGAGGTGCGTCTGGATGTTGTCCAGCGAGCTCTTGAGAGCGGCGACCAGGGCCTGGTCTTCCGTGAGCTTCTGGTTCATGGTCTGCAGGAGAGCCAATTCGACGGTGTGGAGATTGATAATGCCGGAGATGTCGTAGGTTTTGCGGAACTCGCTCAGGGCATCCTGCGCAGTTTTGACGGTGTCGCGTTGCTGCTGCACCACCTTGTTGAGCTGCTGGAGTTCCTCGCTCTGGCTGATGTTGTTGTCGTTGCGGAGGGAGTCTTCGTAAGTCCGGGCGATCACGTTAACGAGCCGGGCAGCTTCAACGGGATCGCTACAGGACATCGTGAATTGGAACACGCCGGCGTTGACGTACGGCTCTACGACGAGGTCCTTCCGGAGGTAGCGCTTGCGATCGGTCGGGTGCTCGACCATCCAGCGGGAGGGCTGCCCGGTAGCGGGATCGGTGCGGAACGCGTCCTGATCCATGGCCTTCTGCAAGACGTCATCCTTCATCGCGTACCGCAACTGCCGCTGGATGAACTGGCTCACCTCTTCCTGAGTGTCGGTCAGGGTCTGGAGCTGGTTCGACTGGGCCTGCAGGGAACCACGAGGCGGGAGAACCTGGAATGCGACGGAGGCCGACCAGCGCGGATGGTAGCGCCGCATGTAGACCCACAATCCGGTGGCGAGGATGGTGGCAAGAATCGTTCCGGTAGCGATGTACCACTTGTACCGACGCAAAACAGCCAGCAGATCGGGTGCATCGGGCACGCCGGACTGCCTGGGTGCCGAGAACGTCGTCGTTGGTTGGTTCATAGTGACCTCACGAAAGCGATGGACGCGCTGTAATGGAGTATCGGTCCAAAAAGTTCGCAACAACACATAACGGCCCTGGACACGGTGCCCGGGGGCAGCTTTTAATTCGCAAGCTCCGTTTTGAGTGCAAGCAGTTGGGCCTGCACCGGGTCGGTCCCACTCGCCAATTTCAGTCCTTGCTGAACTGCCCTATTGGCGTCATCCTTTTTGCCGGCCTTCTGATAGGCTTTACCAAGGTGGTAGTAGGCAATGGTTGTCGGCTCTGACTGAATGGCCCGCAGGAGGTCGCCGATGCCCTTGTCGGTGTCGCCGCTCAGGAATTCGACCCACCCAAGGGTATCGTAAACATTTCCGTTGTTCACGAACGCGATGGATACGTCGCCGCTGCGAAGAATCTTCGCGGCCCGGGTGGCGTATACGAGACCATCCGCAGGGCGCTTCATGTCGTCTGCCAACATGAATGAAAGATTATTCAGCGACTCAATATCGTTCGGAACCATCTTAAGCAATTCCTGGTAGTCGGTGTTAGCGTTGTTGAAGTCTTTTGCTTCATATTCTGCGAGCGCCAGGCTGCGGAGCACAATGGCCAGGTCCTGCCCTTTTGCAGCGGACTTCAGCGGCAGCAGTTCATGCGCCGCCTCGCTGGCGTTCTTTGCATTCAGCAACGCCTGGCCCACCGCGAGCCGATCCGCGTTGCTGTCAGGATGCGCGGCTGCACGGGCCTTCAGCGCCGCAACGACCTTATCGGCGGGCAGTGCTGCAGCCATCTGGTGTGTAACCACGCCGACGAGGTTCAAGTCCTTCTGCGAGAGGTCCAACGCCCGATTGAAATCTGCGATGGCTTCATCGGTCTTGTTGATCGCGGCGTATGCCGTCCCGCGCTTGAGGAAATCATCCAGGCTGTTCGGGCGGACCGTGCCGATCTTGTTCACCAGCGCGATTGCCTCTTCATAATTGTGCAGCCGGAGGAGCGAATCGAGGTACGCCGCCGCAGCACGAGGCGCGCCTTCCGACGCATTGAAAGCCTGCTCGTAAAGTTTCTGCGCGTCGGCCTGCCGCCCCACGAGCGTGAGGAGATCGCCCCCCATCACCTGCCATGCCGGATCCCTCGGAAAACGATTCCCCGATTCCACGAGGAACTGCTGGAGCGTCTGCACCGGATTGATCGAACGGATCATGTAGGCGATGTCGTCCGTATTGTCCGGCAAAAGCCGCTGCTGCACCTTCGCGAGTTCAAAGAGATACTGGGCGTACTCGAAGCGCGCCGGAATCAGGTCGGGACGCAGGTTGATCACGTCGCGATATTCCGAAGCCGCTTCCGACAGACGGTGCGCCACGCGGTAAACCCGCGCCAGGAGCAGCCGGCTGTTGATGGCGTTCGGGTTCCGATCGCGCACCGTCATCAAATCTTTGATGGCCTGATCCAGGTCGCCCTGCAGCGTGTACTGCGCCAACGCCCGGTAGTGGAGCGCATCGGGATTGGTGGGTTCCTTCGCCAGGACGGCATTGAAACTGGCCAGCGCCGTCTTTGAATCGCCCTGCATCAGGTTTGAATACCCCTGCAGCACAAGCCCTTCGGAATCGTTCGGATCCTGCTTGAAGATCACATTTTTCAGCAGTTCATCCGCCTGAGCGTACTTGCGCTGCCGAATCTGCGTCTCCACGATCCGCCGCAGGACGCCCATGTCCTTTGCATGCCCTTCGTCGTAAATTTTCTGGTAGAGCGACTCGGCGTCCTGCATCTTGTCCATGTCGAAATAAAGGTCCGCCAGCCGCCGCTGGCCGCGGTCATCGCCCGCCGGGGCAATCTGAATGGCGGCCTTGTAAGTGGACACGGCCTTGTCATTCTGTCCGAGCGAATTGTAAAGGCCGCCGAGAAGCAGCGTGCCTTCAAAACGCAGCACCGGATCGTCGCTCCCGATGAACCGTTCGTAAATGGTCTCGGCTTCGTTCGTCTGCGGGGGATCCGCCTCGCGATAGAGCCGCGCAAGGCTGTCCGCCAGGTGGATGTCGTCCGGGTTCTTGTCATACACGGGCCGCAGCAGTTCGATCGCCTTGTTCGCCTGCTTCGTCTGGACATACAAGCGGGCGAGGTGCTCCAGGTTGTCGAGGTTCGAAGGGTCCTTGCGATAAATCGTCTCGCGCGTTTCGATCGCGGATGCCGGATCACCCAGAATGTCGGCAAACGCCATCACGTCCGGATCGCGCGGTGCGAAGAGCATCGCCTGTTTCAGATCGTTCCGGGCTTCTTCCACCGATCCGGGATCGGCCTTCTGGCCCAGCAGCCGGATCGCGTTTTTCAGGGCCATAATATCGTCGGGCTTTTCCTTGATCGCCAGGCGAAGCTGGTCCAGCGCCGAATCGAGGCGCCCGGCCTCCCCGTACATGACGCCAAGCATCGCATGCGCACGGGAGAAATCGGGGTGATCGGCAAGCGTCTGTTCCAGCGTGGTGATCGCGTCCCGCTTGTTGCCCTGCTTGTATTGAAGCTGTGCCTGGAAGATCGCGCCGTTGACGCCGTCCAGGTTCAGTCGCTGCGCCTTGTCCGCATAGCTCCGCGCCATCTTCATAAACTGCTCTTTGCCGGCCGCATCCTTGGCCACGTCCGCCTGCATCAGCGCCAGGCTGAAGATCTGCTGCACCACGTTCGCCATCGAGTCGTTCGCCGTATCCCCCAGCGCTTTTTCCGCACTCTGCAAGGCACTCAATTCCTTGTCGGGCTGCTTGTATTTCTGATAAAGCTGCGCGTAGAACATCGACCGCGTGTAGTCGTCGGTGATGCTCTTCAGCAGTTCCGACTGTGCTTCCTCCGTGTTGATGTCCTTCTGCGAGAGGCTCGCTTTCGCCAGTTGCAACCCCGGATCGCTGGGGTATTTCGCCAGTCCACGGTCAATCAACTTGGCTGCATCCGCTTTGCGATCGAGATGGATCTCGAGGGCGATGGCCAGCCTGAGGGCTTCCTTGTTGTCCGGCTCCTTGTCCAGGGCCCGGTTGAGGGTGTCCATCGCGTCATCGTACTGGCCGCGCGCAATCTGGTTCCGCGCCAGCAGCAGCGTGGCGGAGACTGAATCGACCGACGCCATCACCTTTTCCGCGTCGCTGCGGTTGCCAATCCCGTAAAGGGCCTGCGCCTTGGCGCGCAGGGCGCCGTCTTTCAAGCTCGTCGGCAGTTCCGGCGCTTCCGCCAGTTGCGTCGCTACCTTCAATGCTTCATTGAATCGCCCGACCCGGTTCAGCAGGTTTGCCCGCTGCAGTTCCGTCAGGGCCCGCGCCGGGTGGATGTTGAAGTGAATCGCATCCAGTTGTTCGAGCGCCAGCCCCCACTGCTGCTGGATCATGTATACCTGTGCGATCAGCATCTTGGTCGTAAGCCAGTAGTCCTGCTGCCCGGGCAGCGGGGTCGTCCCGCCGAGATTCGCATCCGCCCGCTTCAGTGACGCCAGCGCCTGCGGGAAATTTTTCTTCAGGAACTGCAGTCGGCCATCCAGGAGGGCCTGCGGACCCGCCGCCGCACCGCCCGCACGGAATTTATTTGCGTAAATCTCCGCCTGCGCCATGTCCTTCTTGCCGGCGTCTGAGCTTGGATCTTCCCGTTCGGCGAGGTTCATGTGCAGGCTGCTCAACGAATACCACGACCGCAGCTCGTAGCTCGAATTTTTGAACGCTGCAACGCCGCCGCCGGCCATCGGATGGTTCAGCACTTCCTTGTACGCGGCAATCGCCTCCGGCAGCTTCCCTTTCATCTCGTACAGGCGCGCCAGCACCCAGTACTGCTCGGATGCGTTCGGATTCGCCGCCAGATAGTCCTTCATCAGCTTCTCGGCCTTCGGGAAATCCTTCTCGGCATAAACGGACGCCAGCGCGCTCACCAATTCCCCGTCGTTCGGATTGGCCGCCTGCGCCGTCTCCAGCACCTTCTGGGCTTCGTCCGGCTTCTTCTGCACCAGCACCCGGTACAGCGCAATTGACGCATCCGGGTCGTGCGGGTTTTTCTTCAGGAACTCCTGCAGCCCCGCAATCGTGTCCGCGCGAAGCTTGTCCGCCTCTTTCGTCAGGCTCCGGCTGGTCAACTGATCCGCGCGGAGGAAATTCGTCACGGCCTTCAGCGATGCAACGCGGCCGTTGCTGGGAGCCAGCTTCTCCGCCTCGGCCAGGTCCTTCTGAATGTTCTGCAACGTCTGCGTCGGATCGGCGTTCCCGTTCGCCCCCGACATCAGCAACTGAAACCGCGCACTGGCGCGGTAAAGATAGGCATTCGCATAATTCGGCGCCAGCTCGATGACTTTGTCGCTGCTCTCCTGGATCGCCGTCCACCCGCTCGTCGACGGAATTGCGCTCACCAGGTTGTAATCCTCTTCCAGGATCCTCTCCCGCGCCGGCAGGTATCGCGGATTGATCACCAGCGCCTGCGCCCAGATGCCCCGCGCATCTCGCCAGAACTGCTGCGCCGAATCACGGTCCGTCTGCTGCTCAGACAGCTTCAGCGCCATCTCGGCCGTCTTCATGCAGAGGTCTTCACCCTGCGGCATGTGAGTCGCCGCCGCACGGATCACCGCCTTGTGGTACATTGTGTACGCTTTCGACAGGTCCCCCTGTTTCTCCAGCGCCTCGCCCTGTGCCATGAGGTACGCAGGGTTCCGATTGCGCAGCATGCTGACCCCGACGTACGCGCCGCCGCCAATACCCACGACCCCCAGCGTTGTCCCGAGGATGATCACAAACCGAGTATTGACTTTGCGTGCCATGAAAGCCTCTTTGCTGTAGGAAAACTAATTGCTGTCCTTCTTGCTGTCCTTTGCCGGAAGGCACTCTTCCACCGCCGGGAGCGCCACTTTGATGAAGTCGCCAATCGCCTTCTCCGCTTCTTCCTGCGTGCAAGGTTCCTGAATCGTGACTTCGATCTTCGAGTGGTACGCGTGCTTGTTTGACGCCTTCCAGAATTCGCTGATCACTTCCTTCGGCGTCACCACGCAGTCCCCGTTTACTTCAAACAGGTACGCCACGTTGCGGTACTTCTTCGCCCCGGTATTGTCCAGGAACCCCGTGCTCCCCACTTCAAAGCTGATCAAGTGCATTCCGATGTCCTGCACCCGCCCGTCTGCCCGCTTCACTCCCGGTACGATGAACGTCTTCCGAAGGTCCTTCGCCTCCTCCAGGCCCGAGCCTGCCCAGCAGATCTCCGGCACATGAGGCGTGGCGCTGCCGGTCGGGTAGTAATTCACGTTCAAATCCAGGGTCGCGCCCGGTTGGTCGGATTTCTTGGTCGTGTCCGTGTACTCACGCAGCAGGTAGTCGCGGGTTCCAAGAACCTGCAGAATATCTTCTTCCAGGGCGTCGTCCGGGCGGTTCGCCACGTACCGCGGTCCCTCCCCCAGTTGCTTTTTCATCTGAGACAGCGGCTTCCGCAGGGGCATCGGCGGCTTGTCGAAAGTCAGGTGCAGTGACGCTTCCAGCGTGTGCATCGCCACCGTCCCCGCCGCGATGAGGCCCGCCACGCATAGTGCCCGCACAAACGTCCGCCGGCTTACGCCCGCAAGCGATTCTCTCGAAGCGTTCACATCCGCCCGGGGCGGTGGTGCTGAAACGGTCGTGGTCATGCCGCCCCTCCTGCATCCTCTTCGACAAAGATCCGCTTTTCGAGCCAGCGCCAGCCGAACTGCTGGTCCAGCAGCCAGGCCATGCCGAGCTGCATGAACAGCGCCGGGATCAGCATCAGGAGCCCCAATGTTTCATGCGTCGCGCCCCGAGCCCATTCCGCCCCGTAACGCGCCCCCAGCACCCCGGTCAGCGTTACCCGCAGCCCGTTGCACAAAATCGCAATCGGCAGTGCGCTCGCGGCCAGGAACACCTTCTGCCACATCGGACGCGCCGTCGAGTACGCCAGCGCCACCGCCAGCGCAAAAAACGCGATCAGCATGCGCATCCCGCTGCATGCCTCCGCGACGTTCAAGCTCATCATCCCATGCGCCGTCGCCACCCGCAGCGTCGTCCCGTGCTGTTCCCCCAGTGCCCCGAACAGCGGCAGCAGCGAGACCCCGAGGTACGCCGCAATCTGCTGCATCGGCGTCGTCATCGCCACGTACAACGGGCTCGGCGGCGGCACGGCGAAAATCAAAAACGTGATTGGCAGCCACAGAATTTTCAAATGCTGCCATCCAAACACAAACAGCACCAGCCCGTACATCACCACCAGCATGCTCAGGTTCGACATGTGAACCGTCCCGGTCGCCCGGAACAGCACCTGCCCCACGACCCCCAGCAGCAGCAGGGCGCCGCCGGCGGCAGTCGCTCCCTGCGGCACCAGCCGTCGCAGGGTTTCCCACTTGTTCCAGATGAAAAAGATGCTGATCAGCGGCACCACAAAGCCGTGGCTCCAACTGATGTCGCTGTACCAGATATTCGTCAGTCCGATGATCTCGGAGTAATACAGCAGAAGGAAGCACACGCCCGCCGCAATGAGCGCCCCGGTGATGCGGTTCCATTCCAGGGGCAACGCGGGCAGTTCGGGCTGCACCACCACAGTCGTAGCCGCGGCGGTGGCGATAACCGGTGCGGGACCTTCCGAGTAGCGATACCGGCGCGTCCGGGCAACACCGGGAGAAGAACCCGGCCCCTGGTTGTCGGGGGATGGGATGTCGCTGCTCATGTGTTCGTCCCGAGCTTCCTCAAATGAACCGCCGCAATTGCGCAGGAATGCGGCGGGTCCAATGATCATCGGCCATTGGCCGCCCCCAATTCCCTGGAATCGTGGGCAGACTTTCTCTCCAGCGAGCAAGCTCCGCTGGACAGGAGGCCGAACAATGTTAGAAATCCGGTTGTCAGGCACTACGCGGCCTGACTGTCCCCGGATTTCACCATTTCCGGCAGTCTGTAAACGGATGAACGGTGTCGTTTGATCCTATAATAACGGCTCTATGCGTTCAATCGAACTGCCCACGCATTCGCCGCTAACCCAGGACCTTCGCCGCGTTTACTGCACAATCGTCGGCGTGATGTAGTAGTTCCGGTCGTACGTGAAGCCCCAGCCGTATGCCGCACGGTAGCCGTTGCGCGTCACCGCAAGAATTGGCGCGATGGCATCCGTGCCCACGTTTACCACATCGTTTGACTTGAGGAAGATGTCAGGCTGCGTCCCCTGGAAGATCGCCTGCAGGTTCACCTGGACGATCACTTCCTGGTTCGTTCCGATGCGCCGGATCAGGTCGCAACGCCGCGGAATCGCCAGGGCATCCAGGTTCCCCGCCGCCGCCACCGCCATCTTCAGCGTAATCTTCTGTCCCGACAATGCGAACACCCCCGGGCGGTTCACGTGGCCCATCATGTAGAAGAAGCCCTGTTCCACCGTCGGCACCACGATCGTGTCGCCCGGGCGCACCACAATGTTGTACTTCGGATTGCCTTCACGCAACGGATTCAGCGGGATCCGGATGACCCGCTGACTCATTAACTGGTCCGCGGCCGCAAACGACTCTGTGGTCGCCGGACCGGTCGGCCCCGGCATCGGTTGCGCTGCAACCGGCCCCGGTGTCGTCGGCATTGCCGCTGTCGGCGGAGTCGTCTCCTCCGGCGGCGTGGTCGGTGTCGCTGCGGTCGGTGTTTCGTTCGTGCCGGCCGGCGCGGTGGTTGTCCCCGCGGGCATGGCAACCCATTTGCCGTCGATAAAGACGTACGGGCCGGTCTTCGAATTGCCGCTGCCCATGGCCTGGTTCAAAAGATCATCCGGCTGCGAGGTCGCAGTCGCTGCGCCTTGCGTCGTTGGAGAGGCCGGAACCGTGCTTGCGGGCGTGAGCGCCGCATCCATGTCCGCCTGCGCCAGCAACGTCGGCGTGCCACTCGAAACGACGGTTGCGGTAGCGATTGGACGGACAAACCGCGGCCCTGTGGCTCCGGGGCCGGTCGTGGGCGCGGGGGACGATTCAGGAGCCGTCGCCGGCGCATTTTCCGGAGCCGGTTCCGTGGTGTTTTTATCGAGTTGATCCAGCGCATCGAGCGGATTGCTGTTGTTCGTCGGGGCTGTCGGTGTTGCATTGGTCGGCGCGGTGTAGGGGGTCGGCGCCGCCAGTTCCGCAGGTTCGTTGTTGTGACGAATCACATAGATGTAGTCCATCCCGGGCCCGGTGCCGCCCGCGACGTCGCGCGCTAACGCCAGTGCATCAAGCAGGCGGAAATCGTTCCCCTGGATGTTGTAAGTGCCCGGCGCCGTGATCTGGCCCAGAATGGAGAAAATACGCGAATGGCTCTGCAGCAGCGTGACCGTCACCTGCGGGCCCTGGCTGCCGTTCCCCTTGGGCAACAGCAGGTTCCGCTCCACGGCCAACTGGCCGATCTTCTCTTCGATCTGCGTCGGCGTCAGCCCGGCCACCATCACCGGTCCCAGGTTTTGAATGCTGACGGTGCCGCTTTCACTCACGATGGCCTGCTCGCGCTGATATTCCGTGTTCGGCTGCACGAGTTCCCACACGCTGATCCGCAGGATGTCCCCGGGCCCCACCGTCGGTTCCTTGGTGTCCGCGATCAGGTCGGCTGGTGTTGGATCGGTTGCGGTGGTCCAGCGATCCACCGGCTCGTCGATCACGTCGAGCTGTTCGAGGATCGGCCACTTCACCGGCTTCACATCGCCGAACGGGTGGTCGTAATCAAAACGCCCCACCTGCGAGGGGTCCAGGAAGCTGTTGCGGAGGTTGAAATACTGCCCGACCCCTTTCCCGATGTTGGACAAGTCGCTGCACCCGCCGAAGCCGCCGGCGACGCTTGCAATGAGCAGCGCTTTGATCGTCCAGCGTGTCTTTTGACCGAACGTCAAGTTTTTCTCACGACGGGTGCGGACTGAGCGGGCCATGAAAATCCTTTCCTGGGCTGCAGTACAATTCGAGTGAATGGGCACGGAATTCGCGATCAAGCGAGTCTGCCGGACAATCACATGCGTCGGTTTTTTTCGGACCGTTCTTTACATATTCCCGCATGGTGGCGGACCCGTCAAGGCGTCCAGTTGTGCCCGCAAGCCATTCCTGATTCAGTGGTAACGGGCGTACGCGGTCGGGCTGAGGCGGGATTGAAAATTTTCCGTTTTTTTCTGCCGCGATTTTCTCGAAATTTCCCGCATTTTTCGTTCAAACTGCACTTCCCTTGTTCTTTTTCCGCCCGGAGACGCCGTTCTGCTGCCCGCTGGTTCCAATAAATCATCAGGGGATTGCATTTGGACCGATGGTGTGTTAAGCCACTGATTGAGTTCGGCTGCGACTTCGGGCCGGACTTCACGTCTTGCAGGTATGAGCAGTGCTCCCCCGGTTGCCCATTAATTCGAGCCCCCGACACGCCGATGAGGCGTTACAAGGGAAGAGCAGGTGATTTATGGCCGTTGTGGTGTACGGAGCGGGCGGGCAGGCACGCGTTCTTCTGGAACTGATGGAACGTGCGGGGATTTGCCCGATTGGGGGTATTGTTGATGACAATCCGGAACTGCACGGCACCAAGATTGACGGGGTCAATGTGCTCGGGCCCATTGAGAAACTGCCGAGCCTGGCGCGCGTGTATCGTATTCACAGAGCGGCAATTGCGGTCGGGGATAATGTTGTCCGGAAGCGGTTTGCCGAGCATGCGCGGAGCATCGGGCTGCGGTTGCCGGTGCTGATTCACCCAAATGCGGTGGTTTCGCCGACGGCGCAACTTGGGGATGGGACAGTGGTTCTGGCGGGGGCGGTGATCGGGCCGCATGCCAAGGTGGGGGAGCTTTGCATCATCAACACGCATGCGACGGTGGATCATGATTGTGAATTGGGAGATTGCGTGCATGTCGGGCCGGGAGCGACAATCACGGGAAGTGTCACAATTGGGAATGGGAGCATGATCGGGGCGGGGGCGACGATTATTCCGGGGTTGATCGTGGGGGATGAGTCGATTGTGGGGGCCGGGGCGACGGTCATTCGGGATGTGCCCTCGAATTCGACAGTGGTGGGGTGCCCGGCGCGGCCGATTCCTCACAAGCCGAGAACATCGTGCGATGTGCCGGTGCCGGCTGAAAATCGTGCGTGATCGGGTCGGTGGCGGTGGGGTCGCGGTGGGTTGAAGGCGGGTTCAGGGCGGGTTTCGTGCAAGGCAGGGTGCGTTTCGGATGGGTTGCGGGGCATTTTCGGTACATTCTGGGAACGATTTGGGAACGATTTGGCGGGGGGAAGGTACGAAAAGGTCCAGGAATTTCAGGGTGGCGCGGGGGGTGAGGAGGGGTGGAGGAGGGTTCTGTCGGGGGGTGAGGGGGAAGTGGGCGGGGTCGAGGGGGTGGTTGGCGATGATTTTTGCGGCGCGGAATTCTCCGCGCAGAACGACTTTCATTTCGTGAGTGGTGGGATTCCGTGTGCAGCGGATGATGCGCGCGCGGGCGGGAAAGAACACGCCGGGGGCGGCTTCGGTCAGTTCATCGATGATGCGCTGAATGTAGGGTGATTCTCCGTCGTAGGCTTCGCGGTAGGCGAGCAGGGCGTAGCCGCGGGAAGGGTCGAACCAGTAAGTGCGGGAGAGTCGATCGGCTTCGTCTCGCTTGGGGCCTTTGACGGAGTCGGAGAGTTTGAAGCGGGTTTCGAGTTCCATGGTTTCGCGGCCGTTGAGGATGACGCGGCGGGCGGCGAGTGTGAGTTGTTCGAGGGATTTGCGGGCGAGTGGGTCGAATTTTGTCTCGCGGTTGTTGGGGCCCAGGAGGAGCGCCTGGCTGAGTTGGGTGGTGAAGGTTCTGCCGAGAATCTGGCTTCCCGCGTTTTGCGGCGGCGTAGAGGGAGTCGAGGTGGCGGGTGGCGAGGTCGGTGAAGGCGGATTGGTCGTGGGAGTGGAGGTAGCGGGTGAGGAGGTCGTGGTCGGTGGGGGGGTGGTGATGCGCGGGTCCTGTGTGGGTTTGCGTGTCTACAGGATAACTGCGCGGTGGAGGGCGGGGGATGACGGGAATTTTGGGATTTTTTTGTGGGGAGGAGACGGAATAAATTAGCCACGAAAGACACTAAAGACACGAAAGGGAGAGGCGGAGGGAAGGTGTGGGGAGGGTGCCGCGAAGTCGCAGGCGTTGGTGAGGGCATAAGTGTTGTGCGGGAGTTTGTTCATGAGGTGAGAGGTTGGGATTGTTGGAACCGTTGAGGCTCGGTCTATTCGATGTACGCGGGGGGCGGGAAGGAGGCGAGGGAAAACGTTGCCGCTACGGCAACGGCTATTGATCTTCACCTTTTGAATGTCTCGTTCGAGACGAAGGTTCGGTTGGGGTATACGAGAGTTGAACTGGCCACCAAGACACCAAGCCACCAAGAGCACCAAGAGATCAAAAGTGAAAGCAGACATTGAAAAGGTGAAGATCAATAACACGAAGGTTTGGGTGGGTGGGCGGGTGGGTGTTAGCGTTGGGTGGCGGGTTGGGAGGAGGCGGCGTCGGTGACGGAGATGTTTGGGGGGAAGGTGAGGTGGAAGAGGGTGGGGTCGAGGGGTTGGTTGGCAATTACGCGCGTGGCGTGGAATTCTCCGGTGTAGAAGAGGTGCCATTCGTGGGATGAATTTCGCGCGTAGCTGATGATGCGGGCGTGGGCGGGGTAGAAGACGCCGGGGGCGGCTTCGGTGAGTTCGTCGATTACGCGCTGTTCGGCGATGTGTTTTTCGTCGAAGGAATCCTGGTAGGCGAGGAGGGCGTATCCGCGTGCTGGGTCGAACCAGTAGGTGTAGGCGAATTTTTCGAGTATCCGGCGATGCGGTTCTGCGAGGGAGGCAGGGAGTTTGAAGTGGCTTTGGAGTTCGACGGCTTCGTGGTGATTGATGATGACGCGCCTCGCGGCGAGCCGAAGTTGGCTCAGCGAATGTTCGTCGAATGGGCCGTTTACGAAATAGGCACCGTTGTCGTTGAGAATTCGGACATCCTTCAACCACTGGGTGGAGAACTCGATTCCGAAGAGCCTGCGGCCGTCGGGGTGGGATTTGCCATTGAAGATTTCTCCGCGCGGGGAAGCGTGAGGGGGGCCGTGGAGGATTCGTGTTTTGGCGCCGTCCCAGACTTCTGTGAAGCTGTCATCGCCAAAGCGCGGAGATTCGGCGCTGGGCCAAGGCGGGCGCCCCAAGGAGATATCCATGCGGAAGCGGTCGGTGGGGAAGTCGATCCAGCCTGTGCCGACAGTTTGGGAATCTGCGGATGTACCGTTGAAGACCGGGGGCCAGTGAATGGTGTAGGTGGCGTCGAGATGAAGGGTTTTGAGTTTGGAGTGGTAATCGCGGATGCCAGCGAGGGTTTGGGCGAGGAGTTGGTCGGAAGGGGGCTCGATGATCTTGTCGATGTGGATGAGATTTTCTGCGACGGGAGCGGAGGGGGGGGTGGCCGGCTCGGGAGTTGCGGCGGGGACGGTTGCGTGGAGGGTGAGATAGACGGTGACGATGGTGGTTAGAAGGAAGGTTGCGGCAATCGTGCAAATGGTGAGGGTTCTGGCGAGGAGGGAATGGAGGAGGACGCGGTGGGCGAGGTGATGGGCGAGGGGCGATGCGGTTGCGGTGGTGGTGGGGGAGTGGATAGTGGCTTGGGTGGCGAGAGTTGTTGTGATGGCGGCGGTGGGGTAAGTGATTCCTTGATTGCTTAGGGCGGTGCGGAGTTTTTCTAACGCGCGGGTGATGCGTTTGGTGGTGGTGTTGCGGGAGAGGTTGAGGGCAGAGGCGAGGGAATCGAGGGGTTCTTCGTGGAGGTAGCGGCGGGCGATGAGTTCGCGGTCGAGGGGGTTGAGGGAGAGGAGGGCGGTGTCGAGGAGGTCGAGGATTTCGATTTGGGTTGGTGGGGAGGGTTGGGGTGGTGGGGTGGTGCTGAGTTCGCGGCGGTGGCGGCGGAAGGCGGCGCGGCGGGTTTCATTGATGACGTAGCGGGTGGTTTGCAGGAGCCAGCCGGTCATGCGGTGTTCCTCCGGGGGTTTGCCGGCGTTTGTTTTTTTGAGGAGGACGAGGAAGACGGCCTGGGTGATGTCGGCGGCGAGGTGGGGGTCGTTGGTCTGGCGGAGGGCGGCGGCGTAGACGAGATTGCTGTAGCGGGTGGCGGGGGATGATTGTGTGGGCGTTTCGGTGGGGGTGGTCATGGGGGCTCCGGGGGGCGACGGGGTTGTCCACAGATTACACAGATTTGCACAGATTAGACGACGGGGGAGTTGATTGTTTTAGGATAATTGGCCGCGGAGGGGGGCGAAGTGACGGGGAGGGGAATTTTGTTGGGTGGATGGCGGAATTGTTGGATGCACGGAGAGCACGGAGGTGGCGGAGCGGCACGTATTGAGTTACGCGAGGGGATTAATGACTTCTCAGGCCTATATTGCGAATGCGCATCCCTTTCGCTGTCGCCTGTTGCCGGGGCGGTCTATCATGATTCGCCGGGTCGGGCTTTTCAGAGAACGGGCGCTCCTCGATGTTGGTGTCACCGGAATTCAGAGGCAACCCATGAAATATCTCTCGCACCGAACTGCTGCGTTTCGTGGTCATCGGAGCTCATTGGGTTTCTCGTATGTGATTGCGGGCGGAGCGGCGCTTGCGATTGTTGCGGGTTTCGCCTCTGCCCAAGCGGTGAAGCAGGGGGATCCGGCGCGGCGCCTGCCCAAGATCGGGATTTACACGTTTGACGGGGCGGAGAATTTTCCGGTGGAGCCGGGGCAGAAGATTTACACGGACTCCGGGGCCACTCTTACGGCGGTTGCCCCTGAACTCATTGGCGAGAACGGCGTTCAGTTTCCGAAAGGGGGGAAACCTAAGATTGGCTCTAGTGCGGACATTCAACTGCTTATCGGGTTTTTCCGCAGCAATGATGCTGGCTATGCAAAGCCGCCGGCGGATGCTCGGCCGACGATTCAGAATGCGGTAGCGATCGCCAATATGCCGCCGGTTGATGTCTACCTGATTCCGTTCAAAAGGTGCAATGTCAAGAGAGGGGTCGTTTTTCCACTCAGCGGCACGTACGTTTTTCTCGGCGCGATTCCGAAAGACATGACGCTGAAGCCGTGGGACGCCCGACAGGGCGGAGGGGACGCCAAAGAGGGCGGGGGAAAGCAATGAACAGGTTCTTGTCGAAGGTGAAAGCCGTGGGTGTTTCGTCATCGCTGATTCGTTCGTCTGCATTGGTACTTGCGGTTGTGTGCGGCGCTCTTCCCGTTTGCGCGGCCGATCGTTTCGTCGATCCGCAGATGGTCAACGAGTACATCGCGCGGTTTCAAAAAATTGATCCGTCGCCGCGGGTGTTCGAAAGCGCGGCTGCGGCGAAGGCCGCCCACAATCCGATCCCGAATCTCCAGGGGACTTTCCTCGTACCGGACGACAAGGCGGCCGCCTGGATTCTGGCCAACGTTCCGCTTTTCGATTGCCCCGATGAGACGCTCCGCGAAATTTATTATTACCGCTGGTGGTCTTATCGCTCTCACATCAAGAAGATTCCGAAGAGCGAGTACACGGTGCTGACCGAGTTCTGGGAGCGTGAAAGCCCGGTCTCTTCTGCTGTCGGGCACCACGTGATGGAGGGGCGGTGGATCAAGGACCGGTCCATTCTGGACCAGGACATTCGCTACTGGCTTGATGGTGAAAAGAACACGCCTCCGAGGCCGGCGGACCCGCACAACTTTTCCTCGTGGACGATTTGGGCGGCGTATCAGCGGTACCTCGTCACGGGGGACGAGCGGTTTGTCGTGTCGATGCTCCCTTACTTCGTGGCTGACTACGAAAAGTGGGAGAAAACGAACCTTGCGCCGAACGGCACCTACTGGCAGCGCGAATCGGCTGACGCGATGGAGGAATCGATCAATGGGTCGCGTACGGCCGAGTACCGTCGGCCGACGATTTCTTCGTACATGTATGGGAACGCGCGCGCCATCTCGGCGATCGCGCGCCTGGCGGGCAAGGAAGATCTCGCGAAGGAGTATGACGCGAAGGCTGCGTCCATCAAAAAAGCTGTTCAGGATATCCTGTGGGACAAGGATGCGCAGTTCTTCAAGATCCAATGGCCGGACGGCTATTTGGGTTCGTTCCGCGAAGAGATCGGATTTGTCCCGTGGTACTTCAACCTGCCGGACAAGGACAAGCACTACGAAGTTGCGTGGGACCAGCTCATCGACGAGCAAGGCTTCAAGGCGCCGTTCGGCATTACGACGGTCGAGCGCCGGGCACCGGGATTCCGCACGCATGGCTCAGGCCACGGGTGCGAATGGGACGGGGCTGTCTGGCCGTTCTCCACGGCCCATACGCTCACGGCGCTGGCGAACCTGCTCGATCATTACCCGCACGGGAAAATGACGAAGGAGGTGTACTTCGACAACCTGCTGACTTACGCGAAATCTCAGCACAAGGATGGCGAGCCTTACATCGGCGAATACCTGGACGAAAAAACGGGGAAGTGGCTCCGCAATGATCTGGAGCGCGGGCGTCATTACAACCATTCGACGTTCTGCGACCTTGTCATCAATGGGCTTGTCGGGCTTCGTCCGCGCGAGGGGGCGACCGTTCAAGTCTCTCCGCTCGTTCCGGATCACACATGGGACTTTTTTGCCCTGGACAATATTCCGTATCACGGGCATACGCTGACGATCTATTACGACAAGACGGGGAGCAAGTACCATCAGGGGGTCGGGCTTACGGTTCTGGCTGACGGGAAGAAAATCGCCAACTCGCCGACGCTTGGTCGGGTTGAGGGGGAGCTTCCATGAGGGTCGTGGGGGGGTGTAGCAGTGACGGAGATGGAGCAGTCCACACTCGCGCGGGCGACGGGAGGGGAATTTTGTTGGATGGGTGAGGGAATCGTGGGAACCCCGGAGAGCAGGGCACGGAGAGGATGAAATGAGTTCTATGCACGGTTCGCGACGACGCAAGCGTTGGTGGGAGTGCAAGCGTTGTGCGGGAGGGTGTTCTGGAGCGCACGGGAGCGGGGAGTAGATGATCCGGAGTCGTGTTCAGAGACGCGTGCGTTTTCTCATTTCGAAGTGAAGGGGTGCAAGAGAAAATTAGCCTCCATGAGGCAGGCTTCTTGGCCCGTGAACCCCCCCCGGCGGTGGCCAGAAGCATAGGAGCGGGCAACTTTGGAAACATCGGCCTGTTTTGCTCGTCGCACCTTATGGTGCGGGGCGGAGGCGGCTGTTCTTCCAGAGGAGTCCGGCGACAGCGAGAGAGAGGAGGGTGATGGATGCGGGTTCCGGAACTCCGCTGGCGGCAGGGATGAGGGCCTGGGTGGAGACCATGTCTCGGCCGGCGACGCCATTGGAAATCTGAACTTCTGCGGGGGTGTAAGCCTCAATGAATTGGGTGAGGGACGTGTGGATGAGGAGGGAAGCGGTGTTGGTTTGAATGTTGCCGGGTGCGAGGACAGTGAGACTGCGGGAGGATGCGGGAGGCGAGGTGAACCAGGCGACGGTGTCGAGTGCCTGGTCGGTGGGAAGATTGTTCAGGACGAGGCCGGCGCCGAGGTAGGTGTTGTCGGAGGGAAAGACGGCGTAATAGTAGTCGAGGGTGCCGGAGGCGGAGTCGCGGACGACGGTGGTGCGCAGCGTGCCGGAGACGGAGACGGTTTGCGGGTACTGCTGTCCCTGGGCGGAGATGAGGGTGGTGATGTCGCCGGCGTATGGGGAATTGGCGGTAAAGACGATGGGACCGGAGAAGCCGGGGATAACGGTACCCGGGAGCGTGTAGGTTCCGGGCTGAGCGGGGATGGTGATGGCGGGGGCGGCGGTGGAAAAGAGGGGGAGGGCGAGTGCGGCGCAGCAGACGAGATAGAACGGTTTTTTGGTTTTCATGATGGACCCCACAGGAAGGAAGGAGAAATGCGACATGAAGTCATGACTTCCCAACAGATCGTAGAGCGCGCAAAAGGGGTGCCCTTGGGGACGATTGGAGGGTGTTTGAAGGGGGTTTTGAAAAAAATGCCGCCCGCGTTTTGGCGCGGGCGGCTTGGGGGAACGCGTTGGGTGGTGGGGATTAGAGGTGGCCGTCTTTTTTGGCCATGAAGGTGAGGAGGTCGACGACGCGGTTGGAGTAGCCCCATTCGTTGTCGTACCAACTGACGAGTTTGAAGAAGTTGCTGTTGAGTTCGACGGAGCTGCCGGCGTCGAAGATGGAGGAGGTTTTGTCGTGGATGAAGTCGGAGGAGACGACTTCGTCTTCGGTGTAGCCGAGGACGCCCTTGAGGTAGGTTTCGGAGGCCTTCTTCATGGCGGACTTGATTTCGGCGAGGCTGGTGGCCTTGGCGGTTTTGAAGGTGAGGTCGACGACGGAAACCGTCGGCGTCGGCACGCGGAAGGCCATGCCGGTGAGCTTGCCCTTGATTTCGGGGAGGACGAGAGCGACGGCTTTGGCGGCGCCGGTGGTGGAGGGGATGATGTTGATGGCGGCGGAGCGGCCACCCTTCCAGTCCTTCTTGGAGGGGCCGTCGACGGTTTTCTGGGTGGCGGTGTAGGAGTGGACGGTGGTCATCAAGCCTTCGGTGAGGCCGAAGCCTTCCTTGAGGATGACGTGGACGAGGGGTGCCAAGCAGTTGGTGGTGCAGGAGGCGTTGGAGACGATGTTGTGCTTGGCGGAGTCGTACTTTTCTTCGTTGACGCCCATGACGATGGTGATGTCTTCATTCTTGGCGGGGGCGGAGATGATGACCTTCTTGGCGCCGGCGGCGATGTGGCCCTTGGATTTTTCGGCTTCGGTGAAGAGGCCTGTGGATTCGATGACGTATTGGACGCCGAGGTTGCCCCAGGGGAGTTCGGCGGGGGTCTTGGCGGAGACGACCTTGATGTCGTGGCCGTTGACGACGAGGACATCGTCGTCGGCCTTGTCGGGCGAGGACTTCTTGGAGGAGACGGTGCCGTTGAACTTGCCCTGGATGGAGTCGTACTTGAGGAGGTAGGCGAGGTTGTCGGCAGGGACGATGTCGCCGACGGCGACGACTTCGAACTGGGAGCCGAGGAGGCCCTGTTCGACGAGGGCGCGGAAGACGAGGCGACCGATGCGACCGAAACCGTTGATAGCGACTTTAATCTTGGCCATGAGGCAAGCTCCTGGAAATAAAGGGACGAGTCTGGACCCTTTGCGGTGGATTGTGCTCGTCTGGGTTAAGCACTCCACTTTAGTGGAAGGGGCGTGGGGTTCGCAACCGAGGTGGGGTGCGTATTTTTTGCTGGGAGTGAGGCGGATGGGGGGTAGGGGTTAAGTGGTTAAGTAGTTAAGTGGTTAAGTACGGGGGGAGGGGGTGCAATGGGGGGAAGGAGAGTCCATGAGGCATGCTTCTGGCCCCGAGGTTCGGCCAGAAGCATGGCACTCTGGGTGGCACCCGTTTATTGGTTGACGCTGAGGTGATGGGTGCCGGGGGCGAGGGTTTGGTCGGGTTGGTTGGGGAGTTGGAGGGTGGCGGTGGTGTTGGGGGGGATGGTGAGGTCGAGTTGGATTTTGTTGATGGATTTTTTCCAGGCGCTGGCGGCTTTGCCGTAGGGGGTTTCGTGGGTGGCGCTGGCGCTTGTGAGTTGGTTGAGGAAGAGGGGGTGGATGAAGAAGTGTTTGTAGCCGGGGTTTTGTGGGTCGGGGGTGAGGCCGGCGACGCGTTCGTACATCCATTGGCCGATGGCGCCGTAGGCGTAGTGGTTGAAGGAGTTCATGGAGACGTCGCCGAAGCCTTTGTCCTTGGTGTAGGAGTTCCAGCGTTCCCACATGGTGGTGGCGCCCTGGTTGATGGGGTAGAACCAGGAGGGGTAGGTTTGGGTGAAGAGGAGTTTGGCGGCGAGGTCGGGGTGGCCGGTCTGGTCGAGGGCGGGGCAGAGGAAGGGGGTGCCGAGGAAGCCGGTGCCGAGGTGATCGCCGGCGTCGTGGACGAGTCGGACGAGGTTGTCGGCGGCCTTGGATTTCATGTCCTGTGGGATGAGGTTGAAGGCGATGGCGAGGACGTAGGCGGTTTGGGTTTCGGGGGCGTTCTGGAGTTTGCCGTTGGCGGTGAAGTATTCCCTGGTGAAGGCGGCGCGAATGGCGGCGGCTTCGTCTGAGTATTTTTTGGCGTCGTCGGTTTTGCCGAGGACGCGGGCGGAATCGGCGAGAATCTGGGTGCTGCGTGCGTAGAAGGCGACGCCGAGGAGGGGGAAGGGGGTGTCGCCGGTGCGGGCGTCGGCCTTGGTTTTGGGATCGGTTTTGATTTTGGGGTAGGGCTGGAGCCAGTCGCCGTAGCCGATGATGTGGGGGAGGAGGTGGTTTTCGGATTGGGAGCGGTACCAGGCGACGAGGTTGGCCATCATTTCGTAGTTGTCGGCGAGGACGGATTTGTCGCCGGTGCGGACGTAGAGGTCCCAGGGGATGATGGTGGCGGCGTCCATCCAGCCGGGGGATTTCTTCATGTATTTGATGTGGGCGCCGGGGATGACATCGGGGATGATGCCGTCGGGGGTCTGGTCATCGCGCATGGAGCCGAGCCAGGATTTCCAGAAGGCGAGTGCGTCGGTGTTGAACATGGAGGTGGGGCAGAAGATTTCGGCGTCGCCGGTCCAGCCGGCGCGTTCGTCGCGCTGGGGGCAGTCGGTGGGGATGTCGACGGAGTTGCCGCGCCAGCCCCAGAGGATGTTGGATTGGAGCTGGTTGAGTTCGGGGTCGGAGGAGGAGAAGAGGCCGGTGGTGGGGAGGTCGGAGTGGAGGACGATGCCGGTGACCCAGTCTTTCTGTGGGGTGGTGCCGGGGGGCAAGTCGAGTTCGACGTAGCGGAAGCCGTGGAAGGTGAAGTGGGGTTGCCAGTCGATGGTGCCGGTGGTGGCGGCGGTGTAGGTGTCGGTGGATTTGGCGGTGCGGTAATTTTCGTTGTAGAGGGAGCCGTCGGCATTGAGCATTTCGGCGAAGTGGAGGGTGAGGGTCTGGTCTTTTTTGACGGGGAGGTGGATGCGGGCCCAGCCGACCATGTTCTGGCCGAGGTCGAAAATGTAGTGGCCGGGTTGGGGCTGGGTAATGTTTTGCGTGGTGAGGGTGTCGGTGTGGCGGACGGGGGGGAAGGGTTTGGGGGAGAGTGTAGCGGTGCCGAGGTCGGGTTCGGCGATGGCGGGCGCGAAGTTGGCGGGTTGAATGCGGGCGTCGAATGTTTCGCCGTCGTAGAT
>JBQCGD010000026.1:0-49293 GCA_051955985.1 Phycisphaerae bacterium | reverse complement strand
CACCCCATGCTCCGGCTTCCCCCCGTCCGGCCCAATGAAATACCCCGCAATCCCCCCAAATATCGCATGCACCCGCCCCTCCGCCGTCAACTCCGGCACAAACTTCGTATTGATCTGCGCCGGCGCCACGCTCTCCAAACTCACCGGCAACACCTTCGCCAACGCCGTCTTCCCCCACCCGCCCGGCGCAAAAGAATTCTGCCCCCCGATCATCAACACCCCCGCCCCCTCTCGCACCACGTCCTCCAGATCCCGCTGCTGCCCCGCATTCAAAAACGACGCATCCAGGTCCCCAAGAATCACCACCTTGAACCGCTTCCACTGCGCCAATGTCGTCGGCAACCCCCGCAAATCATCCCCCGCCTTCACCCCCTGCATGTCAAACTTCCCCGCCTGCGTCTGCACCAGCGTCACCGCCTCCACATTCGGATCCTGCTCCAGCATCCTTCGCAGCGGCCCCACCTCCGGCCGCACCCGCCCCGCCACATACAACACCGCCAGCTTCGGATCCGTCACCAGCAGCGAAAACTCCTGCTCATTGTTCGCCGCAGACCGCTCCCCCGCATCCACCGGCACCCGCACCCGCACCGTCGCCCGCCCCACCTTCTCCGGCGTAAACTTCAACTTCACCACCTGCGGCGCCGCCCCGCTCCGCAGCACCAGCCGCTGTTCATCAAACTCCTGCTTCCCATCCCCCGACTCCAGCATCACCCGCACCGTCCGATCGCTCATCGCCGTCGACTTGATCGTCGCCGCCAACGTCACCCCATTATTCACCACCGTCGTCTCCGGCCCCTCCACCCCCGCCACCGTTATGTCCGCCACATTCGAAGGCTCCACCTCCGACGACCCCACCCGCACCGTATCCACCGGCACACTCGGATTCGCAAACTCCGCCGCAACCGACTTCCCCCCATTATGAATCCCATCCGAAATCAAAATCACCCGCCCCGCCCCTCCACCCGTCGCCATCCCCACCGCCGCCCCCAGATCCGTCACCTCCCCCTCCGGCGAAATCCCCCGCAACTCCCCCGCCCCCACCGCCCCCGCATGCTTCCCGTCATACACAAAAATCTGCACATCAAACGCCTTCCCCAGCCGCGGCACCAGCGTGTCCTGCACCGCAATCGCCCCCTGCAAATACCGGCTCGGCTCGTTCACCGCGTCGCTGAACCCCATCGACCCCGACCCATCCACCACAATCCCCACCACCGGGCGCTTCTCCGGCGCACGCACAAACCCCACCACCGGCTCAAACAACAAAAACGCCAACGCCACCAGCCCCAACGCCCGCAACCCAAACAACACCCCCATCCGCCACCCCGTCAAATACCGATATACCCGCCGATAAATCAAAAAAACCCCCGCCACCACCGACACCACCGTCACGCCAAACCCCGCCCACTCCCCCACCCGCCCCGCCAGAAACAAAATCGGCCCAATTGCCAGCAGACAAGCCACCCCACACACCATCGACACCGTTTCCAACGGAAACCCAAACACCCGCAACCTCTCCCCGCGCCCTCCCCCCTCCCGCTCCGCCAAAAACTCCCGCCGCACCATCCACGCATACACCATCACCGCCACCCCCACCGCCCCCACCACCGCCGCCCACCACAGCGACTCCCCCATCAACTCCACCTCCACCGTCGCCAGCGCGTTCATCACCAATCCACCTCAAGCAGCGAATCCCAAAAGCATAACGCCCGCAACATCCCGTTGTCGCTCATCCCCCCTCCGTGCCCTCCGTGTTCTCCGTGGTTCCATTCAACGCACCCGCCTCACGCGCGACCTCCATCTCGAACGCACGCCGCGGCGAACCCGACACACACACACAAAAACTCAGAAGCGTCCCCACCGGCGTCCACCACGGCCAAGCCAACCGCACCGAATGCCCAAACACCCACCCCGACCACCACCCCATCACCCGATCCTGCACCATCACCACTCCCACCGCCCCCGCCACCAGCCCCATCACCACACTCCAAGAATTCCCCCGCCCCGTAAACAACGCCGTCAAAAACACCCCCAACATCCCCGCCAACGCAAACGTCATCAACCCCAGCACAAAATCCAACAGCGTATGCGCCCCCGGGTCATACAAACACGCACACAACACCGCAAACAAGCACATCAACACCCCCACCCCCGCCACCGTCACCTTCGACGCCTTCCCCTCCTCCACATCATGCCCCGCGCGCCGCCGCAGCGGAATCCACAAATCCGCCACCACGCTCGACGCCAACGCATTCATCGCCGAATCCAACGACCCCTGCGCAATCGCAAAAAACCCCGCAATCGCCAACCCCGCCAACCCCGTCGGAAACTCATGAATCAAAAACCACGGATACACCGTCGCCTCCTCCCCCACCGGCGGCGCCACATGCACCCGCCCCACAATCTCCGGCGTATAAAACAAATACAACAACAACCCAATCGCCAGAAACAAACTCACCACCACGATCCCGATAAACTGCGACGCAATCACCGACACCGCCCCCTTCCGCGCCGACTTCGTGATCAAAAACCGCTGCGCCAAATCCTGGTCCACCCCATACGCCGCCGCCATCGAAAACGTCACCCCAAACACCGCCGCCCACACCGTGTAGGGCTTCCCCGGATCCAGCGCAAAATCCCACAACCGCAGCTTATCCCCCCCAGGCCCATTCCGCAGCCCATCCACCATCCCCGCAAAATCCAAATGATTCCGCTGCAGCAAAAAACAAATGCTCACCACCGCCGTCCCCACCACAATCAAAAACTGAATCACATCCACCCACACCACCGCCCGCACACCCCCCACCGTCGCATACACCGTCCCCACCAGCCCAATCAAACAAAACGCCCCCACCATCTGCCCAAACGACGGCGTCTTCGCCCCCCACAACAGCAAACACAGCGGCAACGACGCCACAAACAACCGCGCCCCCGAACTCAAAAACCGCCCCACAATAAACGCCCCGCTCACCGCCACCTGCGCCCCCTCCCCAAACCGCTGCCCCAAATATCCGTAAATCGTCACCGTCCCCGCCCGATACAACCGCGGCACAAACAAAAACCCCACCACAACCACCGCAATAAACCCCCCAATGTTCAACACCAGGTACGAAAGATCCCCCCCACTCCCAAACACCGCCGCCGGCACCCCGATAAACGTCACCACCGACAACATCGTCGCCACCAGCGACACCGACACCGCCCACGTCGGCATCGACCGCCCCCCCAAAAAATACTCCTTCGTCCCCCCATTCCGATGCACCAGGAACCCCACCACCGTCACAATCGCAAAATAAACCCCCACAATCCCCCCATCGAGCCCACCAAACTCCGCCAACTCACGCATCCCTGCTCTCCAAAAAATCGCGTGCCCATGCTACTCCAACTCCAACAAAAAAGAATGCCCGCCCTCCCATCGACGCCCGTCGCCCGCAGGCGACGCGGGCACCTCTCCACCAGCAACAACTCCCCACCCCACCATCCCCTCCCCCACATCATGCGAGCAAAAACACCCACACCTATTTCCCCCAAAAATCCCCCTCTTAAACCCCTCTCACTGGAACCCATACAAAACCAAAGCTACCCTTCTCTTGTTCGCTGACATCAGCAACACGCACCGTGCAAGCCACCGTCGCGATCCCCGCCAAACGAGCATCGCTTCCGTGCCTCACCGTGCGTTTTATTCTGTCCTTCTCCCGCGGCCGGCCGCTTTCTCCCCGAAAGCGCCGGCCGCTCCCTTTCCCAACTCAAAGTGGGGCCGACGCCCCCGTCGGCCAATCCTTGTTCCACCACGAGCCCACAAACCCCACAACACACGAACCCTCCTCACCGGTAACTGTCTACCACCCGTGTGCCATGCTCAGAGAAGGGCCCCTGGGCATGTTCGGGAGAGGTGACATGCTCCCCAAAACAACAACTATCCAGCGCCTCACCCCTCCCCCCGGGCATGGTGGGTCGGGTGGCAAACAGTTACCCTCACCGACGGCCTCTCCGTCCTTGGCCTCCGCGCCAAACCGCGCCTCCGACCGATAATCACACGCCCACCCACGTTCATCAGAACGGATTTCTCTTGACTCCCTCTTCCATTTATGCCGAAATACTGCTGAGCCGGCGCCCGCCGGCCATCGTTGTCTTACACCAAGGAGATCCCCATGAAATCCCGTCCGAATCGCAACCGCACACGCACCCCCCACAAAGCCCTCCTCGAATCCCTCGAACCCCGACAACTCCTCTCCGCCGCTCACACCACCTTCCACCTTCCCTCCATCCTCCTCCGCGGCCGCTTCTCCCATTCCCCATTCATCCCCACCATCTCAAAAGGCACGAACGCCAAAAAACACCCAACGAAAAAACCCACAATACTCAAAGTCCCCCCACTGAAAACCGGCACCAACACTCCGGCCGACGGCACCATAACGGCCGAGAATCAAGACCCGCTTGGAAACTCCGTAACCGTCTCAAACCCCACCGAAACAGTCCCCATCGACACAAACCCAATCGACACAAACCCCGTCCAATCCCCTCGCCTCAGCGTCGGCGCCATCTACTCCCCCACCATCCCCAATTTCGACGCTGTTTACTTCGGTGGCGACGTCCAGCCTGTACCCATCCTCCTCGCCAAAATTGACGGATTGCAGGAGAGCGACTCCGCATCTACCGGCGAAATGCCGACCACCCAGACGGTCGTGACCTGGGATGATGGCGGCGTCACCGGTGATGGAAAATGGGCGCCTGGCGGCATCTTCTATCAAGGCGGCTTCTATATCGTCTCACGCGACCATGCCGCTGGACCCCACAAGGTCCACGTCTCCATGTGGCGAACCAATGACCCCTCCGATGCAATTTCCTTCGATGCCCAGGTCAACGTCAGCGACGCCCCGTATAACGGCACAACCATCAACGGCCAGGTCGGACAGACCTTCTCCGGAAAAATCGGAACCATCGATAACTATGTCGTCCCCTCCGGCGACGACATTAACCGCGATTCCTCTGATATCCCCGCCATCCACATCCACTGGGGAGACGGAACCTCCAGCGACGCCACCCTCGTCAAAAATGATCAGGGCACCTGGGATGTCTGCGGCACACACACCTACATCGCCGTTGGCGCTTATCGGATAACTGCTGAAGCTGGCGGCGGGAACTACTGGGTCAGCCAGTCTCCCACGCTCCTCATCAACGACAGCGTCATCAGCACCGCCGTCATCACCGATCCTTCGACCACCCCCGCCTCCACACCACCGAATTTCACCGGTCGCCTTGGCGTCGTGCCATTCTCCCCCAGCCCGCTTCTCCCGCCCGGCTTCGTTCTCCAGGCCCTGCAACCCAGCGGTGCCCTCGCCGGTAACGTCGTCAAAGTCGTCTGGGGCGATGGATCCTCCAGCTTTGCCGACTTGGTCGTCGACGCCAACGGCAACCTCGCCGTACAGACCCCACACCTCTTCACCGCCAGCGGCACCTACAGCGTCCACGTCGAAGGCTCCGTCGAACTCGCCGTCCCCTACGGTGCCCCAGGCGCTCCGCTCGTCGCCCGCGATATCGACCTCACCGTCCAACTCACCGTCACCAACCCTTAACCCCAATCATGAAACCGCGGAGCACACCCCCCACACCAGGCAAACCTCTCCGTGCTCTCCGTGTGCTCCGTGGTTTCAAGCCCCCGCCCCCACACCACGCAAACCTCTCCGTGCTCTCCGTGTGCTCCGTGGTTCAAATCCGTCTTCGTGGTCCTTCGTCTCTTCATCCCTTCGTGTTTACGTCGTCGTCGGGGGGGGAAATGTTTCGTCATTCGTCATTCGAATTTCGTCATTCCCGCGCCAGCGGGTTAGTGCACCTCTATCGGCCCACTCGCCTTCCGCCCCCGCTTCAACATCGCCACCAGCGGCAACCCGCACACGCACAAAATCGCCATCATCCGAAAATTGCTCACAAACGCCATCACCGTCGCCTGGCTCACCAGCTCGTGATAAATCATCCCGAACGCCCGCGGCATGTACTGCGGCTGCCCCATCGACAACGCATACACCTTCGCATTGAACGCTGGCGAATACGGCGTCATGTGCTGCGCCAGCACCGTCTGGTGCGACTGCGACTCCCGCGCCAACAGCGTCGTTGTCAACGAAATCCCCACACTGCCGCCCAAATTCCGCATCAAGTTGTAAAGACCCGTCGCATTCCCCAGCTCCTCAATCTTCAATGTCGCCGTCGATGTCACCGACAGCGGCACAAACAACATCGAAATCGCCGCCCCGTTCAAAATGATCGGCCACGTGATCGACTCCGACGAAACCTGCAGATCCACCAGCCCCAGCGACCATGACGACCACGCCAATATCGCCAGCCCCGCCGCAATCAGCACCCGCGAATCAATCTTCCCCACCAGCCGCGACACAATCAAAATCGCCGTGATCGACCCGATCCCCCGCGGCGACACCGTCAGCCCCGACTGCAACGCCGTGTACCCCATCGACCCCTGCAGAAACTCCGGAATCAACGCCGTCGTCCCGTACAGCACCATCCCCACCACCGTCACGATCGCAACCCCGATCAGCAGGTTCCGATTCTTCAACACCCGCAGATTCACGATCGGCTCATCCGCCATCAGCTCGCGCACCACGAACGCAATGAACGCCGCCGCCGAAATCAGCGTGAACCACCGAATCCACACCGCCCCAAACCAGTCATCCTGCTGCCCCTTGTCCAGCACAATCTGAAACGTCGCCAGCCACACCGCCAGCAGCCCGAACCCCCAGTAATCAATCTTCGTCATCACCGCATTCTTGATGTGCGGCGGATCCTCAATCAGCGACCAGATCATAAACAGCGCCATCGCCCCCACCGGAATGTTGATGTAAAACACCCACCGCCACGAATAATTGTCCGTGATCCACCCGCCCAACGTCGGCCCGATGATCGGCGCAAACACAATCCCCAGCGTATACGCCGCCATCGCCAGCCCCCGCTTCGCCGGCGGAAACGACTCCAGCAGAATCGCCTGCGCAATCGGCTGCAACGCCCCGCCGCCCACCCCCTGCAGAATCCGAGCCGCCACCAATATCGGCAACGTCGTCGCCGCCCCGCAAAGAAACGACGCAAACGTAAACAGAAACACGCAAAACAACAGAAAATTCTTCCGCCCAAACGTCCGCGACAACCACCCCGTCGCCGGAAGAACAATCGCGTTCGACACGAGATAACTCGTCAGCACCCACGTCGCTTCATCAATCGAAGCCGACAAATTCCCCGCAATGTGCGGCAACGCCACATTCGCCACAGAGGTGTCCAACACCTCCATGAACGTCCCCAGCATCACCGCAACCGTAATCAACCACGGATTCGCCCGCGGCTTCCAAGCCGCAGCCGTCGCCGATAGTTCAGGTTTTAAAGCAACCGCAGACATAACAAATATTCAATCCCGACCAACTCTCTTCGTGGTCCTTCGTCCCTTCGTGCCTTCGTGTTTACGTCGTGGGGGGGCGTTTCGTCATTCAGTCATTCGTCATCCGTGCTTCGTCATTCGTCATTTCAACGCCACCTCCGGCACCACACTCATCCCCGGCCCCAGCAAATACCGCGGATCCGGCTCATCCAAATCAATCTTCACCGGCACCCGCTGCACCACCTTCACATAATTCCCCGTCGCATTCTCCGGCGGCATCAAGCTGAAGTACGCCCCCGCCCCCTGCTGCACCGAATCCACATGCCCATGAAACACCACCCCCGGATACGCATCCACATGCACATCCACCTTCTCCCCCGCCCGCATGTGCGCCAACTGCGTCTCCTTGAAGTTCGCCGTCACCCACACATCGTTGTTCACCAGCCCCAACAACGCCGGCATCTGCGCCGGAATCACATAATCCCCCGGCTCCACGTTCTTCTTCACCACCCGCCCGTCCGTCGCCGCGCGAATCTGCGTGTACGACAAGTTCAACGTCGCCGTCTTCACCGCAGCCTCCGCCGTCGCGATCCCCGCCTTGCTCACCGCCACCTGCCCCTCCCGCGCCTGCAGCGTCGCCTTCGCTTCCGCCACCTGCGCCTCAGCGGCAGCAACGGCCTTATGCGCCGCATTCACTGCCGCCTCCGTCGTCCGCACCTCCGTCTGCACCTTGCGCAATTCAATATCCGACACAACGCCGGAGCGCTGCGCATTTGTATAGTTTTTCACGTCGAGCGAAGCCCGCTCAAACTCCGCCTGCTTCGCCGCCTCGTCTGCCTTCGCCTGCTCCACCTGCGCTTCCGCCGTGCTCACCTGCGCCTTGGCCTGGGCCACCTGCCCGTTCGCCGCGACAAGATCCGCCTGCGCCGCCGTTAACTTCCCCTGCGCCTCCGCCAGCGCCGCCTGCAGGTCCGCCGGATCCAACTCCACAAGAATGTCCCCCGCATGCACCACCTGGTTGTCCGTGACATACACCTTCAGCACATGCCCTGCCACCCGCGGCGTTACCTGTGTCACATGGCCGTCAATGAACGCATCGTCCGTCGTCTCATGCACGGACGACCATTGCCAGTACGACCAGCCATATTTCGCCCCTGCGGAAACTGCCGCCACAACCAGCGCACCGGCAATCATCCGCTTAAGCGTAAATTTCTTCAGCCAAGACCCACGCGCCGGCTCCCCAACCGGCTCGGACCCGAGCTCCAGGCCGACCGCGGACGCGCCCGGACCCTTCCCGTTCTCTCCCTCGACCCCCCCGAGACCCTCACCCTGCCGTGCCTCCATCCCCACCGAACCCGCAGTGCGCCCGCCCTCAACCGCAACATGACCCCCCCTGTGCCCCTCCGAAACCCCTACAAGAGGCCCAACGGACCCCTCCTGCGGTGCACTTGATGGTGCCGAAATGTTCCGTTTGAGTGTCTTGGGGGTCTCAGTTTTTTCTAAAAGCGTGGTCATTTTTCTCACTGTCCTGTTGTTTTCCTACCCGCCGATCCGGGAATTCCTGATAAGGGTCCATATAGTTAGGCCGCTAATAGTAGCGACAAAAACAAGGGCAGTCCGTTAAAAAACTGCCCTTGTCGCGTCACTATAGCCTATTTGACAGCCGTTTCCATGCAAGGATTGTCGGGTATTTCTACGCTCGACCCCAATTTTGAAAGAAGCCCGATCATCTCGTGCTTCTCCTCTTCCGTCAGCCCGCGCATAACTCGTTTAATCAGCTTGAAATAGCCCGGCATCACCTCTTCCAGATACGCCCTCCCCTTTTGCGAAAGCCGCACGTCCAGCATCCGCCGGTCCGACGCCACGGTCTCACGGCTGACATGCCCCTCCCGCTCCAAACCGTCCAGAAGACCGGTCATCGTCGCGCGCGTAACTCCTGCTTTGCGAGCAAGTTCGCACGGATTCTGCGCCAGCTCCGGCGTGCGATACAGCAGCATCAGCACCTGCCAGCGCCCTTGCGACAGGCTGTGAGAGTCCAGGTAATCGTCCACCTGGGCCAGGATGTCCGAGGCCACGCGCAGCAAAAGCACGCAAGTCGCGGAGCTGGCAGGATCTACCTCCGGATACCGCGCCGCATGCGCCTTGATCGTCTCGTACTTGGGGATGTCCCGAAGTGTGTACATTTGTTTAGCCATGACGAAATTATCAGGACCCTAATAGTTCAAATCAAGAACTTTTTCGCGGCATTTTGATGTATTTTGGGTGGTCAAAGGAGGCGCTGGAGGGCGCTTTCGGCATGGATTCGCGCGGGTTTTGGACGTTTTTGCACTGTTTTTTTGGCAGTCTTGCCGGGCCGCCGTATAGTGGCGCGCATGGTGCGCCGGGATGTGGTTCAGTCGCTCAAAGAAGAAATCGCGCGGGGGGAACTGCCGTCATTTCTTGCCGGGGTGCCGGTGGCGATCAAGTCCGCCCCGGGGCGGTTGGACGTGCTGGGGGGGCTGGGCGCGGATTCGGGGGGGACGGTGGCGCAGATGGCGTTGCCGGCGCGGGTGGGGGTGGCGGTTCAACTGCGCGACGATTCTACGCTGGTGATTCGGAGTGAGCAGATTGGGCCGCCGGTGGGGTCGGCCGAAGTGGGGTTGGCGATTGGATCGTTTTATCGGTGGGGGCGGGAAGGGGCGATGATTGCGGGGTCGGAGGTGGGCGCGCTGGTGGGCAGTGCGGGGTCATGGGCGATGCCGGTGGCGGCGCTTTGGCATCTGCTGATGGGTGAGTTCACGGGGCCTGGGGGGATGGGCGGGGTGGTGGTGATTCGGGGGGATGTGCCGCTGGGGGCGGGGCAGGCGAGTTCGACGGCGCTGTTGTGTGCGCTGGTGCTGGCGGTGTGTGTGTTGACGGGGATTGCGATGGGGGGGGAGGCGAAGGCGCTGTTGGTGCAGCGGGCGGAGCGGATTTCGAGCCAGGGGATTGGGGCGGGGATGGAGTTGTCGGGGACGGGGCATTTGCTGGATGCGACGACGAGCCTGCTGGCGACGCCGGGGGCGATGTTGCGGTACAGCACGCAGCCGTTCGGGCTGGTGGGGGCGGTGCCGGTGCCGGGGGATGTGCGGGTGCTGGCGCTGGATACGGGGGTGCGGTACACGAGTGCGCGGGAGACGCTGGAGGAGTTGCGGATCGCGGGGATCATGGGGCGGCGGATTATTGAGACGATTTATGTGGACCTGGGGCAGGTGCATACGCCGCTGCATGGGTACCTGGCGAATACGAGCCCGTTGTTGTACCGGCAGTATTTTCGGGCGCTGTTGCCGAAGCGGATGCGGGCGGCGGATTTTGTGCGGACGTATGGGGCGTTGCCGGTGGGGGCGGAGGGGGCGGATGTTTCGGGCGGGGGGAAGTTGTATCGGGTGCGGACGGCGGTGGATCATTTGATTGCGGAGCATGAGCACGCGGAGCAGTTTTTGCAGGCGATGGAGGAGGTGGCGGACTTGCCGGGGGATGAGGGGGCGGAGCGGCAGAAGATTTTGCAGCGGGCGGGGAGGCTGGCGCTGGCGAGTCACCATTCGTATCGGCTGCGGTTGGAGCTGAGTTGCCGGGAGGCGGATTGGCTGGTGGATCGGTTGATGGAGGCGGGGCCGGAGCGGGGGATGTAGGGGGCGCGGATTACGGGGTGCGGGGGTGGGGGGTCGGTGATGGCACTGGTGGATAAGAGCGGCGAGGCGGGGGAGGCGGTGTTGGAGGTGATGAAGGGGTATGGGCAGGTGGCGGGGCTTGCGCTGGGGGTGAGTGAGGCGGGGGCGGGGGGGGCTAACGCGAGGAATGACGAATGACGAAATTCGAATGACGAGTCAAATCCAGATGACGAATGACTGAATGACGAAACAGCGTAAATCACGGAATTTGCGGTGTGGGTGACATGACGCAGATTGCACCATTGGGTTACGAGTTGCTTGCCTTTTCGTGCGTGGATGTGAGCGCGGAGAAGTTCTTTCGGTGTGCCATGTCGTTCTACGAGGGCACAAAGGCGAAGAATTGGAAGGTGTGGAATGCGCCGCTGCGTCTCGAGGACATTTACGTCAATTCTCCGCCTCGAGGCGGCGCTCACTATCAGAAGTTTGTGGTGTGGGAGCCTGGATGTGCGCCAGGCAAGGCGGTCTTTCTGGCGAATGTGCAGGATGGTTGGTTCACGCTTGTAAACGTGGCGAGCAAAAAGCTGGGTGCAGACGCTTGTGTTGTCCGCATGGGAAATCGGACAACAGAGCCGGTGTTCTCGTTCGACTTGTACAGGGGTGGCAAAGAGGTCCGGGTCCTTCAGCTATTACGAGACGACAAATGGACGTTCTTTTCGAGAGGAGATGTGCAGCCGTTTGAGAAGCCTGAATACTACCGCCGGCGCGTCGCTGATCGTTTGGACCGAGAGTTGATTTTGGGTTATTTGCGGGCGTTGGGGTTTGATGCGCGTGATCCTGCGTTCTGGGCGTGCGAGAGGGAAGCTTTCTATGCTGAACGGGTTCGGCGGGACAACGACGGAGAGTGAAACACAAAGGACACGAAGGACCGGAAGGGTTTCGGTTATTACCATGCGACGTGTGGGCGAAGAGGGAGGCGTGGCAAATGCGAGAGTTGTCGTTGTATAGCTCATATGAGCGCGCGGAAATTTATGATTTTATCGGGGAGGGGAAGTTCGTGCGGGAGGAGTGTGAAGGGAGGTGGTTGATTGGTGAAACGGCGATGGGATGTTTGGCGCGCTTGGGGAGCGGAGCGCCTGAGAGTTACTTGAAATCGGGGTCGAGGTTTCATTGGGTGGGGAAGGGAAAATTCATGGGTCGCGGAAAGCCGCCGGGGTTTGTTCCTGCGGAGGCAATCGGAGGGGAAACAGGTGGGAGGGTGATTTATTTGTTTCTGGAGAAGCGAGGGGGAGCGGCGTTTGTGTATGCAGGAACACTTGGGGGCTCGACTTCGCAGAGTTATCCACGGGAGTGGGGCGATGCAGAGGCACGATTTGAGTTGGCGCCGACGTTACCGAGCGAATTGTGGATGGAACTGGCGGGATCGATTTCGGCGAAACGGATGGCAGCGTACTGGACCGAGCGCTGGCAAGGGTGGCGGATGCGCGTGATGCTGCGACGCGGTTTGAGGTATTGAAAGAGGTGGTGACGTACTGGCATGGGCCGGTCGGGAGAGAGGATGGGTTCACAGAGGAGGAGCTCTCCGGCATCAGGATGCCGGAAGCATTGCGGTGGTGGTATCGCTGGGGGGGGAAGCGGAAGGAAATTACGAATGGGCAGAATTTTTTGTTAGCACCGGCGGGGGATGGGGCGATTGAAGTCAGGGATGGGAAGCTGCAGTTTTACGTGGAGAACCAGGGAGTGTTTGTGTGGGGGACCGAGGTACGGGGGGAGGACCCGCCGGTGTACGGGCGCGAGGATGAAAGTGAGCCGTGGTTGGAGGAGGGGACGTGCGTTACTGAACATTTGCTGATGGCTTGTTTGTTTGAAGCGGTGATGAGCCATGCGCGCTATGGAGCGTCGTCAGGGTTTATGCCGTGGGGAGCGTTCAAGGTGTTGGAGCGCGAATTGCCTGCGTTGAAATTGGGCGCGTGGGGGATGGCGGGAGGGCTCCGATTTTATGCCAGGGGAGGCGCGGTGATGTGTGCGGCGAGGAATGATCGGGGTGGTGAGGCTGGATACTCTGTGTTTATTGGGTCGAAAACGGAGGAGGCGGTTCGGTTTCTTAATGGGATTCGGGGCGTGCGGTGGGATTATTGGGCGGCGTGAAGGACGGGTGCGGAGGTAGTTGTGAAGGTGGCGGATGCGTCGTGGACCGCCGCCAGAGCGGCGGGACCGCGTTGCGATGCAACGCCGCTAAACGGAGTTGGCGGAAGTAGGTGTTTGGGTCTTCCATGTCGGTGTTGCTATTGTAATCGCCGACTTGGGCGCGTCCATCGGGAGGAGGGGTTTTGTCCGATGATGTGAGCCGTGTTCACACCGCCGCAAGAGCGGCGGGACCGCGTTGCGTTGCAACGCCGCTAAACGGGCGGGTTTGGGTGGGGGCGTTTATTGGTGGGGGTAGGGGGTGGTGAAGGGCCAGTGTTGGGGCGGGTTGCCTTCCTTGATGGGGTTTTGTTCGACGTAGCGGATGGCGCGGTGGATGTCGGCGGGGGTGTCGAGGTAGACGTCCCAGGCTTCGTCGGCCCAGGGGGAGTGGGGTTGGTTGTTGCGCTGGAGGATGGTCTGGAAGGGGTGGAGGTTTTCGGTGCGGAGCGATTTGGCGGCTTCGCCTTTGAGCTGCTGGCGGACGCGTTCGATGGGGTAGGTGTGGCGGGCGACGACGAGGTGGACGTGTTCGGGGAGGATGGAGCAGGCGTGGAGGGTGAAGCGGGAGCGGGTGATGGCGTGTTGGAAGCCGTGGGCGATGGCGAGGGATTGGCGGCCGGTGAAGGAGACGGGTGGGTAATGGAGAGCGCGTTTGGCGGCGAGGCGGAGGGATTTGCTGTGGGGCGTGCGGGCGAGGGAGCGGTGGGTGGTTACTTTTGTGGCGTCGCCGAATTTGGCGAGTTCCCAGGAGCGCACGAAATCACTCCAGGAGCCGCGGGGGTCGTTGGGGAGCCAGAAGCCGTAGGCGGTGATGATGACGTGGTAGGCGAGGATCATGTTCGGGATTGTTGGGGGGGCGGGGTGGGAGTGCAAGGAAAATGTTCCGCCACAGGAGTGGCGGGACCGCGTTGCGATGCAACGCCGCTAAACGGGTGAGGGGGTTGGTTGTACAGGATCTTGTGGGGGCGCGCGAATTGGTTACTATGGGTTGCGCTATGGGGGCGGGGATGCTAGGATGCGCGGGTGGTCTTTTGCGAGGGATTGCTGACGATGAGCATTGAATTGGATCGGATTTATAACCGGGATTGCATTGAGGGGATGAAGGGGTTGGCGGCGGGGTCGGTGGATATGGCGTTTGCGGATCCGCCGTTCAATATTGGGTACAAGTATGATGTGTATGAGGATCGGCGGGCGGCGGATGAGTACCTGGCGTGGACGAAGTTGTGGGGGGCGGAGGTGGTGCGGGCGCTGAAGCCGACGGGGACGTTCTGGCTGGCGATTGGGGATGATTTTGCGGCGGAGTTGAAGGTGTTGTTCACGCGGGAGCTGGGGCTGACGTGCCGGAGCTGGGTGATCTGGTATTACACCTTTGGTGTGAATTGCCAGATGAAGTTCAGCCGGAGTCACACGCACCTGTTTCATTTTGTGAAGGATCCGCGGGCGTTTACGTTTAATGCGGACGAGGTGCGGGTGCCGTCGGCGCGGCAACTGGTGTATGGGGATGCGCGGGCGAATGCGAAGGGGCGGTTGCCGGACGATACGTGGATTTTGAGGCCGCAGGATCTGGGGGAGGGATTCAATGCGGATGAGGATGTGTGGTATTTTCCGCGGGTATGCGGGACGTTCAAGGAGCGGGCGGGGTTTCATGGGTGCCAGATGCCGGAGCAGTTGCTGGGGCGGATTATCCGGGTGTCGTCGAATCCGGGGGAGGGGGTGCTGGAGCCGTTCGGGGGGAGCGGGACGACGTTGATTGTGGCGAAGAAATTGGGGAGGCGGTTTGTGGGGTTTGAGTTGTCGGAGAATTATGCGGAGCGGATTGAGAAGCGGTTGGGGGAGGTGAAGGCGGGGGATGTGTTGTCGGGGGCGGCGGATCCGAAGGTGAGCGTGCCGCGGACGGCGGAGGGGCGGGTGTTGACGGAGGAGAAGGTGAAGGCGCGGCGGCGGAGGAAGGTTGTGGCGTAGGGGGCGGGTGCGAGGATTTTCGAGTTTTGATTGGGGGGTGGGAGGGGTAGCTGGTCAATGGGATGTTTTACGCGGGGGTGGGCTTGGGGGTGGTGAGGGAATGGATGGCTTGTTCGAGGCGGTCGAACTGGATGGGTTTGGTGAGGTGCTGGTCGAAGCCGGCGTCGCGGGCGCGCTGGACATCCTGTTCCATGCCGAAGCCGGTGAGGGCGATGGCGGGGGTGATGCGGCGGGTGCGGAGCTGGGTGATGAGGTCGAAGCCGGAGAGGTCGGGGAGGCCGATGTCGGAGATGAGGAGGTCGTAGTTCCAGTGGTCGGCGAGGTCGAGGGCTTCCTGGGCGGTGGCGGCGGCTTTGACTTCGTAGCCGGCGTGCTCGAGGAGGATGCGGAGGCCGCGGCGGGCGTCGGCCTGGTCTTCGACGATGAGGATGCGGAGGGGCTTGTGGGAGGCACCGGCAGCGGCGGCGGCGAGGTCCGGGGCGGGGCGGTGCTCGCGGCGCGCGGGCAGCGGCGCGCGGGTGACGGGGAGGCGGACGGTGAAGGTGGCGCCTTTGCCGTGACCGTCGGAGGCGGCGGTGATGGAGCCGCCGTGGGCTTCGACGAGGGCCTTGGTGATCGCCAGGCCGAGGCCGAGGCCGCCGAAGCGGCGTGTGATGGAGCGGTCGGCCTGTTCGAAGGCATCGAAGACCTTCGCGAGGCGATCGGGATCGATGCCGATGCCGGTGTCGGTGACGGAGAGGACGAACTGTTCGATATTTGCTTCGGGATCGAGCGGCTGTTCGTTGCGGGTGCGGAGGGTGAGCTCGCCGCCGTCGGGCGTGAATTTCACAGCATTTTTGATGAGGTTCCAGCAGACCTGCTGGAGACGCGCGGGGTCGGCATTCACGGCGGGGTGGGCGGCGCCGAGATCGGTGACAACGTGGATGCGCTTGGCGTCGGCATCTTCGCGGCAGATCTGGAGGGCGTGGTTGAGAATGACGTGGGCGTCGACGATTTCGTAATCGAGGTGCATCTTGCCGCGGGCGATACGGGTGACGTCGAGCAGGTCGTCGATCAGGCGGGCTTCGAGCTCGACGTTGCGGCGGATGGTGTCGACGGCTTCGCGCGTTTCCTCGGGGGTGATGTGCGGGTCCTGCAGGAGATTGACCATCGAGAGCACGGGCGAGAGCGGGTTGCGCAGCTCGTGGGAGAGGACGGCGAGGAACTGGTCCTTGGCGTGGTTGGCGGCTTCGGCGGCTTCCTTGGCGCGCTGCAGCTCCTCCTCGGCGTGCTTGCGGTCGGTGACATCCTGGTGGATGAGGACAAGCTCCTTGATCTGGCCGTGGATGTCCTTGACGGGGTAAAGGAAGGAGCGGACCCAGCGGGGGCGGGCGCGTTTGCCGGAAGGGAAAAAGGGGCTGTAGTAGAACGTCCCGAGGGAAACGGAGGAGCCGGAGAAGGCATCATCGATGAGGTGTTTGACGTTGGCGCGTTCGAGCTCGGGGTCGTGGCGGATGTTGTAGTCCTGCAGATCCTGCAGCGACGCGCCCCAGAGTTCTTCCCATGCGCGGTTGATGGAGACGGTGGTGCCGTCGGGCGCGATGGTCTGGACGGCGAGGGGGGACTGTTCGATCTTGAGGCGGTAGCGGAGCTCGGATTCGCGGAGGAGGCCTTCGGATTCGGCGAGGCGCGCGGCGGCGAGCTCGGATTGCGCGCGGCCGCGCATCTGCAGCCAGCTCACGCCGAAGAGGAGCCAGCTCACCAGCGCCCCGGCGAGCAGGACGAGCCAGGGGAGATTGTGGTCGACGCTGAGGGCCATGGAGGGCCCGGGCCAGACGACGAGGGTCCAGGGGCGGGAGGCCACGGTGATGGTGCCGACGCTTTCCTGCTCGGCGTTGTCGGGCTGGATGTCGCCGATGGAACCGCGGGTGCGGCTGTCGAAGAGGAGCTCGCCGTGGCTGCGGGAGGGGCCGTCGAAGATCTGGAAATCGACGGAGGCGAAGTCGGGACGTTTGCGGGTGAGGCCTTCGATGAGTTCCGGGACGCGGTAGGCGGAGTAGACGAATCCGTGGAGGCCGAGGGCGCGCTCGGTGGGCGTGCCGAGCTCGGCGTGCTTGTCGTAGACGGGAACATAGATGAGGAAGTCGGCGTGGTGGGAGCTGGCCGGGTCCTGGATCAGCTTGATGCGCGCGGTGGCGGCGGGGATGTCGTCCCGCGTGGCGGCGTTCATGGCCTCATGACGCCGCGTCTCGGAGAACATGTCGAATCCGAATGCAAGCCGGTTGATGGAATTAAAGGGTTCGATGTAATCGATCGGGGTGTAGAGGGCGCGGTCGCCTGGTGGAAAAACCCGATATTCGGGAAAGCCTTCGCTCCGCACGCCCTGGATGAAGAGGGGGAGCTGGTCGTGCTTGACGATCGGCGCGAAACCGAGGGCGAGCATGCCGGGGAAGCGGCGTTTGAGATCCAGCGAGGTGCTGAAGGAGTGCCAGTCGGTGCGCGTGACCTGGCCTGTGGAATCGAAGAAGCTGCGCGCGGCGAGGAGGACGTCCGTGTAGCGTTCGATCTCGCCGGCGAGGGTTTGCTGGACGAGTTGTGCGGTGCTCTGGACGCGGTTGGCTTCTTCCTTGTCGATCGAGCGCTTGACGTACGTGGCCGCGAGCACGGCAACCGTGAGTCCGGCGGCCAGGACGATGTAAGAGGGCCAGAGCTTGTGCATCTGCGGTGCGGGCATGTACGACCCCGGGTCGAAACGCAGGAACGAATCGAGTCCGCCATCATAGTGCAAGGGGGAGGAATTGTTCTACCGCGGTTCGGTGGCGGCCGGGGAGTCCAGGGGGGGCGCGGCGGGAGCAGTCGCAGCCGGCGCCTGCGGCGCCGTGGTGCTGGCCGTCGCGGGGGGTGGAACAACGGTGATGTCGCAATCGATCCACTCGTCGGCGGGCTTTTCGGCGAGAAGAAGCGTGACATCCTTTGCCGCGGCCTGCGTGGTGTTCACCGCAGGGGCGGCGATCTCGTTCGCAGAACCGCCGGCGCCGCCGGCAATGGCGAGGGCGGTTTCGGAGCGGACCGGGAAGTCGGTCACAAGCTGGCGGAGTTGATCGGGGTGGAGCGCAACGCGGTATGCGGAGTGGCCGCCCTGCCGCAACTGGTCCTGTGCCCTGCGGGATTCGACGGGCGCATTAAACGTGGCGACGCCGTTCTTATTGAGTTGCCCCTCCACCTGCAGCGCCCCGGACTGCTGCGATTCGGTGTTTTGCTGCAGTGTCTGCTGGGAAACGCCGGCGCCGCCCTGTGCGGCGCGGGCCGCGAACTGCTCATTCGCGTTGGAGGCGTTCGAGGCGTTGGCGAGCTGGGACTGCGCTGAAGCGGCGGCGCTGTTCGCGCTTCCGAAGGGGCCGTTGCCCGCGGAGGCCTGCTGCTGCCCTTCGGAAACGCCCTGGCGGGCGAGCCGGTTGGCTGCCCCGGGGGCGGCTTCGGCGAAGCGCGCGAGCTCCAGGCGGAGGCGCGTCTCTTCTTCGGCGGTGCGGGGGGCGAGGGTAATCGCAACGGGAGTGGGCTGGCGGTCAGCGCCCAATTCGCCGACGCTTTGCTGGGCGGGCGTGACCGCCGCGGGCACGTTGGGCGCCATCGCCGGGGCGGGCGCCACGGATTTTTGCGGCGTGGCGGCGGCGATGGCGGAACGGTCTGCATCGCTGGAAGGGGCACTCTTCATGCCGGCGGCGGGAGCGGTGGGGAGCGTCTTGCGTGCGGCGGCGAGGTCGCGTCCCTCGTCGTGGCGCGCGGTGTCCTCCATCACCGTTTGCCGCCAACTGCTGTCGGGACGGCGCACCGCCTCGAGGATGAAATAACTGAATCCGCCGAGGATGAGAATCAGCGCGGCCGCCACCGCGAGGCGGGATTGCCACCACGGCCGGCGCGGGGCGGTGAAATGCTCGGAATCGTTGAGGAGGCTGGTGCGCTCGACCTGTTCCATGATGCGCCCGGCGAGATCCTCCGGCGCCGGCGGCCGCGGGAGGGAACGCACCGCGTGGCGTTCGGCGATCATGCCGATGACCTGCTGGGCGAGGGCGGGATCGGTGTTGGCGAGGAAGACCTCCAGGCGCGCCGCTTCGGCGGGCGGAAGCTCGCCGTCGATGTACGCGGCGATGCGGCCTTCAAGTTCTTCGCCGTAGTCTTTCATTTGCGGACCCCTTCCGTTGGAGCGCCGTGCGGGGCGGCGGCGGGGGCGAAGGTTTCGCGGAGGGCGGCGCGGGCGCGGAAGAGCCGGCTTTTGACGGTGCCGACGGGCAGCTCGAGGATTTCGCCGATCTGTTCGTAATCGCACTCTTCGACGTCCCGGAGAACGATGATCGCGCGGAAGTCGGGTTCCAGGCGGGCGAGCGCTTCCAGGATGCGTTCGTGCTCCAGGTGGATCTCCGCCTGCGCGGCGGGGTCCAGCTCGGTGCCCTGGGCGAGCTGGCGGCGGAGCGAGGCGGCCTGCTGGTTCACATCCTCCGCCGGCGAGCCGTCGAGACTGGCGGCGGTGCGATAGCGCTGGGCCCGGCGGTGACTGAGCGAGAGGTTGATCGCGATGCGGAAAAGCCAGGTGTAAAGCGTGGACTTTCCTTCAAATTTTGCAACGTTCTGCATGGCGCGGACAAAGGTTTCCTGCACGAGGTCGGCGGCATCTTCGGGGTGTCCGACCATGCGGAGCACCGCGGCGAAGAGACGGTCCTGGTAGCGGCGGACGAGGTCCTCCATGGCGGACCAGTTGCCGCGCTTGAGCTGCGAGAGGGTGAGCTGGTCCTGCGCGGAAATGGCGCGCGGAGGCGACCCGGCGCCGGAAGCGGAAGCGCTGCCGGACGGCATGGAAGCGGAACTGGATGCCAGTGGCTCGTCCACCGGTACATTCCTTTGACGCGTGAGGATCGTCCTGGTTCCCGCACAACCCCAAACAAGTGGTGGGCGTGGTGGCGCACCACAGCGTTGCCGGAAGTTAATCGGCCCGCGAGTGGCGGTCCGAGACCGGCTATTGTTGCAGGCGCGCGGGGAAAAGGAAAGGGAATGCGCCGCGAGATTTGGAGTGCTTGAGTTATCGGTATCTGACGAAAAGAAAAGGTGAAGTTGAAGCGGAAGTCCTGGCGCGGTCTGCGGCGAATCTGGCGAGGGAGATTCTCCGGCACTGCGACATCAGGAATTACCGGCGCGGACAAGGTGCAGGGTCGGGCTGCCTGAGACGCGGTGTGCGAGCGGCGCAAAGCAGAATGCGTTTCGTACGACAGCCCGGAACTTTTTCGTCCTGTTTCCGTTCTTGTGGTAGACTAGGGGAACGATCGAACAGGATGTTTGCCCCCCAACCCACCCCTCGACCCTTGAGCGTCACGGAGGATGCGATCGTGGCTGAAACCGCCCGCCCTTTGCAGGATCTGCCTGAGCCGGAAAAACCGGGCGCCCTTCGCCGCGTTCCCGCCAGCCTGCCTGCAATTATCAATGCGCAACAGCTTGCCAATGCAGGAGATAACGCGGCGGCGTTACGCTATGTACCGCCCGTGGTGGAGAGTGCCGAAGCCCCTGCCAAGCCGGCCAAGGCTTCACGCAAGGACAACGGGGTGCTGCGGGGGATCAAGGACCTGCAACAACTGCAGAAGCAGACGATTGCGGTGCTGGAATCGGTGAAGGCGAACCTGGATGAGATTCAGCAGGTGCTGCGCTCGCCCGAGGCGACGCGCGGCCTCGAGAAACTGCAGAACGCGGCAACGCTGCTGGCGAAAGGATTTGCCCGCGATGCCGTCGAACAGGCGGATGGGGCCGTCGGATTGCTCCCCGCGAACCCCGAAGCGCATCTGCTGCTGGCATTAAGCCTTGCGGCCGACCAGCAATTTGACCTCGCGCTGCACACGGCACGCAAGGGACTTGCCCTTTTCGACCGGCGCACGCATCCGCTGGCGATTGAAGCGGGCTTGCTGCATGCCCTGGCGGCCCTGGGGTGCGGGCCCGAAGCGGTCGAACGCTGGGCGGTGATCATCGACGGACTGCCGGTGCCGGTGCTGCTGGAACACATCGGGCGGATCGCGGCCTGCTTCCCGGGCGATGCACCCGAAGGCCAACTCGATGAGATGCTGACGCGCCGGCTGACCCGGGAAGAGCGCGAAACGCACGAAGAACGCACATCCAGGCGGCGCAGCCGGACGATCGAAACCCGGCCGGGCGAGATCCCGGCGCCGGCGCTCTTCGCCGGGCTCGATGCCGCTCATTACGCCAAGCTGACGGCGACGCACCGGGCGATCCTCGGCCAGGTGGCCCGCCGGTTGAACGAAACAAAAGACCCGGGCGACGTGGTGCGGTTTTTGACCGACTGCGTGATCCCGCTGGGAAACATGGGGCTCGACCGGAGCGCCAACGCCCTCGGCCGCTCGGCCGCCAAGCGCCTTCTTCGCATGCACGCGGATGCCATGACGCTGCACCGGGCGATGACGAAACTCGAGATGGCGGGGACAAAGAGCGGAACGCTCGAGCTCGCCCGGCTGCTGAATCACTGGCGGCGCGCCGGGGTGAAGGTGGATCGCGCCCGCCGGCTGCTGGCGGCGGCAACCGTGCTGCTGGTCCTGGGCGTCGGGTTGTTCGCGTACGTGCTGGTGGGGCTCGGGGCGCTGCACGGGAGCCGGCATTCACTCGGCATCGGGGGAGTGCAGTTCGATGCGCTCTGGGTCGGGCCCGCGCTGGCGGGGATCGGCTCCGTGCTGGGGGTGATCGCGCTGCTGGGGCGCACCTGGACGGTGGAGTTGCCGGAGGGACGCCCGCCGCTGACGGCGGAGGAATTGCGATTCATCCGGACGCCGGCGGTGCGGCACTCGCTGCGGTCGACGTTGGCGCCGGATCGCAAGTAAGCATCAAAAAACCGCCGCCGCGCCCGCAAAGCTCAACCCAGGCATGACTTACGAATGGTTTTTTACTGGGCCGGCGATCCCGGCGCGGGTATACTGGCGGGTTGTGAATTTTTGCGAAACGCCGCGTGATGGCAGGACGCGGCTGGTGAAGTGAGAGAGGATTCCGCCATGTCGTCCGACGCACTGGAAGAAAGCAGCAACGCCGTGATTGCCGTGGAGCCCCCGCCCGCGGAAGAGAAGGAAAAAGAAAAAAAACCGCGCGGCTCCACGCACACCAAGACCAAAAATAAACCGAAGAAGCAGCCCAACTACCACGTGATCATCTGGAACGATGAGGAACACACGTACGAGTATGTCATCGAGCTGTTGATGGTCCTCTTCGGCCATCCCTTTGAACGGGCGTTCCAGATCACCGACGAAGTGCACCACGCCGGCAAGGGGATCGCCTGGACGTGCCACCTGGAACTGGCGGAATTGAAGCGCGACCAGGTCCTGGCGTTCGGCGCCGACTGGCGCATGCCGAAGATTTCCAAGGGGTCGATCCGCGCCACCATTGAGCCGGCGCCGGAGTAAGTCACGGCCCATGGGGAAAGGGGCGGGGCCGGGGGGGGGGAGGGGCGGAAATATTTCTGAAAAGTTTGCCATGGTGCTTGTCCGCTTTCCCGGTAGAGTGGACATGTACTCATGGTGCAAACAATTCAGGAATCAACGATCGGGCTTGGGAGAAGCGGTGTGGAGAAGGAGACGCCGAGCGTCTGGGGTCGTGTGTTGGCGTGGGGCCCGCGGGTGCTGGGGGTGGTGGCGTTTCTCTGTGTTGTCGGCGTCATTGTCTGGGCGGGGGCGATGCAGATGGCGCACAAGTTCGACATCGTGCGCCCGTTCAAATACGTCGGGCATGCCGACGATGCGGCCTATGCCCTGATGGGCCAGAGCATCGCCGAAGGCCGCGGCATCAGTGTGCCGTACATCACCACGTTCTATATCCCCTATCCCCGCACGATTGACCACCGCGAAGACCACTGGCCGCCGTTCATGGGAATGTCGATCGCGCCGGTCTTTCTCGTCGCCGGCAAGAGTGCCTTCCACGCCCGCATTCCGCCGATCTTCTACGGCTCCATCGGCCTCCCGCTGGCGACCGCGCTGCTCACCTTCGCCCTCACCCGGCGCGGGTATGCGGCCCTCCTCGCCGGGCTGCTGATCATGGCCAGCGGGGCGCTGTACGACCAGAGCCTGCGCGTCCTCTCCGACATCTCCACCGCCATGCTCGTCGCCTTTTTCTGCGGCACGTTGATCCTCGCGCGGCGCCACCCCTGGATGCACCTGCTCGCCGGCGCCGCCGCGGCGCTCGCTTACTTCTCCAAAGGCTCGGAGCTGCTGCTCATCGCCGCCTATCCCTTCTTTGCCTTCCTCTGCTGCGGCCCGAGCGCCTTTCGCCGGCCCTGGGTCTACGCCGGCCTGCTCACCGCGCTGCTCGTCGCCGGCCCGTTCTGGTACGGCAACTGGCGCGACTACGGCAGCCCCTTCCACTCCACCCAGAACTACGTCGCCGGCTTTTTCGGCATGGGGGAAGACTGGGACTCCAAGCATTACTTCCCCTACTGGGGCAAAGACCTGCCGAAAGTCTCAGACCGCTGGAACAACTACGGCGACATGTACTGGCGGACCTCGCGCGGACAGCTCGCCGACGCCATGGCCATGGCGCTCACCGGGGCGCGCGACAACGGCGGCGAACCGTGGTCCGACTTCGGCGTCTGGGGCCTGCGCGTGCGCGACTCGGTCCTCGGCGCCCGCAGCCGCTGGGCAAACTGGTTCGGCCCAAGCAGCAACCCGCCCCGCCGTGTGCCGGAGATGCGGCCGGTGAAAAAGTGGTCAAGCCCCGTCTGGGAACTCGCCGGCGTCGGCAGCACGCTCCTGCTGCTGGTCCTGCTTGCCTCATTCCCGGTCGTCGCGGGAATGGCCCTCTGGAAATGGCGCCGCCGCCGGCGCTGGCCGCGCCCCGCGAACTCGCCGAGGAAGCCCCCCACCGACGCCTGGCTCGTCGGCCCAGTGCTGGCGGTCAGCCTCCTCATCGCCATGCACCTCGTGTTCGTCTCCTTTTTCTGGGAAGTGATGCCGCGTCTCATTTTCCCGGTGCTGCCGCTGACGCTCGCCCTCGGGATCACCGCCGCCGTCTGCCTGATCGAATGGCCGCTGCGGGCCATCCGCTGGGCCGCCGACACGCTGCTCGAATTCTTCTGGCGGGCCCGCATCGCCTGGCCGCGGTGGTTCCTCACCACGCGCCGTGCGCTCACCCTCGTCCCCGCTGCGCTCACCTGCATCGTCGCCATCCTCTTCCTGGCGAAAATCCAGGAAGTCCACGCGCAGCAGGAAATCATGCTCGATCATCGCGGCGATTCCGACAACTACCCCGGCGGGATCGACGATCGCTTCGTCTACGCCGGCGAGTGGATCGGCAAGAACCTGCCCAATGCCATCGTCATGTGCCGCAACCCGTGGGAACTCGCCTTCTCCATGGGCCCGGCGAACAAGGGCGTCTGCCTCCCCTACCCGCAGGCGGACGTGCAGCGCAGCGCCCAGCAGATCTTCGCCATCGCCCGCTATTACCACGTCACGCACCTGCTCGTCGATGAAATGCGCCCCGCGCTTGCGCCGTATTACCTGAAGCGCAAGCCCGGCCTCACGCGCGTCGCCGATTGCAAGTCGATGCCGCTGTTCGAGATCGACTGGTCCAAGATTCCCAACATGACCGTCGAAGAAGCCCTCGGCCGCAAGTGACGCTCAATTCCGCATCGGAATGACGCACCGCACCGTCGTCCCCTTGTTGACCTCCGAGAGCAGCTCGACCCGCCCGCCCATCGCCCCGATCGCATGCTTCACGATCGCCAGCCCCAGCCCGGTGCCGCGGTCCGCCCCGCCGCGCGAGCGGTTCACCGTGTAGAAGCGCTCGAACACCCGCTCCTGGTCTTCCTTCGGAATGCCGCAGCCGCTGTCTTCGACTTCCAGCACGAACTCCGGAACGCCGGACACCACCGGTTCCACCGCGGTCGCCGCCTGCCCGTTCCCCTTGCTCTCCCGTGCCGCCGCTGCCGGCGTCTGCAAGTACGAACGAATGGTGACCCTCCCCTGGCAGGTCGCCTTGATCGCGTTGTCCACCAGGTTCTTGAGCGTAAGCGTGACCAGCCGCTCGTCCCCGCGGAACGACTGCGCGTCGCCGGCCAGATCCACGTGCAGCTCCACCTGCTTTTCCTTCGCGTTGCCGGCGTACATCCCGGTGATCATGTCGGCGATCTGGTGCAGATCGAGCCGGTCGTTGTGGATCACCGCGCGCCCATCCTCGGTGCGCGAAAGATCGAGCAGGTCCTGGACCATCAGTTGCAGCCGCAGCGCGTGGTTGTTGATGATGTCCACGCAGCGCCGCGTGATCTCCTGGTCGCCGTCCCCCTCCTTGATCGTCTCCACCGCGGCGCGGATCGACGCCAGCGGCGTGCGCAGCTCGTGGCTCGCATTGGCCACAAAATCCGCCTTCATCTGCAGCGTCCGCGCCACCTCCGTCACATCGCGCATCAGCAGCAGCGTGCCGCGGTAATGCGCCCCGTTGTAAATCGTCGCCGCCGTCGCCTGGCAGTGCACCGTCCGGCCCGGCGCCTGGATCGCCAGCTGCGCCGACACCGGCTTGGTGGACGAAAACGCGTTCCGGTAAAGAGCCATCAGGTCCGGGTGGTGAATCACCGTTTCAATGTGCTTGCCCAGCAGCGAACCGACCGGCCGGTCCAGCACCCGCGCTGCCGCCGGATTCGCCAGCCGGATCATGTCCATGTTGTCCGTGGCGATCGCGATTTCGTTCGATTGGTCCATCACCGCCAGCAGCGACAGCAGGTGGTCCTTGTCCTGCTGCGCGACCGTGGAGCGCTTCTCCAGCTCCTCCGCCAGGGCGTTCGCCGCCCGCGCCAGCTCCCCGCCCAGCCCCGGAAACACCGGATCCGTCCGCCGCGCATACTGCCCCTGCGCCATGTTCGAGATCAGGTGCAGCACCCCCGTCAGCGCGGAGGTCTGCACGCGGTACAGCCACGAGACCACGGCCAGAACAATCAGCAGTCCGATGCACGCGATGATAAGAAGGGCTTCGAGCATGGGGATAGTGTACGGGCGGACGCAGGAACTCAGAAGCGATACGCACACCACAGCCTCTTGAGCCGCGATCAACGCCTCCCTTCCGCCCGCCCGTCATTCCCCCTCTTCCTTGCGTTCCAGCAGTCGGTACCCCACCCCGCGCACCGTGTGAATCATCCACGCAAAATCCCCCAGCTTCTTGCGCACGGCGGTGATGTGCACGTCGATCGCCCGGTCCGTCACGAACACGTCCGTCCCCATCGCCCGGTCCATCAACTGGTCGCGCGACAGCACCCGCCCGCGCGCCGAAAAAATCGCCGTCAGCAGCTTGAACTCCGTCGGCGTCAGGTTGATCCCCCGCCCCTGCACCGTCACCTCGTGCTTGCTCTGGTCAATGACCACCGGCCCGGCGTTCAGCAGCGATTGCGCCGGCTCGATCGACGCCTTCCGCCGCAGCACCGCCCCCACCCGCGCCATCAGCACCTTCATCGAGAACGGCTTGGTCACGTAATCATCCGCCCCCATCGAAAGGCCCACGATGATGTCCGTCTCCTCCGTCTTGGCCGTCAGCATGAGAATCGGAATCGTGGCGGTGTCCGGATCCTGCTTGAGCGCCATCGTCACATCCCGGCCCGACATCCCCGGCATCATCACGTCGAGAATCATGATGTCCGGCTTCTGCTTGCGCGCCAGTTCCAGCCCGGTCCCCCCATCATGTGCCGAGACCACCTCGTACCCGTTGCGCTGCAGGTTCATGCCGATGAGCTCGACCAGGTCGCGCTCATCATCCACCACCAAAACTTTTTTCCGCCGGGCCATGGGACCTCCCAAAACAGCCGGGGACCCGCGTGTCATCGGGGTTGGAGCGACGCGCAGGTCTTCCGTGCACGTCTTAACATGGCGGTTGGGTGATGTTCGTGTCAACTCCCCGCCCGCCCGGCCCGCCAACCTTTGCGCAACCTTAGCACATTCCCGCAGGGGAGTTAACCTCCCGTACGCGTTCCGGGCGGGTTTCCCGCAGAAAAGCGAATCCTCGCCCCGCGCGCCGCCCGTTGCCTCCAGCAGGTCATCCTCCTCCCCACCCCCCGCGCAAAAAAAACGCTGCCGGCAGAGACGGTCGGGGAACGCACGGAAAAACCACGACCATTATCCGCCGGCAGCGGGTACACAGGCTGTTAACGAACCCGCTTACGGGTTGTTGCTCACGGTCTTCTCGGTGTGCTGCTCGGTCACCGTCCCGTTGTCGTGCTGCACGACTTCCTTCTTTTCCACCTTCGTCGTGCCGGTGCCGTCCGGATTCTCCGTCGTCGTGGTCTTCTCGGCCACGGTGCGGTCACAGGCCGTGAAGGTCAGCGGCGCGGCGACAGCCAGCGCCAGGATCATTGCAAAAGTCTTCATGGAATATCTCCTTTCAACTCAAGATCCCGCGGAAGAGAGGCGCTCCGCACACAGCCGAAGCGTCTCTCGTTCAAAGGGACCATCAGTGATACTTCTGCGTCTGATGTTCCGTGGTGTAGGAACCATCCGGATTCTGCGTCACCGTCGTTTCATGGTGCGTGTCGGTGCCGGTGATCGGGTTGTGCGACACGCGGTCTTCATGGGCCACGGTACGCGAGCAGCCGACGGTCATCGGAAGCATCAAGGTTGCAGCAGCCAGGGCAATCATCAAGGACTTCATGGAAATCTCCTCCACGTAAGGCGCACGCTATCTCAATTCTGTGCGTACACCGCACAGCGCTTGCGCAAAGTAAACTTCTCTCTATGGTCAACGCTCGCTGGCGTAATCACGGCGCACAGGCGGCGGCTTCCAGGTGTACGGGTCGTGCACCGACCCGCCTTCCCTTTGGGCCACATCGCGGCTCATGCCGTCGATCGGGTGCTCCTGCTGCATCAGCTTCGCCGTTTCCGGGGAAGGGGTGGTTTGCGACTCGCACCCGGCCAGGAGCGGCAAACCCAGGAAAAGAGCGAGAATGGCGGCGAAACCTCGCATGTTGCCTCCGCGGAGACTTTCACATCTCCGACGAAAGGAACTAAAACAAAGCCCGTGCCAACCCCGCTCCCGCCCTCCCCACCACGACAAACTCAACCATAACCCCCCGCTTTCCAAGCCAAACCGACACTCTGGCTGATCCCACCGGACTACCTCTACAATCCCGTCTGGTTTTCTCATTCCCCGAGGATCCTCCGTGCTCCCCTTCTGGCGTACCTTCCGCCTCGCACTCTTCCTCTTTGTCTTTGTTGTGCTCGGTATTTACCTCGGCTTCACCACCCCCTGGCGCCGCCTCTTCGGCCCCCGCCCCGATTTCGCCGCCCTCCTCCGCTCCGGCGATCCCCTCGTCGCCGCCATCTACCGCTTCCACGCCGATACCGCCCTCTGGCCCGAATATCTCGACGACCTCGCGCCCAAATACCTGCCTGCCTCCCCGCCCGCCACCTGGTACTTCACCCTCACCCCCGACGGCCCTTCCCTCGCCACCACCGTCGATGCCGATCAAACCCACGTCGGCTACACCTTCGATCTCCACCACCCCGCTTGGCGCGTCTTCGGCTACGAATCTCCACGCACCCTCCGCGACGACACCGCCTCCCCCACGACCCATCCCGCCCCGCCGCCCGAAAACGTGCGCACGGAGAACGAACTCGCCGAACTCGACCGCCGCATCACGCGCGAGCCGCGCCTCCTCGAACACCGCCGCGACAAAGCCTCCCTCCTTCTCTCCCTGCACCGCACGGACGATGCCCGCCAGGTCCTCCAGCAGGCGGCCGCCGATTTCCCCGACGCCGCCTGGCCCCGCCTCGCCCTCGCCGCAATCGATCCCACCCCCGACGCCATCGCCGCCTTCGCCGCCTGGAACACCGACCACCCCGCCTTCACCCACGATTACGACCTCTTCCTCCTCTACCGCCGCACGCACGACGACCCGCACGCCCTCGCGGCAATCCACCACGCCCTCACCCTCCCCATCGAGCTCGCCCCCGATGACACCCACATCCTCCCCTTCTACCTCTTCGACATGGCCCGCTATGCCCTCGCGCACAAGCAATACGCCCTCGTCCTGCAGATCACCAACGCCTGGCAAAAACAAAGCGCCGCCCACCGCATCGAGGAAAACTCCTACCTCCCCCTCCGCGCCGCCGCCGAGCTCGCCCTCGGCCACCCCGCCGACGCTCAAAAAGACCTCGCCCTGCTCGACACCCTCAAAACCCCCACCTGGGCCTCCAACCTCCACGCCTTGCAGCAGGCCGTCGATCGCGGCGACACCCGCTTCGCCTATGACCCCGGCAACTCCCCGTCCCCTTTCGACATCTTCCCCCTCCCGCAATAGGATGAAATGGCGAGGCGACTAACCCGCGAGCCCCTCATGCCCGACCAGCCCTTCGACATCACCATCCTCGGCGCCGGCCCCACCGGCCTCTTCGCCGCCTACTACGCCGGGCTCCGCCAGATGAGAACCAAGATCATCGACTCCCTCGACCAGCTCGGTGGCCAGCTCGCCGCCCTCTACCCCGAAAAATTCCTCTTCGACATCCCCGGCTTCCCGAAAATCCTCGCGCGCGACCTCGCCGCCAACCTCATCGAACAGGCCCTCCAATACCACCCCGCCATCCACCTCAACGAAGTCATCCGCACCCTCGAACCGATCACCGAAATCCCCGGCCACGGCGAACACATCCCCGCCCCCCTCTACAAGCTCACTTCCACGAGCAGCGTCCATTACACCCGCACCGTCCTCATCGCCGCCGGCGCCGGCGCCTTCTCGCCCAAGAAGCTCCCCCTCCCCGAAGCCGCCGCCTACGAAGGCCGCTCCCTCTTCTACCACGTCCCCCAGAAGTCCATTTTCAGTGCTAAAAAGCTCCTGATTATCGGCGGGGGCGATTCCGCGATCGATTGGGCCCTCAACTTCCAGGACACCGCCGCCGGCATCACCCTCATCCACCGCCGCAACCAGTTCCGCGCCCACGAAGGCGCCGTTCGCCAGCTCCAGCAGACCCCCGCCACCATTCTCCCCTTCTTTGAACTCGAAGCCCTCGTCCCCTCCCCCACCGACCCCGCCGCCCTCAGCGCCGCCGTCATCCGCAACAACCAGACCCACGAAGCCCGCACCCTCGATGTCGATGCCATCCTCGTCCAGATCGGCTTCAATTCTTCCCTCGGCCCGTTCAAAGACTGGCCCCTCGCCGTCGAACGCGCCGGCATCCGCGTCAGCCCCGAGATGGAAACCTCCCAGCCCGGCATCTTCGCCGCCGGCGACATCGCCCTCTACCCCGGCAAGCTCAAGCTCATCGCCAACGGCTTCGCCGAAGCCGCCACCGCCGTCAACTACGCCAAAACGCGCATCGACCCCGCCGCCCGCCCTTTTCCCGGACACTCCTCCGAGCTCACACCTCAACCGCAATCCCTCACCACTCTCTAGCCCGCCCCCGCGCCCGCGATTCGGTTTCATCAATTTCTAAGATTTCCTTGCGGACCCTCTGCGCCGCCACCGCTTTTGCCGTCATCCGGAGAGCACTTTTGTTGTGCAATGTTCGGAATCGTGACGAACGTTTTCTCAGCTCAGGTGTCATTTGAAGGTGAGAGCGCAATGCCCTAGCTCTTCGGTTATTCGAATTCGTAAAAAAGGTGCTTTCTCGCGCTTCAAAATGCCGATCAAACCCGCTAGGCTAACGACCTTATGAATCGCACGGAACCTCGACAGATTCTTCACCTTTGTGCGGCGCTTTGCGCCCTGTGCTCCCTCGTCTTCTTCGCCGGGTGCAAGGGCAACATGTCCGCCGCTGCCACCGTCGATAAGCCGGTCCCGCCCCCGCCTCATGTGCAGGCTTACGCCGCCAACACCGACCCGCGCAATGCTGACCCCCTCACCAGCCCCGTCTGGACCTCCGCCCATTGGGTTAACTTTGTCGGCCCGATCGGCGCTGACCGCACCACCGAAACCTCCTCCGGCGCCCTCCTCTTCGACAAGGACAACCTCTACGTCGCCTTCATCAGCCAGAAACCCGCCACCCCCGTCCTCCAGGACTTCGTCTCCCTCTTCCTCGACTCCTCCCAAGCCCGCAACGGCTCCGAAATGATCCAGGTCTCCGTCAACGCCGCCGGACACGCCTCCTGCACCTGGATCCGCGATGCCGAGCCCCCCCTCGCCCCGCGCGAGGATGGCTCCCCCGACACCTTCCACCCGCTGAGCAAAATTCCCGCAGAAGAAATGGTCTCCGGCCTCTTCTCCAGGACCGGCCAGGGCACCCTCAACGGCCGGCCCGTCTGGACCGCCGTCATCGCCATCCCCATGCAGGGCCTCCCCCTCCCCCTCCGCGCCACCCCCGCTCCCGGCGCCCAGTTCAAGATCAATCTCCTCCGCACCACCGTCATCGCCGACGCCAAGACCACCCAGTCGCTGCAGTCCAACCTCTCCCCCGTCTACGTCGGTCAGCAGGCCGTCGCCCCCTATCGCATGGCCACCCTCGACCTTGATGACACCCAGGTCACCGCGGCCCAGTAATCATTCTCATCCACTGATCAACCCGCCCTGCCCCCCTACAGCTCAATGCGCATCCCGTCGTAGCACACCCGCACCTCCGGCGGCAGCGTCTTCTCCAGCGCCTCATGCTTCACGTCGTGCGACAAATGCGTGAAAAACGCCCGCCGCGGCTTTAAATCCTCGATCACCGCCAGCGCCTGCTCAAACGACAAATGCGTCGGGTGCGGCGTCGGCCGCAGCCCGTCAATGATCAACGCATCCAGCCCCCGCAACTTCTCCCGCGACGCCGGCTCAATCTCGTTGCAGTCCGTGCAGTACGCAAAATCGTCGATCCGGAACCCCAGCACCCGGAACCGCCCATGCACCAGCGGCACCGGCGTCCACGTCTTGCCAAACACCTCGAACGGCCCGTCGATCACCGACGGCGCCAGGTTCGGCCGAAACAACGCATCCTTCGCCGGCTCGTGCGGCTTGAACGCGTACGCAAACACCGTCCGCAACGTCTCCATCGTTTCCGCCGCCGCATACAAGGGCAGCGGCGCGCCCAGGATCGTGTTGTACCGCCGCACGTCGTCCAGCCCGAAAATGTGGTCCGCATGCGCATGCGTGTACACCACCGCGTCAATCCGGTGCAGCCCCGTCGCCCGCGACTGCAGCCGCAGCTCCGGCGTCGTGTCCACCAGGATGTCCCGCCGCGCCCCTTCTGCATCCTCGTAACTCACCGCAATCGACGGCCGCGACCGCTGGTCCCGCGGATCCTCCGACGTGCACACCCCGCACAAACACCCGATCATCGGCACCCCTGCCGACGTCCCGGAACCCAGCACTGTCACCGTCAAATTCTTCATCCCCGAATGGTAAGAGCCTCGGTCTCGGAAGCAAGTCATCCGCCGCCCCTCCAGAACTTTTCCTCTCAACCAACGTACCACCAGCAGAGGCCCCCCATGCCCCAACCCGCTACAATCCCCCAACACCCCCCGCGCCCCTGCCGCTTCCGCCGCCTCCGCTCCCTCGCCTGGAAAATCCTCCGCATCTACCTCCTGGTGGTCCTCGTGCTCGCCCTCTTCCAGAAAAAACTCATCTTCATCGGCGCCTCCACCCAGGGCACCCCCGAGGCCCAGGTCTCCCCCGTCGATGCCGAACTCCTCCGACTCCACACCACCGACACGCCCCCCGTCCCCATCGCCGCCCTCTTCGGAAAAGCCATCAACCCCGCCAACCCCGCCACCGCCCCCACCCTCCTCTGGTTCTACGGCAACGCCATGTGCATGAACGACGCCCTCCCCGAATTCCTCCTCTTCCGCCGCCTCGGTTGCAACGTCCTCCTCGTCGATTACACCGGCTACGGCATGTCCGGCGGTGAAGCCTCCGAACAAGGCTGCTACGACGCCGCCGAAACCGCCTACCAGTACCTCCTCACCCGCCCCGACATCGACCGCCAAAGGCTCGTCCCCGCCGGCTGGTCCCTCGGCGGCGCCGTCGCCATCGACCTCGCCGCACGCCACGCTGACGACCCCCACATCGCCGCCGTCATGACCTTCTCCACCTTCACCAGCATGGCCGACGTCGCCCAGCACCACTACCCCTTCGCCCCCGTCAAGCTCCTCCTCACCCAGCGCTTCGACTCCGAACAGAAACTCCCCCGCATCCACGTCCCCATCCTCATCGGCCACGGCCGCCGCGACGCCATCGTCCCCTTCGCCCTCAGCGACCGCCTCGCCAACGCCGCCGCCGGCAAAGTGACCCGCCTCATCTCCCCCGCCGCCGACCACAACGACTTCTTCGACATCGCCGCCAACGACGTCACCCGCACCGCCGCCACATTCTTACAGGACCTCAACCACCAGGCCGGGCAGCGCTGACGGCGCATTCCCCTGCCCGCCAAACCGCCCCCATCTCTCATCCGCTTCTTATCCACGCACCCTGCAACTATCCGTAGGTCTACTCGTTCGACTTATGCGGCCACGACGAATCGTGTGATTCGACGCAGGCCGAAACCTTGTATTCGAGCCCCCCGAGGCGCGAAGGAGTTCCCCCATGAAGACGTGGTCCACAGTTTTCGCCGTCATGCTTGCGCTCGTCCTCTGCGTCAGTGCCGCTGAAGCTGCCAAGGGTTCCAAGGCCGCCAAAGGCCCCAAGCCCCTCCGCGGCAAAATCACCAAGGTCGATGGCGCCAGCGTCACCATCACCTCCAAGGACGGCACCGAAACCACCGTCACCACCACCGACGCCACCGAAGTCACCATCAACGGCGAAAAGAAAACCGTCGCTGACCTCCCCACCGGCAAACCCGCCCGCGTGATCCTCGACGCCGACGGCAAAACCGCCACCGCTATCATGGTCGGCAAGGCCAAACGCGCCGAAGCCCCCACCACCCAAGACAACAAGTAATTCACACCCCGTGATTCAAACAAGCGCGGCCCGGACACCCCCGTCCGGGCCTCCGCTTTTTTGCACCCCACTCCCAACCCAAATCCCGGACCCCGAACCCCGGACCCCGGACCCCGAACAATCCGCCCCCCTTTCTCACTCCCCACCCTGCGTCGCCGCCGGCATGATCACGTACGGCTTCCCAATCTGGTCATCAATAAACCGCACCAACGCAAACTCGTTCTTGTAATCCACCGGCCGGAAACTGTCCTGCTGCGATGCCCCAAACCGCCTCTCCAGCGAACTCCCCGCAAACTTGAACGTCTTAAACGCCTTCCGCACCTTCTCCTGCAGCTCCGGCTTCAGGTTGTACGCCCACCCCAGCGCCACCGCTGGAAAATTGTCCGAACTGTAAATCGTCCGATACGCCCCCGCCTTGATCCGCCCCTCCTTCACCTCCCGCGCCAGCACGTCCGACGCCACCGCCGCCGCCTCGTACGTCTTGTCCCCAACCCCCTCGATCGACCGCTCCTGGCTCAGCGAATACCGAATCGTGTAGTCCTGCTCCGGCAGCAGCCCGAACTTCGTCTTCAAAATCACCAGCGCTGCCTTGCACCCCGAATTCGAATTCACATCCACAAACGTCACCGCATGCCCCCGCAAATCCCCCGGCGACTTGATCGCCGAATCCGCCGGCACGATCAGCTCCATGTGCAGGTACCCCGCCGGACCCGTCCCCATGCTGTACGCCGGCACAAAACCCGCCATGTCCACCGCCATCGGCACCGACCCCGTGTTGAACCCCGTCACCTGGATCTTCCCCTCCGCAAATTCCCGCATCTGCTCCGACGTCGTCTCCGCCATCGCATACTCCACCCGCTTCCCCGTCACCTTCGACAGGTGCTCCGTGAAATCCTTCCACACCTCCCGGTAGTCCTGCGGACGATCCGCCACGAACGAAAACACCAGCGGATCCGGATCCACCAGCAGCACCGCGCTCGGCGGCGTGTCCGCAATCAGGTCCCCGTCCGCATCCCGGAACCGCCGGTCCAGCTCCTTCGGCAACGGATGATCCATCCCCGTCACCACCGCCACCACGCGCGCCCCCTCCGCGTTCACCGCGTGCGTCGCCTGAAAATACAACACCGCAAACACGCCGATGATCACGATCAAAAACGCAATCGTGATCAGATAAAAGGCGTCCGAAGCCGCACGACTCGACCGAGTCCGCATCCCGATACCCTTCCACGAAACCGCCTGCCCTGATTCCCAGACATGTCTCTATAAGATATCGACGAGCCCCCCGCTCCACCCCAAAAATCCCCGAAATTCCCACCGCCCCACCCCTCCCCCCGGACGCCCGTCGCCCGCAGGCGACGTGGGCACCTCTCCCGGTCACCCGATCGCCCCCGAACCAATTCATCCCTCACCCAATGTGCACATGCTTGCTGATGTCTTCCCCAGCTTTCCATTTCTGGTAGATCGCCAGCGACTGCTCGATCACCGGGTACGCATAATCCACCGGCAAAATGTCGTCCACAATCACCTTCTTGTGCTCCAGCGATTTGTAATCCTCGAAAAACCGCTTCAACACCGCCAGCTTGTGTGGCGGCAACTGGTGCACGTCGTGATACGAGTTGTACTCCGGATCATTCACATGCACCGCAATAATCTTGTGATCCAGCTCCTCCTGGTCCTTCATCGTCATCAGCCCGATCGCCCGCGCCGCCACCAGCGTCAACGGATACACCGGCTCCGCCCCCAGCACCAGCACGTCCAGCGGATCCCCATCATCCGCCAAAGTCTGCGGAATAAACCCGTAATTCGCCGGATAATACACCGCCGAGTGCAACACCCGGTCCAGCTTCAGCAACCCCGTCTTCTTGTCCAGCTCATACTTATTGGAAGACCCGAGCGGAATCTCAATGATCGCATTGAACTGCGCCGGCAACAGCCCGTCCGACGGATCCACATCGTGCCACGGCGAAAGCGCGCCATCATGATTAAATGCTGGAAATTGCGGCACAACAAATCTCCTTGGACTCAAACCGTTTCGCCCCCCAGTAGAAACCGAACCCTCCCCCGAATCAAGCGACCTCGGATTCTGAATCATGCGCACTCTCCCATACAACACACACCGGCGCTACGCTCCCGACGCAAACGCCGATGTTCAGACATCATGAATTCCCTCTGACAGCAAAAGTGGAGCCGACGCCCCCGTCGGCTGAGTCACCCCCGTTATTTGCTGTTCGATTCCAAAACCGCCATCCAAAACAATTCAGCACCTCCTCCGTGCCCTCCGCGTTCTCCGTGGTTCCCTCCCCTCGTGCCTTCCTGTTTCCTCGTCCCATCGCATGCGCGGTATATTCCCCCCAGCCGCAGTCCCTGACCGGAACCTCCCGTGAACATCACCACCATCGGCGACGGCGCAATGGCCACCGTCTGCTCCCAAATCCTCGCCTCCAAATCCTCCCCCGATGCCCCCATCCACGTCACCATCTGGGGCCGCGACCCCGCGCGCCTCGCCGACTGGAACGCCGCCCGCGAAAATAAACGCTACCTCCCCGGCATCCAGCTCGCCCCCACCCTCCACCTCACCGGCAACCCCGACTCCGCCTTCTCCAGCCACAACTTCATCCTCTCCGCCGTCCCCACCCAGTTCATCCGCGCCACCCTCGCCCGCCTCAAACCCCACATCTCCCCCGACACCCCCATCATCTCCGTCTCCAAGGGCATCGAAATCGCCACGCTCCGACGCCCCTCCGAAATCATCATCGAAACCCTCGGCTCCCACGAAGTCTGCGCCGCCTCCGGCCCAAACATCGCCGGCGAAATGGCCCGCCATCTCCCCGCCACCATGGTCGTCGCCGCCGAATCCTGCGCCGGCCCCGGCGCCCCCCACATCGCCGACGAGCCCCTCGCCATGCAAGTCCAGGAATTGCTCACCACCCCCGCCCTCCGCGTCTACCGCAACACCGACCTCCTCGGCGTCGAACTCGCAGGCGCCCTCAAAAACGTCATCGCCATCGCCGCCGGCATCCTCGATGGCATGGGCGCCGGCAACAACGCCAAGGCCGCACTCCTCACCCGCGGCCTCGTCGAAATCACCCGCCTCGGCACCGCGCTTGGCGCACAGGCCGACACCTTCGCCGGTCTCGCCGGCCTCGGCGACCTCGTCACCACCTGCTTCTCCCCCGAAGGCCGCAACCGCAAGTTCGGCGAACGCATCGGCAAGGGAGAAAAAACCCAGGACGTCCTCGACTCCATCGTCGGCGTCGTCGAAGGCATGCCCACCTGCAAAGCCGTCGTCGCCCTCGCCAAGTCCCGCGACATCGAAATGCCCATCGCCGAAGGCCTCCACGCCGTCCTCTTCGAAGGCCGCGACCCCAAAACCCAGCTCGCCGATCTCATGTGTCGCGAACTCAAACGCGAAACCGCCGAATAACCCCACCCCAAATCGATCCCCCCGGTTGGCCGGCGATCGAAGATCGACGCGTCTCGCTGCCCCCGTCGCGAACGCCCGGACTTTCCGCAACAACCCACACATCCGCTCAGCCTCAATCCAGCAAAACTGTCGCAGCGCCCTCAACCCCTTCACACCCGCGCTGGCGTTTTCCCACAACACCTCTCCCTTTTTCAGCAACAATTTTCAGCACAACTATTCACCGCATCCCCTCCCCCGCTCGCCGCGATAAACCTTGTCAATTCCACCATCTGCTCGCCTGTGCAGAGCCAACCCGCTCGCTCCCCCCACATCCGCACACACCCGCGCTCAGCTTGCGCGCGCCATCCACCTCAGCAAATTCACAATCCGCCATTCCAACCTCTCCGTAGCAGTCACTGGCGGGCGCATCAGTTGGCACAAGTGTGGCCAACGTCTCGCTGAAAACTCGAAATTGCTGGGGAGTTTCTCTCATGTTCCGCTCGGAAAAAATCTCTGCTCGTTCTTCCCGTCCCTCCCGTCGTCAACGCTCGCGCCTCCTGATGGAATCCTGCGAGAGCCGCGTCCTGCTCACCGCTCAACCCGTCGGCTCCGTCGATATCCTCACCGGCGCCGAAATCGCTGGCTGGGCCTGGGACTCCGCTACCCCCGGCCAGGCGCTCACCGTCCGCATCACCATCGACGGCTCCGCACACGATGTCACCGCCAACCAGTCCCGGCCTGACCTCCGCTCCCTCACCGGCACCGACAAGGTCGGCTTCTTCTACGTCCCCACCGGACTCGCCACCGGCACCCACAACGTCACCGTCGCCGCCATCGACCCCGCCAACAGCCAGCCCGTCACCCTCAAGACCGGCACCATCAAGGCAGGACCCATCGGCGTCGTCGATACCTTCAACGGCGCCCTCATCGCCGGATGGACCTTCTCCTCCTTCGCTCCCACTTCCTCCCTCACCGTCCACGTCACCATCGATGGCCAAACCTCCACCATCACCGCCAACGGACCCCGCCCCGACGCCGGCGGCCCCCTCGGTAACCCCAACATCGGCTTCTTCTTCGACCCCCCCGCCCTCTCCGCCGGTAAACACAACGCCACCGTCTCCGTCGTCGATCCCCAGACCGGACAGGACCTCGTCCTCCAGTCCGGACAAATCTCCTCCGATCCCGTCGGCATCATCGACATCGCCACCCTCACCCACTCCCAGGGCTGGGTCTACGACCCCCACCTCCGCGACACCCCCGTCCCCATCCAGTTCGTCGTCGACGGCAACGTCGTCGCCACCTCCACCGCCAACACCTCCCGCCCCGACATCGCCGTCGCTTTCAACAACAACGGCAACCACGGCTACTCCGTCGATTACACCTCCCTCGGCGGCGGTAACCACACCATCCAGCTCCAGGAAGTAAACTCCGACAACACCACCACCCTCCTCGCCTCACAAACCCTCACCGATGTCGTCGTCGGCTCCGTCGATATCGCCGACTCCAAAACCATCGCCGGTTGGGCCTTCGACCCCTTCGCCGCCAGCACCCCCATCCAGGTCGTCGTCAACCTCGACGGCACCGACTACCCCGCCATCTCCGCCAACCAGAACCGCCCCGACCTCACCGCACTCCCCGACCCCAACCACGGCTTCTTCGGCACCATGCCCACCAACCTCCCCGGCACCCACATCGTCAAGGTCTACGGCGTCAACCCCAACACCGGCGTCAAACAACTCATCGCCCAACGCCAGTTCATTAACAACCCGCCCACCGGCAGCCTCGACGTCGCCAACGCCACCCACGTCTCCGGCTGGGCCTACGATCCCGACTTCCCCACCACCGCCATCACCGTCCTCCTCGAAGTCGACGGCGTCGTCAAATCCCAGGTCGTCGCCAGCAACACCCGCGCCGACCTCCAGTCCCTCCTCGGCTCCACCAACCACGGCTACGACATCTCCCTCGCCTCCCTCAACCTCGCCTCCGGCTCCCACTCCATCTCCATCAAAGGCGTCGACGCCGCCACCGGCGTCACCGCCCTCATCGGCACCCAAACCATCACCGTCTAACACCACCCCCAACGACACCCCTAAAACACAGAAGCGCCGCCCGAAAGGACGGCGCTTCTGTTTTTTGCATAGAACGGACCCCGAACCCCGAACCCCGAACCCCGGACCCCGAGCATTCCGCCCCCCTTCCTCAACCCCCCTTCGCCCCCCGCATCGCCCCCCGCGCCACATCAATCGTCTGATCAATATCCCCCTCCGTATGCGCCGTCGACACAAACCACGCCTCAAACTGGCTCGGCGGCAACATCACCCCACCCTCCAGCATCCCCCGGAAAAACCGCCCATACGCCGCCGTATCGCACTGCAACGCATCCGCATAATTCGTCACCACCTGCTTCGCCGCCCCCGCCACCGCGCCCACCGCTTCCGCACCGCCGCCGCCCAACGCCACCGCACTCTCCCCCGCCGCCTGCGATGCCGCCTGCGCTGCCGACAAAAAGAACGGCGTCACCATCGACCCCACCCGCTGCACCGCCACCGCCACCCCCGCTCCGCGCGCCGCCTCCATCAACCCCGCCTCCAGCCGCGCCCCCAACGTCTCCAACTGCGTGTACACATTCAAATCTTCCAGCAGCGTCAGCGTCGCTATCCCCGCCGCCATCGACAACGGATTCCCGCTCAACGTCCCCGCCTGGTAGATCGGCCCCGCCGGCGCAATCTGATTCATCAGCTCCGCGCGCCCACCATACGCCCCCACCGGCAGCCCCCCGCCAATAATCTTCCCCAAACACGTGATGTCCGGCCGCACCGAATACAACCCCTGCGCACTCCCCGCCGCCACCCGAAACCCCGTCATCACTTCATCAAATATCAGCAGCACCCCATGCTTATCACAAAGCTCCCGTAGCCCCTCCAGATACCCCCCCACCGGCGGAATCACCCCAATGTTCCCACAGATCGGCTCCACCAGGAACGCCGCAATCTTCCCCCCAATCTTCTCAAACAACTCCCGCGCCGCCCCCAGGTCATTGAACGGCACCACCGCCGTATTGTGCGTCGTCGCCTCCGGAACCCCCGGCGAACTCGGATGCCCATGCGTCAACGCCCCGCTCCCTGCCTCCACCAAAAGCGAATCCGCATGCCCGTGATACCCCCCCGCACACTTCACAATAATGTCCCGCTTCGTCGCCCCTCGCGCCAGCCGCAACGCCGACATCACCGCTTCCGTCCCCGAACTCACAAACCGCACCATCGGCACGTGCGGCAACGCCTCCGCAATCATCCCCGCCAGCTTCACCTCCAGCTCCGAGCAACACCCGTAGCTCGACCCCTTGTCGATCTGCTTCGCCACCGCCGCCCGTACCGTCGGCGGACAATGCCCCGCAATCAACGGCCCATACGACATCACATAATCGGTGTACTGATTCCCATCCACATCCGTCAGCCGCGCCCCCTTCCCCTCCTTGATAAACACCGGCGTCGCCTCCACCGCCCTGAACGACCGCACCGGCGACGACACCCCTCCAGGCATCAACTTCACCGCGTCGGCAAACAACTTCTCCGACTTGGCATACCGCGACTTGGGCTTCACAACCTTGGCCATAGCACGAAAGTGTAAACGAACCCCCACGCGGAGCAAGCCAGGCGCAGCCAACGCTCCCATATAGCCCCCGGCTCCGCCGGGAGTCCCCCATTCTCGGACCTCCCACATAAACCCGCCCACCACAACGTCTCCCCCCCTCCCCAAGCCCGCCGTCTCCGACGGCGCGGGCCATGCACACTCCACCTGCAACCCCTCTCAACCCCACCAAACCCCTCAAACTCGCCGTTCGGAGTTCCGCCTTCAGGCGGCCGTCGAATGCCGATACGGAGCGAGGCGATCACGGCCCGTCTCATCGCGAATCCGTGCCCCCAAACAACATCAATCAACCCCGCGCGAAAGGAGCCCCAGCCGGGTGCCATGCTTTTGACCACAGCCTCGGTGGTCAAAAGCATGCCTACGCCCGTCGCCCGCAGGCGACGCGGGCACCGCCCCACCTGCAACACCCCAACTCACCGTCCCCCATCCGTGCCCTCCGCGCCCTCTGCGTCCTCGAACCCCTCTCCACTTTGCCACCCAATTCCTCACCTGACGAACTGCAGCGCCCACGCCTCCGGTGTAGCGCCGACCCAGCGGGCCGCCGGTGCACGCCCATGCCGAGCGAGGCGCAAAACATTTACCTCCCGCACCATTCTGCTCGATAATCCACACATGCTGCTCCGCCAAACAATCCTCCTCTTTTTCCCGCTTCTCTTCACCCTCTCCCTGGCCCGCGCCGACGAAATGCACGGCTGCATGCGCCAAGCAACTGAAACCAAATACCTCGTCATCACCGCCGCCTCGACCAACTTCCGTGCACTCGAATGCCAAGCCAAACACCTCGCCAAAAAATCCCACATCCCCTACTCCCGCCTTGGCCGAATCTTCAACCCCCACCGCGGCCTCATCTTCCCCGACAACACCAAGCCCGAAATCTGGGCGGGCGCCTACCTCCCCCGCCGCGACAACACCATCGAAATCCGTGGCAAAGAAACCGCCTTCCTCTCCATCGAAGAATCCGACGCCTACCCCACCCTTAAACCCCACCTCTACATCCTTATCGCCGCCATTCGCGCCACCCCCACCAAAGCCCAAGCCGTCGCTACCAAGCTCCGCAAATGCTCCCCCACCACCTACATCCACCGCACCCAAATTGACATGGGCTGCCGCGAATAATTCTAAAGGCTGATCACCTTCCACACTCTGTGTTCTCTGCGGCCCTATGGTAAATAACCCTCCAGAAATCCTCCAACGCTCCACGCGCTTCTCCCCCTCACCGTCCCGGCACCTTTCGTGTCTTTTGTGTCTTTCGTGGCCAATTCATCCTCCGTGGTCGCTCGTCCTTCTCCATTCCGCGTAGCTATAATCCCCCCAGTCCCGGAGCTCACAAATGCCACTCCCACGCCACTCCCGCTCCCCCGTTCAAAGTTTTGTGTTTTGCGTTTTGTGTTTCGCGTTTTCCCCCGCCGCGCACAGCGAAACCCACCTCCTCTCCTTCGGCGGCGGACCCTCCCCTGACTACAACCAGGTCTCCCTCGAAAAAAACATCCAGTTCCTCCAGCACACCCTCGAAGACCTCCACCTCTCAACCCTCCCCCACGACATCTTCTTCGCCGACGGCGGCTCCCCCTACCACATCGTCAAATACCTCGCCCCCCCCGACCCCGCGCCAAATCCTGCTCACGACCTCACCGCCGAAGTCGCCGACATCGCCAACAACGCCGACATCGACGAACGCTACCAACCCGTCTCCCTCAAAAACCTCGCCGGCCCCGCCACCCACGACGCCCTCACCACCTGGTTCTCCGCCGCCGCCAAATCCCTCCACACCGGCGACCACCTCCTCTTCTACTTCACCGGCCACGGCGGCGACGAATCCCCGCGCAACGCCGCACTCCACAACACCACCATGGAAATGTGGGACTCCCCCCCCGTCACCGTCCGCCAGTTCATCACCGAACTCGACAAACTCGACCCCGCCGTCGACGTCACCCTCATCATGGTCCAATGCCACGCCGGCGGCTTCGCCAACGTCCTCTACACCGACGGCGATCCCAAAAAGGGCCTCTGCCAATCCCCGCGCTGCGGCTTCTTCGCCACCACCGCCCCGCGCCTCGCCGCCGGATGCACCCCCGAAATGAACGAAGACGACTACCAGGACTTCTCCACCCACTTCTTCGCCGCGCTCGCCGGCCACACCCGCACCGGCAAACCCGTCACAAAACCCGACTACGACCACAAGGGCTTCACCTCCTTCACCGACGCCTTCACCTACGCACTCCTCAACGACGACACCATCGACATCCCCCTCACCACCTCCGACCAGCTCCTCCGCGACTTCTCCCACTACCGCACCAGGGACGAAACCACCGACCTCCTCGAAAACAACGCCCCCTATTCCGCCATCCTCGCCGCCGCCACACCCGCCCAGCGCGCCGCCATCGAAGGCCTCTCCGAAAAACTCAAGCTCACCGGCGAACCACGCATGCCCCAGGCTGCCAACCTCGCCCGTGACCTCGTCTCCCAACGCAACGCCCTCACCCGCCAGCGACGCCGCTTCAACACCGAACAAAACGCCGCCCGCTCCCGCCTCCACAACGCACTCCTCCGCCGCTACCCCGAGCTCGGCATCCCCCACCACCCCACCGCCCCCGCCATCCTCGCCAAGGACCACGACGCCATCCAGAAATTCCTCGACAACGCCCGCGACTTCAAAACCTGGCGCGACGACAACCAGAAACTCGCCGACCTCGACGACCAGGACGACCAGCTCGAACGCAAATGGGTCCTCACCCAACGCTTCCTCGATCGCTGCCGAACCGTCATCCTTGCGAACAATCTCCCCAAAGTCGCCCCCCCGGACATCGTCGCCGCCTACACCGCCCTCCTCGCGCGCGAGGCCCGCACCCTCTCCAAGTAGCCCCCAACAGATCTCCAAAACATTCCCAAACGCCCCCCCCTTTCCCGCGCAAAAAAGAAGGAAGGGCACTCCCACGAATGCCCTTCCTCAAACCCTTCACCCCTGAATCCCCCTCCCCCTTTTTTAATCAGAAGCTCCGACGCCGCACAAACTTAACGATCCCCAGTCCGGCCATCAGCGCCAGACCCGCCGGCAATGCCGACGGCAGCGGCACCGGATTCGTCCCGCCATTCGGCGAAGTCACCGCAAAAATCTGGTCCTGAATCCCCCGATCACTCAACGCAAACAACGTATACGTCTGCGTGTACCCGCCCCCAGTGATGCCATTAAGCCAATTCACAGCTTGATTTATAGCAATGCTGTCCCCCATCGCCTGGAAGTCCCCAGTGGTGAAATCCGTCGCGCTCGCACCCCCAAGCGTCGGAATCCCATCATTCACAATTTCCCACACCGCCAACTGAAACGCCGCCCCCTTCTCGTCATCCGTCCCCACCGTATCATGATACCGATTCCAGAGTTCCGTCAATTCGCCCGCCTTCACCGACCCCATCGCCGCCCCCGGCGTCGGCGCCGAGCTCACATCCACCACCCCAAGATTCCACGTCTCGCTGCTGCCAAAATACACATCCTGCAGCCCCTCAATGCAATACGTCGAAAACATCCCCGTGTGGGACCCATCCGACGTCAGGATCGACTGCAGGTTCGGGTTCAGCCCGTCGCTCAAATTCGCCGCCGGACCCGCGGAATACCAGTTCAACTGCCCCACAAACGCATTCGCCATCGACGTCGTGCCGAACTGCACCGTCAGGCTCGTCGTCCCGGGCTGCACCCCTTTGGGTGTATCGTTGGTGTTGAACAGGACTGCCGTAATCGGCAGCGAGCTCGCCGACGCCGCAGCCGCACTGGCTGCGATCGCTAAGGCTGCTCCGATGATTCGTGTACCGACACCCATGGTGTGCTCCATACTGCTTACAAGGCCACTGAAGATTTACCCTCCCCATCACGGAACGCAAGGTAAGTAATGGCGGTTTTTTACGTAGATATCGGACCTGACACGCTGTGGCGTGGTAAAAAGGGTGGCAGCATCTTTTGCGCTCAGCAAAGATGTTAACTTGGGGAATGTACAGGTTTATACATTCCCCTATATTCCCCTGTTTATCATTATCGCCCCTTCCCTCCCCCCGCTCCTTCCCCCCGAACGCCGCCGCCCGCCCACCGCCTCCCCCCCTGTCCGAGAACTCGCCAATCCGCACAACCCTCAAACCTGCCCCCCTTCCGCAAACTCTTGCCAAATCACGTCCTAGAACCCGAAATTCGCCCGAAACACCGCCCGAAATCCCCTTCCCCGACCCCAAAAGCAACGTATCTTTCTCCCACGATTCGCGGTTCACATGTTCTTTTGAGGAATCTCTATGAATCTTCGCAAAGTGGCAATCCCGGCTATGGCGATCCTGGCGAGCGTGACGATGGCGTCGGCCGCGAACGCGGACAGCGTCACGCTGGCCCTCCCCGGCAGCATCACCAACGCCGTTAACCCCGGCGTCGAAGGCGGTCTTAACCTCAACGTCCAAGGCACCCAGATGAACGGTGCCTACGTCGGCCAGATCAATTGGGCCGTCTCCGCCAGCACCAGCCCCCTCTTCACCCCCGGCCATTCGGCCTCTACCTACTGCATCCAGGCCATGCAGGATGTATACACCGGCAGCAGCTACACTTACAATATTGTCGGCCTGGACTCCACCGGCCTTCCCCTCGGCGGCTCCGACGCCGGCGTCCTGGATTCTGTCGCCGCACACCAGATCCAGGGATTCGCTGACACCTACTTCCCCGTCGCCGGCACCGCAAACGGCGGCTTCACCGCCAACGAAACCGCCGCCGCCTTCCAGTTGGCCATCTGGGAAATCGAATACGACGGCGGACAGGGAGGCGAAGCCTTCCCCCAGGGCGGCAGCTACAACTACTTCGCCCAAGGCAATTTCAAAGCGGCCGGTAACACGGAAGGCACCGCCGCCATCACCCTCGCCAACGGATGGCTCAATAACTTCACCACGGCGAATGGCGTCAATTCGTTCGCCCTCATCTCCTCCTCCGCTCAGGACCAGCTCGTGTTCCAGCCCGGTGGCGGAACCCCCCCCTCCGTCCCCCTCCCCGCAGCTTTCCCCGGTGGTGTGGCGCTTCTCGGCGGCCTGTTCGGCGCCCGCAAGTTGAAGCGGAAATAAGTCTTTTCACCGCCGTTTACTTATTGCAGTGGGAACGAGCCCGTCTTCTGACGGGCTTTTTCCTTTTTTGCCGCCAATCAAGCCGTAAAAGAGCGCCCGCCATGAATCGCCGCTCCCCACCGACGCAACCCGCCCCCATGGCGCGATGTGGAGCAGGAATGGCGGGAAAGAGAGAGGCGGTCTGCAAAGGGCGCGGGTAGACTCGGTTCGCATTTCTCGCGGAGGTACATTTCATGACTAGTCGTTCGGCCCGTGTGGCATGGATGGTCTCGGCAGTATTGGCGGCTGCAAGTGTCACCTTCGGCCAGGGAGCCGGGACTCCCGACACCCCGGCCATGCCCTTCCGCAACGCAAAATTGCCCGTCGAACAGCGCGTGGCCGACCTCCTCCAGCGCTTGACCCTCGATGAAAAAATCCTGCTCCTCGGCGGTACTGGCTTCACAACCCAGCCGATCCCCCGCCTCGGTATCCCGGCATTCGTCATGTCCGACGGCCCCGTCGGCGCCCGGAATGCCGGACAGTCAACCGCTTACCCCGCAGGCATCGGCCTCGCCGCGTCGTTCGATATCGACAACGCCCGCCGAATCGGCAAGGCCATTGGCCGCGATTGCCGCGCCCGCGGCGTCCACATCCTCCTCGGCCCCGGCATGAATATCGACCGCTCCCCCCTCTGCGGGCGGAATTTTGAATACCTCGGCGAGGATCCCGTCCTCGATGGCGAACTCGCCGCCGGATATGTCGAAGGAATGCAGTCTGTCGGCGTCTCCTCCACGATCAAGCACTTTGCAGGCAACGAGCAGGAATTTGACCGCCACAACCTCGACACGAAAGCCGATGAACGAACCCTGCGCGAAATTTACCTCCGCCCATTCGAGATCTGCATCGAGCGCGCACACCCCTGGTGCTTGATGACCTCCTACAACCCCCTCAATGGCGTCCATGCGTCGCAGAATGGCTGGCTGCTGAACGACGTCCTCAAGGGCGATGGCCCCGGCGGATGGAAATTCCCCGGGCTCGTGATGTCCGATTGGACCTCCTGCTATGACACGCTCGGCATGGCCAACGGCGGACTCGATCTCGAGATGCCCAAGGCCGTCTTTTACAAGAGCGAGAAACTCAAGCCCCTGATCGAGTCGGGAAAAGTCAGCGAGGCCACCCTTGATGACAAGGTGCGGCGGCTCTTCCGCGTGGCCATTTCCATGGGGTGGATCGACAGACCGCAGAAAGACGAATCGATTCAGTGGGATGACCCCGCGAACAACAAGGTCGCACTGCAGGGAGCGCGCGAGTCGCTGGTGCTGCTCAAGAACGACAACGGCTTTTTGCCGCTGGACCGTTCGACCGTGAAAAGCATCGTGCTGGTCGGGCCGTGCGCCGATCCGGCGATCGTGTCCGGCGGAGGGAGCGGCGCCGTCAACGCCTTTCATCCCGTGTCGATTCTCCAGGGATTCGTGGACAAGGCGGGGAAGGATCTGAAGGTCACGCGCGTGCCGTGGTCGCCGCCCGGCCTGGGAGACGCAATGGTCAAGCGCGAACCCTCGTCGGGAACCTGGAAGGCGGAGTATTTCGCCAATCAAAACCTGGAGGGAACGCCCGCAGTGACGCGCCAGGAGAAGTCCATTGAGTTCAAGCTGAAACGCAACAGCGGGCCCGTCGAAGGCGTCTCGCACGATCATTTTTCCGTCCGCTGGACCGGCACGGTGCGGGTGGAAAAGAGCGGCCCCTGGGTCTTTGGCGCTGCCAGCGACGACGGCTCCCGCGTCTTCGTCGACGGACAAAAAGTCATTGACGACTGGTCCGGCCACGCCGTCCGCGACCGCACCGCGACCGTCAACCTCCAGGCCGGCAAGGACTATCCCGTCGTGGTGGAGTATTACAACGGCACGCAGGACGCCGCGATGCGCTTCGGGTGGGGCCCTCCGCAGGAAGTGCTGCCCGCCGAATACGACGACGTGATCCGCAACGCCGACGCCGTCTTCGCCTGCGTCGGATTCAACGACAAGACCGGCGCCAGCGTCCAGTACGAGGGCGAAGGAAGCGACCGCCCCTACGCCCTGCCCGCCGTGCAACTGGACCTGATGCAGAAAGTCTTCGCGCTCAATCCGAAAACCGGCGTGATCCTGACCACCGGCGGCGCCGTCGACGTCACCGGCTGGCTCGACAACGCCAGGTCATTGATGATGACCTGGTACGCCGGCAGCAACGGTGGCGAAGCCGTCGCCGAGGCCGTGTTCGGCGATGTAAACCCCAGCGGCCGATTGCCCTTCACGTGGGAGCATTCGTGGGAAGAGTATCCGGCCTACGGAAATTATCCGACGAAAGAAAGCGGACGCGTCAATACCTACAAGGAAGGCGTTTTCCTCGGCTACCGGCGGGAAAAGCTGGAATCGAAGCCCCCCCTCTTTGCCTTCGGATCGGGCCTCAGTTACACCGCCTTTGACGTGGGCATTGCAGGAACCCCCTCGGTCAAAGACGGCGTCGTGCATCTGCAAGTAAACGTGAAGAACACCGGCACGCGCGCCGGAGCCGAGGTCGTGCAGGTGTACGCATCCCCCGAGGAAGAAAGCGGCGTCGAACGCCCCTCGCGGGCCCTCGTCGGCTTTGCACGCGTGGAAGTCGCGCCCGGAGAGACCAAGTCGGCGGGCGTGGATTGTCCCGTTTCTTACTTCGGCTACTGGGATGACAAGTCGCACGCCTGGAAGGGATTGGACGGCACCTATCGCCTGTACGCGGGCCGGTCGAGTCTGGAACTAGGCCAAGGGGTCGAGGTGGCCTTGAAGTGAGGGCATGCGAAATTGAGCCATCGGGGGAGCGAGGGGCTCGTGTGAATTGTGATGAGGCCGGCGGATGCGAACCCGCCGGCTTTCTTTTTCTTCACGGACTGCCACTAAAGCCGACGCGCGTGGTGCTCCGCGTTAGCTCCGTATGCGCACGGAGCGCACGACGCCAACCCCCTCCATCCACACCTCCAATCCAAGAAACGCGAATGTCGGCCGTTCCCCATCCCCCCGTTTCGTCACTCAATCATTCGTGACCTCTGAACAACCCCAAGCCCACGGCTTCCACGCCAAAGGTATCTACACAGTTATCCGGTATCTTGATCGTTTGCGAGGGCGGGCGGAAGGAGCGTGGGAGGGAGTGTGGCACGAGCCAACTTGCGAATCTCCTCCAGCGTGTGGGTTTCCAG
>JBQCGD010000025.1:0-7952 GCA_051955985.1 Phycisphaerae bacterium | reverse complement strand
GACCCCCAACCCCCACCTCCCGCCCCCAGCCCCACACGCACCGACCCCCGTCCCCAGACCCCAGACCCCGTCCCCCCTTCACATCATCATCTCCAACGCCCGCATCCCCGCCGCCTGCCGATTCTCCACCCCCAGCTTCTTCAAAATCCGCTCAATATGCTTCTGCACCGTCCGCGCCTTCGCCCCCACAATAATCCCGATCTCCGGATTGCTCTTCCCCTGGCTCACCCACATCAGCACCTCCGCCTCCCGCTTCGTCAGCCCCAGCCCCAGCAGCGGCTCCATCGAAATCTTCTCCCGCAGCCCCGCCGCCTCCTCCACCAGCAGCACCCACTCCCCCTCCCGCGGCATCAGTCGCAGCTTCAAACTCCCCCGCGATGTCTCCAATATCGTCGCATACCGCGTATGCCACACCCCCTTCTCGCGCAAAACCTGCGACCGCACCCACCCCATCACCTCCCCCGGCAATTCCCGCGGCGCCACTTTCCCAAAATGCCGCTCCATCACCTCCCGCGCCCGCTTCGTCCGCTGCCGCACCCGCAGCATCCCGTCCAGCCCCACCACCCCCTCCTCCAGCGACTCCAGCATCCCATGCGCACGCCGCGCAAACTCCAGGATCGCCCCAAACTTACGGCTCAATTGCTTCGCCTGCAGCACATGCATCCGCAGCATGTCCAGCATCATCTTCTCCCGATCCGTAAAATTCGCCGCCCCATCCTCCTTGCTGTACGCGATTCCCAGCACATCCCCCCGCCGCGCCGGCAGGCTCGCCGCCATCTGGTGCCCCAGCCCGATCTTCTTATAAAACTCCCGGTACAACCCCGTCTCCCGAAACGCCTCCCACGGCTGCACATCCGTGATCCGCAAAGACCACGTCGCCCCCGTCTCCCGCGCATGGTTGATCAGCGGATGCTGGTGCATATATTTGAAGAACGCCTCCTGGTGCTTCGCGATCTCCGCCTGCATCCCGCTCAAATGCATCTCCGTCGTCTTCGTCTCAAAGTCGAACGACTGGTACACCACCACCGCCGACTCCAGCAATTTCGGCAACACCCCGATCACATGCTCCGCGAACGGCACCTGACCGTCCCACCGGTAAATCTCCGCGCAGCACGACATCAGCCGTTCCACATCCTCTTGCCTCAATTCACCCGACATCCCCTGTACCTCCCTGTTCTCACGGTTTTGCACTCGCGCGTACGTATCTTGACGTATTGCGTGCTCTTTTTACCGGTGTATTAAAGGGTTGCAGTTTTTAACAATTTTCTCATCGCCCTGCCGTACTTGCAACAATTAAATCGAGACACGACAAAGTGTCCATGTCTTCTTGGAGATCCCGATGAAAAACCGTCATCGTCTGGCCCTCGTCGCTGCCATCGCCCTCGCCTCCGCCCCCGCCTTCTTCTCCTCAACTGCCTCCGCTGATTCCACTTACATCGGACCCGCCGCCGGCAACTGGTCCAACGCCGCCAACTGGTCCAACTCCACCGTCCCCAACTCCGGCACCGCCGTCGTCCTCATCGACGGCGGCAACGCCCAGAACTCCACCGTCACCGTTGACAGCAACTTCACCGTCCAGGACCTCACCGTCGACGCCGGCGACATCCTCAACTTCGCCGACAACAACACCACCCTCACCATCAACGGCGGCAATATCACCAACAACGGAAGCATCAACATGACTTCCGTCAACAACTTCGTGAATATCGGCATCGCCGGTAACGTCACCCTCAACGGCTCCGGCGTCCTCACCCTCCAGAACTTCGCCCGCATCACCGACGCCGGCGCCGGTATCCTCATTAACAACAGCACCATCGAAGGATTCACCATTGTCAACGGCGGTAACCTCGGCAATAACAACATCGGCATCGTCAATGGCGTCGCCGGCGTCATCGACGCCAACGTCACCGGACAGACCCTCGTCGTCGACCCCGCCGCCAACAAAGGCGCTTTCGTCAACCAGGGCCTCCTCGAAGCCACCAACGGCGGAAACCTTCAACTCACTGGCTCCAACGGTGGCGGATTCGATAACACCGGTGGCGCCATTCTCGCCACCGGCGCCAACTCCACCGTCTCCTTCACCGCCGGCGCTGCCATCACCAACGGTACCCTCTCCGGCCAGTCCGGCGGTCTCATCCTCTTCCAAAGCGCTAGCCTCGCCGACGTCCTCCTCTCCGGCGACGCCGCCATCGCCAACAGTGGCTCCGTCGTCCTCTCCGGCAATATCACCAACAACGCCAACTTCTCCTTGGCCTCCACCGCCAACTTCGCCGATCTCTTCATCAGCGGCAACGTCCTCCTCGACGGCAACGGCACCCTCTCCCTCCAGAACTTCGCCCGCGTCCGTGACGGCGGCTCCGGCGTCCTCACCATCGGCGCTAACCAGACCGTCCAGGGCTCCACCAATTTCAACGGCGGCGGCACCTTCGGCAATAACGACCTCGGCATCGTCAATCTCGGCACCATCAACGCCAACATCGCCGGCCAAACCCTCTTCATCGACCCCGCCGCCAACAAGGGTGAACTCGTCAACCACGGCCTCATGGAAGCCACCAACGGCGCCACCCTCCAACTCACCGGCTCCAACGGCGGTAGCTTCACCAACACCGGCGCTTCCATCCTCGCCTCCGGCGCCAATTCCACCGTCCTCCTCACCACCAACGCCATCGTCACCGGCGGTTCCCTCACCGGCTCCTCCGGCGGAACCATCGAACTCAGCAGCGCCTCCCTCAGCAACCTCACCCTCTCCGGAAACATCCTCCAGGACAACGGCGCCAACGTCGTCTGGTCCGGTACCATCACCAACAACGGCGCCTACCTCCTCAACTCCTCCGTCAACTTCACCGATGTCCTCATCAGCGGAAACGTCACCCTCGACGGCAACGGCACCGTCACCATGCAGAACTTCGCCCGCTTCCGTGACAGCTCCGACGGCATCCTCACCATCGGCGCTAACCAGACCATCCAGGGCTCCACCAACGTCGCCGGCGGCGGTTCCCTCGGCACCAACAACATCGGCATCGTTAACCTCGGCACCATCAACGCCAACGTCCCCGGCCAGGCCCTCCTCGTCGACCCCGCCGCCAACAAGGGTGAATTCGTCAACAACGGCCTCATGGAAGCAACCAACGGCGGAACCCTCCTCCTCTCCGGCTCCAATAGCGGCCGCTTCGACAACACCGCCGGAACTATCAACGCCACCGGCGCTGGCTCCCTCGTTCAACTTGCCACTGGCGCTGCCGTCACCGGCGGCTCCATCAACGCCGGCTCCGGCGCTTCCATCGAATTCTCCTCCGCCAGCCTCGCCAACGTCATCCTCTCCGGCAACTCCACCGTCGACAACGGCACCACCCTCTTCCTTACCGGAACCCTCACCAACAACGGAAATCTCCTCGTCAACTCCACCTCCACCTACGCTGATCTCGCCATCACCGGCAACGTCACCATCGACGGCAACGGCACCGTCACCATGCAGAACTTCGCCCGCTTCCGCGACAATGGCAGCGGCATCCTCACCATCGGCGCTCACCAGACCATCGACGGCTCCACCAACTCCTCCGGCGGCGGCTCCCTCGGCAACAACAACATCGGCATCGTCAACCTCGGTACCATCAACGCCAACGTCGCCAACCAATCCCTCCTCGTCGACCCCGCCAGCGACCGCGGCTCCTTCATCAACCAGGGCCTCATGCAAGCCACCAACGGCGGCATCCTCCTCCTCTCCGGCGTCAACGGCGGCGGCTTCGACAACACCGCCGGTACCATCAACGCCGCCGGCACCGCCTCCCTCGTTCAACTTGCATCCGGCGCTGCCGTCACCGGCGGCTCCATCAACGCCGCCCCCGGCGCTTCCATCGAATTCTCCTCCGCCAGCCTCGCCAACGTCATCCTCTCCGGCAACTCCACCGTCGACAACGGCACCACCCTCTTCCTTACCGGCACCCTCACCAACAACGGAAATCTCCTCGTCAACTCCACCTCCACCTACGCTGATCTCGCCATCACCGGCAATGTCACCATCGACGGCAACGGCACCATCACCCTCCAGAACTATTCCCGCTTCCGCGACAACGGCAACGGCATCCTCACCATCGGCGCCAACCAAACCCTCCAGGGCTGGTCCAACCTCGGCGGCGGATCCCTCGGCAGCAACAACATCGGCATCATCAACCTCGGCACCATCAACGCCAACTTCGCCGGCCAATCCCTCCTCGTCGACCCCGCCGCCGACAAAGGCGCCTTCCTCAACGCCCCCTCCGGCATCGCCCGCGCCAGCAACGGCGGCACGCTCCTCCTCACCGGATCCAACGGCGGCGCCTTCACCAACAACGGCACCTTCGAAGCCCTCGACGCCAGCGCCCTCACCATGGATGCCAACGCCGTCCTCACCAACGACAACTCAGGCACACTCGCCAACGGCACCTACCGCGCCCTCTCCACCGGCAACGGCGCTACCCTGTTCCTCCAGGGCACCCCCATCTCCACCCTCGCACCAGACACCACCATCGAACTCAACGGCCTCAACTCCCTCATCCAGTTCGGTTCCACCTCCATCGACACCTCCCTCAACACCAACAACGGCTCACTCCTCATCCTCGCCAACCGAAACTTCCTCGCCAACCAGCCCTTCACCAACAACCACCTCCTCCAGCTCGGCGGCGGCACCTTCACCGAAAATGCCCTCAACAACACCGCCAACGCCACCATCCTCGGCTTCGGCACCGTCACCAACCTCCCCACCAACCTCGGCCTCATCCAGGCCAGCGGCGGCACCCTCACCTTCTCCTCCGGTGTCGCCGGCGCCACCGGCAGCACCCTCCAGTCCGATGCCAACGCCACCCTCGACCTCTCCCCAAGTTCCTCCCCCTCCTCCACCGCCACTCTCAACCTCCTCGGAAATCTCGCCCTCGGCAACAACAACCTCTCCGTCTCCTCCAGCTACACCAACGCCCACTTCGGCATCGGCGATGCCTTCAACAAGCACGCCAACGTCTCCTTCACCTCCGGCCTCCTCCTCGCCAACGGCGACAACACCGAATCCCTCTCCAACACCACACTCGACTTCCACAACGTCCACGTCGGCGACTCCAACTCCCTCACCTACACCATCACCAACGCCGGCTCCACCGGCCCCGCCGTCCTCTTCGCCATCCAGCCCACCGCCAACGGCGGCTCCATCTCCGACGCACGCCTCTCCGGCTCTGGCGTCACCTCCAGCAACGTCGGCCCACTCAACATCGGCACAACCTCCTCCCCCCTCACCGTCACCTTCAACGCCACCTCCGCCGGCGCCCTCACCGGCCAGTCCGTCCACATCGATAACAACTTCGACAACCTCGCACCCCAATCCCTCTCCATCCTCGGCGCCGCCTACCGCTACGCCGCTCCCTCCAACGCCACGCCCAACCCCGTCAACTTCGGCAACCACCACGTCGGCGATGTCGTCGGCCCCGTCGATATCGCCATCTCCAACAACGTCCCCAACGACGGCTTCTCCGAAAAACTCAACGCCTCCCTCTCCAACAACACCTCCTCCGGCGCCAACCTCTCCGGCAGCTTCAACCTCCTCCCCGCCGGCTCCTCACTCCCCGCCGCCTTCTCCGCCTCCCTCGACACCTCCTCCGCAGGACACAAATCCGCCTCCGCCACCATCAACTTCGTCTCCGACGGCAACGGCACCTCCGGCCTCGGCCAAACCCCACTCTCCCTCCTCTCCCAATCCCTCTCCGCCTCCGGCAACGTCTACCGCTTCGCCGCTCCCTCCTCCGCCTCCCCCAACCCCGTCAACTTCGGCAATCACCACGTCGGCGACTCCCTCTCCGCCAACATCGCCCTCGGCAACACCGCCCCCAACGACGGCTTCTCCGAAGCGCTCGACGCCAGCCTCTCCAATGCCACCAACAACGGCGTCTCCTTCTCCGGCGGCTTCACACTCCTCTCCGCCAACAACTCTCTCCCCAACGCCTTCACCGCCTCCCTCAACACCTCCTCCGCCGGTAACAAGTCCGGCTCCATCACCGCCAACCTCGTCTCCGACGGCGCCAATACCTCCGGCCTCGGCAACACCACCCTCATCTCCCAGCTCCTCACCGCCAACGGCGCCGTCTTCCGCTTCGCCGCACCCGCACTCAACTCCCCCTCTTCCTACAACCTCGGCACCGTCCACGTCGGCGACGCCGTCACCCGCAACCCCTCCTTCTCCAACACCGCCCCCGACGATGGCTTCTCCGAAACGCTCCGCGTCAATATCTCCTCCCACACCGGAAACGTCTCCACCACCACCGGCTCCTCCAACGGCCTCGTCGCACCCAACGCCTCCAACACCGGCTTCGTCACCATCACCCTCGATACCTCCTCCGCACAACTCGGCCGCACCGGCTCCCAAACCTTCCACTTCCAGTCCGACGGCTCCAACCCCCTCCACCTCCCCTCCGAATCCGACAACGGCCTCGGCATCTCCGACCTCGCCGGCCAGGACCAGTCCATCTCCATCACCGCCGACGTCCTCAACTACGCCGCTCCCCAGCTCGCCAAGCACGCCGGCAACGGCTCCCTCTCCTCCTCCTCCTCCACCCACTACACCCTCGACTTCGGCACCCTCACCGCCGGCGACTCCGTCAACGCGCTCCTCGACATCCTCAACGCCGCCATCGGCCCCGCCGACACCCTCGGCGGCTCCTGGACCAACAACGCCCCCGACTTCACAATCACCGGCCTCGGCAACTTCTCCGGCATCGCCGCCGGCAACTCCGCCTCCGGACCCAACATCTCCTTCACCGCCCCCAACGCCAACGAAACACTCACCGAACACCTCACCCTCACCCCCCTCAGCTCCGACGCCGCCGGCGACTTCCCCCTCTCCGCCATCACCCTCGACATCACCGCCAACATCACCACCATCCCCGAACCCACCGCCCTCTCCCGCCTCGCCTCCGCCACCACCCTCCTCCGCCTCAAAAGCCGCCGCCCCCACTAACCCCCACCAAGTGGGGCCGACGCCCCCGTCGGCCATTCCTCCCGCACCTGCAACACGGGGCGGATCCAAAAAAGGATCCGCCCCTTTTCTATACCCCCACCCCATCCCACCCCACCCCAAAAAGCCCGCCGTCTCCGACGGCGCGGGCCAAAGGATACTCCAAGCGCAACCCTCCCCCGCACCACCCCAGCACCCCCACGCCACCTCCCCAGGAAACCCGCAGCAGGTCGCCGCTCTTCGCGCAAACTCAATACCCCGCTAAAAAAAGCTCCATCCCCGCGCCAGCGGGGGGGGGCAAAGGGCCGGGTGCCATGCTTATGGCCCCAATCTCGGGGGCCATAAGCATGCCTCTTGGACCCGCAAAATCACATTGCACCCCTCCCAACCCATGGCACCATTCACAAGAGTATCATTAAGATCTAGATATCTAAAATATTATTAGCAAAACCGCATGTATTCCACCCCATCCCCCAAACAAATCCAACCAATCAAATCCACCACCCCCCGGACGCCGCCCGCCCATTTATTGATCTTCACCCTTTCAATGCCTGCATTCACTTTTGACCTCTTGGTGCTCTTGGTGGCTTGGTGTCTTGGTGGCCAGTTCAACTCTCGTTCGCCCCAACGGAACCCTCCTCTCGAACGGGACATTCAAAAAGTGAATATCAATAGCCGCCCGCCTCGGGCAGGCGCTTTTCCGGTGGGAGCCCAACACCCTTCCGAAAAAATCGATCACACGGTTCTCGCTGGCGGACCCACCCCCAAAGAGAATGTACTTATCAAAATAACTAAAATGAACCTCCCCCCAATTTTCTGTCGCAATACAAACAACGCCTCTCCAATCCGCGAAAACCCCCCACCCCAGGAAGCCCCCCACACCCCACCACAAACCCCCCACAAACCGTCCACGACCCCACCCAACGCCCCCCAAACCCACCAACAAACAACACGCGCCCAAGCCCCACAGGAGCCTGAA
>JBQCGD010000024.1:0-39755 GCA_051955985.1 Phycisphaerae bacterium | reverse complement strand
CCCCCCAAAACACCCCCCCCCCCCCCCCCCCCCCCGCCCCGCCGCGCGGGTTGGTTCGGCGGGGGGGCCTGGGCGGGCGGCCCCGGGGGGGGCGCCCCCCCCCCCCCCACGCCAATGAATCCGTACCCCCCGCCCCGTAATGGCCTGCCGTCTACTGCCCGGGCCGCCGCGGCTCAGGCCGGTCCGGCCGCGAATACGCGGGCGGATCGCTCGCCGGGAAACTTTCCATCGATTCTTCTTCGACCAGATCCACCGGAACCTGCTTGGCCTTCTCACCCTCGCAGTTGGGGCACGAAGGGCCGGAATCGATTTTCCGCAGGGTCTCGGAGACGTTGGTCACATACTGGGAACTTTTCGGATGCTGCTCGGCAGCCGGTTCAGTCGGGTTTTTCATGACTGGGTCCTCCTAAAGGTCGGGGCTTCGAATGAACCCTTCTGCAGGGTAGAGGAGCGTAAGCGGTGCCAACGAGAAATAAGGGCAACAATTCAGTTCAGAAGAGCTACGACTCCGACAAACTGGCATGCAAGCGGTGCCGCGGAATACTTTACGGAACCCCCGCGGTGGGTATCATGTCCCGCTGATTTCTCCTCACACGAATCGCAGGAAACGATGGCCAACGACACAATCACAAGCGTTCGCGGAATGAAAGCTGCCGCTCTCCACTGCGGCATCAAGGCCTCCGGCAAGCCCGACCTGGCCCTCCTCGTCTCCGATGTCCCTGCCAGTGCAGCCGCCGTCTTTACCCGCAACAAGGTCGTCGGCGCACCCGTCATCGTCGGTCGCCAGCACATTCGCGGCGGCCTCCTCCGGGCGTGCATCACCAACTCCGGCTGCGCCAACGTCTGCACCGGCGACCGCGGTGTCCGCGATGCCTTGGAAATGTGCGCCCTCACCGCCAGCTCCCTCGGCGAGAATGCGGCGGTCACCCCCCGCCAGGTCCTCCCCTTCTCCACCGGGGTCATCGGCCACTTCCTCCCCATGGACAAGATTCGCGCCGGCATCCCGCAGGCCGTCGCGGCACTCTCCGATTCCGAGGACGCCGGCCGCGCCTTCGCCGAGGGAATCATGACCACCGACCTCGTGCCGAAGTCCGCCCGCACCACCGTCACCCTCGGCGGCAAACGCGTCACCGTCGCCGGCCACTGCAAGGGTTCCGGGATGATCGCCCCCAACATGGGGCCGCCCCAGGCCACGATGCTCGCCTACGTCGCAACCGATGCCGCCGTCGACCGCCGCGCCCTCGCAAAACTCATCCCCGCCATCGCGGACGACACCTTCAACTGCGTCACCGTCGACCAGCACACCTCCACCTCCGATACCTTCGTCATCCTCGCCAACGGCCTCGCCGGCAATCGCAACATCACCGGCGGCGCCGACCTGCAGAAGCTCGCCAAGGCCCTTCTCGAAGTCTCCGACTCTCTCGCCCGACAGATCGCGCGCGACGGCGAAGGGGCCACCAAGTTTGTCATCGTCCGCGTCACCGGCGCCGCTTCCGCAACCGACGCCAAGCGCGCTGCAGAGGCCATCGCCAACTCCGCCCTCGTCAAAACCGCGATCCACGGCGGCGATCCGAACTGGGGCCGCTTCGTCTCCGCCGCCGGCTATTCCGGCGCGAAGATGCGCGTCGAAAAATCCTCCTGCAAAGTCGGAAAAATCACCGTCTTCAAAAACGGCCGCCCCACCGACATCAACCTCGCCGACGTCGAAACCGTTATGAAGCAGAAAGATCTGGAGATCACCGTCGACCTCGGCACCGGCGGAAAAGCCGCCCACCGCGTCTACACCTGCGATCTCTCCCGCGAATACATCACCATCAACGCCGATTACCACACCTGATCCCCCCACCTCAATCACCGCCCCGGAGATGTTGTGACCACCTCGCCTCCCAATCCCATCGTCATCGTCGGCTGCACCGCCTCCGGAAAAAGCGACCTCGGCGAAGCTCTCGCCGAACGCCTGCACGCACGCATCATGGCCGTCGATTCCATGCAGGTCTATCGCGGCATGGACATCGGCACCGCCAAGCCCGACCTCGCCACCCGCCGGCGGATTGAACACGTCATGATCGACGTCGCCGACCCGTGGGAGTCCTATTCCGCTGCCCGCTTTGTCGCCGACGCCCGTCCCCTTCTCGAAGCGCCCGCCCGCGGCCCGCTGGTCCTCATCGCCGGCACGTTCCTCTACCTGCGTGCCCTCATGGAAGGCCTCTTCGAAGGCCCGAGCGCCGATGAAACCATCCGCAGCGAACTCCACGCCCGCGCCGATCGCGAAGGCGCCGACAAGCTCCACCAGGAACTCCAGCAGATCGACCCCGTCGCCGCCGGCCGCATCCACCGCAACGACCTCCGCCGCATCGTCCGTGCCGTCGAGGTCTACCGCCTCACCGGCACGCCGATCTCCACCCTGCAGACCCAGTGGAGCCAGGCGCACCCGGCCATGGACGCCCTCTACATTGGTATCCGCCGCGATAAGGACCTGCTGAGCCGCCGCATCAACGCCCGCGTCAAAAAAATGGTTGAGCTGGGCCTTGTCGAGGAGGTCGTCGCCCTCTCCCGAAATCCCAACGGCTTCTCCGAAGAAGCCGCCGCCGCGGTTGGGTACAGACAACTGCTCGACCACTTCGCCCGTAAGTGTTCCTTAGAGGAGGCCATCGAACAGGTCAAAATCCAGACGCGCTACCTCGCCAAGATGCAGCGTACCTGGCTCAAACGATGGCCCCCCAATGTCCACTGGCTTGATGCGCCCGAAGGTGTCGAAGGTGCGATGCTCGCGGACCAGGCCATGGCAATCGTGGAAAAGAGCGGCTCATGAACGAGGTTCCTATGAAAGTGGATTGGCGCAAAGTGATCGTCGGCGGAATGATGGGCGTGGTGATGGTCGGTTGTGCATCGCACCCCACGGTGGATCCCACCGAGGCCCGCATTGAAGCCGGCGACCCCACCGCCCGCGCCTTTCACGGCGCCATCGTCAGCCTCCGCCCGATGAAATCCACCATGCTGATCAGCAAGAACGACCAGATGGGCAACCAGCGCTTCCCCAACATCGTCTCCGTCAAATGGGACGCCCAAACCAAGTTCTACCTCGACGGCGCCCCCGCCACCCTCGACCAGATCCAGCGCTACATGAACGTGCAGATCACCGGCCACATGCGCGACGGCCAGCTCTTTGCCGAAACCGCAAAGTTCACCAGCCTGCCCGCCGCCCCCACCGGTACCGCCAAAGCGCAGTAACATTTATTCCTGCGGCCGGCCATTCGCACCGGAACGATCCGCCCCATCCGCGGAATTCCCTTCGGCCCGCGCACCCGGATCGCGCCCCTGCGACCGCAGCGCCGTCACGATCAACACCCCATACCCCAGCGCGCCCGCCAGCAGAAACGCCGGATGCACCCCCGGCCGCGTCCCCGTGTTCAACGGATCGTAATACCCCGACATCAGCAGCTTGTGATATTCCACATCCCAGCGATAGCGCGCAAGGAGCAGGTAAATCCACCCGCCGCCCACCAGGAACGCCCACAAGAAGCACAATGGTGCAAGCACATTCGGCCGCACCGCCCGCCGCGCCGTCGTCACCAGCAGGGGCACCGCCGCGACCAGCGTCACCAGCGTCAGCACCCCCAGCGACTCCATCACCAGCACGAGCATGTCGCCCGAGGGTTCGGCCGTATCCGCGTACGCAAGCACCGCAGCCGGAATCATCAACGCGCCATCAAACTGGAGCCAGGACCGGCGACGCTTTCTTCGGCCGCCAGCCAAAGTGATGCAGAACTTCCGGCAATTGCGTCAGCCGCGGAATGATCAGGTCCGGCCGATGCCGCCGCCGCCGCAGGAATCCCAGCCGCCCCGATTTGTCCCGCGCCGGCTTCCAGATCGTCCGCATCCCCGCCCGCTTCGCCCCCGCAATATCCGTCGCCAGCAGGTCCCCGATGAACAACGCCCGATCCGCCGACACCCCCACCTCGCTCAACGCCATCTCAAAAATCCGCGGGTGCGGCTTGCGATAGCGCACGCTCGACGAATACACCCGCACCGGGAAGAATTCGAGCAGCCCCTCCTCCCGCAAATGCCGATCCAGGCAGTGCGGCGGAACAAACGTGTTCGACACAATCGCCAGTTTCGTCCCCGCGTTCTTTAGCTCCGTGAGCATCCCATTCACCCCCGAATCAACATGCGACGCATCCCCGATCGGCTGATACCACAGCCACGAAAGCGTCGCCAGTTCCTCCTCCGTGACCGCCACCTGCAGGATCGCCGCCGCCCGCGCCAGCACGTCCGCATACGAAAAATCCCGGCGCGACACCTTCGACCACAGCCACGCCCGCCGCAGATACCGGTAGTGCACCCGGAAATACTGCTCAAACGGCGGCAGGTTCTCTCGCCGCGCCGTCAGGTACCGGTACGTCAGCCGCGCCCCCTGCCGAAACAGGATCTCCGCCTCCCGCCGCCCGACCCCAAAATCAATAATGGTGTCGCCGAGATCAAATAGCACGGCTTCTATCATGCAGACCGATCCTTCTCTCGTCTGCGGCCTGCCACCGACCGCAATACAATTCCGACCAGCCTACAGAACCCGCCCCGCCCAGGCAAGAACATTCGCCTTCTCGTCCCGAACTACTTCAGAACCGCCGAGAACGCCGCATCTTTCGCGCTCAATTCCAGCGTCTGCGTCGCTTTCGCCTGCACCTGCTTGTTCTGGATCCAGAAGTAAAACGCCTTGTCCCCCTTGCCCATCGCAATGACGTCGTACGAACCCTTCGGAATATCCTTCAGCTCCACCTTCCCGGAGCTGTCCGTCTCCCCCTGCGCAATGATCGCCGGCGTGATCAGCGGCACAATCTTGTTGTTGAAATACTCCGGATACACCACCAGGTTCCGCACCCCGTCCGGTGTCGCCGCGCCCGGGAACAGGTACTGCAGGAACTCCTGGAACGTAATCGAGTCCTCAGCCCCCTTCGACTCCATGTTCTGCAGCATGCGCCACGTCGTGTTCATGTCGCCCGAGTTCGGCACGCCCGGTTTCCCCGCCGCCGCCACCCACGTTGACCCGCCCGTCCCGTTTTCCACCTCTTTCAGGTGCGACAGGTTCGCATCATACGCCTCGACAATCGTCGACCTCGCGTCCCGGTAGGTCGTGTTCAACGTCGTGATGTACACCTTCACGCCTTCGCTCTTCATCCCCTCCGCGTTCACCCGCACGATCACCGTCGCCTGCTCCGCACGCGCCGTCCTCGGTGCGTACGCCGTCGCCGCCTCCGGCCGAACCGGCTGATTCTTCAATACGTCAGCCAACTGCACCCGCGCCAACTGCTTCATCTCCACGAACTTCGGCTTCTCGTCCTTGTTGATCTCGAAAAGCCAGTCCTCCACCACCTTCGTCTTGTCCTTCGGCATGTCGTCGGCAATCTGGCCCGAGTCGTACGGCATCGGAATCAGCGTCGTCCCGCGCTCCAGGTACCCGATCGGGTAATACTGCCGCGCCTTGTCCGTCACCAGTCGAATCTCCGTCGGCGTGATGAAGAAATACGCCTTCGCCGCATCCCCCGTCGTCCCCATGTTCACCGACGACTTCGGCGGATCCCCTCCCTGCGACACCTCCGCCCGCACCATCACCACCGCCTTGTCCGGATCCTCGATGTTCAACTGCTTCAAGATCGCCGGGTCGGCCGACTGCCACGCCACCGGCACGTTCAGCAGCTCCTTGGGCAACGCCGTGTTCGCCCCGGGCTCCACCGTCTGCCGATACCCGTAACATTCAACCAGGAAATTCGGATGCGCGTTCTCAAAACCCACGCTCCCGCCCAGCGCCTTCCCCAGCGCCAGCTCCCACATCCCCACCGTAAAATTGTCCGGCGACAGCCAGATGTTCGACCCCGAGGCCACCGCCGCCGGATCGCCTTCCACCCGCATCCCCGTCCCCGTGCCGTAACGATCGTAACCCAGGATCGTCGTCCCCAGCGGCAGCATCTGGATCCCCACCAGCGTGGAACCCACCACGATCATTCCCGCAAAGAACCCGAAAATCGCTCCAATCGAGCGATCCACGATCTTGTTCATCCGGATGTTCTTCAGCACGATCATGTCCGCAGCGATGCGGCACGCCGACAACGCCAGGAAAAACAGCACCAGGAACGTCACCCCGCGCGCATAGTCCGGACGCCACCCCGCGATCGGTCCCATTAACGGCTCAAACATCGCCGCCGCAAACAGCGACGCGAATGCCGACGCAATCAACGCTATCAATGCCGAAAACGTGCCCTGATTCCCAAGGTATCCGGCAATCGAAAGAATCAGCAGCACCGCGAGAACGTCGAGTATCATGAAGCACCGAGAGCGAAAAGAAGGTCTGGTCCGTGTCGGCCGTGTGGGTTATTTCTTGATCGGGGCGCCGCTGGCGCTCGGCGGCTTGCTGCCGTCCGCCAGCACCCGCGTCACTTCGTTGATCGCAGTGATCCCGCTGGCGAATTTCCGGATGCCGTGCTCCACCAGCAGGATGAAGTTCTGCTTCCGCAGCAGCGCCTTGAGCTGGTTGTGATTCGCCTTCGCCGCGATCGCCTTGCGAATCTCGTCGTTCACGATCATCACTTCAAAAATACCCGTCCGTCCCTTGAACCCCGACCCGCCGCAGTCCGGACAGATGATCTTGTTCCCCTTCGCATCCTGGATCGGACCCGTGTTCGCCTTGAACGACTGGAAATTCCGCCCGATCGGCAGGTTCAGACGCTTCAGCGTCGCCTCGTCCGGCTGGTACGGAATTTTGCACGTCGGGCACAGTATCCGCACCAGCCGCTGCGCGATGATCGCCCGAAGCGAGTCGATCGCCGTCTGCTTGTCCGTGTTCAACGCCAGCCACCGGTCCAGCGTCGCAAATGAGTCCTGCGCCGCCATCCCCACGTACACCCGGTGTCCGTTCGTCCCCGGATCCGCTGCGAACCGCGTGATCACGTCCGCCGTGTTTGCGTCCGGCACCTGCGACACCAGCACCACGTTCGGGTCTTTCAGGAAGATCGACGAGAGCTGCTTCGAATACGTCACTTCCGTGTTCCGCGTGTCGTACACGTTCGCCGTGACGCCCTCGATTTCCGCCTGCGGCGTCGTCTCCAGCGTCTGCACCGAATTCGTAAACGCATCGTGCTGCCGAATCAGCGCGTACAGCGTCGCCGTCCGGCCGTTCAACTTCGGACTCGAGACGATCACCGTCCCCGCCGTGTCCGTCGTCAGTTTCTTCAGCTCGTTGAGCTGGTCCGTGCTCAGCCCTAGCCCGTCCAGCCGCAGGTCCCACTGCCCCTTCTCATTCGCATGCAGCGACAGCTTCTCCCCGGCCGTGCTCCCCGACGTCCGCACCGTCCACGTGATGATCGACCCCTCGGAATCCCGGCTCTTGAAATGCCCCGTCTGCGGACGCCGACGCTCCTCCGCGTTCAACCCGCCCAGCACCTTGAACGCCTGGATCGCCGACTCCGCCTCCGTCCGCGCCAGCGGCGGCTGGTGGTACGGAAACCCGTCCGTCAGGAATGTCAGGCCATAACTGTTCTCGCTCGGCGTCAGGTCCACCTGCTCCGCTCGCCGGATCAACGCCTGGATCACCAGTTGGTCCGCCGTCGCGATCCCCGCAGCAAGGGGATCATCCGGCTTCGGAAGTATCATCGGGCTGTCGTTGTGCCGCAGGTACGTAAGCTGCACCTGGCGCGCCGAGCGACGCTCCTCGCGCCGCGTCGACGCCGATGACACCGACGCAATCGCACCCGAAAACAGGTGCCCCGACGGCCCCAGCACCTGCACCCGCTTCCACCAGAACACCCCCACCGCCGTCCCCGCGATCACCGCGTTCACCGGCAGCGCGATCCAGAACGACGGCATCACGACAAACACGATGAACATCACCAGCAGCGCCGACACGTACCCCAGTTGCCATGGCAACTCCGGGAGCTCGACCAGGTGTTTCTTCACGTCCTCGGCGACGAACGTGCAGAACTTCGCAAACGCTAGCAGCGACGCGAACGCAATCAGCCAGTATATGACGTTGAAGTAGTCGAACATGCGGCCTTCCGTGGAGCTGGGTTGGTATCACTTGCGGATGATCATCGGGAATGCGGAAATCTTCAAGGATTCTCAACAATTATTGCGAAGAGCGCACAATACCCTTCCGCCGCCGTTCGACAGCAGAGGACGCGCCCGCCACCGTCACGAGGTCTTGATCCCCTTCATCCGCATCCGGAGTTCGTCCGGATTTGGCGATGCCGCCATCGCTTCCTTCGATGCAACGATCTCCTTCATCACCAGCTCGGCCAGCATGTCGTTGAAGTCGATGGACCCCGTCCCCTTCTCGTTCCGGATCACCGAGGTCAGTTCGTTTTCCCGCTCTTCCAATATGTACTTCTTCACCGCCGGCGAGTTCAGCATCACTTCCACCACCGGCACACGCTTCACCTTCGGATCGATCGACGGCACCAGCTTCTGGAACGCGATCGCCACCAGGTTCTGCGCCAGCGCCTGCCGGATGTTCGTGTGCTGCTCCTTCGGGAACAGCTCCAGCAGACGCGTGATCGCCCCCGGCGCGCTCGAAGCATGCAGCGTCGAAAACACCAGGTGCCCCGTTTCCGCCGCCTGCACCGCCGCCTGGAACGTCATGCGGTCGCGCATTTCGCCGATCAGGATCACGTCCGGGTCTTCACGCATCATCGCGCGAATCCCATGCTCGTACGTGTCGCAGTCCAGCCCGATCTCACGCTGGTTGATGAACGCCTTCTTGTCCGTGTACGAAAATTCGATCGGGTCCTCGATCGTCACGATGTGCACGTTCTTCGAGTCGTTGATCTGCTCGATCATCGCCGCGATGCTCGTCGATTTCCCCGACCCCGTAATCCCCGCCAGGATGATCAGCCCCTGTTCCCGGTCCGCAATCTTGCTGAAAACCTCCGGCAACCGCAGGTCCGCATAGCTCGGCACCTTCGGATTGATGCGCCGCGCCACGATGCTGCTCGTCCCGCGCTGCCGAAATATGTTCACGCGGAACCGCTCGCCCCGCCCCATCGCATAGGCCAGGTCGATCGTCCCGTGCCGGTGATACTCCGACATCTGCTCTTCGCTCAGCATCTCCTCGATCATCTGCTCCACATCCTGCGGCGACAGTGCATCCGTCTTCAGCGTCCGCAGCTCCCCGCCCACCCGCACGCGCGGTATCGCGTCCGACTTGATGTGAATGTCCGATCCATTCACCGCCGCCAGCGTTTTGAAAAAAGTGTTGATCTTGTTTTTCTTCTGCCCGCTGTCGCCCGCAAGCGGCTGCGAATGCGCTTCTTCGGTGCCTACCGGCTGCTCTTCGGTTTCAGACATCGCTTCCTGACCTGCCTTTCAGAACGGAACGGGAGGGACTTTTTCGATTTCACGCCAACTACAGAGTATGCCAAAAATGACGTAACGACAAGATGATAATTGCAGACGCCGCCCTCGCTGGCCGCAATTTGGCTACCCCGTGATCAACCCCTCCAACGCCGAGAACCCCAGCATCTCGATCGCATAGAACGGCTCCGCGTATCTCCGGTTGATCGTCCCCCCAAAGTACTCCCCGATGTTCTCTACGTACCGCACCACCGCCCCCTGCTCCGCCCCCGTCCGACCCGTGTAAAACTGCGACTGATAGCAATTGACCGCCTCCAGCTTCTTCTGCCAGAACGGCGTGATGTCCACACAGAACGTCGCTGGAAAATTAATCCGCAAATGCGTGCAGAAATAATAGATGATCCGCCGCGGATGGAACGGCTCCCCCGGAATCGCTGACTTCGTCAGCTTCGCATCAAACCGCGCATCCTCCCCGATCCGCGTCAACGCCACGTGATCCGGATGCGCATCATGCGGGTACGGCAAAAACAAAACATCCGGCCGCAACTCCCGATACAACGCCGCCACCCGGTGCCTCGCCTCCACCGTGTGCACCACCTCCCGGTTCTTCAACCCCGCCGACACCCGCCTCACCCCCAGCACCTTCGCCGCCGCCGCCGCTTCCTTCGCCCGAACCTCCTCGCTCCCAAACGGCGTCGGCTCCCCCGTCGTCGCATCTATCAACGTCACCTCATGCCCCCCCGCCACCAGCATCGCAATCGTCCCCCCCATCGCCAGTTCCTGATCATCCGGGTGCGGCCCAAGTATCGTTACCTTCATATGCTTCCTATTGAGTAATGAATCTCATCAAGAAATAAAGCCCGCCGTCTCCGACGGCGCGGGCAACTGCCCCTTCGCCATCCCGCGCCCGAATCATCCGGGCCTCACGTAGGCATTTCCCACATAAGTGTAGCACCAATCCCCCGCACCCGCCCTTTCGCATTGACACGGCGCGGCGACTTCCTACCATAAACACATCCCCCGCGAATAATCTCCATCCATCGGTGCCTCCTCATGCTGAGACTCACCCCGCTCATCCTCCGCAACGTCCTGCGCAACCGCCGCCGCTCTCTCCTCACCCTCGCCAGCACCGCCATCTCCCTCGCCCTCCTCACCCTCCTCTTCGCCATCTACCAGAACTTCTTCCACGGCGACGACCCCTCCCCCGCCTCCACCTACCGCCTCGTCTGCCGCCACAAGGTTTCCCTCACCCAGTTCCTCCCCGCCTCCTACAAATCCCGCATCCAGCGAATCCCCGGCGTCGATCAGGTCTCCACCTGGTCCTGGTTCGGCGGCCTCTACAAGGACCCCAAAAACTTCTTCGGCCGCTTCGCCGTCGATGCCGACAACATCTTCGACATCTTCTCCGACTGGTCCTGCCCCCCCGACCAGGTCGCCGCCTTCAAAAAACTCCGCACCGCCTGCGCCATCGGCCAGACCCTCGCCAAAAAATACAACATCAAACTCGGCGACACCGTCAACATCCAGGGCGACATCTACCCCGTCAACCTCGAACTCAAATGCGTCGCCATCTACGTCGGCCCCCAGGGCGCCGACAACCTCATCTTCCACCGCGAATACCTCGACGAACTCCTCAAACCCACCGATTCCATCGCCAAGGACACCGCCGGCACCTTCATGATCAAGGCCCACTCCCCCGACCTCGTCCCCCGCATCTCCAAGGCCATCGATGCCATGTTCGAAAACTCCCCTTACCCCACCCGCACCGAATCCGAAAAAGAATTCGGACGCTCCTTCATCGGCATGCTCGGCAACATCCGCCTCTTCATCGCCGCCATCTGCGGCGCCGTCACCTTCACCATCCTCCTCGTCTCCGCCAACACCGTCGCCATGGCCGTCCGCGAACGCACCCGCGAACTCGCCGTCCTCCGCACCCTCGGCTACGACCCCGCCGAAGTCCTCCAGCTCGTCGTCGGTGAATCCATCTTCATCTCCCTCCTCGGCGGCGCACTCGGCATCGGCATCGGCTATCTCCTCTGCAGCGCCATCACCGACGCCGGCGGGTTCCCCTTCCAGGGCCTCAAATGGCAGGCCGCCGTCACCGTCCTCGCCGTCGCCGCCCTCCTCGGACTCCTCGCCTCCCTCCTCCCCGCCCTCATCACCTCCCGCAAAAACATCGTCGATTCCCTCCGCTTTACCGGATAACCCATGGCCGTCCCCATCAAATACAACCTCCGCAACCTCCTCGAACGCTGGCCCACCACCGCCATGACCGCCATCGGCGTCGGCCTCACCGTCGCCGTCCTTGTCACCGCCATCGCCCTCACCACCGGCCTCGCCTCCGTCTTCGCCTCCACCGGAAACCCCCTCCAACTCCTCATCCTCCGCACCGGCACCGACGCCGAACTCACCTCCCAGATCACCACCGAATCCGCCGACATCATCCGCCAGCTCCCCGGCATCGCCCGCAACGACAAGGGCGAACCCCTCGCCTCCCCCGAAGGCCTCACCATCGTCAACCTCCCCTCCGTCGATAACCCCGAAGGCATGAACGTCATCGTCCGCGGTCTCCTCCCCGTCGGCATCCAGATGCGCAACCCCACCCTCCTCGGCGGCAACATGATCTCCCCCGGAAAACGCGAAGTCGTCGTCGGGCAGTCCATCGCCAAACGCTACCCCTCCGCACAGATCGGACAGCAACTCCGCTTCGGCAAGGGCCTCTGGACCGTCGTCGGCGTCTTCTCCGTCGGCCAGTCCGCCGCCAACTCCGAAGTCTGGGTCGATCTCAACCAGCTCCGCGGCGACTTCGATTCCGCCGGCGGCTCCAGCTCCCTCCTCCTCCGCGCCGACTCCCCCACCTCCATGACCGCCCTCACCCAACGCATCGACAACGACCAACGCCTCAACTGCCAGGCACTCCGCGAAACCGACTACTACGCCAACCTTACCAAGTCCGGCGCTCCCCTCATGGTCCTCGGCTTCTCCGTCGCCGTCATCATGGCCGTCGGCTCCGCCTTCGCCGCCACCAACACCATGTACGCCGCCGTCGCTCGCCGCGCCAGGGAGGTCGGCACCCTCCGCGCCCTCGGCTTCTCCCGCGCCTCCATCCTCGCCTCCTTCATGCTCGAATCCATCTGCCTCGCACTCCTCGGCGGCCTCCTCGGCTGCCTCATCGCCCTCCCCGTCAACAACTTCACCACCGGCGTCGGCAACTTCGCCACCTTCAGCGAAACCACCTTCCAGTTCAAAGTCACCCCCCTCGCCCTCGCCGCCGGCCTCGCCTTCGCCGCCCTCATCGGCACCCTCGGCGGCTTCCTCCCCGCCTACGCCGCCAGCAAAAAATCCATCGTCCAAGCCATGCGCGACGCATAGCACAAACAGAGTACAATGAGACTTGCAAAATCACAGACCCCAGACCCCAGACCCCAGACCCCAGACCCCAGACCCTAGACCCCGTACCCTCGAGCCATGACCACCGAACTCCACAAACTCCGCATCGACAAATCCCACAAGGTCCACCGCCGCGCCACCCCCTGGCTCTGGATCAGCCTCATCCTCCTCCTCGCCGCCGCCGGCTACTTCGCGTACCAATACAAAGCCACCGCCGCCGCCATCCCTGTCCAAACCCTCCACATCCTCCCCGTCGAATCATCCGCCGCCTCCCCCGCCCACGACCTCGTCGTCCTCCAGGCCACCGGCTACATCATGGCCGCACACAAGGTCGAACTCGCCTCCAAGGTCGTCGGCCGCGTCGCCTGGGTCGGCGTCGAAATGGGCGACAAGGTCAAATCCGGCCAAATCCTCGTCCGCCTCGAAGACGACGAATACCTCGCCCGCGTCGCCCAGGAAAAAGGCCAGCTCGACGCCGCCAAGGCCAAGCTCGCCGAGCTCGAAGCCGGCAACCGCCCCCAGGAAATCGCCGCCGCACAGGCCCGCTACGAACACGCCCAGGCCGACGCCGACTACGCCGCCCGCAACTACCAGCGCGTCTTCGACATCCGTTCCAGCCGCACCCCCTCCGAGCTCGACGACGCCGAAGCCAACATGAAAACCAAAAAAGCCGACGCCGAAGAAGCCCGGCAGCAATACAACCTCATGAAGGCCGGCTCCCGACAGGAAGCCATCGACGCCCAGAAAGCCACCGTCGCCGAACTCCAGGGCGCACTCGCACTCGCCCAGGTCGATCTCGACAACACCATCATCAAGGCCCCCCACGACGCCACCATCCTCGAACGCAACGTCGAAGTCGGCGAATTCGTCACCACCGGCTTCGTCGGCGACCGCGGCGCCAAAGGCTACGTCCTCTCCATCGCCGACCTCTCCGACCTCCTCGTCCAGCTCGACATCTCCCAGTCCGACTTCGCCAAGGTCGCCCTCCACCAGCCCTGCTCCATCGTCACCGACGCCTACCCCGACCGTAAATACCCCGGCACCGTCCAGCTTATCTCCCCCGTCGCCAACCGCCAGAAAGCCACCATCGAAGTCCGCGTCAAAATCACCGCCCCCGACGACCTCCTCAAACCCGACATGAACGCCACCGTCTCCTTCCTCGCCACCCCCAATTCCAAATCCGCCGCGTCCCAATCCGCCGACACCTCACCCACCCCCACCTTCCGCATCCCCTCAACCGCCATCCGCAACAACACCATCTTCATCCTCGAAAACCACAAAGCCCGCCAAATCCCCATCACCCCCGGCCTCACCACCGCCGACAACCAAACCGAAATCACCAAAGGCCTCCTCGGCGGCGAAGACCTCATCCTCAATCCCCCCGAATCCCTCAAAGACAACGACCCCGTCACCGCCAAATAGTGTATGGAGTTCCGCCTTCAGGCGGCCGTCGCACGCCGATGCGGAGCGAGGCGTGACACGCCCCCGTCCCCCCTCTATAATCCCCAACCATGAACACCCCCACCCCAAGCGTGTCCATCCCCATTACCCAGGGCTAACCGGTCCCCACCGCTTAGCCCAGGTTCCCCTCCCCACACAATCCATCTAAAATCCGTGACTCGCCATATTTGGCGAACGTCACTCAACCCCCCGCAAATGGTGCAATATGACCGAAACCGCCGCCAACAACTACAAAGACACCCTCAACCTCCCCAAAACCAACTTCGACATGAAAGCCAACCTCACCCAGCGCGAACCCGCCATGCTGCAAAAATGGCAATCCGAAAACCTCTACCAAAAAATCCGCCAATCCCGCAAAGGCAGCTCAAAAGGCAAATGGGTCCTCCACGACGGCCCCCCCTACGCCAACGGCGACATCCACATGGGCCACCTCATCAACAAAACCCTCAAAGACATCGTCGTCAAATTCCGCACCATGCAGGGCTTCGACTCCCCCTACGTCCCCGGCTGGGACTGCCACGGCCTCCCCATCGAATCCGCCATCCAGAAAGAGCTCGGCCCAAAATTCCGCGAACTCACCAAGGAGGAAGTCCGCAAAAAATGCGCCGACTACGCCATGAAGTACGTCAAACTCCAGGGCGACTCCTTCCAACGCCTCGGCATCCTCGGCGAATTCAACAACCCCTACCTCACCCTCGACCCCAACTTCGAATCCGGCATCCTCGAAGTCCTCGCCGAACTCGTCAAACGCGACCTCGTCTACCGCCAGAAAAAACCCGTCCACTGGTGCACCAACGACCGCACCGCCCTCGCCGAAGCCGAACTCGAATACCAAAACAAAAAAGACATCTCAATCTATGTGAACTTCCAGCTATCACTCGCCGACGGCCGTGAACCGAAGTTTCTGCCATCAGCCTGGAAGGAATTCGGTGATGCCTTTTCGGCACAAGACGGCGAGCGAAATGCATACGACCTCGGCGTAAGTCTGGTCATCTGGACAACTACCCCTTGGACCCTGCCGGCGAACCGTGCGGTCGCGGTGCATCCCGATGAGGAGTACGTCTGCGTTCACTACAGGGCAGGCGAACCGGCGCGACCCGCCTTCATTGTGGTTGCCCGTAAACTCGTGGAGCGCGTACTATCACACAAACAAGTCGTCGGCGAGTACCAAGTCAGCGAACCGATCACCGGCACGGAATTGGCTAACTCCGGAATCACGTATCTCCATCCCATCGATAATCTGAGGGTAAAGGCCGCCGGACAAAATCGGTTTTGCCCGATCGTCACCGCTGATTACGTCACAATGGAAGACGGCACCGGCCTCGTCCACACCGCCCCCGGCCACGGCAAGGAAGACTACCTCACCGGCCTCAAATACAACCTCGAAGTCTACAACCCCGTCCTCTCCGACGGCCGCTACGACGACTCCGTCCCCGACTTCCTTAAAGGCAAATCCATCTGGGACGCCAACGACCTCGTCATCCAAAAACTCCAGGAACAAGGCACCCTCTTCCACCACCAGAAATTCGACCACGAATACCCCCACTGCTGGCGCTGCAAAAAACCCGTCATCTTCCGCGCAACGGAGCAGTGGTTCGTCCGCGCCAGCGGCGAAGAATCCCCCGCCGAATCGAAAATCGAAAATCGAAAATCGAAAATCTCTTCCCCCCTCTGGCAAAACGCCAAAAACTTCGTCAACCAGGTCCAATGGATCCCCGCCTGGGGCAAAAACCGCATCGACGGCATGCTCGACACCCGCCCCGACTGGTGCATCTCCCGACAACGCTCCTGGGGCGTCCCCATCCCCGCCTTCTTCGACGACAAAGGCAACCTACTCCTCACCGAAAAATCCACACGCCGCATCGCCGACTACTTCTCCACCCACGGCGCCGACTCCTGGTACACCCACACCCCCCAACAACTCCTCGGCGCCGAAGAATGGGAAGACACCTGGATCACCCCCTCCGGCCAAATCGAAAATCGAAAATCGAAAATCGAAAATACTTGGCAGAAGGGCGCCGACATCCTCGACGTCTGGTTCGAATCCGGCGCCTCCCACCACGCCGTCCTCGAACGCACCCACCCCGAGCTCGGCTACCCCGCCGCCATGTACCTCGAAGGCTCCGACCAGCACCGCGGCTGGTTCCAATCCTCCCTCCTCGAAGCGAGCGGCTACAAGGAACTCCCCCCCTTCGAACAAGTCCTCACCCACGGCTTCGTCGTCGACGAAAAAGGCCGCAAAATGTCCAAGTCCGAAGGCAACGACATCAAAGTAGAAGCCGCCCTCAAACAATACGGCGCCGACGTCCTCCGCCTCTGGGTCGCCTCCGTCGACTACCAGAACGACATCCCCTGCGGCCCAAACCTCCTCGCCAAAACCGCCGACGCCTACCGCAAAATCCGCAACACCATCCGCTACCTCCTCGGCAACCTCTACGACTTCAACCCCACCACCGACAGCGTCGCCCCCGCCGCGCATTCCATCGACGCCTGGATGCAATCCAAACTCGACACTTGGGCCAAGGACGTCTACACCGCCTACGACACCTACGAATTCCACAACGTCTTCAAACTCGTCTACGAATTCTGCAACGTCGAAATCAGCGCCATCTACGCCAAAGCCATCAAGGACCGCCTCTACTGCGAACTCCCCACATCGCGCAAGCGCCGCGCCAGCCAAACCGTCTGCTACAACGCCCTCATCAAACTCATCGAACTCACCGCCCCCGTCCTCGCCTTCACCGCCGAAGAATCCTGGGCCGCCGTCCGCGCGCTACCGGGTTGCGCCAACCTCGAACCCAGCGTCCACCTCCACCAAATCCCGAACCCCGAACCCCGAACCCCGAACCCCGAACAATCCGCCCGCCACTGGGCGATCCTCATGCCCCTCATCGAAAAAGGCAACAAACAACTCGACGAACTCAAACGCACCATCGGTCTCGGCAACCCCCTCGACGCCGAAGCCGTCATCATCCTCCCCAAGGTCGAAGACGAAGTCACCAAACTCATCTCCCAATACGCCCCCGAAATCGAAGACGCCCTCGGCGTCGGCTTCCACCGCATCGAGCACGGCGAAATCTGGGACCTCAAAATCAACGACACCCGCCAACTCTACCCCAGCTGCGCCCGCAGTTGGAAACGCCGCCCCGACGTCGGCTCAAACAAAGACTACCCCGACCTAAGCGCCCGCGATGCCGAAGTAGTCAAATCCCTCCGAGGGAACCCGTAGCGTCAGCGCCGGTGTGCCAACCTTTCCTCACACCGGCACTCCCCCCGCGCACGCGGCGCAAAACCTCTCCCCAAGAACCAAAGCCCAGGGATCAGATCCCTGGGTATTTCTTTCCCCTCACGTCACCGCCGAATGCGCCGCCTGCTGCTGCTCCTCCTCCCCCGCCGCCTGTGCAACCAACCCCGCCAACCCCCCGCGCACACTCGCCATCGACACCACCCCCGTCCCCATCCCCGCCAGCTCATTGAACCACAACTCCTTCCCGGTCTCCGCCTCCAGGCAGTACGTATATCCCATCACCGACACCACCACCCGTTCCCCATCCAACAGCACCGTCGTATACCCACCCCCCTTCCGGCTCTTCCACTTCCAAACCACCGCCCCCGTCTCCCGATCCAACGCCACCACCTGCGACCGAAACCCAACAAACACCAATTGCTCAATCATTGCAACATCTCCTGTTCGCTCCCGCATCATTCCGCGGCAGAAAAGACCACAATCCGCGAATCCCTACAATTCCGATAGGAATAGGGAGGAGACCGCCAATGACGTACCCACCCTTGGCGGTGTGGGGCGCTTCCCCCCCTCGTGGCAAGATCGGCAACCCCCCACCCTCATTTTCAGCTCAAACACGACAGGTTGCCAATGACGTACCCACCCTTGGCAATGTCTCGCGCCCCCCTTTGCATTGCATCCCCCCCACCCCGCGGTTATCAGTGACACCACACCTACCCAGGAGCCCCCATGCCGCAAGCCCCTCTCCGACTCCCCTACTCCCAAATCCTCCAAACCCTCCACCGCATCCTCCTCACCACCGCCATGCACCCCGACCGCGCCCGCCTCTGCGCCCAACTCTTCAACGACGCCAACCGCGACGGCATCCCCTCCCACGGCCTCAACCGCTTCCCGGGCTTCGTCGACCACCTCCGCGAAAACGACATCCTCCCCAACGCCGAGCCCTCCCTCGTCCAATCCTTCGGCGCCCTCGAACGCTGGGATGGCAACCACGGCCCCGGCCCCGCCAACGCCCACGCCGCCATGAACCGCGCCATCCAACTCGCCCGACAACACGGCATCGGCGCCGTCGCACTCCGCAACACCAACCACTGGATGCGCGCCGGCAACTACGGCTGGCAGGCCGCCGACGCCAACTGCATCGGCATCTGCTGGACCAACACCTGGCCCCTCATCGCCCCCTGGGGCGGCAAAACAAAAAAACTCGGCAACAACCCCCTCGTCATCGCCGTCCCCCGCGGTGGCGGCAGCGGCGAACACATCGTCCTCGACATGGCCATGTCCCAATACTCCATGGGCAAACTCGCCATCTTCGAAAAACTCGGCGTCCACTCCCCCACTCCCGCCGGCTTCGATCCCGACGGCAACATCACCTCCAACCCCTCAGCCGTCATCAACGGCGGCTCCGCCATGCCCATCGGCCTCTGGAAAGGCGCCTCCCTCGCCCTCATGCTCGACCTCGTCGCCACACTCCTCTCCGCCGGTCTCTCCTCCACCGACCTCGGCAAACAATCCTGGGAACACAAGGTCAGCCAGTTCTTCCTCGCCATCGACGCGCAAAAACTCGGCGGCGATGACGCAACCGAACGCATCATCGCCGCCCTCAAGAAAGGTGAAGCCGCCGTCCTCTATCCCGGCGAACGCGTTCTCCGCACCCGCCGCGAAAGCCTGACCCACGGCGTCGAAGTCGATCCCGACGTCTGGAAAAAAATCCTCGCGCTCCAGCCCGCGCAAGACCTCAATGGTCCTGCTGGCACTTCGTCAACGTGATCGTCAGCGTCTGCGAACCCGCATCCCACTTCGTCGTGAAATACTGCCGCCACTTCGTGTTCTTCGTCCCCTTCTCCACATACGCCTTCCACTCGTTCCCACCGCCCGTCACGTGCGCCTCATGCTTGTTGAACCGCGGCGTGAACTGCCCCGCCACCGACGTCGGCGAATAATTGTCCGCAATCTTCATCTGGTGAATCAAATCGTCATAATCCGAAGGCAACCCGCACGCCTTCTTGAACTTCGACTGATCCCCGTTAATGACGATCTTCTCCGGCGAACTCGGCTTCGCCTCCACCGTCACATGCTCCAGCTTCGTCTTGTAGTCGTTCACCGCGTGGTTGAACCCTTCATAAAACTGCTGCGCCGCCCCCATCCGGCTCTTGAAATAACCCGGATCCTTCGCATCGCTCCCCAACTGCTTGCACGTTGCAACCAGCGCGTTGAGCTTCACCAGCTGCGCATCCGCCTCCTTCAACGTCGCCGGCACCCGCTTCGACCGGATCGCCGTATTCAGCTCCCCCAGGATGTTGTAAGCCTCCGTGAAATCCGCCACCGTCGGCGTCGCCGGCATCTTCTTGTTCGTAATCGCCATGGATTCTTCCTTTCTCTTTTTGTTCCGCGTGAAAACGTTCTATCGGGCGGCACGCTCCCGCCGCTGCAACAATCGCGGTTTCCGGCGAAAAAGTCCGCAGCCACGATCAGAGCGGCGTGTTCCGAATGAAAAACGTATTCTCCGCCCGCTTGAAGGACATGAAACCGAACGACTTCATCGCCTCGTGCACCGCCTCCCGGCACCCCGGCCTGAACCGGTCATGCAGTTCGATGATCAGCACGTTCGTCCTCGAAAGCCACAGCCGCGCATCCTTGTTGAAGATGTCCACCTCCGCCCCCTCTATGTCGATCTTCAAGATGTCAATCACCGGAAAACCGGAGTTGATCAGGACCTCCAGGACCGTCACCGCACGCACCGCTTTGCTTGCATCAAACGTCGGCCCTTCCCGCACCCGGATTCCCCAGTGCCCCAGGAACTTGTTGCTGTCGTCGTGCGTCACCAGGTTCACCGTTCCCGAACGATTCCACACCGCCGCATGCAGCACCTGCACGTTCGGATACGGCCGCACATTCTCCGCCAGCAGCCCCACGTTCTCCGCCATCGGCTCGATCGCCACGATCTTCGCTTCCGGAAACTGGTTCGCAAACAAAGCCGACGTCAATCCGATGTTCGCCCCCGCGTCCACGATCAACCGCGGCGGCTTCGCCAGCGTGATTTCGTAGTCCCGCTCCAGGCACACCTGCGTAAACGCATTGAGATCGCTCGTATCCGGCCGCACGCCGATCGGATGGCGCAGACCCGGAACAGTAAACTTCATCAGGGCAACCGGAACGCTGACGAGGCGCCCATTCACTTTGAAATCAAAGTTCATGAGAAATCCATGCACACAGGGATGGCTGGAATATAGCCGCGGCGACCCGGATTTCCCAATTCTGCTTCTCGCCTCGCGCCGGAATTATTTGACCTTCGCCTTGGCAATCTCCGCATCCCGCGCCTTCGTCCAGTCCGCCGGCTTCGAACCATCGTACCCGACCGTCCGCGCAATCTCCTTGCCGCTCGAATCCAAGAGGACAATCGTCGGAAACGCCTGGATGCCGAACTTCTCCGCCAGCGCCTTATTCTGTTTGTGCACCGCCGCCGTCTGCGCCTTATCATTCGGAAAATCCACTTCCACCAGGACCACGTTTTTATTGGCCCACGTCGCAAATTCCGGCGACGCAAACACCGTCTTGGCCAGTTCCTTGCACGCCGGGCACCAGTCGCTCCCGGTGAAATCGAGGAGCAGCACCTTGTGCTCCTTCTGGGCCTGCGCCGTCGCCGCCGCGAAGTCCTCCGACCACGAAGCGCCCTCTGCCGCCAGGGCCACCGGAGCAGCCATCCCAAGAACGATGGTTAGAAAAAGTCCGATTTTGCTTGCCGTTGCCACGATCGCCTCCGAGTCAAACCTCTTTTCCGCAAAAGCATTATACGCACGATCCCTCAAAAGCCCTTCCAAAAGATGCCGCCTCGCCCGCCTTCTTCCGCCCTCCGCTTCGCGGTTCTCGGCATTTTCCGCCCACCTTGACCCGGCAGGTGACGCTCAAGTATAAGTCACTTTCCGATCGATGAATAAAGCCTACGCGAACCGTGCTCGCAGGTGTATGCGCGAACCGCGGCTACGCTCGGTCTACCCGCACTCAAACGCCGGAGGAGGCATCCATGTCGTCTTCGTATCGCAACAGGATTCACAAGCTGCTCTCCCACCTCACTATTGGATCACACGTCGAGATTGCCAGGTCGCGCGGCCGCCGCAAGCGCGGCGGACTCTTCGAATTCCTCGAAACCCGCCAACTCCTCTCCGTCACCACCGCCGCCACCACCGTCGACCACGTCTCCCACGCCGGCATCAACTTCGGAAACGTCACCTTCCAGGTCACCAGCGGCACACTCACCGACATTGAATTCACCGCCCTCCCCGCCAACGGCACCCTCTCCTTCAACAACACGGCTGTGACCACCGGCCAGGACATCCCCGTCAACCAGCTCGCCAACCTCACCTACACCCCCACCGCCGGCACCGGCGGCGCCGACGTCGCCCAATGGGACGGCAGCGATAACGGCGGCAGCACGTTCTCCGGCACCCCCGCCAACCTCACCTTGAACGTCAACCACCAGCCAACCCTCCAAGACATCAGCATCAGCGTGAACCACAACGGCCAGGTGGTCATCGCCTCCACCCAGTTCACCGGCGCCTTCAGCGATGTCGACAGCGGCGATACCCTCCAATCCGTCACCTTCTGGACCGTTCCCGCCCATGGCACGCTCCGATTCGGCTCCAGCAACATCAGCGCCGGGGGTACCCTGTCCCTGGCGAATCTGAGCATCGGCACCTTGACGTACATCCCCAACCCCAACTACGCCGGCGCGGACTCCTTCCAGTGGAACGCCTCCGACGGTCTCGACGCAGCCGCCGCCAACGCCAATGTCAACTTCACCGTGCAGGACACCGCTCCAACGCTGCACGATGTCTCGGCGAACGTGACCCACGGCAGCAGCCACACCTTCACCCCCGCCGAATTTTCCGAGCAGTTCAACGATGCCGACTCCGGCGACACGATGCAGTCGATCACCATCACCTCTCTGCCAGGCCACGGAAACCTGTCGCTCGCCAACGTGACGCTCTCCAACGCGATGATCAACACCCCGATCACCATCCCTCAGTTGACGAATTCCCCCCTCGTGTACACGCCCGACGCCTCATACGCAGGCGATGATTCGTTCACATGGAACGCCTCCGATGGCGCGGTGAACGCCGCCGCCGATGCCAACGTCAGCCTGCATGTCATCGACACCGCCCCCACCCTCTCCAACATCTCGATTACCGCCAAGCCCAACGTGGCAAAGCCGATTACCGCCACCGATTTCGGCAAGGGATTCACGGACACAGACACCGGCGACACCCTCAAATCCGTCAGGATTGTCACCACCCCGGCGCATGGCACGCTGAAAGTCGGCGCCGCCTCCGTCACCGTCGGCGAGGTACTCACCACCGCCCAGCTCGCAAACCTCACATACACCTCCACCAGCAACAACATCTCCGACAGCTTCCAGTGGAACGCCTCCGACGGCGCCCTCTTCGCCGCCAGCAACGTTACCGTCAACATCACCGTCGCCGATGCAGCGCCCATCCTCTCCACCACCGGCGTTCACGTGGACGTCGGCAGCAACGCCACCCTAAGCTCCGCCATGTTCACGCAGGCCTTCAGCGACGCGGATGCCGGTGATTCCATCCAGCACCTCAAGATCGTCACCGCTCCCCAGCATGGCAACATCGAATACGCTAGCAACAGCACCATTATCCCGGCCGGCACCACCCTCGCTTTCACCGATCTCACCAACCTGAAATACGCCCCCGACGGAACCTACACCGGCGCCGACGCCTTCACCTGGAACGCTTCCGACGGTTCCCTTTTCGCCACCTCCGATGCCACCTTCAATCTCAGCAGCGAAACCGCGCCAGTGCTCCATCCCGTCACCCTCAGCATGCTGATCAACTCCTCTCACACGTTCAGCGTTTCCGATTTTGATCCCACCGGCAACGGCAGCGGCACCAAGGGCTACACCGACGCCGAGCACACTCCTCTCGCCAGCATCACTGTCACCGCCCTCCCCCTCCACGGATCCCTGACGCTCAACGGCTCCCCCGTCCTCGTCAACCAGACCATCGCCGCCAGCGACATCCCCAATCTCGTCTACTCGACAAATGCAACCTCCGACCTTGCCGATTTCTTCCAGTGGACCGCCTCCGATGGCACCCTGACCGCGACCACCGCCTCCCCGTTCGTCCTCGTGGTCCTCGACCCCGCCGCCACCACTGCCGGCAACCTCACCCTCGCAACCAGTGAAAACCGTTCCCTCACCATCGCCGGCTCCGAATTCAACGCCCAGTTCGGCCCGCAAATCAGCGGCCTCGGCCTCCCCCTCAACTACATCAAGATCGTTAAGAACCCGTCGCACGGCACCCTCATCGTCAACGGCGCCCCCGCCACCGATGGCCAGATCTACGCCCTTACCGACGTCCTCTACCGGCCGAACAACGGCTACGTCGGCGCCGACAGCTTCACCTGGACCGGCTCAAACGATTCCACCCACTACGCCGCCACGCCCGGCACGGTGTCGCTGACCATCAGCGTCCCCACCGAAACCGCCTTCACCAAGTTCGTCTCCTCCACCGGAAGCACAAGCTTCACAACCGCCGAATTCGCCTCGAACTTTTCCGGCCCCGGCAATGCCACGCTCGCCCGAATCCGCATCAACTCGCTGCCCGCCCATGGTGTGCTGAAAATCGGCTCCGTGCTCATTCACAAGGGCCAGTTGATCACCGCCACAAACCTTGGCTATGTCACTTACACCCCCACCACTGGATACGTGGGAACCGATTCCTTCCTGTGGAGCGGCACCGACGGGGGCGTCTTCGGTACCCCGGTCGCTGTGAACTTGAACGTACTCCCGCCGCTCGCCATCATCGGCAACGACCAGACTGTTCCGCAAAAGGCCAGACCCACCACCGCCAACTTCACCGACTTCGGCAACTGGGTCATCGCCGCCGACAGCTCGATGCAGGCGGATACCCGGACGTTCACCATCCGTAACAGTTCCTCGCACCCCATGTCCTTCAAGAATATTGCCGTGGGGGGAAGCAATCGGGCCGATTTCACAGTTTCGCAGCCGACGAACTATGCCCATGGCGGATTCATTGTTGCACCAGGTGAAACCGTCACCTTCACCGTCCGGTTCAACCCGCACGGCGTCGGTGTCCGGTACGGCGCGATCCTGCTTCGCAATACTGCCGGCGCCATCCTCTTTCAGTTGAACCTGCAGGGGACCGCGCTCGCGTCCCGAACCGTCCGCACGACTTCAATTGATGCCGGCGGCAATACGGTCCATGGCGTTGTCCAGGTCGTCACAACCAAAAACGGCAGCGGCCCTGGCGCCCACAATGGGGTGATCATCTCCATGAGTTACACTGGCTACATGGCCAACGGTGGAACCATTTTTGACTCAACCTCCCGAAATGGCGGCGTGCCGCTCACATTTCGCCTCGATGATGCATATCTGGCAGGCCAGCCGTTCATCAACAAGGATCAGGCAAACGTTCGTTTTTCCGCCAACAGCACTTCGTTGAGTTCAATTGACTTTCCTGTAATTGCCGGCTGGGAATACGGTCTGCAGGGCATCCGAGCAGGCGAACATCGGACGCTTGTCATCAACAGCACTGCCGCTTACGGGCCCGAAGGCAAAACGGACCCCAATACGGGGCAAGTCGAGATCCCGCCCAATTCCACCCTCATCTTCGATGTTGTGTGCGAAGAAGTCGCCCCCAAACCGCAGTTGGAACAACTCGAATTCACCACCTCCGATGGGGGTCCCGCCAGCAATTTTACTCTGACGAACACTTCCAACAGCTCATCGCTCACCCACACGTTCCTCTTTCTCCCCATCGCAACCGTTGACGCAAACGGAACGCCGCTGGATTCGTGGAAATTCACCAGCAAAATCACGCTCAATGGCCACCACCAGGCGGACTACACCCTCTCCGGGCCTGTTCAGGACAGCAGCATCCCCAGCGGAATCGATATCAGCGTCACATTCCACCCCCTCACCACCGGCATCAAACGGGAGACACTCGATTTCAGCACCGACGACCCCACCCACCGCAGAGTCAGTATCCAACTCATCGGAAAGAGTTCAAAATACTCCGACCTCTCCGTCGGTTTCGATCCTACCCTTAACCTCCCCACCCAGCCCATCATCACCGGCAGCGGCCAGACAATGACCGTCCCCGTCACCGTCTCGAACTCTGGCGATGCAACGTTCCCCGGCAATTCGAAAACCAACATTCAAATCTATGCCAAAAATAACTCCACCGGGAAACTGACCCTCGTTGGTTATGTCAACAATATCGACGTCAGCAACCTCCAGGTCCGCGGCATCAAGCGGTTCTATCCGCAAATCGCACTCCCCCTCGATAACCAATCCCCCTTCTCCGCGTTCCCCGCCGGCATCTACACCTTCACCGCCGTCGTCAATCGAACCACAAGACTCGATAATTCCACCGTCTCCGGGCTTGTTCTCTTGCCACCCAACGGCAAGTTTACAACCATGGTGCAAGGCGCCGGCGACGGTGTTACCGCCAACCAAACCATGACCGACAACGACACCGTCGATACCGCCACCGCCCTCATCCCCTCCAGAAAACCCGTCAACCGCGGCATCAACGTCGTCGCCGGCCAATACACCCTCGGCGGCTCTCTCGGCGCCTCCACCATCGTCGCAAGCCCCTCCACCGGCGCTCACGGCGTTCTCAACGTGAACGTTCAGAACCTCGGCAACATCTACACCATCCCCGCCCAGGTGCTCAGCGTCGACATCATCGCCCAGCCACTTAACGGCTCCGCGAACATCACCCTCGCCAGCAACGTCGCAAGCGCCGCCCACATCGCGCCGGGAGGCGCCATGACTCTTTCAGTACCCGTCGACTACGCTGGCTCCCAGAAGATCGCTTCGGGCACCTATCAATTGATCGCGAGAGTCTCGCTGCTGGATCCGGGACATAACGTCCTGAGCGGGCCACGCGATATTGTCCTCGACGGCAATCTGAACCCTGTCCTGCTAAATGCCTGATGGATGAACCGGCAACCCGCTTAAACGACAAAGACCGCTCCACGGAGCGGTCTTTTTTCGTTTGCGCCCTCCCCGCCTACTTCCTCTTGCTCGATTCGTCATGAAACAGAATGTGGAACATCAGGATGCACCCGCCCGCCGCCGCGAGAATGAAGAAAATGATCGCCAGCCCCGGGTATCCGAACAGCCGCCACGACGTATCCACCCGCATCAGCAACGCCGCCCCGATGATCAACGCCGCCAGGATCAGCCCCATCGTGATCCGGTTCGCAATCTTCTGGAACCCCGCCATCAGGTACGTTTCGTCGATCGCATCCACGTTTACTTTTAAGTCGTTGTTCGCCACCGCATCCAGGATGTGGTTCACACGCCGCGGCAGAAGCTGCACGAATTCCCGCAGCTCCAGCGCCCGCGTGAACATGTTCCCCGGTGAAAGCGATTTCCAGAACCGCTTCTCCATCAGGTTCGCCGCGTTTTTCCGGATCGCCGCCGCGGGATTGAAGTTCGGCGCCAGCGTCCACCCCACCTCATCCAGGTTCAGCAGTGTCTTGCCGATCAACGACAACTCCGGCGGCAGCCGCAGGCATGCGTCGAGCCCGATCTGCCGGATGTCCAGCATCACCGTGCCGACCTGCTGCTGCTGCAGGTTCGCGTCATGCTTGCGCCCGACGAGGTCCGCCAGTTCGCGCCGCAGCTTCTGTTCGTCGAAACTTTCGAGCTTCTCCCCGTGCTTGAGTGCGAACTCCATCACATCCTCGTTCCGCCCTTCCGAGATCGCCAGCACCAGCCGCAACAGGTCTTCCTGCAGCACCGCAGAAATCCGCGCCACCATCCCCAGGTCCAGCAGCGCGATCCGGTTGTCCTGCGACAGGAAGATATTTCCCGGGTGCGGATCCGCATGAAAAAAACCGTCCACCAGGATCTGCTGCAGGTACGCCTTGAACAGCTCGTCCGCCAGCCCGTCCCCGTCCAGTTCCAGCCGCACCACCGGCGAGAGCGCCGTGATCTTCTGCCCGTGTATGTAATCCATCGTCAGCACCCGCGCCGTGCTGTAATCCTCCACCGGTTGCGGCACCATGATCCGCGGAAAGCTGCTCAGGTTCTTCCCCAGCGTCACCAGGTTCTGCGCCTCCTCCCGGTAATCCAGCTCCCGCAAAAGCATCTTGCGGAACTGCGCCAGGACCGCGGAAAATTTCGCACGCTTCCCCGCCTCCGTGTGATTGTCCAGGAAATCCCCGATGTCGCACAGCACGTCCAGGTCCTGGATCATCCGCTCCCGGATCCCCGGCCGCTGCACCTTCACCGCCACCTCCCGCCCGTCACGCAACACCGCCCGATGCACCTGCCCGATCGACGCCGCCGCCATCGGCGTCGGATCGATGCTCTCAAACGCCCGCGAAACCCGCACCCCCAGCTCCGACGAAATAATCTTCTCCGCTTCCGAAAACTCAAACGGCGCCACCTTGTCCTGCAGCCGCTTCAGCGCCTTCGTGTACGCCGCCGGAATGATGTCCGGCCGCGTCGAAAGCAGTTGCCCCAGCTTGATGTACGTGGGGCCCATCCGCTCCAGGTCGCTCGCCAGCTCGTCCGCCTGCGCTTTCTCCTTCGGGGTGGACGGGTCGTCCGACGCCGGCATCACTTCTTCCAACCCGGCATTCTGCACAAGGTCGGATCGGCCGTATTTCCACAACAGCCACGCCAGGTCTTTGTACTGCTTCAAATGTTGCGGTTGAAGGGTCAGCCCCATGATCGAACGCCTCCTGCATTGCCGCCCCGCGTCCCCGGTTGGCTTGAGGCATGAACACCTCAGCCATTATGCACACACGTCGCAAAGCCTGTGCCCGGGCTGAGGATCACCCTCCTCCCCCCTTAATTCCAATTGATCACATGAGCTTATTCCGCCGGCGCATTGCCGCCGCTGTTCTCCGGAATCTGCGTCGGCGCCAGCAATCCCCCCGACAGCACGATCTTGATCCCCATGTCCACCGTCCAATCCGTCGCCCGCACCTGCTCCTCCGGAAACATCTGGAAGAACCCCGATGTCGGGTTTGGCGTCATCGGAATAAAGCAGCACACCAGCCGCTTCCCCGTCGCTTTGTCATCCACCGTGTTGGTCACAAACGCCAGCGTCCACGTCCCCTCGCGCGGAAACTGCACCAGCGCCACCCGCTGAAATCCCGAGCCCCCGCCTCCCGCCCGGAACACCCCGATCACCTGCTTCGTCGTGCCGTAAATGCCCTTGATCAGCGGCAGGTTCTCGATGAACCGCTCCACCCGCGCCAGGATCTGACGCCCGATGAAAAACGTCCCCAGCAATCCCAGCACGTACACGATCGCCAGCGAGATCAGCACCGCCAGGAACGGAATCATGAACGTCTTCTCGGTCGCCGTGCTGATGTACGGACTCAACCACGGCGCCATCAGGTGAACCACCACCCACGTCGCCGGCGCTTCCGTGTATTTCGTCACCAGCGAATACAGGATGTTCAGCACCCACAGCGTGATAAACAGCGGAATCGCCGTCAGTAGCCCGGTCAGCAGGATCGACCGCAGATGCCCCAGCACCGATGCCCGCACGCGCCGCGGCGCCGCCGTTAGCGTCTGCAGTGAATTCGCCACCGGATGCGAGTGCCGTGAAGTTGGTTCGGGCAGATTGCTCATATGTAATACATCTGGCCGCGCCCCCGCTGCGCCACCCGCTCCGCCAGTTGCGCCAGCGACATCGACGCAAGTTGCTCTTTGATCGTCTCCGACAGGTCTTCCTGCACAATCCGCACCGCTGCCTCCCCCGGCCTTTCGCCTCCCTCCGGCCCGCTCTCCGTTTCCATCAGCTTCTTCCCCTCCAGCCGCGATACAACCTCCGCCAGCGTGATGTTCTTCGGCGATCGCGCCAGCCGATACCCCCCCGTCGCCCCGATCCGCGACACCAGGAACTTCGCTCGCGTCAGCGCCGCCAGGATCGACTCCAGGAATTTTGTCGGCAACTTCTCCCGATGCGCCAGTTCCCGCGTTTGTAGATATCCTTGCTCATATGCGTCTGCCAGACAGATTAACGCGCGCAGCCCATATTGCGTCCGCTTCGATAATTGCATGAATTCTCCCTAAGGAAGAGGAATCTTACCCGAACGCTCAAACCATTCGCAACGCGGTGGATTTTTATAGGCAGTTCTGCCAAATCCTTCCGCCGCCGCTGACAAAACGGCCAACTTGCCGCAAACTCCTTACAAATTGGCCGCCTCTCGAATTGATTCGACCCGCGGCGTGCTTATACTTGGTTTTCGGTGATCATGAGCGGCACGTCCATTATGCAGCGACTTCTCGTTCTTGCCGGACCTTCCGGACGGCAGGATTCCCTCGTCGATCTTCTCAAAACCCAGCACGAAGTCATCGTCGCGCACTCCATGGAGGCCGCGCTTAAGGAACTCCGCGCCGGCGAAATCGACGCCGTCTTCTCCGATGCCGCCGACTTCCTCCCTCTCGAACGCGCCATCGCCTCCCAGCAGTCCGGCCTCATCCTCGACACCATCGGCGAAGGCATCTGCATCACCGATGAACAGGGACAGATCCTCTGGGCCAACCGCCGCATGAAGCATTGGTCTGAACCCATCCGCGACCGCATCCGCGCCGTCTGCTCCGAGGCCCGCAACATCTTCATCAACCAGCAATCCCCCGTCCCCGCTGACACCCAGTCCCAGAACGCCAACGTCACCCTCCCCCACCATCCCAACCGCTCCCGCAAATTCTCCTTCAGCATCGACGACACCCACTACTTCGAAATGTTCTGCTCCCCCGTCATCGACTCCCAGCACCGCGTCACCCAGGTCGTCGCCATCTGCTGGGACGCCACCAGCGGCCGCCGCCTCCAGCAGAAGATCGACGCCATCGACATGGCCGGCCGCGAGCTCGTCCGCCTCGAAGGCGAAGCCATCGCCAAGCTCAACGTCAGCCAGCGGCTCAAGCTCCTCGAAGAAAAAATCATCAAGTTCTGCCGCCAGTTGATGCACTTCGACCACTTCGCCATCCGGCTCCTCGATCGCAAAACCAACAAGCTCGAACTCGTCATCTGCGTCGGCATGCCCACCGAAGCCATGGAAGTCGAACTCTTCGCCCAGCCCGACGGCAACGGCATCTCCGGATACGTCGCCTCCACCGGCCGCTCCTACATCTGCGCCGATGTCACCCGCGACTCCCGATACGTCACCGGACTCTCCAACGCCGGCAGCTCCCTCACCGTCCCCCTCATGCTCCACGACAAGGTCATCGGCATCTTCAACATCGAGTCCTCCCGGAACTCCGCCTTCTCCGAAGATGACCGCCAGTTCGCCGAAATCTTCGGCCGCTACGTCGCCGTCGCCATCAACATCCTCAACCTCCTCGTCGTCGAACGCTACAACACCACCGGCCAGCTCGCCTCCGACGTCAACTCCGAAATCGCCGGCCCCCTCAACGACATCACCTCCGAAACCACCCTCCTCATGGACGACTACATCGGCAACGACGACATGCGCCGCCGCCTTCAGGTCATCCTCGACAACGTCAAAAAAATCCGCCAGAGCGTCCGCGAAGTCGCCGAAGGCCCCAAAACCATCCTCGGCAACGCCGCAACGCCCAAGGCCGTCGATTCCCTCCTCAGCGGCAAACGCATCCTTGTCGCCGATGACGAACCCAACATCCGCCAGACCATCGCCGACCTCCTCGCCCGCTTCGGCTGTCTCGTCGATACCGCCTCCGACGGCGCCGAAGCCTTCGCACTCATCTCCTCCCAGGCCCGCTACGATCTCGTCCTCTCCGATATCAAAATGCCCCACAAGAACGGCTACGAAATCTTCTCCGCCGTCCAGAAACTCGGCCACAAGGCACCCGTCATCCTCATGACCGGCTTCGGCTACGACCCCAACCACTCCATCGTCCGCGCCAGCCAGGAAACCGCCGCCGGCAGCGGACTCTCCGCCGTTCTCTTCAAACCCTTCAAAGTTGATCAACTCCTCGCCGAAATCCGCAAGGCCATCGGCGCACGCTCCCCCGCCTGACCCCCCACCCCCGGGTCCCCCCGGGTCCACCGTCCCATCCCTACGACCGCGGCTCCCCGTCCGCCAACGGCTCCTTCTGGAAATGCCCCCACACCGTGATGTACGCGATTACCCCCGCAGTCGCACCGGAAAAGATCAGCACCGACCAGTCCAGCAACGCCACCCACGTCCACCCCGTCTGCGGCTCTTTCAAGAACCGCAGCGAGGCGTAGATCGTCAGGATCGCCACCAGCAGCGCCGCCACCGCTGCCACGATATTTCCCACGAGTCGCTTCACACACGCTCCATCACACAGATCATTTCGGATGCACGAGCTGCAGCCGCAGCATTAACAGTGCCGTATCCAGTTGCGTATCCGAATCCGCAGCCTGCGTTGTCGCCGGCTGCGTCGAACTCCCCGCCGTACGGATCACGTCGCTGTCGCGGCGCTCCTTCAGCAGATCGCTGAGCTGGTCCGGCGTCAGGTCCACCGAAATGTTCGGATCCACGCCCCAGTCCTTCGCGCCGTCGCGCCGGTGCAGGTTCTCTCCGTTCGGCAGGTAGTAATACGCCATCGTCAGCTTCATCTCCGCCGCCGTCGTGTCCGCGCCTGCCATCTCGGAACCAATCCCGATCAGGTTCTGCACCGATCCCTTCCCGAAACTCCGGTGCCCCACGATCAACGCCCGGTGCAGGTCCCGCATCGCCCCCGAGAAAATCTCCGACGCACTCGCGCTGTACTGGTTGATCAGCACCACCACCGGCATGTCCGGCGGAATCATCGTGTCGTTATGCGCTGTCCATTTGTATTCCTTCGCGTCCGCAGAACGCCCCCGCGTCGACACGATCACCCCCTGCTGCAGGAACATATCGCTGATGTCCACCGCCGCCCGCAGCAGCCCGCCCGGATTGAAACGCAGGTCCAGGATCAGCCCGCGCATCCCTTGCTGCTTCAACTGCGTCAGCGCATCCCGCAGCTCGTCCGCCGTCTCGTCCTGGAAGCCCGTGATGCGCACGTACCCGATCTTGCTGTCCGGATCGAGCATGAAATTCCACTTCGACGGATCCGCGTCCTGCCGCTCGATCCCCTTCACGCTCGACACCTTGATCACGTCGCGCGTCAGCGCGTAATCCTTCGTCGTGTCGTTGCCCCGCTTGATCTTCAGCGTTACCTGCGTCCCCGGCTTGCCCATGATCTTGTGCACCGCCTGGTCGATCGAAATGTTCAGCGCGCTCACCCCGTCGATCGCCGTGATCACGTCCCCCGCCTGAATCCCCGCCCGGAACGCCGGCGTGTCCTCCAGCGGACTGATCACCTGCAGCTTCCCGTTCTCCAGCCCGATCATGATCCCCACCCCACCGAACGTCCCGCGCATCGTCTTGTCGAATTCCGCCCGCTCGTGCGGCCAGATCACCGCCGAAAACGGATCCAGCTTCTCCATCGCCCCGTCCGTAAACTCCATCACGATCACTTCCGACGGCAGCCCCACCGATTCCGCACTCACGTTGATCAGGTTGTGCAGGTCCTCCTCCACATCGCTGTACGACATCTCCTTGCCCGAGGCCCCCTTCGCCAACGACGCATCCAGCGCCTTGGCGAATGCCTCGCGGGCAGCCGGATCCGCAAGCTTCGGAAATTCCTTCGCCAGTTCCGGCGTCGTCAGGAACAGCCGCAACGCATCTACGCCCCCCTTCACCAGCGTGTCATACGACGTCATCTCCACCCAGTCCGTCCGTGCCCGCCGAATCGCCTCCAGCCCCTGGTCCGGCTCAATGCCTTCCACATACTCTTTCCAGTCCGTGAACGTCGGCGAAACATCATCATCCGCAGGCTGCGTCGCCGCTTGCGTCGCCGGCTGCGTCGTCCCCTCCTCTTTCAGCTCCTCCGCCCGCTCCTTCGCCTGCTTCTCGATCAACGCCTTCCGCGTTTCGTAGAACGCCTTCGGCGTGTACACCGCCAGCAGCCGCGTCCGCCGCGCCAGCCGCTGCATGTCCGGTTTGTACCGCACGTCGATCTCGTAAAGCGAATTCAAATCCGTGTACAGTTGCAGCGATTCAATCCAGTCCCCCTTCTTCTCATAATCCGCCGCCCGCGCCGCCACCTTCGCCGTCAGGTCCTTCACCCAGTCCTGCTGCAGAAACTCGTTCTGGTCCTTCGCAATCTGGTAGGCCATCACCACGCTGTACATGGCCTCGTCAAACTTCTCTTTCTTCAGCTCTTCCTGTGCCTTGCTCACCGCCTTGTCGTATTCCTTCTTTCGCTCATCCTCCTGTTTCTGGATGTGCGAAACGTACGTCTCCTTCCACTCCTCCATCTTCGACGTCAGGTTCGTCGTCGACGGAATATTCAGCTTCGAAAGCTCGTCGATCTTCTGGTTCTGCACCAGCCGCGTGAGCTGGTCGGCATAATCCAGCACAAGCTCCTGGTTGCTCGGCTCCGCCGCGATGGAGCGATGCTGCACCCACACGCTGGCGGCGAGGGCGGCGGGGATGAGGAATGCGGAGAGGCGGGTCCCGAGTTTATTTGTCATTACCATCACACCATTTTTCGTGAGAACAGGAATTGCGAATTATAGGCCGCCCCCATGTACCCTCTGCGACAGAAGTTACGGAATCAGCCATGGATCATCGGCTGATTGATCGCATTGGCGTAGGCCGAAGAAGAAGTTTACCGGTGCACCTGTGCGCGGGTCAACTTTCGCGGCGGGACTTCACTCTTTAATTCAGCGGCATCGATCACTTACATACGTCGCCGCTCGTCCAAAGTTCATTCGGAGCGGGTGCGCTTTCGGGGGGTCTTGGGGGCGCCTCCGGGTCGTTTTCGGGGCGGTTTGGGAACGCTTCCGGTCCCTTTTTGTCCCGTTTTGGTACGGTTTTGTTCCTTCGGATCGAAGCTCCGATGGTGCCCCCGTACGTAAAGCTGAATCGGCACCTCGGAAAACGGCAGCCGCTCCCGGAGCTGCCGCACGAAGAACCGCCGGTACTCCTCCGTGATCAGGTCCGGGTTGTTCACGAACAAAACCAGCGTCGGCGGCCGCACATCAATCTGCGTCGCGTAGTAGACCTTCACCTTCTGCGCCGTCGGCGAGCTCGGCCCGCGCAGCGACAGGATCTCCTCGACCGCCTCGTTCAACTGGCTTGTCCCCAGCCGCGTGGATGCCTGCTCAAACATCACCTGCGCCAGCTTGATCAGCTCCCCGATGTTCTCATTCTCTTTCGCGCTGATGAACGCAATCGGCGCATAATCCAGCAGCGGCAGGATCTTCCCCACGTACTCCTCAAACTGCTCCGCGTTCGCCCGGTTCTCCACCAAGTCCCACTTGTTGATCACAATAATGCAGGGCTTCTTCTCCTCGGCGATGTACGAAGCCAGCTTCTGATCGACATCCCCCATCTCCACCGTCGCATCGATCAGCATGAACACCACGTCCGCGCGCCGGATCGACCGCTGCGCCCGGTGAAACGCGTAAAACTCCAGATCATCCCGCGTGATCTTCGCCTTCTTCCGCACCCCCGCCGTATCGATGATCAAAAACGGATGCCCCTCCCGCTCAAATCGCACATCAATCGAATCCCGCGTCGTCCCCGGCACCTCCGACACAATCACCCGCGGCTGCCCCGCCAGCGTATTGATCAGCGTGCTCTTCCCCGCATTCCGCTTTCCCACCACCGCAATCTTCATCTCCGGATCTTCGACGACGTTGCTCTTTTTCAGCTTCAACCGCTTCGCAATCGCCGCCAGAAGCTCCGCCTTCCCCTGGCGCGTGGTGCACGAAATCGGCAGCGGCTCCCCAAACCCCAGCGAATAAAAATCCGCCGTCTGGAGCGCCAGCTTCTGCCCGTCCGCCTTGTTCGCCACCATCAACACGTTCTTGGCCTTCCCCCGCAAAAACTCCGCCACCACCACATCCAGCGGCACCTTCCCCGTCTGCACATCGACCACGAAAAGCACCAGGTCCGCCTCTTCCACCCCCAGCTTGATCTGCCGCTCAATATCCGCCGTCAGATTGTCCTTGTCGATCACCCCATAGCCGCCCGTATCCGTCAGCTCGAAATACTTCCCATTCACCTCGACCGGCGTCGTGATCCGATCGCGCGTCACGCCCTCCGTCGGATCCACAATCGAAATCCGGCGCCCCGCAAGAAAATTCAGCAAACTCGACTTGCCGACGTTCGGTCGGCCGACAATGGCAACAATGGGAAGGGACAAGGGAGATACCTCTGGCTAAGCCGCAGCACGGGCGGGGCATGAATCGAAAGAGGGGTGATTGTAGCAGGAAAGCCACGAATAACGAGGCCTGCGCCCCGCGATGCCGCCACGGACCCCACATCCGAGCCGCCCTGCAATCGCATTTAATTAACATCGTTTACTAAATACGCGCATGAAGCGATACTCATCGGCACAAACGCCGATGTCTTTCACCACCTTCCGAATTCGCAGGAGCATTTCATGATCAAGTCCCGTTTCCTCCTTTCGCAGATTGCCCTCCTCCTCACCGCCGCCGTCGCACGCGCCGCCGATCCCTCCCCCGCCCCCCAGGCGCACGACTGGGAAAACCAATCCATCTTCCGCATCAACAAGGAAGAACCCCACGCCGTCAAAATGCCCTTCCCCGACGCCCACGCCGCCCTCACCCAAACCCGCATGCAAAGCCCCTGGTGCCAGCTCCTCAACGGCGACTGGAAATACCACTGGTCCCCCAACCCCGATGAACGGCCCGCCGATTTCTTCCAAACCTCGTTCGACGATTCCGCCTGGAAAACCATCCCCGTCCCCTCCGACGTCGAACTCCAGGGCTACGGCACTCCCCTCTACACCAACATCACCTACCCCTTCAAAAAAGATCCGCCGCGCGTGATGGGCGAGCCTGACCACCGCTGGACCTCCTACAAGGAACGCAACCCCGTCTCCTCCTACCGCCGCGAATTCGAACTCCCCGCGGACTGGCATGGCCGCGAAACCTTCATCACCTTCAACGGCGTCGAATCCGCCTTCTACCTCTACGTCAACGGCCAGCGCGTCGGATACTCGCAGGACAGCCGCACCCCCGCCGAATTCAACCTGACCCCCTACCTCCACGACGGCAAGAATCTCCTCGCCGTCGAAGTCTACCGGTACAGCGACGGCTCCTACCTCGAAGACCAGGACATGTGGCGCCTCTCCGGCATTTTCCGCGACGTTTACCTCTGGTCCGCCGACACGCTCGACCTGCGCGATTTCCAGGTCAACGCCACCCTCGCCGACGATTACAAAACCGGCGAGCTCTCCCTCACCACCTGGGCCCACGATTACTCCCGCCAGGGCCGCCCCTATTCGGTTGACGCCTCCCTCCTCGACGCCGACGGCCACGAAATCACCAAACTCCGTTCGGCCGGCCAAACCCCCATCGCCGGCGACGACGTCCAGCAAGCCCGCACCGGCGACCTCCACATCCAGCCCTGGTCCGCCGAAATCCCCCGACTCTATTCCCTCCTCCTCACCCTCAACGATCCCGACGGAAAACCCGTCGCCCACTACGCCACCAAAATCGGCTTCCGCCGCTCGGAAGTGAAAAACGGCAACCTCCTCGTCAACGGAAAACCCGTCCTGATCAAGGGCGTCGACCGCCACGACTTCAACCACCTCACCGGCCAGTACGTCAAAGAAGACTCCATGCGCGCCGACCTCGACAACATGAAACGCCTCAACATCAACACCATCCGCACCTCGCACTACCCCAACGATCCCCGCTTCCTCGAGCTCGTCGATGAATACGGCTTCTACATCATCAGCGAGGCCAACATCGAATCGCACGGCATGGGCTACGGCAAGGAATCCCTCGCCAAGGATCCCTCCTGGGGCGCCGCCCACCTCGATCGCCTCCGCAACATGGTCGAAGAACTCAAAAACCACCCCTCCATCATCATGTGGTCCCTGGGCAACGAAGCCGGCAACGGCATCAACTTCGTCCGCTGCTCCGAATGGGTCCACCACCGTGACCCCAGCCGCCCCGTTCACTATGAGCAGGGACGCATGGATTCCTACGTCGATGTCTACTCCCCCATGTACTTCCCAACCCGCAACCTCGACGCCTGGTGCCGCCGCGAAGAGAAAAAGCCCCTTGACCAGCAGCGCCCCATGATCCAGTGCGAATACAGCCACTCCATGGGCAACTCCGACGGCGGCCTCTCCGACTACTGGGACGAATACCGCAAGGAGCGCCTCCTGCAGGGCGGATGCATCTGGGACTGGCGCGACCAGGGGATCCTCCGCACCGAGCCTCCCCTCCCCAACCAGAAATCCGCCGTCACCATGCTCAACCCCGAAAAATACGTGGCATCCGATGGCTCCCTCCGCTACTTCGCCTACGGCGGCGATTTCGGCGATCTCCCCAACGACAACAACTTCTGCTGCAACGGCATCATGCACGGCGATGACACGCCCAACCCCCACGCCGTCGAAGTGGGCTACCAGTACCGCAACCTCCTCGTCTCCCCCGTCGATCTCCACGCTCCCCAGCCCCGCGTCAAAGTCTTCAACGAGTTCTTCTTCAAAACTCTCGACGCCCAGCCTTACCGCTGGACGCTCCTCCAGAACGGCCGCCCCATTCAGTCCGGCACCGCCACCCTCCCGCCGCTCGCCCCGCAAACCGCGGAGGAATTCACCGTCCCCCTCCCCAGCGTCACCCCCAATCCCGATGCCGAGTACCACCTGAACCTCGAATTCCTCCAGGGCGACAAGCATCCCTGGGGCGATGCCGACTTCGTCATCTCGCGGGAGCAGGTCGCCCTCGAATGGACGAAACCCCACGCCGCACCGCACGTCTCCCCCTCCCTCCCCGCCGCGGCCCATGATGAAGCCGCCAGCACCACCACCATCAAAGGCGACCGCTTCACCGCCACCTTCGACGACAAGACCGGCCGCCTCACCTCCTACCTCCTCGACGGCAAACAACTTCTCGCCGCGCCGCTCCAGCTCAATTTCTGGCGCCCCCCCACCGACAATGACCGCGGGAACCACGAGCCTGACAAGTGCGCCATCTGGAAATCCGCCGGCGACAAGACCACCGCCACCAGCCGCTCCCAATCCACCGACAACAACGCCCTCCTCCTCTCCTACCAGCTCGCCATTCCCGCCGGTTCCACCACCGCCGCGGTCACCTACGCCATCACCGGCGACGGCTTCATCAATGTCGCCTGCACCCTCCACCCCCAGGGCGACAACCTCCCGGTTTTCCCCCGCATCGGCATGATGTGCGCACTCGCCCCCGACCTCCACACCTGGACCTGGTTCGGCCGGGGCCTTGAGGAAAATTACGTCGACCGCAAAACCGGCTACCCCGTCGGCCTCTGGTCCGGCGACGTCAACAAGCTGTGGTACCCCTATCACGAGCCGGGCGAAACCGCCAACCGCACCGACATCCGCTGGAGTTCCTTCACCGATGCCACCGGCCGCGGCCTCCGCTTCCGCACCGCCGACGACCACCTCCTCGAAATGGGCGCCTACCCCTTCCTCCAGTCCGACCTCGAAGGCAAAGCCCACCCGGCTGAAATCCCCTGGCGAAACTTCGTCACCGTCCAGATCGAGCACGCACAAATGGGAGTCGGCGGCGAAACCTCCTGGGGCGCCTGGCCCCTCCCCAAATACCAGCTCCCCGCCAACAAAGACTACCAGTACGCCTTCACCATCGAACCCCTGCAGCCGCGCGAGCCCGTGCAGCCGCAGTAACCGCGCCTGAATACGCACCGGCTCCACATGACCAGCCCGGACGCTCCGCTCCCCGCGGAGCGTCCGCTTTTTTGTTGCGCCCGCCCTCTCCGCGCTTCGCTCACCCACCGTCGCTTTGCGGCATCTCGGCAACACCCCTACGCCGAAATGTTGTTTTTTCGCAACACGCCCTCACCACCCCCGCCCCTCCGCCTTCCCGAATACTTTCCACAAAATTCCTCTCACCAAGCACTTACATCCAATCCTCGCACCCCCAACACCCCTCCCCCAAAGCTCAGCATTGCTTTTGCTATTCCTACCAGTGGATCAGGGTCGTAACTATCCACTACACCGGAGGCAAACGGTGATGACTATGCTGAACACCTTCGTAACCCCGAAGAAACTCAAAATCGCGATGCTCGTGCTCATGACGTTCGCCGCCATGTGCTAACCCGTCACCCCTGGGGCCGCCCGCCGCCGCGGGAGCCCGGGCGGGGCGGCGGCGGGGGGGGGGGGGGGGGGGGGGGGGGGGGGGGGGGGGGGGGGGGGGGGGGGGGGGGGGGGGGGGGGGGTGAGGGGCGGTTGGGTGTTTATTTTCGAGTTTCGATTTTCGAGTTTCGATTTTTTGGGGGGGTG